>JBJMQT010000133.1:0-98341 GCA_045802525.1 Gemmataceae bacterium
GCGCTGGCCCGAGCCTCGGCACAATGCGAGATTCGAATACGGGTTATTTTTCCTTTACCGTTTCGGCGATTTTCTTTGACAATTTCTTGGCTAACAAACCGCTGGGGTCGCAGCCCTCGGCGATGGAGAGGATGTTGCCGCCTTTATCGATGAGGAAATTCGTCGGCATTGTCTTGGTTTGGAAAACGTCCCAACTCGACCCCTTGGTGTCGACGGCGTAGAGCATATTGAGCTTCTTTTCCTTGACGTATTTCGCCACTTTGTCGTCGGGTTCCTTAAAGACCGCCAAGCTGGTGAGCCCCTTGTCCTTATAACTTTCGTGAATGGCCTGGAAATAAGCCAGCTCCTTATCGCAGCCGGAACAGCCGCAGGTGAGCCGTAATAAAACCGGTCCCTTGGCCGTTAGTTCAGCCAAATCGATGATTTTCCCGGACGCGTCTTTAATCTTAAATTCGGGCGCTTTATCGCCGACGGCCAATTTGTCCGCGCGGCGGGAAGGCTCCTCGGCGCGTCCTAAAGGGGGCAGAACGAGCAAAAGAAGGGCGGGAAGAAGACGAGAGGCCATAGGATTCTCCCAAGAAGCAACCGCCAAGGCAGGTAGGAAACCTGAGCATACCAAACTGGTTGAGAAAGGCAAAACCCCAAACTGGTTGAGAAAGGCAAAACCATTTGCGTAATAGCTGACCGGACGGGGGCTTTTCAAGGAGGCCCGGTCTTATTAGCATGCTGGTTAATGTCGTCGTTCATTTCAAGAAGCATCGGGGGCTAAACGTGAGAGCCAGCGCCTGCCTGTTTACCTTGCTTGCTATAAATGGCCTTGCTGCCCGGGCCGACGGCCTGGCGGACAACTCCGCCGACAAAGTTCGCCCTATGCCGCCGCCGGGCATTAGTGTCTCAGCCGCCGACAAAAAAGAACTCGAAACCGGACTTGCTGAACTGGAAAAAGCCATTGAAGAGCTCCACGCGACCGCGAAGACCAAACCCGCGCTGGCAGAGTTGACGCCCGATGTGCAGATCTATTACAACGCCGTCCAATATGCCCTGAAATACAAGGAGTTTTTCAGCGATAAGGAAATTCCGGTCGCTAAGGGGCTTCTCAAGCAAGGGCTAGAGCGTGCCAGGCAGCTTCATGAGGGCAAAGCTCCCTGGACCTCGGCAACGGGTTTGGTGACGCGCGGTTATGTCTCTAAAATCGACGGCTCAGTCCAGCCCTACGGTTTGGTGGTGCCTGCCTCTTATCACCCCAATTCACCGCACCACTTTCGACTTGATGTTTGGCTCCATGGCCGGAACGAAACCCTCAGCGAGTTGAACTTCATCAATGACCGGCAGCGGAATGCTGGTGAATTTACACCGGCCAATGCATTCGTTTTGCATCCTTACGGCCGCTATTGCAACGCCAACAAATTCGCCGGCGAGATCGACCTGCTCGAAGTGCTCGCTCATGCCCATCGCCATTATCCGATTGACAAGAACCGCCATGTCGTCCGCGGGTTCTCGATGGGGGGAGCGGCGTGCTGGCAGTTTGCGGTTCATTATCCGGGCCTGTGGGCGGCCGCGGCCCCCGGCGCCGGCTTCTCGGAAACGGCGGATTTTCTCAAAGTCTTTCAAAAGGAGACCGTTAAGCCGGCCTGGTATGAGGAAAAACTCTGGCACCTCTATGACTGCACCGATTATGCCATAAACCTCTTCAATTGCCCGACCGTCGCCTACAGCGGCGCGATCGACCCGCAGAAACAGGCTGCCGACAAAATGGCCGAGGCTCTAAAACGGGAGGGCATGACGCTCGTTCACCTTATCGGCCCCAACACGGCGCACTCGTATCATCCTACAGTGAAGAAGGAAATCAATGAGCGTGTGGACAACCTAGCGGCACACGGCCGCAATGCCATTCCTTCAAATGTGCGCTTCACCACATGGACGCTGCGTTACAACCAAATGTTGTGGATCACGGTCGACGGGCTTGAGCAGCACTGGGAGCGTGCCCGCGTCGATGCCGAGTTGCAGAAGGACCAGGTCGTAATCAAAACGCAGAATGTTTCCGGTTTGACGCTGTCTATGCCGGCGGGCTACTGCCCGCTGGACAACACGCGCAAGACCAAAGTGGTAATTGACGGTCAGGAACTCGACGCCAACGCTCCCCTTTCCGACCGCTCCTGGGCGGTGCATTTTCGCAAAGCCGGCCGCTGGTCGGTCGTCGCGTCCGCGGAAGAAGAAGGTTTCCATAAGCGCCATGGCCTGCAAGGGCCCATCGACGACGCCTTCATGGACAGCTTTCTAATGGTCCGTCCAACAGGCGAGCCGCGAAACAAAGAGACGGGGACCTGGGTAAACAAAGAAATGGCTCATGCCGTGGAACATTGGCGCAAGCAATTTCGTGGCGAGGCTCGCGTCAAAGACGATGAGGCGGTCAACGACGAGGATATCGCCTCTCATAACCTCGTTTTGTGGGGCGATCCGGCCAGCAACAAAGTTTTGGCTCGCATTGCCGATAAGCTGCCCATCCGCTGGGACGGCGATGATATCCGGCTGAGCGACAAGTCCTATCCCGCTTCGGGCCATATTCCTGTTATGATTTATCCTAACCCACTGAATCCCAAGCGCTACGTTGTCCTCAATAGCGGTTTTACCTACCGGGAGTACGATTACTTGAACAACGCTCGGCAAGTGCCCAAGTTGCCGGATTATGCGATTATCGACGTTAACGTCCCGACCACATCGCGAACGCCCGGCGGCATCGTCACGGCCGGGTTTTTCGGTGAGAAATGGGAATTGAAGGACACGCCCAAATGAAGCTTGATTTGAGCAAGCTGATCTGAGAATCACCCAATGTTGCGCTGCCTGAGACGAATTACTTAAGCAAGATGACCCTATTTGTTCTTCGGAGGTAGAGATTATGTTGCGCCGCTTAATCCTTGCACTTTGTGCCGGGACTCTATTGCCCTTTATGGCCTATCCGCCCGCCCGCGCGGCGGACAAAGATGAAAAGAGCACCAAGAAGGAGGAGAAGAAGTCCGAAGCCGCGTTGGCGAAAGTGCCCGTCTTTCGTCTGACTGGATCCATTACGGAAGCGCCTTCCGATGAGTCTTTTTCTTTCAGCATGACGCCGGGTTTGACGCTCCGCGAATTGGTGGGGCGGATGAACAAGGCCGCCAAAGATTCCTCGGTCAAGGCCGTTGTCTTGCTTTCTGCCGGTGAATCACTCGGCTTGCCGCAAATGGAAGAAGTTCGGCAAGCGATGGGCAAAATTCGCGAAGCCGGCAAGGACATCCTTGTCCATGCAGACTCGCTCTCGATGAGCGAATATGTGCTCTTTTCCGGAGCGTCGCGGATCAGCGTCGTGCCAACCGGCGATCTTTGGATCACCGGGATTCACGGTGAATCTCCCTATATCCGGGGCTTGCTCGACAAGATCGGCGTTAAGCCGGATTTTCTTACATGCGGTGAATTCAAGAGCGCGGCCGAAATGTTTACGCGAGAAGGGCCCAGCCCCGAAGCCGAAAAGATGCAAAACTGGCTGCTCGACGGCCGATTCGAAACGGAGATCAACCTGATCGCCAAGGGCCGCAAGGTCGACGCCAAAAAAGTACGCGAATGGATTGACAACGGACCCTACACTGCCGAAAGGGCCAAAGAGGCGGGCCTCATTGATGCGATTGAACATCGCGGGACATTCGAAGAAGCCGTGAAGTCGAAATACGGCAAGAATGTCGAGTTTGACAAGAAATACGGCGCCAAGAAGCAGCCCAAGCTGGATCTGTCCTCGCCGTTTGCCGTCTTCAAGATGTGGGGCGATATGCTCCAGGACGCCACCAAAAAGAAACCCGGCAAAAATTCGATAGCCATCGTCTACGTGGATGGGCCGATCTCGCTAGGCGGCGGCAATGCCTCGCCTTTCAGCGGCGCCGTCGGCGCGCGCAGCACCGACATCCGCAAGGCGCTTGATGAAGCCGCCAACGACGACAACATCAAAGCCGTTGTCCTTCGGGTCGATTCCCCCGGCGGCTCGGCCGTGGCCAGCGAAATCATCCTCGATGCCACCAAACGCGTGAAGGCCAAGAAGCCGTTCATAGTCTCGATGGGCAATGTCGCGGGCAGCGGCGGCTACTATGTCGCCTGCGGCACCGACACTATCTTTGCTGACGAGGCCACGATTACCGGCTCCATTGGCGTGGTCAGCGGCAAGATGGTAACGAATCCCATGTGGAGCAAAGTCGGCATCACGTTCAAGGAATACAAGCGCGGCGCCAACTCCGACATGCTCAGCTCGAGTTCGCCATTCAGCAAAGAAGGCCGCGAGAAGATGCAGGGCTACATGGACGAGATCTACAAGGTCTTCAAAGGCCATGTCACCGAAGCCCGCGGCGACCGACTGAAGAAACCGATTGATGAGATTGCCGGCGGCCGCGTTTACACCGGCAAGCAGGCCTTGGAGCTCGGTCTAGTCGACAAGATCGGCACGCTTGAAGACGCCATCAAGCACATCGCCGGCGTCGCCAAGCTGAACACCTATGAAGTGCGCGTCGTGCCCGAATCCAAGAACTTCATCGAGAAGATCCTCGAAGAAGCGCTGGGTGAATCCGAAGATGAGCCCAACCGCTTGGAAATGGCAGCAAGCGCCATGGTAAAGGGCCGGCAGACTTCGCTGATCGAGCTGGCCATGCCCTATCTCAAAGGCCTGGACCCGCAACGCGTCCGCTCCATCTCCCAGGCGCTGGACCGCTTGCAGTTGATTCAAAAGGAAGGCGTGATCTTGATGATGCCGGAGATGACCTTCGGGCATTAAGCCAAAAGAAATGGAGCTGAGTCAAAAGGGCGGCTGGGAAAGCGACTTTCCCAGCCGCCCTTTGATTTACCACTTACTGGTCGCCGCCAAGGCCTACAACAGCAGCGTCAAAACTTTACCCGTCGAGATCGCGTAAGGGCGCCGGAGACCATCGAAGATGGTTTGTTCGGGGTCTAGCCCCAGGCACTGGTAAACCGTGGCATGAATGTCTACCGGGTCTACGGGGTCTATCGCCGGGTAGGCTCCGATCCGGTCCGATGAACCGTACACGTGGCCGCCCTCAATGCCGCCTCCGGCTAGCAGCACTGACTGGCAAAGACCCCAGTGGTCTCGTCCGGCCGCCGCGTTGATTTTTGGCGTCCGGCCAAATTCGCCCATGATAACCACAAGAGTCTGTCCCAATAACCCGCGCTGTTCTAGGTCGCCGAGCAAGGCCGATAGCCCCTGGTCGAGCATCGGCAGTAGTTCCGATTTAAGAGCTTCAAAATTCTTCGCGTGGGTATCCCAGCCATCGCAAATCGTCATTTCGTTAAAGTGGACGGTGATCATTGGCGCCCCGGATTCAGCCAACCGGCGCGCCAGCAGTAAAGCCTTCCCGAAGCGATGGTTGCCATAACGATCCCGCAAGCGCGGCGGCTCACCGTCAAGGGAAAATACTCTGGACGTGCCGCCGGAGCGTCCCGTGAGGAGGACTGCTTGGCGGCGCAATTCGCCGCTCGTGCTCGCTTTCGGCAAGGACGGTCCCTTGTGCTCAAGAACCGACAGCAGCGATTCCCGCCGGTCCAGGCGATCTGAAGCGACCTCGGACGGCAAGGAGAGGGCGGGAATGGCTTCCGCCGTACCGGGCTCTTCGTTAACCCCAAGCGGATCGAAAAGTGGACCGAGAAAGCCTCCGCCTCCGCCACGGAGGAGCGTCCGCGCCCGCTTAAATTCTCCTGAAGTACTGCTGCGCACGGCAACTTCCGGGATGGCGATATACCCGGGCAAGCCTTCCGGCGACTTCCTGAACTTAGCGACCACCGCGCCCATGTGCGGGAAATCTGTCCGCTGCGGCGGACGAACATCGTTGTCCTGACCGGGTTGCTCCACAGGCCGTCCGGTCAGGGTGTAATAGATCATGGGCGTGTGGTTGTGATTATTGTGGCTGACCGACCGCACCAGGGCATAGCGGTCGGCCAGGCGCGCAAGGCGGGGCAGGTATTCACAGATTTGCAACCCGGGAACGGAGGTGGCGATTGGCCGAAAAGGACCTCGAATCTCCGAAGGGGCATTGGGCTTGAGGTCCCACATGTCTAAGTGAGGTGGGCCGCCCAAAAGGTAGATAAGAATACAGGATTGGGCCTTACCCTGCCGGGGAACGCCGAGCGTATTGGCAGCTTGGGCCAGCTTCGGCGCAACAAAGCCGGCAACTGCGAGCCCGCCGCCATAGCGCAAGAACTCCCGGCGGTTGGCGAATAATCCGCCCAAGCTGGCGTGGGACGTTGGCACGTAAAGAGTTTTCCTTGCTAGGGCAGCGACTCGTATCCTCGTACCTAGACCAATTCCGCGATCGGGTCGCCATCGTCGAGCAGGTACATGGGCCGGCCGCTGAAGTCAGGCAGGGTTTGCTTGGGGTCGATGCCGAGCGCGTGGTAAATGGTCCCAAGCACGTTCTGCGCGCCTAGGGCGCGGCTCTTGGGTCGTTCGCCACGGGCGTCCGTTTCGCCCACAACCTGGCCTGTTTTCAGACCGCCGCCGGCGAAGAGTGCAAAGCCGGTGTCGGGCCAATGATCGCGGCCTTCCACGTTATTAATCCGCGGCGTCCGGCCAAATTCGCCCCAGACCAACACCGCCACTTCCTTATCCAGGCCGCGCTCATGCAAGTCGGAGACCAGCGCATAAATGGAGTGATCCAAAAGCGGCAATTGTGACTTAAGGCCGGTGAAGATATTGCCGGTGCCGGAAGTAGTGCCGTGGTAATCCCAGGTGCCGATGCGCAGAGTGACGACCGACACGCCTGCCTCGACCAGCCTCCGGGCCAAGAGAAACTTCTCCGCGGGCCAGGGTACAGTCGGTTTCGGCTCGTTGCCGTAGATGTACTTGGCGTCTTTGCTGCCGTAGCGGTCGCGGACTTTGGGCGGCTCACGCTGGATATCGAAAGCATCGCGCGCCTTGGCGGAAGTAATCATGTCAAGCGCCTGAACGGAGTAAGTGTCCAGGGCCGCCATATCGCCCCGAGCGTCAAGATCGCGGCGTAAACTGTCGAAAGCTCCCATGAGTAGTTTGCGGTCGGAGAGCTGGTTGGTCGTCACGCCGCCGGTGAGGCTTAAATTCTTGACGCCTTCGCTGCCAAAGAGAAACGGCCGGTGGCCGGCGCCGACATATTGAGGATTTTCCAGAGTGGCATGATCCCCGGCATATTGATCGAGACTGACATAACGTGGCAAATTCGCACTGCCGTCTCCCTGCAGGCGGCTGATGACCGACCCGAAGGCCGGCCGTTTCGCCGACTTGGGAAAGCCGGTGTAGACCTCTTGCAATTCGTGCTGCATCGGCTCGACGAACCGAACCGTGCGCACTAGCGCCAGCTTATCGGCGATGCCCGCTTGGAGCGGCATTTGGTCGCTGATCTCGAATCCCGGCACGTTGGTCTTGATCGGTTTGAAAGCCCCGCGAATCTCGGCTTTGGCATCGGGCTTGGGGTCGTACATGTCGATGTGGCTGGGACCGCCGGCCAGGCAGACCATGATCACAGCGCGCGGTGAGCTTTTCGTTCCTTCCTGAGCGCGCAGGCGCAGCAGGTCGGCCAAGGTGAGGCCGCCCAGGCCCAGCGCGCCGACGCGGAGGAAATCGCGCCGGGTGACGTTATCGCAAAAGCGCTGCTTGGGGCCCCAAAGCGTCAACATGGCATGAACCTCAATCGGCGGGCAGGCGGGTAAGAAGGCAGGTTGCGGATAGGTCCGTTTGACCTATCCGTCTTTTTAGTCTAAGCCAATAAGCCCCGCTATCCTAGTCCCTTTTTGCGCAGGACGTAATTGTGGCCTGCCTCAAGGGCCTAGGCGGTCATCCCTGCAATGGCCGTCTGATTTGGTTCTCTCCATTTCGCCGGACCCCCCGTGGAAAGAAATGGAAAGCATCTGGGGCGGCCAATGGCTGATGGAGCTCTCGGCCTACCCACGACCCCTAGGGCAAGCGTCCCGCTTGCCCATCTGCTATCAGCGGTGTTTAGGCCTCGCACTGCGCTCAAGCAAGCGGGACGCTTGCTCTACGGGGGCGCTGCGTCGCCTCACCAAGCGAGGGTTTCGAGCGCCCGGCGAATTTGTTGCTGGGACCCGAGGTCGGAACCGTGAAAGAGGCCTGTAAAGAAAAAGACGCGTTCACCGCGCCGAAATACGACTACTTCTTTCACCATTTCGCTGGAGCCGCTTCCGGCTGAGAAAACGTAACGGTTCCCGTCTACGCCGGCAACCGTTAAGGGCGTGGCGGCCGCGGTCTGCTTCCAGGCGGGTTGACCGAACGAAGCCTCCGCTAGACGTGTGCCCAGGTCGGTCTCAGGCGGCAGGTCAATGTAAGAAACTTCCAGGGAGGCCGGGTGCGCCCCCTTCTTTGTGTACGCGACCAGTTTTCTTTCTTGAGCCGCTGTGCCGGACGGATATTTGCCGCCGATCGAGGTTCGGATCCAGCCGTTAGGCGCCCGGAAACGAAATCCCTCTTCGGCGCTTTGGAAATCGAGCTCATTCTTCAAAGTAGGGGCGCGCGGGCCAAAGACGCCGTTGGATAGTTTCCAAGCCGCGATGCCCACCAAAATCCAAACGACGAGGGCCAACAGGCCCGCCAGGAAAGTCCGTCGGGAAACCTTGATTCGGAAGAGAGGCTTTTTCGGCTGGACCCTGATTAACCGTCCGTCTTCGCCTCTAATAATCTCCGGCGTCAATCGTTTCTCCCCCGGCTCGGGTGGCCAAATCTCGTAAGGTTTCTAAAGAGATGGTTGTCGGTAACTTGTGCACGGAACCGTCCGCGAAAACGACCGGCAAACTGCTGTGATGGGCTGAGAAGAAGTCGACGGGTTCGGATGAAACATTGTTGAGCGAATGATTGAATGCTCCTGCCAGCGCCATGGCCGGCGCCGGCTCGATTGCGGAAACTAGAACCGGCGCCCCAACGGTGGTTCGGACAGTTCCCCCGGTCATGACGCCGGCCCAAGGCGCCTTGGCGAACAAGGCCGCCCGTTCGCCGATGGCCAACGTATTGCTGGTGCCATCGGTAATGTCGGCGAACCGGGTAAAGCTATTGCGGTAGAATATGCCGTCGCCCCCGTCGGGATTGGAGCCGATGACCCGATTGGCGCCAAAGCAGGCAGCGTAACTGTTCGTCATCGCCGGTCCCATGTCTTGATCGTTGAAATCAAAAACTTCGAAGATGCCTGTTTCCGAGTCCGACGGGCACTTATAGATCTTTAAGCTTTGCTGGCGAATATCCGAGCAGCTTGGCGATTCGACCGGTAGGTTGCGGTCGATCAATCGGTAGAGGTTGTCTTGCTCAAGGAACGGCAGGAGGAAGTAAGCCCAGCCCCAGCCGGGACCGTTGGGTTCGGCGCCCGGAGGCGGCGTAACGGCCGTCGGCTGATAGAGGTAGCCGGCCGGAAAACTGAGCAAGGTGTCGTGGTGCATGTGCAAGGCCAGACCCATTTGCTTTAAATTGTTCATGCAGCTAATGCGGTTGGCCGCCTCGCGCACTTTTTGAACGGCCGGCATCAATAAGCTGATCAAAATAGAGATCACCGCGATAACAACCAGCAATTCAATGAGGGTGAATCCGGAACGGCGGCGATTCATAGAGGCTCCTACGGGAGGAATAGGATCCCTAACCACTTTGAGCGCAATCCTAGAACAAGCTCCCTTAAGGTTAATCTTAAAAGAGTCAAATTCAAATAGAAAAGTAAGTGCAAGCGTCGGCGCTTAGGGAGAGTCGGCTTGGCTTTACGGCTGCGCAAGAGTTTCGAAAAGCTGAGGCTCTTGGGGCTTTTTGCCGGCTCCTATCGAAAAGTGGCGTTGCCGTGCACCGGAATGCGGATGCCGCGGGAGGTGCTTCCCTGCATTTTCAAATAGATCGCGGTATCCCGCAGCTCCGCGGAGTTTGGGTCCGGAAAGATGCCTGAGACGGTTCCCGGCAACACTTCTAGTCGCAGTTTCCAAGACTTCCTGGCCTGTGAAGATTCCTGCTCGTCCAAGGCAATATCGGCCTTGAGGAAGCTCGGCAGCTTGTCGATCGCCAGTTGGTAGCGTGCGGGGGCGCCGATCGTGGCGGAGGTCCGCGCGCCATCGGCGGCCGGGAAAGAGCCAAACGTCACCCGGTCATGGATGCGATCCTGGCTGTTTTGATCCACCGTTATATCCGGATCTTTGACATCGCCCTGAACGCTAAAGTAGATCGGAGTTGCCTGAATGTCGGCAACGAGACCGACCGCGCGCTTAAACGGCCCGAGGTCCATTTGCACGATGGATTTTTGGCGTTTGCCGTTGATCGTCTCTTCAACCTCCGCTTGTTCCCGGACAGATAGCGGAATCCTGTACGCCGAAGCGATGCGCGTCTTCTTTTCTTGCTCCAATAAACAACGGTCACGGTCGGACATTGCGGTGGGTTCGCCGCAGACGAAAAAGGGATCGTCGTTCGCTGCGGGCCGTATGGTGAATTGTGTCCGGGTGGAAGACCAGCAGATCAAAGTTCCCTCAGAAACCGCGCTGCCCACGCTGATAGTGCCTAAGGGAATATCGGTCGGGAAAATGTGCACCGGATCAACAAATATGGCGGGCACCGACAAATCCAGGGAGGAGCCAGCCCCGTTTTGGGGCTTCATGTAGATTTCCGCTTTTAGCATTTGAGTAGCGGCTTGCTTTTGGTGCCACTGCATCCGCACCATCCCAACGGATTGAGGTGGCACTGTGTACGAGTCCGCTTCGCCACCCCCGAGCTTCTTCCACTGCCGCGGCGGCCTGGAATCCATTAATCGATCGAGCCCTTCGGAAGTGAACAGTGCCGACCCTACGCTTATCATCGCTCCGGTCGGTACGCACGAAGCCAAAACGGCCTTGGTGGCTTTATCATTCCATTCCTCGTCGCCTTTGCCGGCCAAGCATATGTCCACTTCCGTGCACTTGCAGGTTTTGCTTTTAAGGCTGACTTCGATGGGAACGTCATTGGTATTTTGGAACCAGAAGTCATACGCGCCAGGCTCGCCAACTTCTATTTCCGTACCTACAATGGAAGGCTCTTCAGAGCCTTGGCCGGAAGCTTGCGGATGCAGCCACTGGCGCGAACTCGTAATCGGGAAATAGAGAATCTTGGATCCGATGATGTCGGGAGACTTTGTTTTAGAGGCTTTTTTGCCCAGAAACTGCGAGGCAAACGTTACCCCAAAAATCAAAGCGATTACCGCTGCAATCACGAGCAGCATCTGGCTTTTCATAGGCATCACCGTCAGGAATAGCGGAAGGGTGCTTCCATTCTAATACGGTCTGCCAATCGGTCAAGTTCGCGGTGGGGCAGACGTTTCTGTTGACCTGCCAGAAGAAATAGTCGGGCAGGCATCCCTGTCTGCTGGCAGACAGGAATGTCTGCCCCACCGTCATGGGTTGGGCGCGGGGGCTTTCTCCAGCAGCTTCCCTTCGGCGCTCACCGCTCCGGCTGCCGTGAGGATCAGGTGATCGGGATCGAGATGCTTTCTGGCCACCTCTTGGATCTCTTCGGGGGTAACCGCCGCGACGGCCCGCCGGTACTTTTCCAGGTAATCCAGACCCAGTCCCAGACGCTCTACCGAAACGAGTTGGCCCGCCACGCGGCCGATCGTCGTCAATTGGAAGGGCAGGTTGCCCAGGAGGTACTTTTTGGCGTCTTCGACTTCCTCCTTGGTGGGCTTGGTGTCGCGGATTAGTTTGATTTCGGCAAGGATCATCTTCCTCACCTTGTCAAAATTCTTGGGATCCGTGCCTACGTAGCAATTGAAGAGTCCGGGTTCTTCACCGGCTGTGGCGGTAATATTGCCGCTTACTTCATAGGCTAGGCCGGCGCGGTCGCGAAGCTTGCTCGACAGGCGGTCGGTGAAACCGGGGCCTGTGCCCAGAACGTAATCCATGACCAGCAGCTTGTGGTAATCGGGGTCGTTACGGCGAATGCCGACATGGCCGATGTACACATGCAACTGAGCCGCGTCGGGCATGGTCAGTATTCGTTCCGTATATTCCTTCGGTTTCGTGACCTCCGGCGGGTTGGGCTTGGGCAGGTCGGCTTTTTTCCAATCGGCGCTTAGCTTGGTGATCTCGTCGATGACCTCCTTGGAATTGAAATCGCCAACGACCGCCAAGATGGTGTTATTAGGAACAAAGAGTTCCTTATGGAAAGCCACGCAATCGGCGCGCGTTAGCGGCTCAACGGTTTTCCGCGTTCCCAGAGCGGGTCGGCCGGCGGGGTGTTTTCCGAAGACCAGCTGGTGGAAAACTTGTTCAGCCTTGGCTTCAGGCCGTAATTCCATGTCGTCGATAACCGACAGTTGCTGGGCCTTTTCGCGCGCCACGGCGTCTTTGGGAAAGTTGGGTTGCGACAGACATTCCAGAAGCAACTTCAGACCGAGAAGGCGATTCGGCGCCAAGACGCGAACGCTGCCACCGCCCGAATTCAGGTCCAACTTTCCGCCCACGTCCTCGATGGTTTCGGCAATCTGGGCACTGGTATGCTTGGCCGTGCCTTCGTCCAGCAAGCTTCCCATCAGCGCGGCCAGGCCGGCCTTTGCCTCGGGTTCCAGCAAGCTGACATGGCGAACGGCGGCTTGAGCCACCAGGATCGGCAAGCGATGATTTTCCAGCAGCAATAGGACAAGCCCATTGGGCAAGACAACCCGCTGAGCGTCCTGAAGGGCCATGCCTTTGCCGGCAGCAGCGCGGCCGTCTTTTTGGCGCTCGAGCCGGCTGGCCGTGAAAACTCCGGCCCGGCCGGTCACTGCGGCCTCCTTATCGGCATCATCCCTTTTCTTGGGCACCGACCACACGGCGACGCGTTTCTCGGGATCGAGATATTTCTTGGCGACCCTTTGGATGTCGCCGGCGCTGACGGCTAGGATGCGCGGCAAATAGTTCTTAAGAAAATCCAAGTCGGCCACCATAACGCCGCGGGCTATGCTGTCCGCCAATCCATGCACGCTCTCCCGAGCAAAAATAGTATTGGCCAAAAGCGTTTGCTTGACGCGTTTGAGTTCCGCTTCGCTCACCGGTTCGTCACGCAGTTTTTGCAGTTCCTGAAGCAACAGTTTTTCCGCGTTGCCGACATCCTTATTCCGAAGTAATTCCATTTGAACGGTGAACCAGCCCGGATAGCGGCCGCCGGTATTGGCGGAGCCGACGGAGCTGGCGATTTCCTCGCCTTCAATGAATTTCTTGTAGAGGCGGCATGTCTTGCCCGATGTCAAAAGCGAATCCAGGACATCAAGGGCATAGGTATCGGGATGATTGGAAGGTACGGCGTTATAGCCTTCCATGAGGCGGGGCGATTCAAATTTGGAATCGAGTTCGATTCGCTGGGGCCCCTGGCGTTGATTCTCAATTTCGGGTTTGCGTTTGGGCAATTCCGCCTTGGGAATGGGACCGAAAAGGGTCTGGATTTTGACCATGGCCTTATCGGGATCGAAGTCGCCGCAAACGATGAGGGCGGCGTTGTTGGGGTGGTACCACTTGTCATAATGGGCCTTGATCACCTTGGCCGTAGCGCCGCGCACATGCTCCCGTTCGCCAATGACCGGATGGCCGTAAGGGGCCTTCTTGCCGAAAAGGACGGGAAGGATGGCTTTTTGCTCGAGGTCCCAGGGCTCGTCTTCGCCGCGCTGGAGTTCCTCGATGACGGCGCCTTTTTCCTGTTCGAATTCGTGCTTTTCGTCGATGCGCAAGTTGCGCATGCGATCGGCTTCGACTTCGAGAGCGCCTTCCCACCGGTCGGCCGCGAAATCGAAGTGATAAACGGTCATGTCTTCGGACGTATAAGCGTTGTTGGCGCCGCCGTTGCGCAGCGTCAGGCGATCGATGTCGCCGGGCTGAACCTTGTCGGTGCCCTTGAACATGAGGTGTTCGAGATAGTGGGAAAGGCCGGTGGCATCGAGATCTTCGTCAGCCGAGCCGACTCGGTAGGCCACCATAGTGCTGACAATTTGGGCGCCCGGAATCGGCTTGAGATAAATGCGCAGGCCATTGGGCAACGATTCCGTGCGAATGTCCGCATAGAGGGCCGAGGCCGCCTGCATAGCGGCATTGTCTTTTTTGTCTTTGTCGGTTTCGGGATCGGCACGACCGCCTGTTAGGAAAACCCCCATTGTTAAAGTTAAATACAAGAGCAACCCGAGCACCAGGCGCCTTCTTATTTGGAAGGCTTTTCCCGAAGGGTTGCAGGCGAAAGAAGCTCCTGACGTTCTGCGATCCGCTTTCCCCGAGCCTTTATCCTCTCGCCCGGAAATAGCCAGAGAAGCGAAAAGGCGAGACAATGTTAAAGGCACGGGCAATTTCATATTCCACCTCGGATTATGAGAAAATGCTTGAGAACCTAAAATTCCCGGTCTACAATGAGTCTACGCGTCTATTCCCCCTCCGACTACGTGCGTCCGCATTCTCCCCTTGGGCAATGCCTGTAAAAAACGAATTAGCTCATTGCTAAATCCGTAGCGGCTGAACACAATGCACGAATCAGGGAAGGCGTGCACGGAAGTATCTGATCGGCCTCGTTTACCGGTTGATGATCGAGCGTGGTTTCCTAATTCCCTGCCTTTGACCGGTGCGGGCCAAGTGAGAGCCACGATGCAAGTCAAACTAGTGGTCGTGAGTGGGCGACCTCAAGGAAAAAGCCTGCTTTTTCCGGCCGGGGCCTATATGTTTGGGCGCGGCTCGGAATGCCATGTCCGCCCCAATAGCGAACTGGTTAGCCGGCAACATTGCCAATTGGTCGTCGCTCCCGATAAGGCCTCTTTGCGCGATTTAGGAAGCCGCAACGGCACACTGGTTAACGGCGAAGCCGTTACGGGCGAGCGCGACCTCGCCGAGGGCGATCAACTCCAAGTAGGACCCTTGGTCTTCAAGATTCACCTACAGACTGCCGAAGCGGTCGAAACTGTGGAGACGATCCAAAAGATGGCCACGGACGAAATGCAAGCTCTCAAGCCGGACCCTTCCGATCCCGAGGCGCCTGCAACAGCGCCCACAGCAGCTATGGAAAAATTACAACCCAAGTAGGAACTCTCGCTCAGGATTGAAAATTGGAAGGCGGGAGCTTGCGTTCCTTTGCATTTATGCCGACTGTAGGACCGGCGTCCCACTCCCATCGACTAGTTCGCCAGCGCCCTAATTAATAGGGCATTGACTCCATGCCGGAGGGGCGGCATGCTGAGATAGCTGAGATCAAGGTGCACCTGCTCTTATGGGAGAATTGAATTTAACATGCGCTTTTCGTGGCTATTAACCCTTCTTGTATCTGGCATGGTCGGGAGCTTGCTCGCCATTCCGACTCCCCGCCTCGCGGCGGATGAAAAGAAATCGGACGATAAGGGAGACTTGCCCGGTCCGTTTCATCCTTACAACATAACGGGGGACTATGCGGGAAAATTTCACTGCCTGGTTTGCGACAACGGCCTGTTCCCCGGGGCGCTGGTATTCGTCCGCGGCGCCGATCCCAGCAAGGAAGTTCAAAGCCTGCTCACGGGTTTGAATGACCTCGCCAAGAAGAATGAAAAGGCTCGGTTCGAAGTTTTTGCCGTTTTTCTGGACAGCGAATTGAGCAGTTCGTTAACCGGGGATAATAAGATCGACGACCGCCGCGATGAATTGACGGAAAAGCTGAGGCCTCTGCAAAAGCAGCTTGGCCTCGATCATACGGTTTTTGCCCTCGAAGCGGAGAACAATCTAAAGGGATTCAAGTTGGGCGAAAAAGACGCCGTAACCGTTTTCCTTTATTCCAAAGTCAAGATCGTGGACCGATTCGCCTTTGAGAGGATCGAGAGCAAGGATGTCGATGCCATCCTGGCAGCGGCAAGCGACAAGCTTGTAGCCAAAAAGAAATGACCAATATGCGAACTACGATCTAGCGGTCGCGATCTATCCGCTCGATGACAGCCCGCAGGCCGGATGCCGGATCTTTGGCGCGGACTTCATAGGTCCGCTGAACATCGGCATTTTGACGGTTGGGAATAGCGCAGGATAGGTCCCATTCACTGGTTTCTGCATTCATCTCCATCTTGAACCACACCATGCCTCGCGCTTTTAGCTGATCCAAGAGCGGATCAACTCCGCTCGCGGCGCCTCCGGATGTAAGCATGGCGCTCGGACCAGAGCCGGAAGAAGGATGGGAATCGACATTGGCACTCGGCTCTGGACGATTCAGCGCAATGGACGGCCCACCCGAGTTGCCCTGGGGACGCCAACCGTCTCCGGGCGTGGCGGCATTCGGGTTGTTTGGACTGCCGATGCGCAAGTCGTGATTCGTATCGAGCGGCTGGTGAATGCCCGCGGCCAGTTCTGCGGTGCTCATGGAATTCGTAGGAGCAGCCGGCGATTGCGGAGCGATGGCTTGAGTGTTGGGCGGCGTCGTATAGCTCACCGGCTTAATAGGAGCTCCCAGGAGGGGGTCGGACTTTGTGTTAGCCGAGGCCCCCTTGGTCGTGGAGCAACCGATGAGGGTGAGCGTGAAAAGGAAAAAGGATAGGTGCTTTATCATGATTCGGCGCCCTTCAAATGCCGCCTGGGGTCTTCTACTCTCGGTTTGAAAATCTCTCCAGGCCTCCTCAACCTCGCTGGGTTCCTTTTTCCCTTTGCCCTTTTGCCTTTTTCCTTCCTACATTGAACCAATCGGCGGCCTCATACGAAAAAGGGAGATCACGTGCAATGGCAGCATTCCGCATCGCAGTTATCGGCGGCGACGGCATCGGACCTGAAGTAATTCACGAAGCCATTCGCGTGGCTGACGCGGCGGTGAAGCGCGAAGGCGCCAAGCTCGATTGGAATCCCCTCCCCTGGAGTTCCAATTATTACAAGCAGACCGGCCGCATGATGCCCGATGACGGCTGGGACCAGCTCAAAAAACACGATGCCATCCTGTTCGGCGCCATCGGCAGTCCCGATATTCCCGATCATGTCACCATTCACGGCCTGCTGCTGCCCATGCGGCGCCGCTTCGATCAATACGTCAACCTTCGTCCGGCTTACCTGTTCGACGGCGTGCCATGTCCGCTTCGCGATAAGGCGCCCGGCTCCATCGATATGCTCGTATACCGGGAGAACACCGAAGGTGAATACGCGCCGATCGGCGGCCGCCTCTACGAAGGAACGCCGCATGAGGTCGCTATTCAGACAAATACCTTTACTCGTCGTGGCATTGAACGCATTATCCGGGCGGCCTTCGAAGGGGCGCGCAAACGGCGGAAGAAGGTCACGTCCATAACCAAGTCCAATGCCATGCAGTTTGGCATGGTGCTCTGGGACGAGGTCTTCAAGATCGTCGCTCGCGATTATCCCGATGTGCAAGCGTCTTCGCTTCTAGTCGATGCCGCCGCGATGGATTTCGTGCGCAAACCCGAAGCGTTTGACGTGGTCGTGGCCAGCAATCTTTTTGGCGACATCCTGACGGACTTGAGCGCGATCATCACCGGCAGCGTCGGCCTCGCCGCCAGCGCGAACATCAACCCGGAGCGAGCCTATCCCAGCATGTTCGAGCCAGTGCATGGCTCGGCGCCCGATATCGCCGGCAAGGGCATCGCCAATCCCCTGGCGGCGATTTTGTCGGTCGGCATGATGCTCGATCATTTGGGTTTGGCGAAAAGCTCCACCGCCGTGAGGCAAGCAGTGGCAGCAGTGCTAAAAGCGGGGAAGGCGTCGCCACCCGACTTGGGAGGGAAAGCCAAAACTAACGAAGTGGCGGAAGCTGTTTTGGCATGTGTCGATTAATTCTTTTCAATTCGAACCAAGCGGACTTACTCCCATTCCCATCCTTCCTTGTCCCAGGAGGAAAGATCTGAGATATCGCCATCCAACAGGGCATCGTCGCCGCGCTCAGCCATTTTCTTAAACGCAGCAGCCCAGCCTTTGCGCGGGTTCTTGACCGGCTTAATGACCAGGGATTTACCATGAACCGTTATATCAACTTCCTCTCCCAACCCGGCATCTTCAAGGAAGTGCTTGGGAATTCGGATTCCTTTGGAGTTGCCAATGCGAATGACTCGAGTTTTCATAATTCCATTTGCTGTGGATACATTGCAATTAGGTGGGACACACATGACACAGCACTAGGGTCTCTGGCAGAAAGTGTCAGAGGCGAGATCGAGCCCTAAGTACCCGTGGATGCCCAGCCCCATCGGGAATCGTCGGCCCTAGATCGTAGTCCGCGATCCGCCCCAGTTTTTCGCGAGCACGAATTTCCTGCGGGGCTCCGATCTCCAGAATTAAATAACCCCCTGGCTTCAAAAAGGTCCGAGCCTGATCCACAATCCGATCAAAAACTGCGAATCCATCCGCGCCGCCATCTAGAGCCACGTGTGGTTCGTAGTCGTGTACGCCGATGGGGAGATTGGCGATTTCGGTGCTCGGAATGTAGGGTGGATTACTCAGGATAAAATCGAATGGTCCCTCAGTCGAAACTGGTTCGAAGAGGTTGCCCTGCAAGAACGTGATGTGGTCGGAGACGCCATGTTTCTTGGCGTTCCGCTGGGCGACTCCCAATGCTTCCTGGCTAGCGTCAACGGCTGATACCCTAGCCGATTTAAGCTGATGAGCGACGGCCACGGCAATGTTGCCCGAGCCGGTTCCGAGGTCAAGAATGGCCGGTTCGGTGAAGTACTTGGCCAGCCGCAAACATTCCAGGACGACACACTCGGTATCGGGGCGGGGAATCAGGACGGCGGGGGTCACTTCGAACTCCAAAGAGAAGAACTCCTTTCGGCCCACGAGATAGGCGACTGGGCACCCTTCAACGCGGCGGCGGATCAGCTCCTTGAAGCGCGTGCGCGCTTCTTCCGGCGCCTTTTCGCTGTGCCGGGTATAAAGCTCAATGCGCCGGCAGCCCAGGGTATGGGCCAGCAGGACTTCCGCATCGAGGCGGGGGTATTCGGAGCGCTTTTCCGTTAGATAGGCAGCCGTCCAATTGAGAAGACGGCCGATTGTCCAGACCGCGGCCTGCTCAACGTTGGAGGTATTGGCGTCGATTACTGCGGGTTGGTGTGTGTCTTCCATAACACAACCCTCCTTCTAAGGTTGATCAATGGAGAATCACTCGGCTCTTCCCAGCCTCTGCTTCTTGTCGAAGTCTTTCATGGCTTGGATGAGATCGCCCAGATTGCCGGCGATGATGGCGTCGAGCTTGTAGAGCGTGAGATTGATGCGGTGGTCGGTCAAGCGATTTTGGGGAAAGTTATAAGTGCGGATGCGTTCGCTGCGGTCGCCGGAGCCGATTAGGCTGCGGCGTTGGTCGGCCCGCGCTTTGTGCAATTTTTGTTGCTGGCTTTCATATACGCGGCTACGCAAGATACGCATGGCCCGATCATAGTTTTTGTGCTGGCTGCGCTCATCCTGACACTTGATTTCGACCTCATCAGGCGTGCCGCGTTTGTACCAGATGCGGACCGCGCTTTCGGTTTTGTTGACGTGCTGACCGCCCGCCCCGCCGGCCCGCATGCGCTCCCACTCGATATCCTGCTCGCGGATGTCCACTTGGATCTCGTCGGGTTCCGGAAGAATCGCGACTGTCGCGGCTGAAGTGTGAATGCGGCCCTGGGTCTCGGTCTTGGGAACGCGCTGGACGCGATGGCCGCCGCTTTCGTAACGCAAATTCAGATAAACTTCATCGCCGCTGACGCTAAAGACGACATCCTTATAACCGCCTTGTTCGCCGGGGCTGAAGGAAATGTCCTCCACTTTCCAGCGCTGATCGCGAGCAAAGTGGGTGTACATGTTGTAGAGATCGCCGGCGAAAAGCGCCGCTTCATCTCCCCCCGTGCCGGCCCGGATTTCGACGATCACGCTGCCATAATCCTCGCCCGGATCGACAAGCAACAGATCTTCAAGCCGCGTCGTCAAAAGTTGAAGTTGGGCTCTCTTGTGGGCCAGCTCTTCCTCGGCATATTGCCGCATTTCCGGATCGCTTTCGGCGGCCAGGAGGGCCTCCGCTTGGCCGATATCTTTGCTGACATCCTGGTATTCGAGATATGGCTTGACCATCTTGGCCAGCGAGCCATGTTCCTTGGCGACTTGCGTGAAGCGCGCACGGTTGCCGATAACGACGGGGTCGCTGAGGTTATTTTCCAGTTCCCGATAACGGGTTAAGGCTTGTTCGAAGGCAGGCCACATTTTTTCAAGCGCTGAGTACTGGGTGTTGAGCGAAAACGAAAAAGTGCTGAGCGCCGAGTCAAACAAACCTGGCCCCCAGCCCTCAGCACTTTTGAATTTCTACTTGGCTGTTTCTTCAGGTTTCTTGCGATTGGCCCAGTTGTACTTCTTCTGGAACTTCTCAACTCGGCCCGTGGTATCAACGAACTTCATCTTGCCGGTGAAGAATGGGTGGCAAGCCGAGCAGATTTCAACGGTAATGTTCTTTTTCGTGCTTCGGGTGGTGAATTTGTTGCCGCAGCCGCAAACGACCGTGGCCTCCTCGTATTTGGGGTGAATGCCCGCTTTCATGGTTTTTCTCCGCATAAACAATGGAATCATCTCATTCTAGGATGATTCGGCAAGCGCAACAAGGCAGGGTTCCGGCGTATAAGCGGGAAGCGCCAGCGCGGGAATTCCATTACGGCGGCGCGTTAACTAAACCATTTGCAATTATCATCCTCGTTGGAACAGCAAAGGAAAGGCAGGGAAAGAAGAAGTAGGCGCAGAAAGGGTCCATGAGGCGCATAGGGCCGGCGGGCAGCTAAGGGAAGACAGCAACCGCGCGCTAACCGGTTATAGGGGGGGGTGTCTGATGGGGTAGAGAAACGATCTTTTCTAACTTGGACGCGCCAAAGACTTGCGTCAAAAAAGATCGTTTCTCTGAGGGTTACGCCCACGTGAAACGAATCCAGGGCTGTGAAACGAATCCGTAGCGACGCGAAATTCCCCGTTCACACCTTTATCAGAATCGCTCCTTCGCCGTTTCGCAAGGAGATCCGCGTTATTGGCGCGCCCAGCGTGCCATCGGCGTGTAGCGGTCGGTACGTCCCGCCCAGGTTATGGACTGTCGCGGAGTCCGTGCCGAGCGATGCCGGGCTCGTGGCGCTTGACGCGAAGGATAGCGGTTTATAGAGGACCAGAGCATTCGTGTACGAGCGTTGATAGACCCGGTACGTCATGTCGACGTCCGAAGGATCACTGCCTGTGGCGAAGAGCGACCACGTGCCACGGGGCAGGCCGACGTCATAAGCGGCCGCCTGTGACCAATGCCGGGTCCAGGAAGTGGATGGTTCAAAGCCGCCAAAGAAATTCAAGAAGGTGCGATTGGGATCGCCGATCATGTAGTAGTAAGCCAACGTGGCGATCTGGGTGCGCGGGTCCGTGGGCGAGCCGCCTTGGGGCAGGCTGTCCAGGATGGCATAACCTTTGGGCCCTTGCAGCGCGGCCCGGTGAGCGACTTGCTGGGCCAGGTCCTCGAATTGCTGATAGTTGTGCGCCAGCGCGCGGATGGCGAACTCCTCGTAGTAAGCAACGGTTTGAGCGACCACCGGGTCTGCATCGCTTTGACCGCCCGCGGTATTGGCGACCAGCAAACCGGGCGCGATCTTTTGGCTAATGGCGTGTAGCAGCGAGCCATAGGCGCTGGAATAGGCGGCAGTCGATTCCAAGAGGCCTGTGCCGTCCAGAGGCAATTTGCCCGCGGAGTTGTCCATGAACACGCCGTCCGCAAGAGGATGCGCCTTCAACAACCGCTGCGTGTAATCAATAGCCCATTTCCGGAAATCAAGATTAGCCGGATTGGTAGGCGGCCGCTCTTGGCCATAGCCGCTGAGCGCTCGGCTCTCATAGACGAAGCGAGCGTCCATATCGGCATGGCGGTGAGCGTATTCGGTGTTGTTCAAGTACCCATCGTGGTTAGCATCGGCCGTGTAATCGAACGCGGGAACTGTACCCGAGTCGTGGCCATTGGCGCCAACGTAGTCACGTCCCAAGATCAGTTGAGCCACGGGAGCGCTGCCATTCGCAACGGTCCGGATGCGAACGTAGAATAGCGGATCTGTGCCGTTAAGGGACGATGTTTTCCAGTTGGCTGCCGGCGGATCAAAAAGAATTTGTCCTGAGTTGCGAAGGCCGTTTGTCGTATCCGACAGGGCTCGAAGCGTCGTCCAACCGGTCGGGTTGCCCTTGGAGTCCACGGCTGTTGCATACTCTAGGACTCCGCGCCAACCTTGGCTGGCGCCCCGCGACAGCGTGAAGTTGATCTCTCGGAACTTGTCCGGCGAGCCAACGTAGACCGAGGTGCCTTGATTCCGGAAGGCCACGGTGTTGGAGGAGTGCGCAGCCATCGTGGAGTCCATCAGGCCGCCGTTGGGTGCCGCGGAGTACACGCCCCAAAACCAGGTGACCGGTTGCGAGGACGCGCTGGATCCGGAGAAACTTGTCGCCTGGCTTACGTAGTAAAAGGCAGCTTCTCGATTGAGTCGATGGGCGTCGGCATAGCGGAGCCAGTCGTTCATCAAATCAAAATACAAACTAGAAACATTTGAGTAGACGATGGCCGGCGTGTTCGGTGCGATTTGCTGAATGCCGTCTAGGAATCCGGTATGAGGGATGACCAGGTCAACGCTATTTTGCAGTAAGGTTCTTTCGAATGACCCCAGGGGAACCCCGCCATAAGCCAACTCGGCTATGCGGATATGGCGATAATGATGCGGAATCGTAACTCCGGTGCTGTGCGGGGCCGGATGAGGAGTCACCACGGGCGTCGGTGCGCTTATTGGCGGAGCAACCGGTTTGGCTGGGGGCAACGTGCGGCCTGGCCGCTGACCGGATATGGACGCCGCATCGGAGGCAGTCGTAATGATGGTTGCCGGAAGCGCGGATGGTGTGTTTGTCACAAAGACAGTGTCGGGTTGCGCGCTTTGGCTCACCGGGAGTAAGCCGGCAGGTAGACCGCGAGCGAGCGTCCTTTGAAAGATAGCCGGGGCGGCTGTAGACAGCATTTCCCGGTTCTCTAAGACTTCAACTCCTAGAATCGCGCGAAGCGTCCTTGCTTTTGCCATGCGATGTCTCAATGTCAACAGTTTGTGCAATTGCCCTGGTCGTGTAATGGCGTTTCGACTACGGCAAGATGGAAACTTTAGATACGATCCGGGCGTTCGGCCAATCCACTTCATCCTGCCAGAACAGGTAGGGATCGAAGGGATCAGGCTAATTATTTCGATTGCGTGGGCGGGGATTTGTCCATGGCGAGCGGGTCACGCAAGCCATCAAGAGGCGCGCTGCCGCGAAGGCGCGGAGCTGCTGGAATAGTTCTCGGCGGCGCGAGCTAAATCAAGCAGGGCGCCCAAGGAAGGCACAAGGGTATGCCGGTTCATGCGCCCCACGCGCTGAGCCACACGGGCCAGATCGAGCAGAGCAGCCAGGGCCGGTTCGTGCTTGCGGCCGCATTCGTGGCAGACGACGCGCAGCCCATCGGTTAAACACAAGCCGTCTCCGACGGCGGACCTTTCCTGACCACAAAGACTGCATGCGGCAATGTCGAAACTGGTCGGTTGCTGGATCGTGAGGTGTTTCATGGTTTTAACGCTTGCACCGAGGGAAGCATCCTTGGTTGGGTCCCGTGGGTTCCTTCCCGCTAAAGACAATCGGCAGTTGAACGCTTGGGGATTGTCTCTCGAGGTCTGAAAGCAATTTGTTTTGGATGGAAACGGGCTGAGCGCCCCGCTTTCGTAGGTCGTGCCGCCTTGCGTCTTTGGGGTAAAGAACGGTGAATTGTCGGCTCAGCGAGGTTGTCTGCGTTCGGCAGGACATGCCCAAGCGGCACTCTGGGCAACCAGGGGAAACTATTCGTGTTCCGCCTCTAAGCGCCCATGGATCATCTCTTCTATCTTGACGCTTAAGCCACCCCTTGCTATGGTCCCGCCCCTTCCCACGGACTGCACCAGAGTCCAAAAGGAGGCGGCACGAGGTCACGGATGACGCGGCATAATTGGATTGCGATTTTCACGGCGGGTCTCGGCGCCAGCCTGGCGTCGGGATGTTTATGGCCCCCGAAAAATCACGTTAAGGACAATTCCGCACTCCCATCCGTCACCAAGAGCGACAAGGAAGAAAAGGCGGCCGGTGAAGGGTCCGGGTCGCCCTATCATACCGTTTCTGAAAGAGAAATGACCGGTCCACCGATACCGGCGGAGCCGGATATTCAATCGACTCAGTACCAGGAGCCGAAGCGCGCTCCGGAGGATCCAGGCCCCGAGGAACGGGCAACGGCTGAAACGCAAGAGCCTCTTAAGAGCGACCAACAGACAACCGCAAAAACGTCCGTGATCATGTCGGTTGCTCCCGAGCCGGCGCCCGAGGAGCCGTTGTTGACTGCCATGCGTTGCCTTCTGGATAAGCATCCGGTCGAGGCGTTGGAGCAAATTCGCCATTACGATAAGAGCAACCAGGAACTCTTGATGCATTTGCTGCCGCTGGCCGTTCGCCTGACGCAAGGCAGTGTTGAAGACGCCAGTCCAACCGAATTGGCGCTGGTCTTGGATCAATTGCGCGGGCTTGAACGGCCTTTGATGGCCAAGGCCTCGCTGACCATTACGAAGTTGTGCCTGTGTCGAGGCATCGTGGATCGATTTGGCATCTATGAAAAGCTGCCCGATAACTACGAGTTCGCGGCCGGCAGCGGTGACCAGCCGGGGGAGCGCGTGCTGGTCTACGTCGAATTTCGCAACTTTATGACGTTGCCTAATAATGCCAATTTTGAAACGCGGCTGATGAGCACCCTGGAAATTCACGATTATCAGGGGCACCCGGTCTGGCGCCAGGATTTTCCGACGCCGCCCGACCGCAGTCAAACGCCGCGTCAGGACTATTTCATCAACTACAAATTCTGGGTGCCGCCTCATTTGCCGCCCGGATCTTATACGTTGTGGGTGCAAGTCAAGGATGTAACAGGCCAGTCCGGGAAAGAACTGCCGGGGCATCGTGTTGCCCGGCGCTCGCTGGATTTTCGGGTGACCGGCCAGGGAACAACGCGCGGCCCCCGGGGAGGGTCGAGTGTTGCTTTGCAATCGGGGGAGGGGGATCATGAAAGGCGAATTATGCAGGCTCGGGCACGCAAGCCGTTGGAGCCTTAGGACCAATTTTTCCAAGGCGCTGGGGTTGGCCGTCGCCGGCTTGGCGCTCTTCGTGGGCACGATCGCGATTGTGCCACAGGCGCCCGCTCAAGCGCCGGCTATTCCAAAAAAATATCACAACGATTTGCGCTTTAACTTGCCGTTCCAATTGGGCGACGCCGACCGGGCGTCGCTGCGGGAAGTGCATCTCTACGTTAAACACGGCAGTGACAACTGGGTGTGCATTGAAAAGGCCCTGCCGAATAAAAAGGCCTTTAGCTTCAAGGCGCCCGAAGACGGCGAATACGCCTTCAGCATCTCCACGGTAGACCAGACCGGCAAAGCAACTCCGGCTGACGTGAGCCGCGAGGCGCCTTGCCTGATCGTCGTGGTGGATACGCAGTCGCCTCGTATTGACCTGTCGCTTCTGCCCGGCGCGGGCGCCGGCGCGGTGGTCCGCTGCGATGTCAAGGATGCCAATCCGGACGCGGCCAAATTAAGGCTCGAATATCAAACGGCTGATCAGACTTGGCATGCGCTCACGCCCGTTTCGACGGCCGCCGATTTGTTTCCGATTCCCGACGAAAAATCCTGGACCGGGCTCGTTCGTGCCGAGACGCGGGACAAAGCCAATAATGCCGCCGCGGTTGAATCCAATTTGAAAACCGCTGACACGGCAACCGCGCAAGCGCAAGTCAACTCGGCGGCTGATGCGGAAAAGGTCAATTCCTTAGAGAATAGCTTGCCGGCCATGGACCCGGATCCGGCGCCTATGCCTACTCACATCGAAAGCCGCTCCAACAAACCGGCGCCGGTTGAATCGACGACGTCTAATCGCCAGCTTCTCAACAGCACGCACGCAGAACTCGCCTACCAACTCAACGAAGTCGGCCCCAGCGGCGTCGGCAAGGTCGAAGTCTGGATGACCAGCGACGAGGGCAAGAGCTGGAAGAAACTTTGCGAGGACAAGAATCGCAAGAGCCCGGTGGAGTTCGATTTGCCAGGAGAAGGCGTTTATGGCCTCACGCTGGTTGTGTGCAACGGCTACGGCATGGGCGATCCGCCGCCGGCCAAGGGCGATTCGCCGGACACCTGGATCGAAGTCGATACGACCAAGCCGGTCGCTCAATTGCTGGGCGTACGTCCTCTGATGAGCGAAAAGGGCGGGGCGCTGCACATCACCTGGTCCGCCAAGGACAAAAATTTGGGCGCCGACTGCATTGGCCTTTCCTTCGCGACATCCAAGGAAGGACCGTGGATGCCCATTGCTAAGAATGTGAAAAACGACGGGGCCTATCGCTGGCCGGTGCCGCGCGACACCGGCGCCGAATTCTTTGTCCGCCTTGAGGTCAGCGACCGGGCGGGCAACACGACCGTGTGCGAATCCGCGGACAAAGTCGTCTTGGATATGTCGCACCCCAAGGCCAAGGTTCTGGGCGTGACGGCGAAGACTGGCAGATCATTGCCGCCGACAGGCAACTAAGAACTGGGGTAATCGGTTCTCTTGGAATGCGATCGTCAGATTTGAGGCCCTGGAGCACGCTTTTGTCGCGCTCCAGGGCTTTTGCCATTCTCTTTTACACCTTTATTACTTTGATCTCCTAGCCGGCGGGCTATCCACAATGCCGACTTTGGCATTGCGTTTGCAGCCGTGCCCCTGCAGCTGATTGCTTTTCGGGCACGAGATTACGATATGAAGGTAGTTGTCCTTACTCATGTGACAAGCGAGGGTTCCAAGGACTACGACTTTGTTGTCGGCCAGGTAGCCAGAGCGTTGCGCAAGGGCGGCCACAAGGCGACCGTCTTTTCGGGCCACAAGGATCTGAAAAAACTAATCACCGGCCTGACGCGGCGCAAGCCCGACCTGGTGTTCAACTTGATGGAGACGTTTGGTGAAAACGAATTGGGCGCCGTTGGAATCGTCGGCGTTTTCGACTTGCTAAAGCTGCCTTACACGGGAGGTGGCCCGGGCGAGATATATATTCAGGAAGACAAAGCCCTGGCCAAAAAGCTCCTGGCCTATGAAAAACTTCTTTACCCGAATTTCGCCGTCTTTACTAAGGACGCCAACCTGGAAACGGGCGGCCAACTGCGCTTGCCGCTCTTCATCAAGCCCCTGCGCATGGACGCCTCCATAGGGATCGACAGCAAATCGCTCGTGCAAACCGTCGACGACATGATGAAACGGGTTAAGCTAATCCACGAAAAGGTCAATGATTGCGCGCTGGCCGAGGAGTACATCGAAGGGCGCGAGTTTTACGTGGGCGTCCTGGGCAATCAAAACCCGACTGTTTTCCCTCCCATTGAAATGGACTTTTCCGGTTTGCCCAATGGCGCTCCGCGCATTCTCGATGCCAAGGCCAAGTGGGACGAGCGCAGTCGCCGCTACAAGGGAACCAAAGCTATAGTGCCTCAACTGCCCGACGAGTTGCGCGGCCGGTTGCAAAAGGTCGCCCTGGAGGCTTATCGCGCGCTGCGCGTGCGCGATTACGGCCGGGTGGATCTGCGCCTAACCGACTCCGGCGAAATCTATGTCATCGAAGTTAATGCTAGTTGCTATCTGGAAAAGTCAGCCGAGTTCGCCGCCGGCGCCGCTGAAGCCGGAATGGATTATGTGACTCTCATTAACCGAATTGTCGAGTTAGCTTTGGAACGCGCCAACATAGCAGTGGCTGTCTAAAGAGATCCTAAGAAAACTAACTTCCTCTTAAGGCGTATACCGCCCGTGAAGGACGTAATTCATGGCCAGCGCCGTCACTAGCGCGGTTAAGCCGACGATGACATGAGCCTCTTGGTCCTTTAGATAACCCAGTTGCAGGGCATTGGCGCGTTCGGCGAGATGGCGCAGCAGCGGCCTCGTTCGTTCGGGAAAGTGACCGGTCCAGCGATAGACGGTCGCGGTTATTTCCGCCTGCAATCGCTGGATGAGAGCGGAAGCCACGGCGCGGTCGGGCTGGGGAGGTTCATGGTCCGAGATTTCGGGCTCCTCAAAAACAGACTGGAGCGCTCCATCGATTCCCGGGAGCGGCTCGGATTGCCCTGTCTCCTGGCTGGAATAGAACTTCTCCAGGCTGGCTTCCAGTTCGCCAACATCTTCATCCAGTTCGGTGTCGATCACGATGGGATCGCGCTCGCGCACCATAGCCATACAGCGGTCACAGTATTCGAGCTTCGCCAGGGCTGTCGGCCAACCGGCGTAGTCCTTTTTCCAATCGCGCTTCGGCGTCATCCAGACTGCAAACGTTTCAGCCCAATCTTCATCCGGGTGCTTCTGGGAATACCAACCCGGCAGGTGCCGGACGAATCGATGGCTGAACGGCAAGGGACGGTATTCCTCCTCGTAGGGCTGCGAGATCGATCCAAACAACTTCACCCATTCCGCTTCGTTGTAAAGCTGGTAGGCATAGTTGATTACATGGCCCATCTCGTGCCGGAGATAGCGCAGGATGTCGGATCGGTTAAAGCCCTCAATGTGGCCGACCTTTTCCTCATGGAGAGCCACCAAATCCGGCCGGGCCAAGTAAAAGGGAATGGCAATGGCGATGGTGTCGAACGGCACGCCCCACTCGGTCGATAAGTAAAATCGCGGCTGGACGCGCGTGATGCCGGCCTCGCGAAGCTCCTTCTGAAACTCCGCGACAATGGGCTCCAGGCGCGTGCCCTCGATGGTCAGCTTGAGATCCCGGATAGGGGTGGACCACAAGCTCTTTTCACGAAAAGCGGGGACATCGGTGGCCATGAGTTCTCCGGTCTTTCGCCCGCTTCGTCCTTGAGTCGGTACGATCGCCAACCTAGCGGCTCTTGACAAATCATTTTAGCGAACGCCTCACCGCCTCCGATACAAAATACGAACTGACCAATGCACCCGCGAAATCATTCGTCTGGCCAACGGAACTCCCCTCCATACAACGCCTTTAGCCGCCCTGCGATAGGACGACTGTCTGGCAAATTGCAAATCAGGGAAATGCGCTCCTAAATCGGGCAATTATCCTGACGATAGCGAGGACAATTTTTCATGGCCTCTTTGACTTTGGCGGAG
The DNA here is from genome assembly GCA_045802525.1 of Gemmataceae bacterium. Lineage (GTDB taxonomy): Bacteria > Planctomycetota > Planctomycetia > Gemmatales > Gemmataceae > JBJMQT01. The sequence goes on from JBJMQT010000133.1 coordinate 29,080, forward strand.
CGGCAGGAGGGATTCGGAGCGACAACGCGTCAAGATGCCTGGTGGGCGGGGCCCTTGGCCACTTTTGTGGGCCTTTTGGTTTTCGTCATCTATGCGAATATTGCCACTTTTCAGGGCGCCTGGTTTGAGATTCGGCAGGACCGGACAAACTTCACCGGTCCGGCCGTGGCCCCGTATTTGACGCCTTTTTATTCGCCGCTGCTTTTTGATGCCCAAAGCCCCCACGCCTGGTTTCATCAAGGGAAACCAAACTGGTGGCCGAGTTGGTTTCCGTTCTCCGCCGCTCTCTTGATTCTGCCCTTTCCGTTGCTCTTTAGGCTCACCTGCTATTACTACCGCAAGGCCTACTACCGGGCTTTCTGGGCTGATCCGCCGGCATGTGCTGTCGGCGAACCGCGTAAGAGTTATTGGGGCGAGAACCGTTGGCCTCTGCTCTTTCAGAATGCGCACCGGTATGCCCTCTACTTCGCCTTGATTTTCATCGTCATCCTTTCGTGGGATGTGCTTTTGGCTTTTCGGTGGCCTACCAATCGAAACGGGGAGCTATTGGCAGACGGCGGCCATCAGTTCGGCATGGGGCTGGGAACTTTGCTGATGTTGATCAATGTGCTGCTCATCGCGGGTTTCACATTTGGCTGTAATTCGCTCCGGCACCTTACGGGTGGCCGGCTCGATTGCTTTAGTTGTCCGAACAATATCGCCCAGGAGCTAACCGGCTATAAACTCTGGCGGTTTGTAACGTGGTTCAATGAGCGCCATGCCCTCTGGGCTTGGCTGTCGCTATTCAGCGTCGGCTTTACGGACCTGTACATCAGGCTTTGCGCGATGGGCATATGGAATGATGTCCGCGTGTTTTGACGTCAATTATTGAGCCGCAAACGCCGGCGAGGGAGTGGCAACTCGCCCGGAGGCGCTTCCGGCTCATGGACGGATGAGAAATCTTCATGGATTATGAAACGCACGAACATGATGTGCTGGTTATCGGCGCCGGGGGCGCGGGCTTGCGGGCCGCGATCGAAGCCTCGGCAGCCGGAGTCTCCGTCGGCCTAGTCTGTAAATCGCTCCTGGGAAAAGCGCACACCGTGATGGCCGAGGGAGGCATCGCTGCCGCTCTGGCAAACGTCGACAACCGCGATAACTGGCGCGTTCACTTTGCCGACACCATGCGCGGCGGCCAGTATGTCAACAACTGGCGCATGGCCGAACTCCACGCCCGGGAAGCGCCCGACCGCGTGCGTGAACTGGAAGCCTGGGGAGCGGTTTTCGACCGCACCAAGGATGGCCGCATTCTGCAGCGCAATTTCGGCGGCCATAAATTTCCGCGTTTGGCCCACGTCGGCGATCGCACGGGTCTGGAAATGATCCGCACGCTTCAGGATCACGGCATTCATCAGGGCATCAACGTCTACATGGAATGCACGATCATCCGCTTGCTCAAAGACGGCGATCGGATTGCCGGCGCCTTCGGTTATTACCGCGAGCGCGGCCGCTTCGTGCTGTTCAAAGCCAAGGCCATCGTGCTGGCGACCGGCGGCATCGGCAAGGCGTACAAGATCACCAGCAATAGCTGGGAATACACCGGCGACGGCCATAGCCTTGCCTATCATGCGGGCGCGGAATTGATTGACATGGAGTTTATCCAATTTCATCCCACCGGCATGGTTTGGCCGCCCAGCGTGCGTGGGATTTTGGTGACCGAAGGCGTACGCGGCGAAGGCGGGTGCTTGCGGAATAGCGAAGGCAAGCGCTTCATGTTCGGCGACATTCCGGACGCCTACAAGACTCAGACGGCGGACAACGAGGAAGAGGGCTTCCTGTACGTCCTCGGTGAAAAATACCAGGGCAAGGACGCACGCCGCCCGCCCGAGTTGCTGACGCGCGATCACGTTGCCCGCTGCATCGTCCGGGAGGTCAAACAAGGACGCGGCAGTCCGCATGGCGGCGTCTTCCTGGAACTGGAGAGCTTCGCCAACTGGATGAAGAAGCGCAATCCTTCTTTCAACGCGGCCGAGCATTGGAAGAAAAAGCTGCCCAGCATGTATCACCAGTTCAAAGAACTGGGCAATGTGGACATCACCAAACAGGCGATGGAAGTCGGACCGACTACGCATTACATCATGGGCGGCGTCCGCGTGAATGCGGATACGCAGATGTCCGCCATTCCGGGGCTGTTCGCATGCGGAGAATGTGCCGCGGGCATCAATGGCGCCAATCGCCTGGGCGGTAATTCGCTTTCGGACTTGTTGGTTCTGGGCAAGCGCGCCGGCGAGTTCGCAGCCAAGTTTTCCAAGGACCAAAGCGCCGGGCAGGTCAACAACGAGCAAATTGAAGAGTCGGCGCGCTGGGCTTTGAGCTTCATCGACCAGCCCGCCGGAGACGAGAACCCTTACAAAGTGCAACAAGATTTGCAGGAAATGATGCAGGACCTGGTCGGCATCGTCCGCAAGCAAGATGAGATGACTCAAGCTCTCGAACGCTTGGGGCAGCTACGCGATCGTTCCCAGCGCGTGCGGGCGCCGATTAATCGCGAGTACAATCCCGGCTGGCATACCTGCATGGATTTGACAAATCTAATGACGGTGTCCGAAGCGGTTACACGAGCGGCTCTAGAACGCAAGGAGAGCCGAGGCGGCCAATTTCGTGACGACTTTCCCCGCAAAGACAGCAAAGACTTCGGCAAGGTTAACACAGTCGTCTGGAAAGGCCCCGACGGCACAATGCAGTTTCGATTTGACAGAATCCCTGAAATGCCGGCCGAACTGAAAGAAGTCATTAAGGAACAAAACGACGGCAGATTGCCTGAGGAACTGAGTTAAGAAATCCGAAATTCGAAATACGAAATTCGAAACAAATTCTAATACTCAATACTCAAATGGGGCAAAAACACAGCTTTCGTTTTGGGTTTCGATATTAGGATTTGTTTCGAATTTCGGATTTCGAATTTCGTAATTCGAATTTCGGATTTACCAAAAGGAATATGACGATGGCGCAAGCCACCTTCCGCATTTGGCGGGGTGATAAGGATACCGGTGAGTTGAAGGACTATGTCGCCGAAGTAGGCGAAGGCATGGTTGTGCTCGACTGCGTGCACCAAATCCAGGCGACCCAAGCGCCGGATCTCGCTTGCCGCTGGAATTGCAAAGCCGGCAAATGCGGTTCCTGCTCGGCCGAGATCAACGGCCGGCCGAGGCTCATGTGCATGACGCGCATGGACGACGCCCGCTTCATCCAAGCCAATGAGCCGGTCATCATTGAGCCGATGCACACGTTTCCGCTTATCAAGGATTTGGTAACGGACGTTTCCTGGAACTATGAGATCAACAAACGCATTCCACCGTTCAAGCCGCGTCCGCCGGATGCTCCGGACGGGACCTGGCGCATGAGCCAAGAGGAAGTCGACCGCGTTCAGGAATTTCGCAAGTGCATCGAGTGCTTTTTATGCCAAGATACGTGCCATGTGTTGCGCGATCATGACAAGAAGAAAGGAGAAGAGGTCTTTGGCGGCCCCCGCTATATGATCCGCGTGGCCAGTCTGGAAATGCACCCGCTCGATACCGGCGATCGGCTAAGCCTCCTCAAGGACGACCTCAATATCGGCCTGTGCAACATCACCAAGTGCTGCACCGAGGTCTGTCCGGAGCATATTCACATCACCGACAATGGCATCATTCCGCTAAAGGAGCGCGTTGTGGATGAATTCTACGATCCGCTGATGTGGCTCTGGCGGAAAGTGTTCGGCCGCGGCAAGGAGCAACGGACGCCCTTGCCGGTCGTTCAATCGCGCGCCAAGTGAACCTTTTTGGCCACCCGAACTTTGCCCGCTTTCTTGGCCGCGCCATAATACTCAACGCATTTCTTCAAGCCGCGCGCCACATCCATGCGCGGCGTGTATCCCAGTTCTTCCTGAGCCTGGGTGATATCCGCCTGGCTATGGCGGACGTCTCCGGGGCGGGCTTCGGTGTGAGTTGGTTTGATCTTCGTGGTGAGCAGAGCATTTAATCGCTCCACGATTTCCAGAAGCGTGGTGCGCCGGCCGCAGGCGACGTTATACAAGCGGCCTCCAACGCCTGGCGCTTCGGCGGCCAGCAAATTGGCCTGGATGACATCATCGATGTACGTGAAATCCCGCGATTGTAAACCGTCTCCGTGAAGGGTTGGGCTGCGCCCGGCCAACATGGCCCGGATGAAAACCGGGACGACCGCCGCGTACGGACTGTCAGGCGCTTGACGCGGGCCAAAGACGTTGAAATAACGCAACCGGACTGTCTCAAGGCCATAGACGTTGAAGAAGGCGGCACAATAGTGCTCGCCCGCGAGCTTAGAGACGGCATAAGGCGACCGCGGCGCTGTCGGATCGCTTTCGCGCTTGGGCAGTCTCTCGGAGTCGCCGTAGGCGCTGGAGCTGGCCGCGTAAACGAGACGGCGGACACGCGCCTCACGAGCCGCCATCAAGACATTGAGAGTCCCATCGACGCACGCGCGGTGCGTGGCCAGAGGATCGGCGACACTACGCGGCACGGATGCCAAAGCGGCCTGGTGAAAGACGAAATCAACCCCGCGCATGGCGGCTCGGACCGTATCCGGCTCGGTGATATCGCCGTCGATGACTTCAATTTGATCGCGGACATCCTGAAGATTCGCTCGGTCGCCGGTGCTGAAGTTATCAAGCACGCGCACTTTTTTGCCGCGAGCTAATAGCGCCTCGACAAGATGCGAGCCGATGAATCCCGCCCCGCCAGTGACAAGGCTGATGCTCATTTAGGGCCTCCTCCATGAGGGCGCTGATTATTGGCGCTCCAGTTCCTCGACCAAAGCGCCGCCGTTCTTCTCTTCGATGGGATGCAGGCCGGCCCGCTTCAGACCCCGTTTCCTGGCCTCACGAAGAGCGAGGCTGGCCGCTTCGTGATTGTTGGCGGACTGCTGCGCCCGAGCCAGATGGAAATACTGAATGGGCGTTGGCCCTTCCTTGATGGCGTGTTGGAGATCGGTGACCGCTTTATCCGATTGTTTCAAAGCGAGATGACAAAGGCCTCGCGTATCGAGCAACTCCGGACGTGGACCGGCCAATTCGAGGGCATGGCCGACAAGCTTTATCGCCTCGGCGCCATTTCCTCGCTGGGCCAACAACCAGGCCAGGTTGTTTAGGGCAACGAGATTATCCGGATCCCGTCCCAATGCCAGGCGGTATTGTTTCTCGGCAGGAAGGTACTGCCCTCGCAAGTCGAGTAAATCGGCAAGGTGAACCAAAAGACCGGCACTCTGATCCGGGTGCGCGTTAATGGCCGCTCGCAAGCGCTCTTCGACGCGAGCGCAGCGCTTGTCGTCGGGCTTGCCCTCCCGGAGAAGGGCGACACTGGCCCCGCCCACGACGCTGGGTGGACACGTCTGCCAAGCCTTATCGCAAACGTCCAGGGCCTGATCGATGCGTTTTTGTCGACCCAGGGAAAAAAGCACGAGCAAGACGTCCTCGGGGCGGGCACCTGGGCGCGCCACAAATTTCTGAAGCAGGGCCAGCGCTTGGTCCCCCTGGTTTTGGGCTTCCAAGAGCTGAGCCTTGAGGTCGATCACCGGGTAGCTTTCTTGGAGCGGCACCAGGCTCTTCTTGGTCACTTCCTCCAATTTGGCGAAAACCTGCTGGGCCTCGTCGATCTCCTTTTCGCGAAGGAGGGCCGTCACAAAGTGAACCAGGTACTGTTGATTGCCTCCCTCGCTTTCCAAGAGCTTTACCATGATCTGACGCGCCCGCGGCCAATTGCCGGCGGCTTCGTGGAGTTGGGCAAGGAGGAACCGATCGTCGGCCGTCAACCCGTGCCGATCGTCGAGTTTCTCCAGAAGGGAAATGGCCCTTTCGCGAGGCGGTTTGCCGGATTGCGTTGACAACACGCGAGCCCGGGCGCGAATGCCTTCGACGCTGTCGTCGGCGTCTTTGGCTTCAATGAGGTTGCCTTCAGAGTCGACGGACAAGCCGACCAACGTGGCGGCTTGGGCCAGTTGTCGATAGTCCTTGCGCGCGACCATGACCAAAGCCAAGCCGCTCTTGGCCCATGCCATGTCGGCAGCGGAAGACTTGATTTGGTTGTCGAGGACGCGGCGAATGAGTCGTTCCGCCTCTGGCAATCGTTCGGTTCGCAGGTAGAAATTGGCGACGGTTCGCAGAATAGCCACCTCGTCGGGTTGTTTGGCCAGAGCCGCCTCATAATTCGTTTGTGCTTCATTGAGTTTGCCGACGGCCTCGTAGCAAAGGCTCAGCGCTTGCGCCTTGACGTCGTCCGCCAGTTTTGCCTTGGCTTCTTCAATAGCCTTCTCGGCCCGGCCGCGATCGCGACGAGCCAGGTATTGAATATAGGCGACCCAGGCTTCTGGGACCGTTCCGGCCATGGCGGCGGCGCGTTCCAAGCTGCGCTCGACGTCCTCGGGTCTTTGGCCGCCTGCCGCCAGCGCCTGCCCTAATACCAGCGGATTATAAGCGCTAAACTTGAAGGCCTTTTGGTAGTAAGTGCTTGCCTCCGCGCGGTTGCCGCGCAAGTCTTCCAACTCTGCCAGGGCGAGGAGACCGGCGGGCCAAGATGGACGTTGATCCACGACCCGGCTAAGCAATCGGTGCGCCTCGTCCAAATCGGTTTTTTGACCTTGTTTGGCAAGCCAGAGCGAGCGCACTCCAGCCACATAGCTGTAAAGGGTTCCGTTGACGCCCTCAATCTTTTTGACATGTTCAAGGCTGCGTTCCATGCCCTCCTTGTCCGCCGCTTGCAGAGCCAAATCGAAAAGGACCACGTGCACCCGAGCATCGCCTTGATGACGTGGGTGCTCGGCGAGCTGCCGCCAATATTCGCTGGCTTCTCGAAGCTTGCCGAGGCGCTGGTAGGCCTCTGCTAGAGTTCTCAAGAGTAGAGCCTGGTCAGCGCTATCGAATTGATCTCGGCCTTTGGCTAACTGGGCCAAGGTCTCGGCGGCATTAACGGGGTTGCGGGAAGCAACGAACTGGATGCGGGCCAGACGAATTGGCGCCTTATCGCCACATTGCTTCTGGGCAGTCTCCAGGATGTGATTGGACTCTTCCACCTGGCCCTGGCGCTCGGCAACGGCCGCAAGAGCTATATAGAGCTCAATTTGCTTGGGGGTTTGCTCAATTTTTTTCTGCAAGAGTTCGTGGGCTTCAGAGAAACGGTCTCGAGCGGCCAGCGCCTCGACGCGCATGAGCGTCGGTTCGATGGACTGCGGCTGAGCTTTTTCCAGGCTCAACAGCGCAAGCTCCACTTCCTTCCAATCTTTGTGGTCATCGTGCAAGGCTTCCAACAGAAGTCCACGGGTCAATGCCACCCGGGCCGCCTGGGCGCCCTTGAGAGGCGTACCGAGGACGGGATCCCGCGGTAGAATGCGCCCTAAGGCGATACGCTGCTGAATGGGGTCGTCCAATTGCTCATAGCACTGAGCCAAGTAGAGGTTAAGTTGGTTTGCCAAATCCGGCGGTGCTGTCAAAACCGGCCGAGCCTTTTCCAGGAGTTGAGCCGCCTCAACCCATCGTCCTTGGTTTAGAAAGCGGCGCGCTTGCAGATAATCGGCGGGTGCCGCAGCAGGAAGGGATTTAACGAGGCGCTTCACCAAGTCGTCGAATTCGGCATCTTCCTTCTTAGATAACTCGCCACGATTGAGCATCAGGTTGGTCAAACGCCAGATTAGATCAAACTGCTTGGCTGTGGGCACTGCTTCCAGGCCCTTGCGCAGCCAATGTTCGGCGGCCTTGGATTCTTTTGCGGTTTTCGCCAAGCCGTCTTTAATTGAATCCGCCTCGAGCGCTTTTCCCGGGGGCGGCCCATCGACCTGAGACAAAGCTTGGTAAAATCGTGGGTCTTCCGGATATTCCTTAACCCCTAGTTCCAGATATTCCTTCGCCTGCTTGACGTTGCCGCCGCGCCATTTCCATTCGCCCGCGGCCAACAGGACGTCGGCATCCAAGGAAGCAAGCTTCAGGGCGGCGCTTACGTCTTTTCCCGCTTGTGGCAATTGATCATCGCCCAGCAGACCAAAATCGGCCCGGTAGTGCCAGCGGTCTAAATGCGCTTTGAAATTGTCGCCGTTATTCGCGACAAGTTCGTCAATGGCTTTGTCAGCCTCTAGCGGCTGCCCGAGCCGGCTGCGCAATACATAGGCACGTCGGACATAACTGTCGAGCGAGTGAGCATCCTTATCGACTGCCTTGGCATAGGCCCCTTCCGCATCAGTGAACTGTTCTTGACCTTCGTACCAAAGGCCGAAGAGATGGGCGACCTCTGCTTCGCGCTGGCCGCTGGTCTGCAAAATGTTCAAATGCTCCCGCGCCAAATCCCAGCGGCGCATTTCCATGGCAACTTTCGCTAGCTGACAACGCATGTCATGGCGCTGCGGATCGCGGGCTAATACGCCTTCGATTACATAAATGGCGCGGTCGCGCGACTTGGGAACCGTTCGCATGCCTTCGCTGGACAACATTTCCGCCAAACGTATGCGTTCACCCATATCGTCAGGTGCGAATTCTAAGTAACGTCCCAGAAACTGAGCGACCTTTTCGGGCTGCCCCTGTTCTTCGGCCCGGTTGGCTTGGAACAGCAAGGCGGCCTCGACCCGGCCCGATTGGAAGTAATGAAGAAGGAAAAGTCCACCGGTCAATGCTGCCGTGGTCAAGACCAGCGATACGAAAAAGCGAGTATTAACTTTTCTCATGGGATGTCGATCCATCGACTTTAGGTTCAGGGTTTCACGAAATTGACTGTGCACCAGGCGGGTCGGAAGGAGACGTCCCGGGAAAGACTACCGGGCTAGCGATTCAGGCGATACGGACGCACGTCGTTGTGCGTCCGTTCGATTTATTGACAGGATCGATTGGAATGTTAGTGAGGCCTGCTTGGCAAAAGTCGTTAGGACAAACTTTTGCCAAGCCGCCCAGCTTCGAGCCTTAACGACAAGGGGCTCACGCGCTTTTCCGGAGTTTTCGCCAAGCGCCGGCGCCCAGGCCTGAAAGGCCAAGAACAGACAACAACAGGGCCGAAGGTTCTGGAGCATGGCCACCGCCGCCTGAGCCGGGGTCTGGGTCCTGGTCTACAAGAACGTGAGCACTGATGCTACCGGCGTTTGTGGCGGAAGGCGGCCCCGGCGGAGCATAAGGCCCGATATTGACCGTGTAGGTATGATTACCTAACGCGACCGTCTGGCTTACCAAACCCGTAAAGGAATTGGTAATGTTCGCGCTTGACTGGGACGCTTTGCCGCCAAACGCGCCATGAAAAACCAGGACTGCCGAGGCCCCCGACGCATCGTCTTGGAGGAACAGCGACAGCGTATAGGGCTTGGCCGTGAAGGTGTCCGGATTCGTCCGTGGCGCAGAGCTGAACGTCCGGATATTCGTAGCGACGATGTCCGATGATCCCACGGCATGACCGAGGGGCTGGTCGGTCAGTGTTAGACCGCCGGTGCCGGGAGAGTCGGCTGTAATGGCGATAGGACTTCGCGCCCAATTGTACGTCCATGGGACGAAACTGGCGCAGGCGTTGCTTTGGGCGAATAGCGTTGCGAGGAGGGCGGCAGCGAAAAAAGTAGCCGAGGTGCGTTTCATTCGTGGTTCCTTTCCTATCCGTAGTACAGGACACACAAGCAGGGCGAACTCAGAACAATTCATTTTGTCGAGGTCGCAACACCGGGGCGCTGTGTTCGACTCGGTCTCGGCGGACTTGGACACGCATCAGTGTTTCATACAGATATACATATGATGATACATGCCAGTCCCAAGCAGGCGATCATCCTAAACAGTGTCCGGCCTTGGTGTCAAGATGGACAAAAACAGGTGAATTCACCTTCTCTGGCGGTAAGTCGTTTGTCTGCCGTTACTAGGAGTCGATTTGACTTGAAACACGAAAGCCGATAACGAGACAGGAAAAGGGACATCATTGTCCCGTGGCTCTCTTTAACAAAGACTATTACCTGAGTCTACGGCGACAAATTAACCGAAAAGCATAAGAACGTTATACGACGGGGTGACGACAAACTGGCAGCCGACTTCCCAATGATTGCCGTCTTTGCGGCAACTCTTCACTTCCAGCTCAGCCCAGGGGACCGTGACCGGCGCATTGCAGACGCGGATGCGAAGGGCGGCGCCGGGATCCACGGGGTTTTCCACCGCCACACAGAGGCCCCCGGCCGAGCGGTCTACGACCCAACCGCGCTGAGGGTCCTCGGTTTTCTGGGGATCGGCTACGAATACCGCCACGGCGTTGCCGTTGCGCCGATTGGCTGAGCGCATCTCCGGAGATTGCGGAATGACCAGAAAACCGTTGTCGCGGTTTGGTGGAGGCGGGGGCGGCTGGTACGCTCCTGCCCAGCGGAGAACCAACCGGCCAGTCAACAGGGTTACAACTCCGGCAGCGACTCCAATGAAAATGGGAATCCACAGGCCCCAAATCGATAGATCGATTTTTTCCAGGAAATCATCCGGCATGGTTTGAATCCAATTCTACCCACATGTTTTCATGCCAGGCATGAAAATCGGGCAGGGACTATTTCATTCAAACCTTAACATGCGCCCGTCATGTCGGCAAACTGCAACGAGGAATTACGCTAGCCCTTCGGTGCTTTAGCCTTCAAATCCACAGCTTGACGCGATCCCGAAGCGAAGGGGGGAGCTTGGCTTCCATCAGACGGCGAACTTCCTGGGCGTTGTAACGCGTGCTGAAATGGGCGCAGATGATTAATTCGTTTTGAAATTTGTCAGCCCGCTCTAAGAAATCGTCGAGATGCATGTGGCCGAATTTATGGATTTTCTCACGGCGATGATTGGGCCGAATGAAGCTCAGTTCGGTGATCAAGATTTTCGCCATGAAGGCCGCCGGGCAGGAATCCAGCCCAGGCGGGCTCGTGTCGCCTGTATAGGCCAAGAGCGGCGTGCGGACTTCGCGCGTGACCGGCGTACCGGCGAGGCGCAAGTCCCGAATTTTGTCGCCCGGCAAACCGTGATATTCCTCCTTGAGCTTGAAACGCCGATCCCAGACCACATAACCTACCGACGGAATCGTATGCGTTGTGCCGAATACCGTAATAACATGTTCACGCGACAATTCAATCACATCGCCGGCCGAGATCCCGCGCAGGTCGCACACCATGCGGCCCCGATCCAGGCGCTGCATGATCAGCAAAAGGCGGCGCACATCTTCGACGGCCTCGGCGGGAAGGTAGATGACGGGCGGTTCCATCTTCATCATGCGCCGCCGCGCCACATAGACCGGCAATGCGGCAACGTGGTCCAGATGCGTGTGCGTCAGCAGCCAGGTCGGCGTACCCATGAAATCCCAAGGCTGAGCGCCAAGGTCGAAGCCGATCTTTAGTTCCGGTATACGCCAATACGACTGGACCGCCGCGCGCGAATAGCCCTCGACGGTCAAACCGTCATGATGGCAAGTCAAAATCGGTGCGTTGTCAACCATTCCTGTCAATTAAATCAGATAAAGCCATGGGTGGCCGGGGCTGAGGTACTCCGAACGCCCCGGATGCCGCGCCGGGGCTTTGGAGTACCTCAGCCCCGGCCACCCACTTGCAAACTTGGGGTAATTCTCTCTGCCTCACTAGTTAACGATCCTTGTTCACTCTAATGAATGAAAGACACAAAGCCAGGGCGAAAGGTTGCAGCATAAGGGCGTGGATCGGTTATCCTGAATCAGGAATCCCGACGAAGTAACGTAGGGGTAGGCGAGCGTTGCGGCGTAAGCGCGACGTGGACGTCTCCAACGCATGCGTACAACATGTCTCGTTCGCGTCTACGCCGCGACGCCTGCCCATGCCAATCCTTTATCGGGGCATTAGCTAGAGCGTTTCTGTGCAACAGAATGCGTTTCTGTGCAAAAAAGAGCGTTTCTGTGCAAAAAGCGTCATTTCTGTGCAACCAGAGGGGTGTCTGATTTGCACAGCATTTTGCACACAAACGCCTTGCCAATAAATGCTCGTTCCGCCCTTGACCCATTCGAGCCCCATTTGTTACTTGATAGCGTGGTTAACCAAGCCACAAGGCAAGGAATTGCCGCACGCCATCATGGAGGACACCCCGGATCATGGCCATTTTCGGCGGGACGGTCGGCTACCGGCTTCTACGGTGGCTCAGCCCAGCAGGCAAAAGCAACAATCGTGACGATAGCGCCTATCAAAGCTCGAGCAAGCTTGAAGCGCTCTTCGGTCCTTCCATTTGGGACGATCTGTCAGGCAAGGTTGTGATCGATTTCGGCTGCGGCACCGGCGGCGAAGCCGCGGAAATGGCCGCGCGCGGCGCGGCTCGCGTCATCGGCATCGACATCCGTGAAAGCGTCCTCGCCCAGGCCCGGCTGGCCGCAAACGGTGCCGGCGTGGCCGATCGCTGCCTCTTCACGACCGAGACGAATGAACAGGCCGACCTGGTCGTGTCGCTCGACGCTTTCGAGCATTTCGCCGATCCCGCGCACATACTTTCCTTAATGCGCCGACTGCTTAAGGATGATGGCCAGGCGCTCATCGCTTTTGGGCCCCCCTGGTATCACCCGCGCGGCGGGCACACCTTTTCTGTATTTCCTTGGGCGCATCTGCTGTTTACGGAGCAAGCGCTCTTGCGCTGGCGGGCCGATTTCAAGGCCGATCGAGCGACCCGATTTAGCGAAGTGGATGGCGGCCTCAACCAGATGACCGTTCGCCGTTTTCGCCGGCTCGTCAGCGAGTCTGATTTCGAGTTCGTAAGCTTCGAGGCTGTGCCGATCCGCAAGCTGCGCCATTTAACGAGCAAACTTTCCCGTGAATGCTTGACCTCTTTTGTGCGATGTCGTTTACGAAAGCAAAGGACCGGCTCGATGAGTGCAGTGAACTATGAGACCAACCTTTCTTATGCCCATGGCACAGCCTTATGAACACCTATTGGTCGCGCAACCGCCTGCTTTGCATTGTTTGTGGCGTCATCGTGGGCGAAATGGCTCTTGGTGTCCATCTTTTCCTTTCTCAGACGAGGACGACGACACCGGCAGATCCCGTTGCCCAGAAACGTCCTGCCGAACCCGTTGATGACCCGGTGCCCGTGGTGGTCCAAGAATCGGCGCCGTCCAAGAACAAGGAATCGCCCTTTATTACGGTCGCGCGTGAAAAGCCAGTTACGGCCAAGGAGATCAAGGAGTCATTCGATAAGGCCAAGAAGGGCGCTTTGCCGGAAGGCTGGTCGGGGTGGAGCACCGATGGGGCAACAAAAGGGTTTGCCGTATCGGCAGCCAAATCGCTGAGTGAACCGCACACCTTGGCGTGTAGCAGCGATTCCAGTAGGTTGGCGGCACGAGCCTGGTTGAATGAAGCGCAACCGGCCGATATTCAGGTTAGCGCCTCCGTACTCGTCGAGACGCTCATCCCAAGCCAAATCCTTCTCCGAGGCAGCAATCTCGATACCACGACACCGGACTACTATGCCGTCGCCATCGCGAGGGGCCTGGAAGTCCAATTGATAAGAGTTGTCCAGGGAAAAATCACGGTGCTCGCTTCCTTGAAGTCAAAGGGCTATTTCAGCGGGAAATGGGTGCGCGCCACGGTCCAGGCCGACGGAAAAAAGATCCTCGCCCGCTTTTGCCGGCTGGACGACGGGACCTATCTCAATAGCGCCGGCGCTTGGCAGGCGGACGCGACCTGGGCTCTGGCCGCCGAAGACGAGGCGATCCCAACGGCAGGGCAAATTGGCGTCGGCCGTCAAGCCAGTTACGCGGGCGGCATTACGCTGGACGATTTCGCCGCCGGCAAACCCAGCAACGATGCGCCGACCCCGGTCCTCGTCAAAACTAACGGGAAGCCTGCCTCAGTCACCGTTAAGCCAGCTGCTGTGACAGGATTGCCGGCGCCAGTAGCGTCCCCGGTCCCCCGGCCCGACATCCCGCGCCATTATCCGCACATCCGTATTGCCCTATTGGCCTATGCAGGCAATCCGATGGGGCGATGCGAAGACAAGCTCCTCAAAGAGAGCGTGGATCTCGTAGTGCCCGAAGCCGCCTACATGAAGCACATCCATGAGGTCGCTCCGAATACGCCCCAGATGCTTTACAGCAACACTTCCAACCTCTACCTGGAATTGCTGACCGATTGGCTGAATTTCGCCGACGCACAGGATTTACCGCGCGAAGCCGCCTTTTATCATGCCGCCCGGTCCGTCGCCGTTCGGGGAAACAGCCCGTCCTCGCAGCCGGTGACCTGGTTTTGGAGTGTAGAGCGCGGGAACAAGAAGTTGACGGACTTGACGCACGCCGCCCGGACCGGCAAAGACCGCGTGGCTTTCGGAGGCGCGGACGAGTCGGTTTACCTCGGTTACCCCGACCGCTTTCGCGAGATCAATCTAGAACTGGCTTCCGGCGCCAATGGCGGTTGGTCCACCGTTTTGGAGTACGTCAAGGCTGCGGACAATAAAGGCCATGCCACCACGTGGAGTAAGCTTGCTACGGTCACGGATACCACTGCCAATTTGGCGCAGTCCGGCCAAATCACTTTTGATCCGCCGCCTGACTGGAAGACGGCTACGCTTGGCAAGCCCGCGCGCTTATTCTATGTCCGCCTCCGGACCGTTTCGGGAGGCGCCGGCCCCATCGCCGTATCCATCTTGGGCCGCGATTACGTCAATGCCAAGGGGACGGCTTCCGGCATGGTGCCGTTGTTCGATGCCGATGCGGACAAAAACAAAGACGGCTACCTTGACGACAAGGAATACGCCCAGCGCCGCCCCGGCAAAGACGCCCGGTTTTTCTACGAGAGCCGCTTTGCCAGCGACGGCTACGGCCAGATGCGCTTTTGCACGAATGTCTCGGCGGAACCGTTTCGAAAATGGGCCGTTTACTTTACGGAACGGCTGCTGGCCAAGCATCCCTTCGCGGGGGGCTTGTTCATGGACAACTCATCGGGCAAACCGCCGGTCGTGGCAGCCGATGTGCTTGAACCAGTTGACCATTATTCCGAGGTCTACGGCGCTTTGCTTCTGAGCATTTCCAAAGCCATTGCGCCGCGCTGGATCCTGGCCAATACGGCCGGCGGTTATTCCCATAGCGAGCCTGTAATCCAGCGCTGTCCCGCCTACTTGGAGGAATTCGCCATCCGGCCGATGGGTCATCATTACGGTTTCTTTGAAGATTTGGCTGCAATGGTCGAACGCCGGTCCGCCCTGACCAACCCGTCGCCGCTGGCCGTCATCGACAGTCACCCGCAGCGGGGCACGATCAAAGACCCCCGGTTGCTGATCGGCACTTTGGCCTATTATTATCTGCTTGCCGATCCTGAATCGACGTTTCTCATGTTCTACGGCGGGTACGAACCGAACTCGACCTGGGAAGAACATTGGGCGCCGGCCGCCGCTTACGATATCGGCAAACCCGTAGGCAGATGGTCGCGGTTCGCTTCCGGGACTGATCCGGGCAACGATAAATTGAACTACCGTATCTACCAGCGGCAATATGCCAATGTGTTAGTCTTGTACAAACCGTTGTCTCACGTCGTAGGTGTGCGCATGCCGCCCGCATCCTCGGCGGGGAATGAGACAGCAACGAAACATGAGTTGAAGGGAACTTACCGTCCGCTCCAGGCCGACGGCAAACTCGGCGCGCCAGTTACCAGCGTCTCACTCCGCAATGCCGAGGGCGCTATTTTGGTGAAAGAGAAGTGACGACCATTAGCGGTCCTAGCAAGCAAATAACAAGGCAAAAACAACTAGGCGAGCGGTGTGTTATCGCACACCGCTCGCCTATCACTTTTAGTTCGTCAGCAAACTTATTTATCGGCAGTATTCGCTTGGCGGCGGGGCGGGCCGTCAAACTTCATCTCGAACGGCTCGCCAATCAGGCTCTTCCAAGTTTTCTTCTGGTCGTCGGTCAGCGTGGCGGAGGCTTTCTCCATACCTTCTTTGCTGATCGCCTGCATTTTCTGGAAGGTCTCGGGGCCGGGCTGGCCGCCGCCCTGACGTAGCTCGGTCATCTCTTTCCGGGTGTCATCGGCAATGGTCTTGATCTTGCTCTTTTGATCGTCGGTCAGTTTCAATTCCTTCTCAACATCGGGGTTCAGCAAGACATTGGGACCCATGCGGCTCTGCTGCTGCAACTGAATCTGTTTGTAGCGTTTCAGCTGGTCTTCCTTGAGAATGCCCGCCAAGCCTTTCAGGGTCTCGTCGTTGACTTTCTTAAAGAGGTCGCGGCGGTCTTCCTCGCTCATTTCGCGAGCCTTTTTGAAGTCTTCATCATGAGACTTGCGCACTTCCTCGGCCAGCGCTTTGGATTTGTCGATTTGCTCTTTGCTGAGCTTCAATTCTTCTTGAACGCTTTTGTTTTCGAGCAGGTTGAACCCGCCAGGACCTCTGCCGCCGCGGCGGCCTTGAGCCAAGGCCGGCGCTGCCAGCAAGGCCGCCAGGCCGACCGTCAATAGACACTTGCACAGTAACTTCATCGCACGTCTCCTTGAAAGAGTTGTCTCACCTTGAGGTGCTTTATACTCCCCATACGGTTGACTTGACAGCGTTAACCCGCCGAATGGGCTCGCTGCTGTGAAATGATATTCTGCAGGCCATGAAAGGAAGATGAGAGCGGGCCATTGATAACTGGCGAGCCCGGTCACGTTAGTGCCGGGAGTGCACCGGACACGCTTCCCGCAGGCCCTTGATCTACCGCTCGCCTTTGGTTCTCCCCATTTCGCCACACCGCCCTTGGAAAGAAATGGAAAGAATCCTTGCAACGCTTTCGTTGTCTTTTAGATTCAATGGGGGAGACGGCCGGGGGAGAGGGGAGTCCGAGCGAAACGAATTCCGGATGAACGGTCCCTTGGTATTCATCAGCGCAGGCCTACTTCTGCGGCCGGGCGATGCGCGGCGGGGCATCCTCGCCCATTTCACCTTTTTTGTATTTCCAATCCTTGCCGGGCAGCTCGGGTTTTTCAAACTCTTGCCGGTTGATGCGCTTATCCTTTTCAATTTTCACGACTTCGAACGTGGTTGTATCATGGTTGGCTTCTACGTACCACACGCGCGCCGGCAAAAAGTTGGAACGATTAATGACGATCTGGGCGCGAATGAAGTCGGTTTTATCCCTTGCCAACCGCGGGTAGATTTCGAGGTAAATATAGTCGGCGTCGACCTTGGTCAATTTGATGTCATAGCGCTTCTTGGCATCGGCGGCTTTCATGCCGGAGAGAAAGGGCATGAAAGTGTCATCGTTGGCTTTGCCGGCTTTGGCCGGTCCTGCATCGTAATAGAGGATGAGCTTTTCACGAGGCTGGAACACATACAAGTAGGCACCGGTAAAGACTATCTTCTCAAAATCAGTGGCCCTGCCGCCTTTCTTTTGCAAATCCATGGCGGCCAATACGACGGGATTGTTCTTGTCCTCGAACTTCATGAATTTGATCGAACCCGTATACACATCGAGGTCGCCCAGTCCGGCGGACTTCCTCTTACGATTAACCGTAATATCGAGGGTGCGAAGCCCCTTGGTGACGTTTTCCCAGTTGCCCAGATAGCCGTCGAGTTTGCTTTGATCGGGAAGAGGCTGCGGCTCCGG
The DNA here is from genome assembly GCA_045802525.1 of Gemmataceae bacterium. GTDB lineage: Bacteria > Planctomycetota > Planctomycetia > Gemmatales > Gemmataceae > JBJMQT01. Next base: position 46,617 of record JBJMQT010000133.1, read on the forward strand.
TTTGCCCAACTGGGTGTTGGCGGTCTTTTGCTGAGCCAGGGAAAACGGCGCGGCCAAGAGCAACGCGGGCATGGCGACGCATAGGATTCGCGGGAACATGATTCTTCTCCCGATTTTCTGTGCTTCAGGGTTCGCTTCGGGCTGACCAAATAGCGGGCGGTTAGGGGAGGACATTAACTTTAGTGAAATCAAAAGTGCTCGCATCTCGAAAGGACCCTGCAAGCCCAAGTCGGCAAGGCAAAAAGGTTTCCTTTTCGATTACAACCTGCGCTCGACTGAAACAGAGCTTGTCTTCTGAAGTTCGGGGAAACGCCTCGATATAGATATAATGCTTGTCTTCTTTTGTTAACCGAATGTCGTATTGGGATTGGGCTTGCTTCGCTCTCATGCCGAAAAGCACACCCACTGGTCCTCGGAATAAACCAGATTCAAACGCTTGGCTTCCGATAAACCCTAATGAACTTAGATCATAGATAAGGATCTTGCCGTTATCGTAACAACAGCGGAAGTCGCCAAGGTCAAGCGATACCGAAAGATGGCGCGAGTTGTCCGCCCAAAACTTCTCGACGCATTTGTAATCAAAATGGCAGCGCCCCAAGTGAAGCGCAAAGTAGAGGCTACCGGGCTTCGCTCGATGAATGCAAACGATTTGGTAATTCGACACTTGGAGGATCAATGTCCCATCCGTTGAATCGCAATCCTTCATGAAGAAAATCTCTGGAATGCCTGGCAATCTGAGAAAACATACTTGCCCCGTGCTTATCGTAGAACCATCACAAGCGCGACTCCCCGATCTCATTCTGTATTTGACGGTAAGGAGAGGGGAACTTCTGAGCGCTTTTTCGCATCGCTCCAGATGGCTTTGAAGGCTTGTTTGGTCGGGACCACGATTCTTCTCACTGTCGCTTCCCGCAATCAATGGGTTGCTCAGCAAGCTGGATATAGCCAGTAACTTAGCAAACGCGGAAAGCGGGAACATTATGATTCGCGTTCCTCCTTGAATGAAGTGGCCTGGCACAGTTTTGCCGGCATCCCTACCGAAAACAGCGAGCCTCTCGCCTTATAGCATTCCCAACTTATGGCGCGAAGTGCGGCTTCAGGCCGGTCTTCTCTCTTCATCTCCCTTCGATCCACCTTAACAGGCTGTCCGGGACGGCTTCGAAGCTGGCGAAGGTGATGTCGGCTAAATGGGCGAACGGGAGATCGCGGCCGTGCGTTACTAGAGCGGTGCGCGTGCCGGCGCTTTTGCCGGCTTGCATATCGTAAAGATAATCGCCGATCATCAACACCTCGTTGGGCGGGAGGCCCCAGATTGTGCAGATCTCCCAAAGCCCGTGAGGCCTTGGTTTGTAAGGCGCATCTTCGCGTGTTATGACGGTATCGAACGCAAGACCACAACGTTCAAGCACCGCCTTGACCGCCGCGCGCGAATTTCGGCTCAACAGGCCGCGTAAGATCCCCCGCTCGTCCAGCCAGTCGAGAAACTTCACCACGCCCGGATTGACGCGGGCGGTGCTGGCGGCAAGCTGTTCATGGCGATAGAGGACAAAACGCGCTTCCGTTTGCTGCGCTTCGGGCAGACCCTCGACCGCTTCTAATAGCGGCAGGCCCGCCGGAAATCCTAACTCCACGCGGATCGCCTCATAGTCGTGTTGTTCCACGACCAGCGTCCCATCCAGATCAAAAACGACGCCGCGAATCTGTTGCATTCCACCACCCACCTAGCTCAACTCCTGACGCCGGCCTGTCCGTATGGTTCTCTCCATTTTGGCTGCCGGTTTCACCAGGAGATGTAACGACTTACCACACCATTGCAAAAGGTTGTTTTGTCGCTGGGTTCGGAGTCGATACCATTGCATTAAAGTGAACCGGTTCAATCGTCCCTACGGGACTAAGGATACGAGCACTCATTGCAGGTCCCAGCGATAAATCGCTGGGCTATTGTCACGAGGCCCTAACGAGCCGTAGAAGAGCAGAATGGCCGGAACGGTGGGGCCGGGCGTCTGTCGTCCCGGTCCCGACCGTTTTCTGCTGCCCCGTTGCAGGGTGTCTTTTGCCCCGGTAAGGCCATTCGATAATGGCCCAGCGATTTATCGCTGGGTTTCGAGTCGACACCATTGCATTAAGTCCCGGTGCCGAGCGTTTTCTTCTGCCGCGGCGCCGGTTTCTTTTGCCCCGGTAGGGGCATCTGATAATAGCCCAGCGATTTATCGCTGGGCCCGATGTCGATACCATTGCATTAAGTCCCGGAGGGACGACTGAATCGTCTCTGTCTCACCAGCGGACCCCCGCCACGGACCCGGGGCAACTCTGGCTACACGAGTATACCCGACCATCTTCAGGAGGACCCGGTAATGGCCTTTCATCCCTGGCATGAGGTCCCGCTAACCGAAGACCCCGCGGTCTCCTTTCCGGTGTTCATCGAAATCCCCAAGGGCTCACGGGTCAAGTATGAGCTGGATAAACACACCGGCTTGCTGCGCGTGGATCGGGTTCTTTACAGCGCGGTGTTCTATCCGGCCAATTACGGCTTTGTGCCACGCACTTATTGTCCGGACGGCGACCCACTCGACGTGCTGGTCCTGGGCCAAGAGGAAGTCATTCCGGGGGTGCTAATGCGGGCGCGAGCCATCGGCGTGATGCGCATGAACGACGAGAAAGGTCAAGACGACAAGATTATCGCCGTCCATTGCGACGATCCGGAATACCGCGGTTACCATGATGTCGCCGAATTGGCGCCCCATCGCCTGCGCGAATTGCAGCGCTTCTTCCTCGATTACAAGATCCTCGAAGGCAAGGAAGTGGCCGTCGAGGCGCCGCTGGGCGCTGCCGACGCGCTGGCCATTGTGGAAGAAAGCATCGCACTTTACAAAAAGGAAGAGGCGTCCCTTCGTAAGAAGACTGCGCAAAACGCGGGCGACTGAATTTCAATCAACCGGCGGCAGAACGTCCGGCTGCACTTGGTAGCCGTCTGCCAGCTTGTTAGTCGTGTTGAACAGGCCCACGATCGCCATCACTTCTCCCAGCGTTTCCGCATTCATGCCGAGCTTCCGCAAGGCTGCCGTGTGGGAATTGATGCAATAGGCGCAACCATTGGTCGCCGAAACGGCAAGAGCGATGATCTCACGCACCGTCGGGTCCAAGCGCGCGGACCTGCCCGCGGCTTCGGGGTGCATGAGCGCTTTCAATCGCGTCCACACCATTTCCAGATGGTCCGGATGAGTCGCCAGCACGCGCCAGAAATTCGGCACGGCGTCGAGCTTCTTGGTTCTCTTGATGTCGTTGTAAATTTCCGCCACTTTGCCTCGGGCCTCTTCTTCGGCAATCAGGCGGACAGTGGCAATACGCGGCTCAGACATGGCAGGCTCCTTATCTTGACACTCACCCAAGTTAATCCTACGTCTGCTCCACTTCCCGTTAATCAAAATGTTCATCCCCGTCCGCCTTGGCGAAAAGCCGGCCGATGCCGGCGGCGCGGCGCGTCCAGGCGCTGGTTTGCCAGTTATCGGCCCTAGCTTTTTCCAGAATGATGGGGGGCAAGTTGAACTGAAAGAACTCTGCCAGGGCCTGGGCAAAGGGTTCATAGAGGCGACGCAATTGCGCTAGTTTGGCATCGACGTCCGGTCCGTCCTCCATCTCCAGACCCGCCTCGGTCAATTCCATGCGAAGCTTGTGGAGTTGTTCAAAGGGCAGTCGGTCTTGGTCCGAGTTCTTGGGCGGCGTGTGAAAGATCAGGGCGAGGTCAACAAGGGCATGCCGAGCCATGGCGAAGGTCAGTTGGGCCTGGTAAGGATCGGCGCCTTTGACGCCGACAATAAGAAACGTGCAAGTATCCAGCACGGTCACTAAGGCGGCCAACCAGGACTGATTATCATGTTGCGAGCGATAATAGCTAAGGACGGGAAAGGAGAGGTGACTTTCCAGGATCTCGGCGGCCCACCGTTCCCACTCGGCCAAAAACGGACCGACGGCGGAAATCTGCCGAGAGTTTGCCAGCCGCAGCAGCAATTGAGCGGCACTGGGGGGCGAGCCGGCGCGGGCGTCGAGCATCGAGATCGTCACCTCACGCCGCGAAAACGCCTGATAGAGCACCGGCAGATAGCCGATGATCAACGCCATAAATCCAAAACCCATGCCCGATTCGAATACCGCCAAGAAACGGCCCAAGCCATGAGCCGGCGTCACTTCGCCGAAGCCGAGCGTGAAAAACGTCTGGCCGCTGAAATAAAGATAGGTCGGCAAGTCCACCGGCGCTTCGGTTCTGTCGAGGGCCGTGGCCAGCGACCAATGCAAGATTCCAAAGCCAATGATGATGCCGCTTACCCATAAGGCGAATATCGTCAAAAGGGACAGCGGCCCAAATAGGCTCAGGTAGGTTTCTCGGCGTTTTCCCGGTGCAAAGAACCAACGAGCGACAGCAACCCACGCCACCCAGGTATAGCGATAGAACAAGCGCGTAAAGCGATATTGCCGTGTCACGCGCCGAGGCCAAACCATCGCCTCGAAGCCTTCCATCAACATCACGAATATCAACGCCAGCCCGGCTAAACCCGTGATAATTGCCATAGTTCTTTGTCGCGTTGGAAGAATTCAGAAGCAAGACCCTGTAGCTCAAGGGAGCGACGATTACTGTCTTCTTAACTTTTGACTGTCTAATCATACTCACGTGTGAAACAATGTCTCTGCTATTCTGTCTATCCTGTGCGGCCGGCGGAGCGGATGGGGTCGAACGCTAGTCCGGGGTTGGCGGAATGTACGCCGTCCCCTTTGATTTTTCACAATGGCTTGCCCTGAAGGGGCAAAAGATAATAGCCCAGCGCAAGCGCTTAGCGCCGCCCTGGATTGCGATACGACCCCCACCTATTCCGGCCACAGGGCAACGCCGTGAAGGAAATACTTTCTCGTCTTCCGGCCTGAAGGGCCGGTTCTATCAGCCGAGGTCGAAGACCTGGGACAGCGAAAAACGGAAGTGTTGCGGCCTGAAAGGGCCGTTCACCAGAGGCGCTGGGTTCGCCTGAATCGCTCTCCGGAGGCGTCCGAGAGAAGCCTAGGGGGATAACGAATGAACGGCCCTTACAGGGCCGAAACGGGATCGCCACGCGGTCCCCAGGCCTTCGGCCTGGGCTGATAGAACCGGCCCTTCAGGCCGGAAAACTTTCACGGCATTGCGTCAAGGCGCGGGACACTCTCCCGCCGCTTCAGGGCGGTATACATTCTCTCGATGCCTCTTTTCCCAGGGCGGCGCTAAGCGCTTGCCCTGGGCTTTGTTGTCATGCCCTTACAGGGCAAAGAACATCACAATAGACCAGTGGCTCACCTTCTGGGCTTTCGGGCGGGGCGTCCTGTCTTCGGAGTTCAAGAGCGACAGGCACTTATCATCGGTGGAAGGAATGGCCGCGAAACAAAGCAAGCGGCCGGCGGGGCGGATTGGGTCGAAGACTAGTCCGGGGTTGGCGGAAGGTATGCTGTCCCCCTTTGATTTTTCACAATGGCTTGCCCTGAAGGGGCAAAAGATAATAGCCCAGGGCAAGCGCTTAGCGCCGCCCCTGGGTTGCGATACGACCCCCATCTATTCCTGCCCTACGGCAACGCCGTGAAGGAAATATTTTCTCGTTTTCCGGCCTGAAGGGCCGGTTCTATCAGCCCAGGTCGAAGACCTGGGACAGGGATAAACGCAAACGTAGCGGCCCTGAAAGGGCCGTTCACCAAAAAGACTGCGTCCGCCTGAGGCGCTCTCCGGAGGCGTCCTAGAGAAGCCTGGGGGATAACGAATTAACGGCCCTTACAGGGCCGAAACGGGATCGCCACGCCATCCCCAGGCCTTCGGCCTGGGCTGATAGAACCGGCCCTTCAGGCCGAAAAATCCTTCACGGCGTTGAGTCGCATGGCGAATGCTTGACTATCCTCAATGTCTTGACGGTCCGCCCAGATTCCGACCAGCCCGGATTGACTTGAATCATTGGCCGTTTGAATTGACGATGGGGCCGAAGGACCCGATCGCCCTTGGAGCGCATCAAGAAATCGGAGCACCTCGGACCAGCGCTCGGTCGGAACGCCATGCAACGCTTCGACAATTTGCTGTTCGCTAACGCCGGATGATGCCATCGTAAGACCTCCTCCAAGAACAGTACCATTGCACCACCCGCTTGTCACCGCACGATGGAACAGTCGCGAAAGCAGGCAAGCAGCCGGCGGGGCGGATTGGGTCGAAGGCAGGTGGGCGCAGCCGCTTGCCTTGGCAGGTGGGCCGCTTGCCCTGAAGGGGCAAAAGATAATAGCCCAGGGCAAGCGCTTAGCGCCGCCCTGGGTTGCGATGCCACCCTCCCGATTTATTCCGCCCTGAAGGGCGGGACACTCTCCCGCCCCTTTAGGGCGGTATACATTCTCTAGATGCCTCTTTGTCACGAGAATTAAGCATGCTTTCCATGCAGAAGGTCGAGAAGGTCACCGTGGGGCCAACATGCTTTCGGGGCCTGGCTTCGACCATTTAAACAGTGCATACTCATACCAGTGTTCAAGGTTAAAATGGTCGATCAAGGCTACTGGAATAACCAAATCCTCGCCTGCCTTCTTGATTTGATGGTCAACAAGTATCTCGAATTCTACCTCCGCTTGGGTACCCGATTTGATCGGGAATCCACCAGACCTTTTAGTGGTAGGGTCTCTTACCCTTACATCGCCGAAAACCAAAGGATCTCGCAACTTTGCGGCGATTACAGCAGTGTTTAGTCCGGGGATCGCGTTTTGAACCTCAAAAGCACCTGACATTTTCATTTTTTTCTTTCCCCAGACTCTAATTGTGGTCCATGTTAGTGGCCTCGTTAACGAGACGTAGAGAATATCCAGGCTCTTATCCCCACCGAGCCTTGTTCCAGCTTGGTACTTGATATCCAAGTTTCTTGTCCAATGTTCATTTCCAAATTGGTCGATGACTGCGATACTCGTATTTAAGGTATTACCGTACTTTAAAAAGGGCGGAGCGATTGTAATATCAATGCTGGCTTGCATAGTTTCCCCGGGAGGAATAGGGTGTTGACCTAGAAGGTTTGTGTCCTTGGCTTGGTCATATTTCGGATCAGTCGCATCACCCTGCAAGAAAGATCGAATAAGATTTATTACGCCGACTTTGCCTATGACGTAAGGAGACTTCATCCTTGAGGCCATTAAAGTTATTGGCACCTTGGTGACGTTCGTAACGTTAAATGTGCCGTGAACTTCCATCGCTACTTCAGAATATGAGCAAAAAAGGTTCCATTGGTAATTAGCCTCCCCGCCAGGTCGCTGAATGATGCGAATGGTTTGTTTTGGAACGTGCTGAAGCAATTCCCTTCTCGAGCGAAGCCAATCAGCGAACTCCTTTCCCGCCCAGGCGAGACCAGTTCCGGCAGCTCCGATTAACCCGCCGATCATTTTCTCATCCATCGAACTTAAGCCTTGTTGGCATATGGTGTTCAAGTCAGTTTTTGCGAGAGGACAGGAAATCTGACGGCGTGATATCTCTTAGCGCCCTTTCGGGAAAAGAGGACTACCCGCCACTCTTATCTTTTCCCCAAGGATAAGTTGCGGCCTTGACTGCTTCATAGTTCCGATCAAGCGCCGGTTCGAGGAGGACGAGGGCGGCGATTCGGCGGGCCATATTCATAACTTCGCGAGCTTCCTCGTTGGTCAGGCCGCGGCGTAGAAGGAGTTTCTCTCGGTAGGACAGCCATTTCTTCATGACCTGGTAGCCGCCGATGGTGTAGTCCCACACGCGGGCGGGAACGTTGCGCCAGAATGCTGTTTCGTTCAGGTAAATGTCAAGCGTTGTTGTGCCCAAGTGGGCCAGGGCTTCGACCAAACTGAGATTCAAGGCCTTGGCGCCTTCCTCAATGGCGGCGCGCTCTTCTGCCGAGTATTCGCGAGCTACGAGCTTGCCTTTGCCCGGCATGGTGACGTTCCCTTTGCCCGCATGGCCCCAACCGGCGGTGAGGTCCAAATCGCCGGCATCCGGGTTCAAAACTCCACCGCCAACTCGGGCGATCGCGCCGACAGTTTTCAACTCGCGACGAAGGTTTCCGCTCGTGACGCCTTTAACAGGGGTTTCTGTGTCGAGTAACGCGGCGACTTGGCGGCCAAGTTCTGCGGAAGCGAGAAGGAGTTCTTTAGAATTGGGAAGCGGCACGCGCGGCCAGTCTTGACGAATGCCATCGGCATTTTCTCCTAGGTAGGCTGCAGAATACCCAATAGCGAGAGCATGCATCCAAATCAATGAGGCCAAATCTGGCTCAACATCAGGATTTGCGATTTTTAGGTAGGACAAATAGTCTCGCGAACCAAACGAGAGATTTGCTCTAGCTTCGTCTTGATTCGAAATGAGTTCTCTTTGGCCGTGGTTTTTCTCAGAAGTTGCCCCACATATCCGAAACGGGAAGTGTCTCGCGTGTCCGGAAATGCAGTCGTAATCGCAAATGACGGATGCAAAATAAAAAGGAGGACCTTCGGGATCTTTATCAGCAGTATCCCGAGTGATAAAGTAACAATTATTCGGTATTGCTCGATGAGCTAATAACTCTGGACTTGGACGAGAGAAGAGCGGTTGGATAGAACTATCCAAATAAGCAATTCGCAAATCAAAAGGCTTAAACGGATACCGCACGATTTTATTTGGGTCAAAAGTGACCTTTCCTTTTAGGATTTTTCTCGCATTTGTCGCCTTAAACTCACCCGAAGACTTCATGAATCGAGGTGCCAAAGTCGTTATTTCTTCGTCACCTATGGCAGGGTTTAGGTAAGCATCCAATAACGTCAGGCAATCTCTTTCACTCTCGAACACAATCAGGGAATTTCCTCTTCTCTCAATCGGGCCATTAAAAGGGTTCACGGCACTCAGTTCAACGAGCTTAGGCCAATCCAAATATTGCGCGGTCACCATCGAAGCTCGAAATGAAAAGCGGTTGCTGACATTGGGTTGAACAAGATCATACCCAGAATTAATTTTGATTTTGAGGCTTGCAAGAAGATCTGCACGCTTATCTGCTCCCCAGAATTGCCGAAATCGCACCTTTCGGGAATTGCCTTTCTTTCCAAAGCGAACCATCAATCCAATTGCTGTTCCTACCCGGATTCCCTCACGGTTATATTGGGTCGAAAAGACGGAGGGGTCAGGTTTTCCTTCAGGCGTTAGTTTGCCAGTTTCACGGCTATCGCCATTCAGACAGTCAATCCAAATTGCATCAAATTCGGCAAGGAATCTCTGTCGCATTACTACGAATGAAGGATCGCTTAAGTACGAGAAATTGGAAATGTAACAGACAATTCCCTTTCCCGGTTGACCCATTGTGACTCGCCGCTCGCCCAAACGGAAAAAGCGAACATATAAATCGTCAAGGTTAAATTTCTTGATCTTCCAGTCACTGATTAGGCCTTCTTTGTAAGGTTCGACAATCCCTTGTTCCTCAGTAGGGCTAATTCCCGCAAATGCGTTATAAGGCGGATTGCCAAGAATCACGAGAATTGGCGCTTCCCGTTTGACTCGGTCAGCCGCATCGCGCTCCTCTTCTAATTCGGCAAATAGCAAATGCTGCTTAGGTCCTTTAGGCGGCTCCCACCCGGTGAGCGCATTCGTGAGGTAAACGCCGGGGCGTTCGGCTCTTCTTTCCGAGAGCGGCGCGCCCAGGTTTTGCAGGACCAGGCCCATTTGGAGATGGGCAACCACGAACGGCGCGGGTAGAATCTCGAAGCCGAACACACGTTCCATGGCCGCGCGCTTGAGGTCTTCGCCGACGAGCGCGTCGCCGCCGTTTTCCTTCAGCGTCGCGGCAATGCGTTTCAGCACTTCCACCAGATAGGCGCCCGTGCCGCAGCAAGGGTCAAGGACGTAAACGCGCGGGTCGGCCAGGCCGTCGGGCAAGTCGAGTTCCTCGCGCAGGACGGTATCGACGCGGGCGACCATGTACTGCACGATCTCCGGCGGCGTGTACCAGACGCCCAGTTCCTTGCGCAGTTCCGGGTCGAAGGCTTGCAAGAACGGCTCGTAGAAATACTGCACGGCATGGCCTTCCTCGAACTTGCCGAAGAAGGAGGCGCGGTCAACGCGATTGAGCGCAGCGCCGGTCCAATCGAGCACTTCGACGAGCCCAAGTGGGCCGAGCTGGCCCGGCGTGGCCACCTGCTCGAACAGGGCGCGGATCATCGGCACCCGCAGCGACCTTGCCTTCGAATTGGATGCCGAGCGCTTGTTCAAGAGCGGTGCGGACGTTGGTCAAGGCGGGAAGGTCGGCATCTTCGATGCGGGCCTTGGCATCGCGGGCGTAGGAGGCGAGGAACCAAGCCACATCCTTGGGGTCCGCGAGCGGAGCGGCATGGAGGAGGACTCGTTTGAGGTATTCCGGAAAACGGGCCGCGTGAACTTCAGCTAGCTTTTGAGGATGCGCGGCCGCACGCAAAAAGGCCGATTCGCTGTCGGCTAGCCGATAGGTCTCGAGCTTGACCGGCTTGCCTTCGGGATCCTGGCCGACAAGGACGAAATCGCGCAGGTTGGTGACGAGCACCTGTCGATACTTGCCCCAGTAGCGCGTCACCTGTTTGCCGTCGGCGGTGACCCAAGCGTCCTCGCCCGTGCCTTTTACCTCCAGCACGCCGCGCGACGGAATCTGGCCGGGCAGCGGCTCAAGTTGCGATGCTCTTTGAAACTGGTCGGGCGTGAAAAATCCGCCATCAGGCAGACCCGCGCCACGGTTTGCAAGGTTGATAATACAGCGGACCTTGGGCTTGAGCGTTTTGCCGATTTCGTTGAAGAGGTTGGCCAGCGGGCTGTAATACGAGGTTTCCTTCACAGCCGCGCCCGTAGAGCGAATGTCGCGAAGTTCACGAAGATAGATTTCGACCGGGTCGGCCATGAGGCGGAGACTTCCGAATTGGAGGCAAGAAATTAGGAGTTTAGCTACTTATACATCAGTACAGTGACTAAGTAAATGATAGATACTTGCTAATAGAAGAAAATCAAAGCGCTACCCGGACAGGTATTGAGATCTGGCCCGCGTCCTCTTTGCACCCGCGAGACGCCGCCCCGGCCGGCCGGGCAGAGCTGATGCGTTCCGCGAAATGGTCCGCACTTGATTTGCGACGCAAGGGCTCGGGCCCCGTTTTTCATCGGGGGTGGGTGGGGGATGAAAAACGGAAAACGACTGCTCATTTCGGCCGCCCCAAGTCGGCATTTGGGCTTTTGCCATTAACCGCCCGATGGCAGCCTTGCGCACTTTCGATTTCTTTGGTTGTCTTTCATTTGAAGGTGGCCAACGTCGAAGCAAGGGGGCCAACACATTGGCGGCCTTTGTTTGACTGCCTATCACGCTCCTTGAGACGCTATCCTTCCTGTCCCCCAACGTTGGCCGGCGGGGCGGACCTTACCGGCGCTCGATCTGCGCGCCAGCGCTATGGAAACCTGATCGTGAATCCTTCTTGGGTGAAATGATGGTCGTTCGTCAATACCTCAGAAATGCCCAGCGCTCGCAGCGCGAGCATCGACCGGCAATCGGTCAGGCTGTAGTCCTTATCAGGCCGGGCTTCGATCCTTCGTTACTCCGGCCGCTTTGGGGCGCCGTAGAGGTAGTGGTCGTGTTGCGACGCCCCATCGGTGGGCCAGGCGTCAACGACTTCCGGCGGCAAGTTTGCAGTCAACGCCACGATCCGTTCGGCTAGCGAGAGCTGGCTCTCCTCTACGGTGATGTACACCTTTGCGTGTTCCTTGAACGGCAACGGCTTTTCCGGTTTGAGCACGCCGTTTTCGTAGATGGCTTCGACCGTAATCGCCATGACTTGCCCCTTGGGGCGTGGCATCGTTCTCGGAGCATTGTAACAGGAATGCAGGAGTTCTGATTCCCCGACTATAGCGGCGGTTTAGGCTTGGCATTACTCCGTGCCGTGGCAAAATTGGCTTTTCTGCCACGCCGGTGCAAAGAAAGGGGACTTTGCCAAGTCTTGTGCTTATGGTTGCAGTTTAATCTTGTAAGTTCCAACCTTCAGCAGCAGGTCTGCCCAAAATGCTTTCCATTTCTTTCCACGGGGGGTCAGGCGAAATGGAGAGAACCAAATCGGAGGGGCCTTCCCGGCGAGCTAGACCTTAGGCTTCGTTTTTCAACCCAAAGTTCCGTTTTTCATCCCTACCTTCCGTTTTTCACCAGGTGGTCCCGTTTTTCATCGGGGGTGGGTGGGGGATGAAAAACGGAAAACTAGTGCTCATTTTACATCTCTTTCCCCTTTCCCAAGCTTTCCTGACGCAACGACCCTGTGGCTCAAGCGCCCCACCCTCTAGACCCGCACACATTGAGCTAGAGGGTAGAGGGTGGGTGATCAATTCTTGATCAGCTCGCGCGCTTTCGTTGTCTTTCATTTAAAGGCCGCCAACACGTTGGCCGCCGCCTTGGACTATCTCACGATCATCGTGGTTCAGCGGCCCGCGCTGCCCATACCGCTGCTGCCGTGGCTTGCTCTTTTGGTCCGGTTTCGCGCCAGGCGGGCGGCTTGGCTTTTGCTGTCGCAACTTTCCAGGAGCCGGGTCACCAAGGAGGTCCAGCCGGTTTGGTGGCTGGCGCCCAAGCCTTTGCCGTTGTCGCCGTGGAAATACTCATAAAAGAGGACAAGATCGCGCCAGTGCGGATCGGCGGCGAAGCGCGGATCGTCGGCGTTGTAGGGGCGCCGGCCCTTTTCATCGGGAAGAAAGATCCGCACCAGCCGGGATGCCAATTCGCGCGCCACTTGCCCCAAGTCCATTTTTATGCCCGATCCGGTCGGACATTCCATTTGAAACGTATCCCCATAAAAGTGGTGATAGCGCTCGAGCGCTTCGATTAGCAAATAGTTAGTCGGCAACCAAATGGGCCCGCGCCAGTTGGAATTGCCGCCGAAGAGATTGGACCGCGATTCGCCGGGCTCATATTCCACGACTTGATGCTGGTCACCGGCCAGGCCCTTAAACGGATGGTCCTTGTGCACGCGCGACAAGGAGCGCACGCCAAACGGGGACAGAAACTCGCTCTCATCGAGCACGCGGTGCAGCACGCGCTCGAGCCGCTCGCGGGAGGGAATGGCGAGCAGCCGGTGGCCATGGCCGTCGTGATCCTTGGCTTCCATGTAAGACGTATAGCGGGCGAGATCTTGGCGGTTGTCCAAAAACCATTGCAAGCGCTTGCGAAAGCCCGGCAGCCGCTCCATCTTCGAATCTTCGAGCACTTCCACGGCGAAAAGCGGAACGATTCCCACCAGCGACCGAATGCGCAGCGGAATTTCGTTGCCTTTGATCTTGAGGCGATCGTAATAGAAGCCATCCTCTTCGTCCCAGAGGCCGCTGCCGCCGAAGGAGTTCATGGCATCCACAATGGCGACGAAATGCTCAAAGAATTTCGAAGCAACGTCTTCATAGGCGGGGTCTTTGTGCGCCAGTTCCAGAGCGATGGCTAGCATCGTGGTGCAGTAGAACGCCATCCAGGCCGTGCCATCGGCCTGTTCGAGCACGCCGCCGTCGGGGACGGGCTGTGACCGGTCGAAAAGACTGACATTGTCCATGCCCAGAAAGCCGCCGGCGAAAAGGTGCTTGCCGAGCAGATCTTTGCGATTGACCCACCATGTGAAATTAAGCAGTTGTTTTTGGAATACACGCTCCAGAAAGAGACGATCCCGGCGGCCGCGCGGCCCGGTCATCTTGTACACCCGCCACGCCGCCCACGCATGCACGGGCGGATTGACATCGCTGAAAGACCATTCATAGGCGGGAAGCTGGCCGTTAGGGTGCATGTACCATTCGCGCAAGAAGAGAATCAACTGCTCCTTGGCGAACTGCGGATCGACGTGCGCAAAAGGGATCATGTGAAACGCATGATCCCAGGCCGCGTACCAGGGATACTCCCAATTGTCCGGCATGGAAATGACATCGCGATTGTAGAGATGTGTCCAATCGCTATTGCGGCCATGCTGACGGCTTACGGGCGGCTTGGGCTGGGCGGGATCGCCCTCAAGCCAGTCTTCCACGGCGTAATAGTAAAACTGCTTAGTCCAAAGCAAGCCGGCGTAGCTTTGCCGGGCCACGCGCCGCTTTTCTTCGGTAAACTCGCTCGGAATCCGTTTGGCATAAAAGCCGTCCGATTCGGCGTGGCGCTGCTCGAAGATTTGATCGAATTCCGGGCCAAAGGGTAGTGGCGGTTTTTCGTCCTCAGCGTAGAGGCGAAGCTTTATGATCTTCTCGCCGCCTGGAGGCAGTTCCAGGACATAATGCACAGCCGCTTTAGTGCCCAAATCGGCAGAATTTGTGCCCTCCTTTCGACCCTTGATGATGTACTCGTGAAAAGCGTCTTTGACGAAAGACGAGGGATTTGTGACGCCGAACAGTTTGGCGGCATCGGTCTCATTGTCGGTGAAAAGAAAAGACGGCGGTTGCCCCTCGGCGGACGACTGTGCCGCGCAATAGAAGCGCCCGAGGGTGGCATGTTCGGCCACGAGTATTCCTTCACCGAACTTCGTGATGCACGGCTTGGGCCAATAACCCTCACCGGTTCTGCCCCAAGACCACGTATTGCGAAACCACAGCGTCGGCAACATGTGGAGCGTTGAGTTATCTGGTCCTCGATTGGCGATAGTCAGCTTTATCAGAACATCATTGGGCGACGATTTGGCATATTCCGCGAAGACATCAAAGTAGCGATTCTCGTCGAAGACGCCGGTGTCAAGCAGTTCAAACTCCGGATCAAGCTTGCCGCGCCGGCGGTTTTCGTCGATGAGATGTGCGTAGGGGAACTCGGCTTGAGGGTATTTGTAGAGGGCCTTCATGTAGGAGTGCGAGGGTGTAGAATCGAGATAGAAGTAGCACTCTTTGACGTCTTCGCCGTGATTGCCTTGCGGCCCGGTCAGACCAAAGAGGCGCTCCTTGAGGATGGGATCGCGGCCATTCCACATCGCAAGGGCGAAGCACAGGCGGCCTTCCCGGTCGGTGATGCCGAGCAACCCGTCCTCGCCCCAGCGGTAGGCACGGCTGTGAGATTGATCAAAGGTGAAGTAATCCCAGGGATCGCCGTTGGCCGAATAGTCCTCGCGGACTGTGCCCCACTGGCGTTCCGAAAGATATGGCCCCCAGCGTTTCCAGTTTTTTTCGCGGCGAGCGTCTTCGGCGAGGCGTTGCGATTCCGGATCCGGCTTCGAGCGGGGAGGCATGGTTGCCAATCCTCGTGGTCCACAAGGGATCTCACGGGGAATTGTAGCGAACCGTTTATCATTTCGGCCCGCAAGCCTGCGGGCGCGCACGCCAGGCAAGAAGCTTTACCGACTTTCAATCTTGTAGAGATTCTTATCTGTCCGAATAAACAAGGCGCCATCGACTGCCGCGTAAGAAGCGAGCGTCCGTTCACCCAGGTCGTTCTTGGCGAGGACTTCGTATTTCTTGCCCGCCTTGATCACTGTGCCGATGCCCTGTTCGCTTTGGAAATAGACTTTCCCGTCGCCATAAAGAGGAGAAGCGGAGTAGGCGCCACCGAGGCGTTCCTGCCAATGGACCTCTCCGGATTTGGCATTCAAGCAGGCAGCCATGCCGTTATCCGAAACGAGGTAGAGTTCATCGCCCACCAGCAAGGGCGAAGGTGTGCTGGGAGCGGATTTCTTCGTCTTCCAAACAACGTGCGTTTCCGTCACATCGCCCTGGCCGTCCGGCTTGATAGCTAGCACAGCGGGCGCCATGAAGCTCGTACTCATATAGATGAGACCGTTGCCGAAAACCGGCCGCGGTATGACCGAGTAGCCGGTATAGCGAACTCTCCAGATTTCCTTGCCGGTGACAGGATCGTAGGCATTCACCACGTCGCTGCCAGGACTGACCACCTGCTTTTTGCCATCAACCACTATCAAAAGCGGTGTGCTGAAAGAGAAAGGCAATTGCGATTTACCTTCGCGATTCGTTTTCCACAGCACACTGCCGTCGTGACGATCGAGCGCGACGAGGAAGCGCTTATCGCTGCCATCGCAACTAAAAATCAGGGCGTCGTCCACCAAAATGGGAGACCCGCCGTTGCCGTGGACCGGCTTGTAAGTTTGCTCTCGGTTTTGCCAGATGACCTTGCCCTCCAGGTCAAGGCATGCCGTGCCCTGGTGGCCGAAGTGGACATAAAGCCGGTCGCCCACGATTAGCGGCGTCGGGCTGGCATGGCTATTTTTGCCGTGAATCCGTGGGGATTTTTTTCCGTCCTGTTGAAAGACATCCTTTTCCCAAAGGATCTTGCCCGATTGGGCATCCAGACAAAGGGCCTCAAGGGTAAGGTCCCCGTTTTCTGCACCGGCTACAGGCACGGCCGTAGTCAAGTAGACGCGCCCGCTGACAACTATTGGCGACGACCAGCCCGTCCCCGGGATCGCCTGTTTCCAGGCTACGTTTTTGTTGGACCCCCACTCGGTTGGGAGGCTTCCCTTGGTTAGCACGCCTTGTCCCGTAGGCCCTCGAAATTCGGGCCAGTCCGAGGCGCCGACGGCGGTTTGAAGAAACGCAGCGATGGCCAGGAAGGCGGTGAAGAAGCGGGCATTCATGAAGCGGATTCCTAGAAGCTTGGGTGGGGCAACCGGGCTGGCCGAGCCTAGGAGAGAGGCGGTGACGAGGATTTATGGTACCGGTCGAGATGGGATTGGACAAGAAGGCATGCGCATTATCGTTTTTCAATTCTTCGCGGACTCGCTCGAGCAGATGGGACGAGAAATGTTTATAGAATTGCCTCAATTCGCTGTTTTCGGATAAGATCGGCGCTTATTGGACTGTTTCAATCGGTTCGATTTCCAAGGTGTCCTATGTGCTGCCGAAATCCATTTCTATGTTGCGTGTCGCTCATGGCCTTTGCAGTCCTGGCCGGTAAAGGACAAGTTTCTGACCCGGATTCTTCGAAAGGCAAGGTCGAGTCCACAAAGAAACTCGAGGCCAAGCCTTTTGACGCCGATGACTTCGTGCGCCGCCTTTGGGCCATTACCGATTTAGTAATGGACAATCACATCGATCCGCCGTCGCGGCAAGAGATGATGCTGGGCGGCGCCAAGAAACTTTTCGCTCCGGGCCAAGTTCCTTCCGACCTGAGCCGCCGCGTCTCCAAACTTGCCACGGCAGAGCAGTTCACGGAATTTCTGCGTGGAGTGTGGCCAACCGGCAAGGCAGACAATACCGCTTCCACGGAACAACTAGAATCGGCTTTCCTGGCGGGCTTGTTAGAAAGCATGCCCGACAGGCCCGACTATATCCCCTTCAAGACCCTTAAGGCTATCGAGATGGCTCAGGCCAATCGCTATGTCGGCACTGGCATTCAAGTCAGCTTTAATCCGCAAGAAAAGCTCACGCAGATCATGATTCCTTTCCCCGGCGGCCCAGCGCGCAAGGCCGGCGCTAAGCCCAACGATTTTATTCTGGAAGTCGATGGCGTCAGCATGGCCGGTTGGACATTGCCCCGGGTGATCGACAAGTTGCGAGGCGAGGATGGGACCGATGTCACCATGACGGTGCGCCAGCCCGGTTCCAAAGACAACCGCCTGCTCAAAATGACGCGCTGTGAAGTGCCCTTCGAAACCGCCGTTGGCTATAGGCGGACTGGCGAGCTGTCTTGGAGCCACCGCGTCGACTGGAATTTGCCCATCGCGTATATCCGGCTGTCGTCCGTCGCCAGCAGTACGCCGCATGAACTGCGCAAGATCGAGCGGCGGCTGCACAACGACAGGATTGAAGGGATCGTTCTTGATTTACGTTTTAATTCCAACGGTCCGATGCATGAGGCGGCCCTTGTTGCGGATGAGTGGCTTGACAGCGGCCTCATTTGCAAAATCCGCGATGCCAAGAATCACGTTCGGGAATATCGAGCCGATCCCGACTGCATTTTCCGCGATTGCAAAGTGGTCGCGCTGGTGGATCGTTTCACGTTTGGCGGTGCGGAGGCCGTAGCGGCCGCTCTCCAGGACAATTCACGCGCGGTTTTGGTCGGTGAATTCACCCAGGGCGGCCTCTATGAACGCAGCATGGTTCACCTACCCGACGGCCAGGGGGCTATCAGCCTACGCACTGCCCTCGTCGAACGGCCCTCGCTGTCTCGCGCGTCCAAGAAAGTCGCCGAGAACGAGCGGGCCGTGCAGCGGGAAATAGTCAAACCCGATCATGAAGTGAATCTGGATCCCAAACAAAAAGCCGCGTTGATGGAATGGCAGCGTCAACAACTATCGCCCGAACCGCCTGCCGACCTTAAGCCGCCCGAGGACGCGCAATTGGATAAAGCATTAGCCTTGCTCAAGAAATCGTTAAAGAAGAACTAGCGGAGCAGAGCCGCGACCGTAAGGAATCATTGACCCGATAGCTGCCTTAATGCCGCGACTCTGATCGGTCGCGGGTCCGAAAAGGCGAATGAAGAATACGCAGATAGAGCCGAGAAACAGCTATGACATCAAAATTCGTACTCGGTTGCCTGCTATCAAGTGCGAGCCTGATTTTGACCTGTCTTCTGGCGGGCCCATCGGAGAGCTTTTCTGCCGAAGCGAAGTCCGCACTCAAGAACCAACTCCGGCGGCCCGTGGCCTTGGCGCTCGCGGACGGCGGAAAAACGTTGTTTATCGCCAATCACCGCAGTGGGACTATCAGCGCCATTGATCTAAGCACGAACGCCGTTGTCGAGATTCCAGTCGGGCAAAGATTGGCCGACATAACCCTGACTCCGGATGGCCGCTATCTCCTCACCGTGGACGAGGAAGCAAACCAGCTGGTCGTATTAGCGCGCTCGGAAAGCAAAATGGAGGTCGTTCACCGGCTTGCCGTGGCCAACGCTCCCGTTTGCATTCAAATCTCCGCAGATGGCAAGCACTGTTTTGTCGCCTCGTTGTGGTCGCGCCAATTGAGCGTGATCGAGTTGAAAGGCGAAACCAACAAGCCGATCGTCGCAAAGACCATTGATCTTCCCTTTGCCCCCCGCAAGCAGCTTCTGATCAAGGACACAAATAAATTAATTGTGGCGGATTCGTTCGGCGGCCAGATTGGGCTCGTGGATATTGAGAAAGGGACGCTCGTCTCCGTTCGACGTCTGCCGGCTCATAATATTCGCGGGCTCGCCATAAGCCCTGGCGGCAAGGAATTATTGCTGGCCCACCAAGTCTTGCGCGCGGAAGCCCGCTCCAACGCGGACGACATTCATTGGGGCAATTTGATAACCAATAATGTGCGCATGGTGCCGTTAGCCGCCGTTTTGACGCCTGACGGTAGCCTAACTAAAGGGGCTCGACTCCTGGCGCTGGGAGACGTTGGCAAGGCGGCAGGCGATCCGGCCGGGCTGGCTGTTTGTCCAGATGGCACGCTTCTTGTCTCGACCAGTGGGACCGACGAAGTCAGTTTCGGCAAGGTGAACACCGAGGACTGGTCGCGGTTGAGCGTGGGTCGCGGTCCAACGGCGGTGCTTGTGAGCCTTGACGGCCGGCAGGCCTTCGTGTCCAATACCTTTGCGGATTCGGTCTCCATTGTGAGTCTGGTTGAAGGAAGAACTCAGGCGGAAGTCGCTTTAGGACCTCAACCCGATCTGAAGCGCGCGGACCGCGGAGAAATCCTGTTCCATGACGCGAAGCTATCCCACGACGGCTGGCTTAGTTGCCACAGTTGCCATACCGACGGCCATACCAACGGGCTCTTGAATGACAATTTGAGCGACGGCACATTCGGCACTCCCAAGCGAGTTCTTACGCTGCTAGGCGTTAAGGACACCGCTCCATGGGCTTGGAATGGCAGCGTCAACGATCTGAAAGATCAAATACGCAATTCCATCACGCTGACAATGCGCGGCGCCAAGCCGACCGACGAACAAGTCAAAGACCTTGAGGCTTACTTGCAAACGCTTGCTCCGCCTCCCCCCGTCAAGCGCGCCGGCGATGGAGCAGACCAAGACTCTTTTAAGCGCGGCCATGAAGTGTTCAACCAGCGGGGGTGCGCCGCTTGTCACCCGCCGCCGATCTATACCTCCAAGAAGGGCTACGATGTTGGGCTAACCGACCAATCAGGCCACGCAACTTTCAATCCGCCTTCCCTTCGGGGCGTCAGCCAGGGTGGTCCCTATTTTCACGACAACAGTGCTTCAAGCCTGGAAGACGTATTTGTCCGCCATCGCCATCAACTCAAGACCGACCTTAGCAAACAAGAACGAGCCGACCTGCTTGATTTCTTGCGCAGCTTATGAAGGCCCACCAAGTACCCGGCTGATATCATCCGCAGCTCCTTGTCATCCAGGTGTCACAAGCGACATTCACTTCATCGAAACCCTGCTAGCCGGTGCATGTTTGTGTGCAATATCGCAACGCGCTGGACAAAAAACGGCTTAGGGCCACCGCTGAAACAGTTTTTCAGTGGTCCTTAGACCCTGCAAACCACCCAGCTTTCCAGAATTCTTCTTAAGAAATCCGTTTTCACTTAAGTTTCATGCTCGGCACTGCATTTGCTCCTTGATAGGACGTTCTAAGAGACGGATGGCGTTCTTATCTCAACAGGGAGGTCTTTCACATGCTTGTACTCACCCGCAAACTAAACGAAAGCATCGTCATTAACGACGACACGGTCATCACCGTGTTGGAAATCGTCGGCTCCAAGGTTCGTTTGGGAATTAAAGCTCCTGCGACCGTCCCCGTTTGGCGCAAGGAGTTGGTTGACGCTCGGCAGGAATGGCAAAGAAAGGATGCTGGAAGTGAGATCAAGCCCGATCACCTTGTTGAAGCGGGGCGATGAGCTTCTTCGCTCTTTTTCATAGCGCCATTGAGGTCGCGCGCCGGAACAAACGTGCTAGCAAGGGAAGCGAATAGCGCGTGATCCGCCGCGTGGAATACTGATCCAGCCCTAGAATATCACGTGCGGCCAAAAGGCCGCTTTCCACGGCAGGCCCAATGCCCTCGGCTAGATCCATTGTCGCCAACCCAGCGGCGTCGCCGATGAGGTAAGTGGTCCCCTTTTTCGCCTGCTTACGCCTTTTGCCGATGTAATACGAATAACCTTTGGGCTCCGGCGGCGATTCTTTGATGCATTCTTGCTGAGTAAGTAAGGAAATAAAGTCCTTCCATAGTTGGGATCTATTCCACTTTTCCAAACGGGACCGTCGTCCCCCAAAGCCGATGTTGACGGCATTCGCCTTGGGAACGTACCAGGCATACCCCCACGGTTCGGCGTAAGGGAACCATAGCGTGCACGCCGGGTCGCTCACGGGCGCTGCGTACTCGATCTCTTGCGTCACAATCAAATCGCCCCGGTCCGGCTCGAAGAGGGCCTTTTTCACCGGGCAGTTGGTTCCCCCCGCCCCCACTAGATACTTGCAGTGAAAGCTCTCATCGATGGTGTAGCCGTCGGCATCGGGCACAACTTCGCGAACCGTGTGCTCGGCTACTTCGGCGCCACTGCGCTTGAGGAGCCAAGCGTCGAATTCGATCCGGCGGATCGAGTACTGAACGCAGGAAACGGTTCGCGCCAACCGCCGCGTGCGGCCAAAGAAAACTTTGAGGGTATCGAGCTTTACGATACCGTGGGGATAACGGGCCGGATCTATGGCTAAATCGGCGAGGACTTTAGGCGTCACCCAGCCGGCGCATAGCTTGAGCCGCGGCATGGCCTTTCGTTCGAGCACAAGGCACTCGCGCCCTTGCCGGGTGAGTTCCCAGGCACAGCTGCTGCCGCCTGGGCCGCCGCCAACGATGATGGTTTCGACGTGGCGCATAAAAGGTTAGCTCGGGTCACTTACGCAACCGGCTCGCTAAGGCGTTAGGTTTCCGTTTGACCGGCGTAAATATGCTGGCGCGTCCAGGGCACCGCGTTGCTGGTTCCCGGGGCGAAGACCACCTGAAACAGCTGGATAAATCCGGTTGTAAAACCGGCTAACGATCCTGCCAGGTATAGTCTCCAAGCGCGAACAAAACCATCGTCAAACATGCGGCGGATCTGCTCGGCATGCCGATCGAATCGGTCCAGCCAGTGTTCGAGCGTTTTGGCGTAATGGAGCCGTAAGTTTTCCACATCCAGCACGGAGAAATTCCACGGCTCAAAAACTTTCATCATCTCCCGCAGAGTGGGGAGATAAGCGCCCGGGAAAATGCGCTGTTCCATCCAAGGATTCATCGGACCCCGGCGATTGCGGCCAATGGAATGGATAAGACCCATGCCGGTGGACTTCAAGGAACGCTTAATGACTTCGCCCAGCTGGCGATAGTTGTCGGGGCCCACATGTTCGAGCATGCCGACGGAAATAAAAACGTCGCATGCTCCGGTGATGGACCGGTAATCGTCTTCAATGAATTCAACTCGCCTTTCCAAACCTTCGGCCTTGGCGCGGGCGCGGGCATAGGACATTTGCTCATGAGAGATGTTGAATGCCCTGACGGTCACGCCGTAGTGGCGCGCCATGTGCCGGGCCAGCGCGCCCCAGCCGCAGCCGGCCTCGATAACGGTTTGCCCCGGCTGCAAACGAAGCTTGCGGCAGACATGATCCATCTTCGCCTTTTGCGCTGCTTCCAGGCTGATATCAGGCGTCGGAAAGTAGGCGCAGGTATACACCATCTCATCGTCGAGCCAGAGGCTGTAGAAATCGTTGCTGAGGTCGTAATGGCAATGAATGTTGTCCCGCGAGCCGGAAAGGGTATTGGCTTGGGGGCGATAGAGCCAATTGGACACGAGGCGTCGAAAAACGCCGCCGTTGCGCGAAGAACAGGTGCGGTACATGGTCTCGAGAAATTTGATAAGGTCGCCGTCGACGTCCAAGAGCCCCGCACTGTAAGCGTCGCCAAAGCCCACGTCCGGATTGGCCAGGATTTTGAGGAGGACGCTGCGGTCCCGGATTATCACCGCGGCCACAGCCTGGCCCGAGACCGGGTTCATTTCCTCGCCGTTCCAGAGCACTAAGCGCAGAGGCGGATTGCCGAGGATTTCCAATATCTTGCGAAGGGAAAACCGATCAAACGCGGACACGCGGCCGCCGCTCAACCGGGGTTCGGTCCGCGACGGCGTTTCGACGATTTTTTGGTTGGCGGTTGGGCGGAGGGAAGATGGCGAACTTGCCGGCGTGCCATTCCTCTGGGGGGCATGAAGGGGATGCTGGGCCATGCTACTCCTCGAAAAGCCGTAGGTGACGCGGGCTTCCGCTGGCGCGAATTCCTCATCGCCTTGATGCTTTTCCCTGCATTATTCTACAGGACTAAAGCATTCTCCGGCTCAGGTCAAGGTCCTAGGCAACAATTACCGCTATTTGCTCCCTCTTAAGAGTGAGACATTGAGGAGCAAACGTTAGTTAAACCAAAGAATGCCCAATTTCTGGGCCGCACATTGCGTGCCATTGCACAGGACGCCATGCGCCCAAAGAGCGCAGAAATATGTGAAATATGCTGGGAATTCTTTGACGATTTCCGAAATGATCTTGCGGAACCGAGCGCACACAACCGCCCGCTACCAATGCCAAGTCGCGTTGCGGACACGGTCGGGAGTGAAGCTTTCCGAATAGGATTTCCTCAAGAAAATCTCTTCGGTGGTCGCCACCAGGCGAACGGCCAAGAGCACAAGGTGATAAAAAGGCAGAAGCGGGAAGACGGCGCAGATAACGAGATCGCGCTTCCAATGATTGGTGTAATAGAGAGCGGCAAAAACCTGAATGATTTCAAAGACCAGATAACAAAGATATAAAGTGAATAGTGTCTGGCCCCATCCCTCTGGCCGGCGCCACAGAATCCACACTAGCCATGCCCAGATGCCATACATGCAAAATAAACTGAAGTAAAAACTCTCCGCCAAAAGCATGAAATCGGAGAACCGGAAATTCCGGCTCCACAAATACGCCATGTCGATGTGCTTGCGCGCATGGTTGCGGATCGTGATGGACCGGTCCCAGCGAAGGCGTTGTTTAATCAGACCCCACCAGCTGAGCATCATATCGGTGTAACACTCCGCATAGGGCGCGAAGGCGACTTCATAGCCGGCCTTGCGTATGCGCAATGTGAGATCGAGGTCGCCGCTGGAGCCTTCGTCCCAGCCAAACCCTTTGTCGAGGATCGCGCGCGGGATAGCCGCAAAGGCGCCCGAGGCGATCCCCAGCAGGCCCAGCCGGGCCGAAAGAATCCGTCCCACGAACACGCTGTGCAGAAACTCATTGGCCTGAAACCAAGTCACCAGGTTCGCAAAGGGATTGCGGCCCAGCACCGCCCCGGACACGATCCCGACCCGAGGGTTTGCCAGCGGCTGCACAATTTCCCAAATGGCGTCCGCTGCGACATCGCCGTCGCCATCGAGACCTACGATGACTTCCGCCTTGGTGTATTGCAGAGCGTAGTTCAATGCCGGCGATTTTCCTGTCCGATCGGCAAGCCGAAGCACCATGACTCCGGGATGGCCGCGGGCGAACTTGCCGGCCTCTTCTCCCATGCCGTTGGTCGAACCATCGTCAACGACAATGACCTCAAGCCGCGGGTAACTTCCCCAAACAGACCGAAGAGTCTCTTGGATTTTGTCCTCGTTGTAGGCGGCGATTACCACGCACACGGAAGGACAATGCGTAAACGCGGTATCCTCGGGGATGCCAAGCAGCCAACGCTGGATGGCGCAGCCGGTATCCCACAGGCACAAGAGAAGCTTGCTCAAGGCGTAGCGCGGCCCGTCCAGAAGCAACAAGGCGCCCATAACGGCCAAGAGCTGCTCAGGATGCATGCAAGTGAGCCAATGGCGCCAGTCGGTCAGCACGGTCGTCCTTAGAATGCCATTACATCAGAGGCGGTGTGTTGGTGATTTTCCTCAACCCAAGCCTATGTCGGCTTTTAAGCTCAGTCAAACCATCAAGATTGAATAGACGACCAGTGGCGGACGGATTCGCAGGTTGAGTTGGGTCTCTCACGCTCTTTGGCAACTTCTGATTCCAAGGCGGCAAACGTGTTGGCAGCCCCGGTCCAACGCTAGCCGCCTTGGAATGAAAAGTCATGTAGAGAGGGGACGAGTCTTCGAGTCCCACCGCGCACTAATATTTTGCAATGATGAGCACAAGTCTTTACAGGATGAGGAGAATGGCCGAGTCCAAGAGCCTTTGGTGCTCCTGCGATTCTGACTTGTTGGAGCATTTCTGTGCGAAAAAATGCTTTCTGTGCAACAAGCGTCATTTCTGTGCAACCAGAGGGGTGTCTCGTTTGCACAGCAATTTGCACACAAACGGTGCCCAAGAGGTCCTGTGTCATGGTCGGCAAATCGAAAACAGAGGGACTTACGACATCCTAGCAATATGGTGTGCATTTGCTGCGACTCAAAGACTCGGTGAGATTGAGCCAAAACAGGCGCCATTGGCAATCTTATTCTCGTCGTACCTTTGAAAGCTCGCCAAACACCTGCTGAGCCAGCAATCGGTAGCCGTCGCTAAGGGGATGGCTAGCATCGGCGTAGAACTCGCTTGGCAAGACATGCGGAGCGGCATAGGCGATTTCCCTATCGTCGAGCCAGCTCGTAATGGCGGCTTTGACCTTTCGATAGTCCTCTAGGCTTTTGTCGGTCAGCATGTGTTCGTTGAAAGGGCCGACGAGAACGAAGATCCGGTTGCCGCGCTTTTGAAGAACATGGATCGCGCTCTGAAAGGAGCGCCACTGCAGCGAACCGGCCGGATCAACCCAGGGAAAATCTTCCTTTTTGATGCCCCGCTTGGTCCAGGAGATGGGATCGTGCCGCAGCGTGTCGTCTGCAGGGGGAAGCCCCTGCTTCAAAGCTTTAAGAGGATCGTCATAGGGATGATCGAGGGTCCAGGCGGGAATGTCGGTTTTGTCGAAGTACGCCTGCTGGAGATGGCTCGTCCAACGCAGAAACGGGACCCGCTGCTCGACCACGATGCCAAGGCGGGGCGAAAAGTCCTCTTTGTAGCAACGGATATTCGGGTAGAACTGCGGCGCCAGGCGCGGATGGTTGAAATGAAACTCTTCTTCGATCTGTAAATCATGTTTGGGCGAACTCATCCATAGGGGATTGCACTGGAGGATGACATTTTTGCCCTTCACGCCGTCGGCGTAATGGTCAAGCAACCCGGCAAGAGCGACGGGATGCGCGCCGTCGAGGCCGAGGTTGGCAAAAAGCTGTTCGCCGGCTTGCTCGTTCAAGTAATGAGAGAGCGTTTGGTCGCGCGTTACGTACTGGCCCCAGACGACCGAATCGCCGAAGAGGAGCGTATCGTATTGAGCGGCGGCAAGGCGAGCATATCGCTCGTAAAGCCAGTAGTCATTGCTCAGGTCGTAGGGCATGCGGTAATCGGGCTCAATTTCGAACTTCTCCAGCTTTTCCGCAAGCGGAGCGGCGCCTAGGATCAGGACCACAGTAAAGACGCCGACGCCAATCCATTCCCGGCCCGTCAGCCGAATAGCATTGGAGAAATCCGGCTCTTCCGGCTCAGACGCCGGCGAAGCGGATGTTCGCTTCGCATTAACTTCAGTCATCCCGCGCTCCTGTTCCCTTAGAACTGGAAATAAATGAACGCCTTGGTGCTCGGCTGGGCCACAATCAGGAGGTACGTGATCATGAGAATAACAAGGCCAACACGCACCGGCGCCAGTTCGAGCATTCTCCTGGTTATCAAGGCGTTGGTGTAAAGCAATTGGTACGCCCACACGGCCCCAACGAGGGCCACCATCAATAGAGGAATCTGCGGGTCCGCCCAACCCGACGAGAAAATCCGCGTCACAATCAGCCAGGCGTCAGCCAGGCTCTGAGCGCGGAAAAAGATCCACGTAAAGCTAACGAAGGAAAAAACCATCATCTGCTTGACGAGTGTGGGCACTGACTCGCGATAGAAACGCGTCCTTTCCAAATCGCGGGTCGCAATGCGGCCCAAAGCATGGAGGGCGCCCCAAATGACAAACCTCCAGGCGGCGCCATGCCAGATGCCGGAGATCACCATAGTCAGAAACATATTGCGATACGTGGCCAGCGTGCCGTTGCGGTTGCCGCCCAAGGGGAAATAAACGTAGTCTTTGAACCAGGTCGATAAGCTGATGTGCCAGCGCGACCAGAAGTCGCCGAGTCCCGTGGCCGCGTAAGGATTGTTGAAGTTCAGCATCAGCCGGAAGCCCATGACGCGGGCGATGCCGCGGGCCATGTCCGTATAGCCGCTGAAGTCGAAATAAATCTGCCAGCCGAAGGCGACGGTCGCCAGGATCAAGGCCGGCGTTTGGAACTGGCCGGGCGCTTCATAGACCTGATCCACATATTTGGCCAAGTAGTCGGCCAGGGCCACTTTCTTAAAGAACCCGACCACAAAAAGCGAAAGGCCATCCGTGAGGTGCTCACGGGTTATCACAGGAGTGCTTTGAAGCTGCGGCAGCAAATTGCTGGCTCGTTCGATAGGGCCTGCCACTAGCTGAGGAAAGAACGAAACGAAAGTTAGAAAGCGGATGAAGCTGCGCTCCGTCTGGATGTTGCCCCGGTAGGCGTCGATGGTGTAGCTCATCGACTGAAACGTGTGGAACGAGATGCCTACCGGCAGAATCACGGCAGAAAAGAGATGGGAAGGCGCCACACCCAGGAAGGAAAGAGCGGCATTGGGATAGGTTACGGGGTCGGGCAGCAGCCACTGCGATCCCAGGCGACTTAGAAGAATATTCAAGTTCTCTGTGATGAAGCCGGAATACTTGAAATACCCAAGAAAACCAAAGTTGCTGACCAGGCTAATAATTAGCCACAACTTCTTCCGCTTTTGACTTCGCTCCATGGCCAGCACCATGACGTAGTCAATGGCCGAAGTGCCGAAGAGGAGGAGCAGGTACCACGGGTTCCATAACCAGCCAAAATAGAAAGTGTACGAGGCCACCATCAACCATAGGTTCATCAACCGGTTGTTGGTGCGTACGAGCAAATAGACGG
Source organism: Gemmataceae bacterium (assembly GCA_045802525.1). GTDB lineage: Bacteria > Planctomycetota > Planctomycetia > Gemmatales > Gemmataceae > JBJMQT01. The sequence continues at coordinate 74,470 of JBJMQT010000133.1, forward strand.
GGTAGACAATCGCGAAGAAGACAAGGAAAACCCAGGTGTGAAAAAGCATGAGGGGGTTATTTTTTCGACGGGCTGTCCGACGTCTTGCGTACGCACCGAAACCCAATGGCGTCGCGCGCCAGGCAAGCATCGGAAAATCCAGGATTGTCGCCGAGGCGATAGGACGAACGCACGGCATCGGCGCTGGATTTCCACGCGCCGCCGCGGAGAACATTTTCTTTCCCATCGGCAGGGCCGCGCGGGTTTGTCGCGGGACTTGTCTGATAATAGCCCTTGTCATAAACGTCGTTGCACCATTCGGCCACGTTGCCGTGCATGTCGTAAAGGCCCCAAGCGTTGGGTTTCTTTTTTCCCACCGGGTGGGTTTTCTTGGCGGAGTTATCGGCGTACCAGGCATATTCCCCGAGCTTGCGCGGGTCGCCGCCGAAGCAATAATCGGCTTCGCTGCCGGCCCGGCAAGCGTATTCCCATTCCGCTTCGGTGGGAAGTCGATAACCGTCGGCGTCGAAACTGCATTCGCCGGTCTGCTCGTTGTAACAGGGCTGGAGGCCTTCATCGCGCGAGCGGGCGTTACAGCAAAAGGCCGCTTGAGCCCAGGTGATTTGCTCGGCGGGCAAAGCTGCCCCTTTGAAGTGGGATGGATTGGGCAAGTGAAGCCTTTCGAATTCCGCCTGGGTCACCTCAAATTTATCCATGAAGAAGGAATCAAGGCTTACCCGGTGCACGTATGATTCATCTTCCTTGCCGGTGCGGCTGCCCATCTCGAACGAGCCGGCCGGGATTACCACCATCTCGACGCCGCCCTTGGTGATGATCGTCGGCGGCATGTCGGCAGAGCCACCGGGGCTGCCGGCCTTCTCGCACGATGCGCAGGTCAGCATCACGATGAAAGCGCCGATACGGAAGAGCGCCTGAAAATTGGCACGCCCTTTCATGGCTGCTTCCTCTCCTTGGCGACGACCCAACTGGGCTGTTTACACGACTTGCCGTCGGCAGTGATGGCAACCCAGTGGTTCTTTTGCGCGGCTTCCGCAACGCAAACATTCCACCCGGGCGCTTCTACGCCGGGGAACTCCGGCAGCAAATTGCCCAGGCGCTTACCTGTTGCCTTGGGTCCACGCGTAAACGTGATATATTTGCCGTCCGGCGACCAGGTGACGTGGTAAGTTTCGACGGGATCCTTGCTCTCAACGGCATTGTGGATATTAGTCGCCTTGGGGGTTGATGAAGTCAAGTCGAGATCGGCGATGCCGGCGCAGAAATCGCCGTGGCCCCAAGTGATTTTTTTGCCGTCGGGGCTGATATTGGGGCGGCACCCTTCGAGTTTCAGGTCCACGACCTTATCGCCGTTCGCTTCGATGGCGATGATGCCATGTTGAAAGCCCATGCCTCCATGAACGGTGGCCACGAACCATTTGCCGTCGGGCGACCAGTTCAGTGTGTAAAGATGGTGCAGCTTCTTATTCGCGTGCTCGCGGGTCTCGCGCGTCTTTAAATCGTAGATGAAGAGCCCCTTCGTGGCGAAGTCCGAAAGGTTGTACTCCTCGTATTCCCCCTTCATATAGGCGATGGACGAACCGTCGGGGCTCCAACACGGCTCGCGGGCGTTGTCGGCGACTTTCGTTCGCTGCGTGCCGTCGATATTCATGACGTAGACATTGCGCACCTTGCTCTTGCCCTTTTTCTCGTCCGCGACAAAGCAGAGTTTGGTCCCGTCGGGAGAAGGCTTGGGATAGAGCTCGTCCACGTCGTTGGTCTTCGTCAAATTCACGGGATTGGAGCCGTCAGCATTAACGAGGTAGAGTTCCCAGTTGCCGTCGCGGTTGGTTTCATAAACGATCTTGTGTGGATAGTTCTTGAGAGTGGCCAACAAATCTTTGGAGCCTTCGGGCGCCTTTGCGTCCTCCGCAAAAGCCGGAACGGCGCCTGCAAGAAAGCCAGCCAATGCTATGTGTAAAACCCTATGCGGTAAATTCATGGCCAATCAACCTCCATCGGGCGGGATAAGCGCTTAACTTACTCAGTCCTCGTCCGCATGCCAATCAGGCAGCAAATTGGAACCTTCTTTGGTGATCGGGGCGTAATCGGCGTCATCGTCGCCGTCCAGTCTTTTCACGCATATTTGCCAGGGCCCTTCGGGCGACGGCGCTCGGCAAAATAGAATCATAGTGCCATCCGGCGAATAGCGGGCATCATGTTGGAGGTCGGCGCCAAAGGTCAGTTGTTCGCAGTCCTTGCCGTCCACGCCGACTTGGTGGATGTGCCCTTGAACGGACTGACACAGAAGGCGTTTGCCGTCCTTAGACCACTCAGGCGTACAGCAAGCTTCTTCCGTTTTTAGCGGACGATTCGCCGTACCGTCCAGGTCGATAAGAAAAATCCCAATACTGCCCAAATGCCGGCTAGCGAGGGCAATGTGCTTGCCATCGGGACTCCAGGCCGGCACGCCACAGCGTTCCCACTTTTCCGGAGTAACTCGTTTCTCCTTGCCCGATGCCAGCTCCCGCGTGTAGGCCTGATTGTCCTGGATAAAAGTAATCGACCTGCTGTCCGGCGACCAGTTTGCCTGGGAACCTTTGGTGACGAACTTGGGATTGGAGCCGTCTCGATTCATCAGCCAGACTTCCGCAAAACCGTCACGCAAGGAGGTGTAAAGGATTCGCTTGCCATCCGGAGAAAAGCGGGGATCGGCTTCCGCGTGATCGTTGTGGGTCAATTGATTGGCATCCTTGCCGCTGGCGTGCATCTTCCAGATTTTCAACGTGCCGCTCCGGTCGCTGACAAAGACAATCGTTCCTTTTAGCTTGGCAACCTCAATGCTGGCGGCAACCGGGACGGGCAAGGCCGGTGAGCTTTCCTTAGCTGAATTTTTTATCGCATCGGATTGCGGCTGGGCAGTTGGTTTGACCGCTACGGTTTTGTCCACGCCGGCGTCCTGGTTCCTGGCCCGGCGAAACCCATAGCTGTCCGCGCCGAAGCAAGCGTCGGAAAAGACCGGAAATTCCTTGGCCCGGTAGGCGGCTCGGCATTTTTCCGCCGTGCAATCCCACGCGCCGCCGCGCAGGACGCGTTGTTCGCCGCTACTGGGACCTCTTGGATCTTCCTTTCGGCTATCGGCGTAGTAATTTTCGCTGTAGAAGTCGTTGCACCACTGCCAGACGTTGCCGTGCATATCATAAAGCCCCCATCGATTGGGCCGCTTTTGACCCACCGGTTGAGGTCTTCCCTTGGAATGAGGTTTGAACCAGGCGTATTGAACCAGGTCGGCCTCGGCGTCCCCGCAGCAAAACTTGCCGGTGTTGCCCGCCCGGCAAGCGTATTCCCATTCGGCCTCCGTCGGCAGCCGATAGCCGTTGGCTGCAAAATTACAGTCCCAAGTGACTAGATCGTAGCAGGGCGCCAATCCATCAATCTCCGAACATTTATTGCAAAACCGAGCCGCATCCATCCACTGGGTCCGCTCGACGGGGTTGTTCTTTTCCTTGCGTTTGGAAGGGTTGGTTCGCATGACCTTTTCATAGAGTTCTTGGGTCACGGGAACCTTATCGAGATAAAATGAGGTGACCGACACTTCATGCGGCGATTCATCGGCACGGCCCTCTGCGTCTCCCATGAGGAAGGTCCCAGATGGGACCAGAACCATTTCCCCGCCGGATTTGGGTTGAAAAACTTCCAGGGCCAACACGCCGTCATCTCCAGAAGACGGCCGGGCGCCCTTGTTGGCGCAGCCGGCCATCACGAGGGTGATGACCATCAGGATAAACGAAGCCTTTCGCGGCACGGATGTGCTCCTTCGATGCAAAAGCGAGCGTCGAGGCGAGACCCCGACGTCGGCTTACGCCGAGAACACGTCGGCTTACGCCTCGACGCTCGCCTTAGATTTCTTAATGGCGAGGTCCTTCATGGTTGGCCGGGCTGCGCAGGGCTTCTTGAGTGCGGGCCCTTATCTCGCCCGCTACTTCGGCCAGCTTGGGATCCGCGGCCAAGAGGATGGCGGCCCTCTGTCGAAGAGTTTTGACGACCCAGCGGCACTCCGCCGAAAGCTCGTCTTGATTGTCGCCGATTTCCACCAGGGCCGCGGTGTATTTCTTGCACTTCGCTAAAGCGCTCGCGCCATCGTCATCGAGGACGTTCTTGCGGAATTCCTCGTTCATGCGGGCGACATGCTCGGGCGTTTGAATTTTGTCCGCCCGGGCCGCCACGCGCGCATCGATTTCTTGGACGATCTTCTCCAGTTCTAGGAGCGCGTTCGCGAGCTCGGGACGTGCCTTTCTCTGGTCCTCGAGGTAGCCGGTCATTTTGTGACCGAAGTCGACGTAACGGGTAATCCGGCCGCGGATGTGTTTGACGAAAATCAGGCCGTCGTCGAGAATCTTCTCGACCTCGGCACGTTCCTTCTTTTGCCGATTTTGGCCGTAGATCTCACCCAGCGTATCCCGGACGGAACAGGTGGCCCGCCCTCGGTATTCGGCCTTTTGGCCTTCCAGGTCCAGGATATGCTCGCACGGGCCGACGCCCAGCGTGCTGCGCATGACATCGACGACGGTGTAAGTCTCCAGCGGCGTTTCTTTTACCCGGTTGATGGGATAGATCACGGCCGGCCCTTGAAATTTGAGAGCCTTATTGTTCAGCGGCTGTAAGAAGCCATTTCTTTCGAGATCGCTCCAACATGGATAGTTGAATTCGCCAAGCACCGTGTTCCAGCGGCGCCGAAACGAATTCAGATCTTGATCGCCACCGCCCAGCCACGACGGTTTGACGTAGCCGCCTTCCTTCTTTTGCAAGAGCATTTCCCAGCTATCGGTCAAGCCGTTAGTTCGCGTGAAGTCGACGCGCCATTGAGCGGCGAAGGGCATTCGCCAATCGAGCGGCACAATGTTTCCGGTATCGCCCGCCTGGATTTCGCGCGCATGCCATACGCGAGGTCCTTCCAAGAGCGCCACCCAAATTTTCTTGTCTTCAAAGCCCATCTCCGAGGCTGCAACTGTCCGCGTTTGATCGGCGCCGGAAAGATGGAGGAGGACATCCTGTTTCCGGTTTTCGAAGACGCACATCGTGATACCGTCTCCCTTGCCGGACAGATGCAAAAGGAAATTTTCGCTCGGCGCCTCGACCACCGGTGGAGATATTTTGCGGGCGTCGAGAACAATGTCATCGGCGAAGAAATCGGGCAGGACGGCGAACCGCCCGGGACAGTCCACACGCAATCGCTCCGCGCCGGGGGCGGGCGTTATCTCGAGCGCAACTTCGCTCTTCTTGAGGCGGAATTTGGCGGAAAGGTCGCCTTGCTTGGCGGTTTTGTAATACGCCTGCAAAGTGGCGGCGCCCTTGGCATTTTCTACGATGCTTACGTGGTCCAGATGATCCGCTGCTTCCCCGTTGGCGCCGATAAGGACCAACCGCGTCCGTTGCACGTTGCCGTCAGGGCTTTCAGCGTACAACTCTACGCCGCCATCCTGTTTTCGCAGCACGGCAAAAACTCGGCCATTGCTCAGGACGGCATCCCCCTGCAAAGCAACCTTGGTTGATTGGACCGGGATCTGAGTCCATCCCTCCTTTTTGAGAAGGACGGTCGAATTCAGCGATTCATCGGCAGACTTGCCCGTGTCCCAGATTGCTATCCCGGCCGCTTGGGGTTTGGCCTTGGCGCTCTTTGGATTTTCATCAGGGTTTGCCGGTAGGCGTTGTGCGGAGAAAGTGAGAAGAATGGCGGGTGTCGCCAGTATGATCCATGCCGAACGCATCGTGCACCTCTTAAGGAACAGGCCATAATTGGCCGCGCACACTAGCTGCGCCAAATCGGCCACTATTGGAGCTATTCAAACTAACACCATCAGGTCACTGCCACAAAGGGAATTTGAAGGATGCCGTTTGTCTGGCGGGCAACACGCCAAGCCCTGCGGGGCCGGTGATGAAAACGCAATGACCTTTACCGGAACCGGTTTTCGAGCCAAAGAGAAAGCGGATTCCGAGATTGGTCAACCCGGTCTCTTATGAGCATAGGGACAGCGCCCGTTACGAAAGCAGCTTCTCCGAATTGAGCGTAAAGCCGGCCCGAGTTGATGATGGGCTAGCAAACAAAAAACTTCTGATGGCATTTCGCATGGCGGGGCATGGGGTTTGCGAAAACCACGTCTGCTCTGGAAAGAGAATGGCTCTGGAAAGAGACGAAATGACTCGCTTTGGAGGATAATAAGATGCTAAACGTGCTGAAGGCCTGGCGGCAGAGCCGATCCAATCACCGGCATTCCGCGCGCACATTGACCCGCTTCCGGCCAATGGTCGAATCACTCGAAGGCCGTGAGGTGCCATCGGCCAACCAGCTCACGCCGGCGTTTGCACCGGCGCTAGCTGCCCCCCTTGCTCATCAGGCGTTGTCGCTCCTGCCCATTCAGATAAACAACGTAATCGTCAGCAATGGATCGCTACTGGCCAACGCCAGCCTTGGAAGCACGAATTTCCAGATTCCACTAACGCTGACGGCTAGCCAGACCGGTTCAACTCCTATTCTCGATCTGGACCTGGCGCCGATTCATTTAGACCTCCTGGGCCTGAAGGTAGATACCAGCGCGATCTGCCTTGACATTACCGCCCAGTCAGGGCCCGGCAACCTGTTGGGTAATTTGCTGACCGATGTTGCGAACCTTCTCAATCAGGGTATTCCGCTTAACCAGGTTCTCGCCGGTCTCAGCTCAACACAGCTCAACACCCTGAATACGGGGCTGACAAGTCTGCTCAACGGGGCCTTAAGCACGCTTACATCGACTTCGACGGCCGCCTCATCGGGAGGCACTTCCGTTTCCTCTACCTCAACCACAAGGATTCTCCATTTGTCGGTGGGGCCGCTTGACCTGAATCTTCTGGGTTTAGATGTCACGCTGGACAACTGCAACAATGGACCTGTAACGGTTGACATCACCGCCCAATCCGGGCCGGGCAACCTGTTGGGCAATCTCCTTGGCGGCCTAGCGCACCTGTTGGACAGCAACGCTGCCAACACAGCGCTTGTTAGCCTGCTGAATCGCGTTGCCAACGAGATATCGGTGCTTATCTAGTTGCAAACGTTCCGTTGCTGAAGAGAAGGGCCGCGCTTTCTTTGAAAGCGTGGCCCTTTTTCAATGACCCAATTGGTTGCGTGACTACTGCTGCTTCGTCATGACCCGCGTTCGATTTCTTCGATGCGGTTCTTGGCTTCGGCCAGACCGGCGCCGGTGGATTCGCGGTACAGTTTGATGGCTTCGATCTTCTTGCCTTGCCGAAGCAATTCCGTTATCTGGGAAGGCATCTGGGCACTAAGGTCAATGCCCGAGGCCTTCAAAAGGGCATCAAGTTTGCGCTCCAGCCGGGCCAGCCGGTCTTGAGCGCGGCCCTGAACGATTAAGACGCACATCGTCATTCCCAGGACCGCGAGAATCAACCAGAATTCCACGTTTAGCATAATTGCCTCCAGGGCATTAATTCCGTGCCAATCGTATGCGACCGCCGCGTGGCGTTCTAGCGCCTGATCGTTTTTCTGGCATGCGAGTTGCACCGTTATATCAGCGAGGATATCAGTTCCCTTTCAAGGAGTATAACCATGGCAGCTACAGGCAATCGTGGATCAGGCGGTATAGAGCATCATCCGGGGCTGCAAAGCAAGACGACATCGCAAGGCGGCAAGGAGTCTCGGTCGTCCCAGTCGAATGAGGGAACTATCGGCGGCATGGCCAGCGCTGTGAAAGAAAAAGCTCAAGATCTCGCATCGAGCGTTACATCAAAGGCGAGCGATGCCTGGGATAGCACCAGGGAAATGGGGTCTGCCGTTACCGAGACGGCTGAAAACGCTTGGGAGCAAACAACCGACTTCATGAGGCGTTACCCAATCGCCACCATGTGTGTAGGCATTGGCTTAGGTTTCCTGTTTGCCCGCGTAATAGAAAATATGGCATCCGGGAGTTTCGGCCAAGGCATGCGCGGTTTCTATCCGAACTATTCAGGTGGACAATTCGAGACAAGTTCCGGACGTCAAAACTATCAGAGTTAGTGCTTGGTTACCGTGGCAGACGTAGCACAAGCGTCTCGCTTGTGCACTTGCCCAACACAAGCGAGACGCTTGTGCTACGGTCGAAGCCCGACGCAAGAGCGAGGAAAACGGTTGCTTCGCTCACGCGTCGGGCTTTCTTACAGTGACTCTAACTCCGTATCGCGCAAATCCGTAACGAACATATGCCCTGGCTTGTGCGTCAAAAGCAGCGGCGGCTTGGCCTGCATGGCGACGGCTTGCGGAGTAACGCCACAGGCCCAAAAGACGGGGATTTCTCCAGGCTTAATCACGACGGGATCGCCGAAGTCCGGCTTGGCAAGATCGCCGATGCCGAGCACCGCCGGGTCGCCTAAATGCACGGGCGTTCCATGAGCCCGTGAAAAACGGCTGCAAATCCGTGTTGCTTCAATGGCTTGAGACGGAGTCATCGGCCGCATGGAAACCACCAAAGGTCCCTGAAAAATCCCGGCGGGGCGGCAAGGGATCGAGGTGCGGTACATCGGCACGTTGCAGCCGGCTTCCAGATGGCGCACCGGTATCCCCCCTTCCGCGAGAGCTTTTTCGAACGTGAAAGAGCAGCCGAGCAGAAAGGCCACCAAGTCGTCACTCCACCAACGCATCAAATCAGTGGGCTCATCGACTAATTCACCGTGCCTGTAAACGCAATAACGCGGCAAATCGGTGCGAAGATCAGCGCCTGGGGCAACCTGACGCGGTTGCGGATCTCCGGGCTCGGTGACATCCAGCACCGGGCAGGGTTTCGGGTTGCGCTGGCAGAAGAGCAGAAAATCGAACGCTTTGTCGCGCGGAACGACGACCAGATTGGCCTGCACGAAATTCCTCGCCAGGCCTGGCGTCGGCCCGGTTAGCTCGCCGCTCCGTGCCAAGCGGCGAATTTCCGCGCCGGTTGCTTTTTGCAAACTCATAGCGGACTCCAGGCAGCTTCAAATCGAATCAGCCAACTGCCGCAAGGGCTCGGCATAACGGTCGAATGCCAAGCCATCGACCGAGAGGCCTTGCTTTCGAGTGACGCCGTCCACCAGAGGGCCTTCTTGGACCATAATCTGAAGCAGTTCCCTTTCGAATTCCACGCCGAACAATTCTTGATCGGGGGCAGCTCCCCGCAAAAAACGGACGCCCGCCGCCAAGCCATAGGCGCCCCAGTTGCTGATGCCGCACACAATCAAGTAGTCGGTCAGCACACGGCAGGCAATGACGCCGCCTCGAGCGACATTGCGACGAACGATGTCCCAGGCAATCTTACCCATGCCGATCTCGTTGCCGCCATCCCCGATGCCGATCGTAACGATATGCGTACATTCGGCCGCATTCTCAAAGAGCCGGTAAGCAGGGGCCATGAGGTCGCTGATGTCGCGGCCGTTCATGGAATGACAGCGGTTGCGATGTTCCTCAGCAACTTCTGCCTCAAAAAGCTCGGTCGCCTCCGGCGGCCGTGCATTTTGAGCGCGAATGGAATCGAGCGTGTGGCTGGGTCCGACCCGCTCCAGGGCCAGGAGGTGAGTAAGCTTCCGTTCTTCTGCCAATCGGCGCCACTCGCCTTTCAGGAAAGAATCCCAGGAGTCGGGGCGAGGCGGCAATGCTAACACTTCGACGCGCTTTTCCAGCCGACAAATCCTTAGCCCCGCCGCCAACGCCCTGGTGCAAAAGGGATCCGTTATCAAGTGAACTTCGATGCCTAGCGGCATCAAGGATCGCGCCAGGAAAAGAGCGCCGAGCGGACCGTCGGTTTCGCCGCAGGGCGGGTCAGCATCGGCGATATAAAAGCCGGTGACGACGCCCAGGGCCGCGTTTTGTGTCCTGGCGATGCTGTGACAGGCCGCCGCAAAATCGCCCGGACAAGAGTCGACCATGTTCCCGATGGGCTGCCTGCAAAGGCCGCGATTGGCAACATCCTCTTGAATGAGGGCGCGGATCTTATCCAGCCGCTGGTCCGTCATATTTGTCCTTCCTTGAGCAAATACGGGAAGCGCCCGCGCCAGAGCCTCGGGATCTCGGCAACCAGCGTGACCGGCTCATAGCGGATGGGATGGAGGAAGGTCAATGAGCGGGCATGGAGAGCAATGGCTCGGTTAAAGGTGTGAATCGAACCGTACTTCGCGTCGCCATAAATCGGTTGGCCGCGGTGGGCCAATTGGACGCGCAATTGATGGGTTCTACCTGTCTGTGGCCGCAATTCCAGCCAGGACAGGCCGCCGTGAGCTGCTTTCCGCTGAAAGTGCAGCAGGGCTTGCCGGGCGCCGGCATCATGTGGCTCGACGACCTCCACTCGACCGGCTTCCTTATCTTTGAGCAACCAGTCCTCCAAAGAGCCGGCCAGCGTGTCGATTGTTCCCTCGACCATAGCCCAATAGGTTTTCTCAATGCTGCCCTCGCGAAATTGCTTAGAAAGCCGGGCTGCTGCCTTGCTGGTCCGGGCGAAGAGGAGCACGCCGGACACTGGCTTGTCGAGCCGCTGTACGATGCCGAGGAAGACATTGCCGGGCTTGTTGTGTTTCTCCTTAAGGTAGTGCTTAACGGCGCGATCCATTGTTTCGTGTCTGCCGTCGAAATGCGTGGTCGGCCAGCCGTTCGGCTTGGCGACGGCGATCACATGATTGTCTTCGTACAAGATATCCAGCGGCGGCGGGTTCACTTTAGATTGTCACGGAGTTGAGTCCGGCTAAGAGCCAGAGCTTTTGGCTTCCATGCTTGCGATTATAACCGAAAAGGCATTTGGTCTATCAGAGGCGTTACTATCGACGGCACGCACGCCCGATGAGTCGGGCTTTATGCTGCGCATGTCAGCCCTGCCCGGTTAACTTCCCGGCGTCATCCTGGTGCATTGATGCACTACCATGCGGGCGTACGACAATTCTGAACGACTTGCGCTCTTTCGTTGTCTGTAAGGGGAAAATCAAAGGGGACGCGGACAGATACTTAGAAAGATGATACAGCCAAGTAAGTCTTGTCATAACTGCCGGTTGCCATGTCGTCCCGTTAATTCTTTCGCCATAGGTTTTGCCCCAAATGCTTTCCATTTCTTTCCACGGGGGGTCAGGCGAAATGGAGAGAACCAAATCGGAGGGACGTTCTCGGCGAGCTAGACCTTAGGTTTCGTTTTTCAACCCAAAGTCCCGTTTTTCATCAGGGTGTTGGAGGAGGATGAAAAACGGAAAACGATTGCTCCTTTTACATCTCTCCCCCTTTCCCAAGCTTTCCTGACGCAAGGACCCTGTGGCTCAAGCGCCCACCCTCTAGACCCGCACACATTGAGCTAGAGGGTAGAGGGTGGGTGATCGATTCTTGAACAGCTTGCGCGCTTTCCTTGTCTTTCATTTTGAAGGGGGCCAACGTCGGACCAAGGATGCCAACACGTTGGCCGCCTTCAAAATCTGGGCGATAATTCCTAGGAGAACCAATGACAAGGCGCGAGGTCTTTGGAGGACAGCCAAGGGCGGCGCTCCGCACAAGCGGATTTCAGTCCCGCCAAGCGCAAGGCGGTTTGAACGACGGCCGCCGTGACGGCTTCCGAGGCGCCCTGCCAACGAAGGCATGAATCCCCACATGCCGTGGAGAACAGCGCGGCACTCGAGCCAATTTCCTCATCGACCGTTCCTGTCACGAACAGGCTGCCGCAAGCCAGCGCGTCGCCAAAATGCCAACGGGCCGTAGCCTTGTCCCAGGGACCGTGCCAGTGGAAGCGGTCGCGGAAGACCAATCGGTCGGCACGGCGAATCGTCAAATCTTGAATGACGTCGCCGAATTGAAACATCTCAGAATCCTTCCCTCGCGCATACCGCCCGGCAAACCAGATATCACCCCACATCAGGTGAGCCGTGGGCGCCAGACTGACGGCAATGCGTTGGAAGTATCGGCAACCCTGAAAGGGAATGGCGGGGCCAGGGAGCACCACGAGCACGGCATTATCGCCAACCTGTATCGACCACTGCTGCGTGGCGTAACCCTTGATGCTGGGATGAATGCGCGTCGCCGATTGGCCCACGACAACGGTTTGCGTGCCGGGGCCTGCCGTCAATTCGATTAATTGCCCGTCGCCGTCCATCAACCCGGCCGTCGGATTAAGCAAGTAGAGAAGAGCCGGCTCCTGAGCGGAGAATTGAAACGGAGGCAGGAGGCGCAGGGGTACTTGTTGGTAGAGGCGGCCCAAACGCGTTTCTCTGGCTTCCTTGATTAATTCCAGGCGCACGCCGCCGATTCGACCCGCGCCGTCCGGAGCCAGGCGCCACGGCTTAAGCTCGGGCGGCGTCAAGAAATCGGCAGCCGTGATTCGAGTTGCCGGCGCGCCCATTGCACGAGTTCCGGGACGCCCGCGCCGGTCCGCAGGCTGATGAAGATAAACGGCCGCTCGCCGCGCATTTTGAGACTATCGCGGCGCATGACTTCAAGATCCGCGCCGACGTGCGGCGCCAAGTCAATCTTATTGATAACCAGCAGGTCGCTGCGCGTGATTCCCGGACCGCCCTTGCGCGGGATTTTGTCTCCTTCGGCCACATCAATGACATAAATGGTTCGGTCAGCTAGCTCGGGAGAAAAGGTCGCCGCCAAGTTGTCGCCTCCCGACTCGATAATGACATGCTGCAAGTCGGGAAACTTCTTCTCTAGCCCGGCAATGGCGGCCAGATTAACACTGGCGTCTTCCCGAATAGCGCTGTGCGGGCAGCCTCCCGTTTCGACCCCTACGATGCGGTCAAGCGGCAAGACTTCACGGCGCGCTAGAAACTCGGCATCCTCGCGTGTGTAGATGTCGTTGGTAATGACTGCCAAGTTGTAGGCGGGCCAAAACTCGCGACACAATCGCTCGACGAGCGCCGTCTTGCCCGACCCGACCGGACCTCCGACTCCCAGCGTAAAGACGCGCCTTTTTGGCCCGGAATAGGGACCAGCGCCATGCCCCGGCGTTCCATGCTCGCGGTGCTGTACGATCGGCAAACGGCTGCTTAACTCAAGAGCGGAAAAGTCGCGTGTATAGATAGCTTTGTGCATGGCATAGGACCTCGTAGGCCGGACAGAAGCTGCCCGCGGTCTCCAAGTCGCGCTCGGCCAACTCGTGCGCCAAATCCCGTATATCTTCGTGCAAGGCGGCGAGGATCTGCTGCCCGTGCGTATGGCCGATTGGAACGGCCCGCACACCGGCGCTGATCATTCCCAGAGCCGCCTGGTGGAGATATACGAGCACGGCGTCCATTGGGCCAGCATGGGCTGTCGCGGCCAAACTGGCGAAAACCGGTGCGTGATGCCATTCCGAGAAGCTGTTTTTGTTCGCAGACGCGTCTCGTAAAGCGCTAGCGGCCGCTGATGCCCACGACCACGATTCCGCCAATGATAAGAGCTGTTCGCCCATGTCGCGGCTGGCGTTTCGCAGCGTAAGAGGCGTCAAACTTGTCCAAAGAAGTTCATTCGCTCTACGGGCCGCAGACCAATTCTCTTCATGTACGGATCGGCACACCGACGCCACAATGACCCCTTCCAGCGGGCTCACAGCATGGCGGATCCACAAACGGGACCAGTTTTCGAGTGAGCCCGGTTCTCGAACGCGACCTCGTTCAATGGCGGCCTCGAGACCCCACGAATGACTGTAGCTGCCGATGGGCAAAGCGGAGTCGCCAAGTTGCAGGAGGCGGAGGTTCATTGGGAATTAGAACGTAGACCGGCAATATCCGTTTACTTGCCGATTCAAGGCTCCGCGGGATTATTGCGGACGGCGGCCCACAGTTCCTTGAATTTGTCTCGCACAAACGGATTGAGCCGGTCAGCCATTTCTTCGGGCAAGCTAAGAGCACGAATCATCTCTTGTACGTCGCCGAGGTCTTTCAGCCGTCCGGGATTCGTCATGCCCGAGGCGAGCTTTAACTCGATAAGAGCCGGCAGACTTAAGAATCGAATCCCATCAATGTCCACGCTCGCCGTCTCGGGATCCGGAAAGGCCACGGGCTTCGGTTTGCCGTCGCCAGGAAAATCGCCAGTCGTGAGGAATTCGATTCGAACTCCGGAGTCCGCGTCACGCAGATGTTTGCTCCCCTGGTAGGGGGGCAAGTATCCTAGGCCTTCCAGCCGTTGATGAATCTTTTTTAAGCCGTCAGGCCGAACGAGAATATCGATGTCAGTGGTGAACCTTTGATAACCATGGAAAAACATCGCCATGGCTCCGACGACGGCATAGGGAACGTTTAGTTCTTCTAATCGTTTGATGATTCTTTGTAGGGTTTTGTGGACCGCGCTTTCTTTTTCAAAGTGCATACTTCCCTCGCGGAATCCCCAGGAACGGTCTTCTTTGAGAAGGTTTTCGTAAGCGATCATAGGTTGCCTCGCCTGGGCTGTAGCGTTTCTTTCGATGGTCATACTCAATACTGCGCAAAAACCTTCGGAGTTGATGGCGGAAACTATGACTGCTTCTTGTCCGACAAAGCGCCTTACGTTAATCTGCATCCATAATGCCATCAAACGGGAGGCGTCGCCATGTGTTACCGAGTTTGTTTTGTTGCCTTTTCTCTGTTTTTGCTGGCCGGTTGCAACGCGAAGCTCAATGAGGAAATGAAAAAGGAGCTGGCCTTTGGAGAGGACTGGGAATTTATCATTGACGGCGGCCGCTATAAGCAAAAAGTCAAGATTGAAGTAGATTCTTCCGGAGCGCCCGTATCCGTCAACGTTTTCCTGGCTAAAGACCGGGATAACGTAATGGCCGCTCTTTTCAGTTCAAAAAGCTCCGACCTAATCTTGGCGTCGGAGCAGAAGACTGAGCGGGCTACGTTGGAAGCTTCGGCTCCTGCCAAGGAAGACCTAATTATCCGAATAAAGAATGCCGGGGACAAGAAAGCCAATGTATCGGTCAAGATAACGAATTGAGCGACGGGCAGCCATTGTCATTACGGATCTTCTTCAAAACAAAAAATACCGTTGGGCCATCGGCAATATCTTGGCCGGATCGCACGTCAGAAGATCGCCGTCCGCCCAGACCCGGTAGGTATCCGGATCGACGCGAATCTCCGGCGTGGCGTCATTGAGCGGCATATCTTTCTTGCCGATTTTGCGACAGTTCTTCACGGCGACCACCGGCTTTTCCAGACCATAGCGCTCCGGCATTTTGGCGTCGACCGCGGCCTGGGAGACGAATGTCAAGCTACAAAGCGTTCGCGCTCGACCGTACGACGCAAACTGTGGACGGCCGAAAACGGGCTGCGGCGTCGGAATGCTGGCGTTGGCGTCGCCCATTTGAGCGTAAGCAATCATGCCCCCTTTGATCACCATCTCCGGCTTGACGCCGAAAAACGCGGGCTTCCATAAAACCAGGTCCGCAAACTTTCCAGGAACAATGCTGCCTAATTCGTGAGCGATGCCGTGCGTAATGGCCGGACAGATCGTGTATTTGGCTACATAGCGGCGAACGCGAAAATTATCGTTGCGAGTGCTTTCTTTGCCCAGGGGGCCGAATTGAACCTTCATTTTATGGGCCGTCTGCCAGGTGCGGATGATGACTTCGCCGATTCGTCCCATCGCTTGCGAGTCGGAACTTAAGGAACTGATCGCCCCCCGATCGTGCAAAATATCTTCGGCGGCTATCGTTTCGGCGCGGATTCGACTCTCGGCGAACGCTACGTCTTCGGGCACCGAACGCGACAGATGATGACACACCATTAGCATGTCGAGATGTTCGTCAATCGTATTGACGGTGAATGGCCGTGTCGGATTGGTGCTCGAAGGCAGAACATTGGGCAAGCCCGCCATACGGATGATATCGGGCGCATGGCCGCCGCCCGCGCCCTCGGTGTGATACGTGTGGATAGCGCGGCCCTTGATCGCGGCAATCGAGTCCTCGACGAAGCCCGATTCATTGAGCGTGTCAGTGTGGATGGCGACCTGAACATCGAAAGCGTCGGCCACGGATAGGCAGCAATCGATAGCGGCCGGCGTTGTGCCCCAATCTTCGTGCAGCTTCAGACCGCAGGCGCCGGCGCGGATTTGCTCCTCCAGCGGACCGGGCAAACTGCTGTTGCCTTTGCCCAGAAAGCCGAGGTTGATCGGAAAGGCATCCGCGGCTTGAAGCATGCGCTCGATGTTCCAGGCGCCCGGCGTGCAGGTGGTCGCGTTAGTGCCTGTGGCCGGTCCGGTGCCGCCGCCTAGGAGCGTGGTTAAGCCGCTTGCCAGGGCCGTTTCGACCAATTGCGGACAGATGAAGTGCACATGGCTATCGATGCCCCCCGCCGTGACGATCAAGTTTTCGCCGGCAACGACTTCCGTCCCCGGTCCGATAATGAGCTTCGGATCAACACCGGGCTGGATGAGTGGATTGCCGGCCTTGCCGACAGCCACGATGCGGCCGTTGCGGATGCCAATGTCTCCTTTAACGATGCCCCAGTGGTCGAGGATGACGGCATTGGTGATGACTAGATCAAGCTGCGGTTCGGCTCGCATCCCGCTCTTGCCGCCTTCGGACCGTGGCAATGGCGATTGGCCTTGGCTGTCCCGAATAACTTTGCCGCCGCCGAATTGGACTTCTTCTCCATAGACCGCGAAATCTTTCTCAATCTCAATGGTGAGATCGGTATCCGCCAGGCGAATGCGGTCGCCCACGGTCGGACCGTAATGACCTGCGTAACCGGCGCGCGATAGAGTTAGACTCATGGAAGCCTTCAAAACCTTTTCCTCCGGACTAAAAGGCAGCGCCTTTTAAGTTGCCGAACCCTTCTCGCCGCATTCGTTCTAGGCTCTTTTCCCTAACCTTTGCGTCGTCTAGCGATCCCATGACTAGCCCGCTGCCTCCGTAGACGCGCCGCTCCCCTCCCAGGGCCACTAGACGCACCGTTTTGATTTCGCCTGGCTCTATGCGCACGGCAGTCCCGGCTGGGAGATCGAGTCGCATGCCGTAAGCGGTTTCCCGGTCGAACACCAACGCGCGGTTTGTCTCGAAAAAGTGATAGTGCGAACCAATTTGAATAGGACGGTCGCCGGTGTTGTTCACTTGAATGATGGCGGTCGGCCTGCCCCCATTGAGTTCGAGGTCGGGGCCATCAAAGAAGTATTCGCCGGGGATCATTGTTCGTTGTTGGTTGTTCGTTGTTCGTTGTTCGTTGTTCGTTGTTCGTTGTTCGTTGTTCGTTGTCAGCGGATGTTCAGTATGCAACGAACAACCAACAACGAACCACGAACAACTAACCAATCGGTTGATGCACCGTCACAAGTTTCGTACCGTCGGGAAAAGTAGCTTCGACTTGCACTTCGGCGATCATCTCGGGCACGCCTTCCATGACATCGTTGCGCGTGAGCACTTCACGGCCGGCACTCATAAGCTCCGCAACGCTTTTGCCGTCGCGGGCTCCTTCAAGAAGACGACTGGTGATCAGGGCGACTGCCTCGGGATAATTGAGCTTCAGCCCGCGGGCTTTGCGGGTTTCCGCCAATTGAGCGGCGACGAAGATCAATAACTTGTCGCGTTCTTGAGGGGTTAAGTGCATCCAAAGCCCATTTCATGAATCCGATAGCCCCAATAGGGGGAAATCGTAAATAAGCTCGCTAGGCTGAACAAGCATTTTCCGCAGGTCAGCACGTTTTTATGCGATTTCTTGTTCCTCGGATCGCGGCCCCGTTAAGTATTGGAAGGAAGTCTTACGAAAATGGTATAATTCGGCTACGTAGGTTTACGGAGGGAGTGCATGCTTTTTCTGGGCCGCCATCGCCAGCGCAACTGTCAAGGGCTCACGCGTCGCGCTTTCGTGCAGGCGGGATTGAGCACGATCCTGGGCCTGTCGCTGGAAGACCTGCTGCGTCTGCGCGCACACGCTGGCTCGGAGATGGCCGGCTCGGCCCGGTCGGTAATTCTCGTGTGGCTTTGGGGCGGTCCGGCTCATCTGGACACTTGGGATCCTAAACCGGACGCGGCACTCGACTATCGCGGTCCCTTTTGCCCGATTGCCACCAAGACGGCCGGCATCCGCATCACCGAGTTGTTCCCGCAGCTGGCTAAGGTGAGCGACACGTTCGCGATCTTGCGCTCGCTGCATACGAGTTCCAACGACCATGGCGTTGCCGGCACGATCGGACTTACCGGCAGTGCGGCCGGGGGCGTAGGCCTCGACGGCAAACCATTGGCCGGGTCGCCTCGCCCCACGACGGGGTCGGTCGTCGCGCGCATTCGGGCCGGGCAGTGTAAGATGCCCCCTTTCATGGTTGTCGGCGGCAAACTGCATCAGGGAAAAAAGGCGATCGTCGGCGAAGGGGGCGGGTCGCTCGGCGGACTCTACGATCCCTTCCGCCTTCAATATGACCCGGCCAAGGGGACGCAAGCTCCCGCTCTACAGCTGCCGAACGACCTCACGCCCGAACGGCTAGGCGACCGGAAGCGCTTGATCGAGGTCTTCAACAGACTTGAGAACCTCAGCGAACTTGCCCATTCCAGGCAGGCCATCGACGATTATCGCAGCCAGGCGTTCGCCATGCTTGCCTCGCCCGCGGCGTGTAAGATGTTTGATGTCGGCCTGGAAAACGAAGCAACGATCGAACGCTATGGCCGGACGCGCTTCGGCCAATCGTGCCTGCTCGCCCGCCGACTAGTCCAACATGGCGTGCCCTTCGTACAAGTCAACTGGAGCGATCACGTCGAGGCGGAAGAAGACTCCGGCGACGGCGGCTGGGATCATCACTACCGTAACTTTCAAATCATGCAGGATCGCCATGCGCCCTGGCTCGACCAGGGCCTATCGGCTCTCTTAGCCGATTTGCGCGACCGCGGTCTCTTGGAGCGGACGCTGATCGTGGTCATGGGAGAGTTCGGCCGGTCCCCAAAGATTAACGCCATGGCCGGCCGCGATCACTGGGAGCACTGCTACAGCGCCCTCTTGGCCGGGGGAGGCGTCCAGGGCGGCCGGGTCGTCGGCGCTAGCGACCGCAAAGGCGAAAAGCCTCACGACAAGCCGGTCACCCCGGCCGACGTGGCGGCCACCATTCACCACGCCATCGGCATTACCAGCGAACAGGCGCAGACATTGGGCGTCGGGTTGGACGGCAAGGTGATCGCCGATTTGTTCTGAAAGGGCGGGTAGAGCGGACACTCTTGGTTGCCTTTATCTAAGCGGAGAAGACTGTCTGCTCCACTGGATCCATAAATGAACGACCCTCTTCGCCTCACCAAAGACGGCGGTTTTAAGCAGCATCTGTGCTGGTCGCCCGACGGCAAGAAGTTTCTGCTCACGCGCATCCACGAAGGCAAGATGGGCTTGTGGACCATGAATGCGGATGGCAGCGAGTTGAAAAAACTGCTCAATGAAGCGACGCCGCATTTCGATGGCCATTGGTCGGCCGATGGCAAGAAAATTGTCTACGTCATCGACCACTTACAGGGCACCGACGGCAAGCTGCAAATCAACACGGTCAATGCTGACGGCTCTGAGAATAAAGTGCTCGTTCCCAATAAGGCATTCGAGGAATCGCCGCGCTGGTCGCCCGACGGCAAGCTCGTCCTCTGGGTCAGCACGCGCGACAATAACCAAAAGATTTACTCGATCGGCGCGGATGGCAAGGACATCAAGAGGCTGACCAATGAAGGGACCGCCGACAACAACCCGTGCTGGTCGCCCGACGGCAAGAAAATCGTCTTCGCCAGCGGCCGCACCGGCAATCAAGAAATCCATGTCATGGACGCCGATGGCGCCAAAGTGCGCCGTCTGACGAAGACTAAGGCAATGAATTACTGGCCGGTTTTGTCCCCCGACGGCAAGACCATTGCTTTCACCAGCAATCGCGACGGCAATTACGAAATCTACGCCATGGACGCCGATGGCGCCAAGCAGCGCAACCTGACTAATAATGCGGCCCAGGACAATTACGCCTCATGGTCGCCCGATAGCAAGAAGCTGGCCTTCATCTCCAATCGGAGCGGCGGCTATGATGTGTACGTGATGGAACTAGAATAGATATTCTGATCGACCGATCTAATTCACTCCGTTGGCGTCGTGCTTGGGTGGAATTGCCATATCCTCTAGAGCTGTGACATGCATGAGGGCGACTCGAGCCACTTGATCGAATTGCGAAGGATCCTCTTTGGTAGCGGTGCCGACAATCAATGATCGTGGGCTAACCATGATCAATTCAGGGTGCGCGACTTCAAAGGATTGGCCCGAACTCGTCATCAATCGAAAAGGCAAAAAGGGTCGTTCGCGAATGCGGTTTTGAATATCAGTAGCGGAAAGCACAGGTCAACTCCTTCGTACTTCGACATTCTTCTATAATATCGCCGCTCGGTAGAGTCAACAACTTGAGCCCTAGGACGGTCGAAGGATCATCGCAAACGTCACTCGCCCCCGGTGGCGGGCCCTAACAACAAGCCAAACTATGATCCACATAGCTCCTTCCATCCTGTCCGCTGATTTCGCTCGCCTCGGTGAACAAATCGAGGAAGTGGAAAAAGCGGGCGCGCAGCGCATTCACGTCGATGTGATGGACGGCCATTTTGTGCCCAATCTCAGCATGGGACCGGCCATAGTCCACAGTTTGAGGCCGCGGACGCGCTTGCCGCTTGAAGTCCACTTGATGGTCGAAGATCCCGCCAAGTTCGTCGATGCCTTTTTCAAGGCGGGCGCGGACTCGATCTTATTTCATTACGAAGTCGTGGCGGACCCGCGAGACCTGATTAGACACGTTCACGGCCTGGGCAAGAAAGTGGGCATGGTCGTCAATCCGGAGACTGCCGTCGAGGCGCTGGAGCCGTACCTTCAGGAAATCGACCTTGCCTTGTGCATGACGGTGCATCCCGGTTTCAGCGGTCAGTCTTTCTTGCCGGAAAGCCCCGATCGCATCAAAGCCGTTAGGCAAATGCTTGACAGGGGCAATCCCGCTTGTGAATTGGAGGTAGATGGCGGCATAGACGTTATAACTGGACCTCAAGCCGTTCGCGCCGGCGCCAATGTATTGGTCGCAGCGTCGGCAATTTTTGGCGCTGCCGGGGGACCGGCGGCCGGGACGCGCGCTTTACTTGACCGCGTCCGCAACGCTTGACCGTTATTTTCGTCTCAATCCGTCCTGTAGGATGCCGGCTTCTTGAATCCGATTGCCCTGCTCCCTTGCTCTCCTGCCTACGAATTGTTTCTCAATAGAATGGTCCTCGCCGCGGGAATATGGCAAGCCTGCTTCAATCCCGGGCAAACGAACTCGCCAACTCCTTCTTTTATTGAGATTCCGCCATGACCAAGCTCTTATCGCTGGCTGTTGGTCTGCTAGCCATGCTGGGCCTGACGACTGCGCAGGCCGCCGAATGGAGACCGGCTTCCGGGCCGCTCATGACGAAATGGGCCAAGGAGGTCTCTCCTTATAAGGCGTTGCCGGAATATCCGCGGCCGCAATTGGTCCGCAAGAATTGGCAGAGTCTCAACGGCCTTTGGCAACTCGGCTTTGCCAAGGAGGGCGAAGAAGTCCCAACCGGCAAACCTCTATCCGAGCAAATCCTTGTTCCCTTCCCTGTGGAATCCGCTCTTTCCGGCGTCATGAAGCATGCTAGTCGACTGTGGTACCGCCGGACTTTCGTTTTTCCTAAGGAATGGCTCGACCAGCGCATCCTCTTGAACTTCGGAGCGGTCGATTGGGAAGCGACGGTTTACCTCAACGGCACAAAGCTAGGAACCCACCGCGGCGGCTATGACTCCTTCTCGTTCGACATCACCGACGCTCTTGAACGCGGCAAAGAGCAAGAAGTGATCGTCGAGGTCTGGGATCCCACCGACGCCGGGACGCAGCCGCGCGGCAAGCAAGTCAATAAGCCGGAAGGCATTTTCTACACGCCGACGACCGGCATTTGGCAAACCGTCTGGCTCGAACCCGTGCCCAAAACGGCTATTGATACCGTCAAGATCGTCGCTGATGTCGACAACAGCAAAGTCCTGGTCACTGTCCAGGGGCGTGGCCCCACAGACGGCATGGCGGTCCGCGCCGTGGCCAAGGACGGTGAGCGCGTCCTATCGTCCGGTACAGGAACCGTCGGCAAGACCTTCTCCATCGCCCTCGCCAATCCCAGACTTTGGACCCCCGATAATCCGTTTCTTTATGACCTGCGCGTCGAACTCCGGCAGGGAGACAAGGTCATCGATGCCGCCGACAGTTATTTCGGCATGCGCAAAATTGAAATCGGCAAAGACGACGCCGGCATCACCCGCATCCTGCTCAACGGCAAGTTCGTCTTCCAGGTCGGCCCGCTCGACCAGGGATTTTGGCCGGACGGCCTCTACACCGCTCCGACCGACGAGGCCCTCAAGTACGACATTGAAGTCACCAAGAAGCTCGGCTTCAACATGACTCGCAAGCATGTCAAGGTCGAGCCGGAACGCTGGTATTACTGGTGCGATAAGCTCGGTCTGCTCGTTTGGCAAGACATGCCCAGCGGCGACAAGAGCATTGGCGTCAACGACCCGGACTTGAAGCGAACTCCCGAATCGGCCAAGCAATACGAAGCGGAACTCAAACGCCTAATTGACGGCCGGCACAATCATCCGTCCATTGTTATGTGGGTCGTTTTCAACGAGGGCTGGGGCCAATTTGACACTAAGCGCATCACCGAATGGACCAAGGATTACGATCCGACACGGCTGGTAAACTGTGCCAGCGGCTGGGCTGACCGCAAAGTCGGCGATGTCCATGACATCCACAATTACGCCCCGCCCGCCTCTCCGGAGCCGGAGCCGAGGCGCGCGGCGGTGCTGGGCGAGTTTGGCGGCCTGGGGCTGCCTACCGAAGGCCATCTCTGGGTCAAGAACAAGAAGAACTGGGGATACGAGGTCATGAAGAGCCCGGTCGAATTGACCCGCAAGTATGAACGGTTTCTCGCTCAAGTCTGGAGTTTCAAAGACAAGCCGGGCCTCAGCGCGGCGGTCTATACGCAAATCACTGACGTTGAAACCGAAGTCAACGGCCTGCTGACCTATGACCGGGCAGTCATCAAGGTCGATCTCGAACGCGCCGCCGCCGTTAATCGTGGCGATGTGTCGCGCACGCCTCAGATCAAGGTGCTCGTGCCCACTTCACAGGACAAAGGCCTCAAGTGGCGCTTCACGCTTGAGGAACCCGATCGCAAGTGGACCAAGCCGGATTTTGATGACTCGAAGTGGAGGGAAGGCAGCGCGGGCTTCGGCACGCGCGGCACCCCCGGCGCCTATGTCCGCACCGAGTGGAAGACCAAGGACATTTGGCTCCGCCGCGAGATCGCCCTACCCGAAGGCACGCTTATCAATCCGCGGCTGCTCGTTCATCACGACGATGATGCCCGCGTCTACCTCAACGGCGTCCTGGCCGCCAATTTGAAGGGCTACACGACGGACTACGAGGAGTTCGAAATCAGCGACGAAGCCCGCGCTACGCTCAAACCCGGCAAGAACACCATCGCCGTCTACTGCAAGCAAATCGAAGGCGGCCAATATATCGACGCGGGGCTGATCGAAGTGAAGTAACGGTTCCTTTAACGACTAAGGCCCTCCCTGCGCTCAGGGTCCCTTCCCCCCTCGCTGGAAGACATGGGCGCCGTCCCCTCGATGAGGGACATAGCACCTCAGCGGGCGGGATGGCGCTCAAGGTTGTAGGCCCCCAAAGACGCGGACCCTATACCCTCTGGCGCGCGGGCGGTGCACCACAGTTGGCTATAGACGAGTGTAGAGGGGGATGCCTCAATAGGCGGATTAGGGGCAAATGTGGTATTTGCCGAAGCCGCGATGTAGGAGGTCATCCCCATGAGAAGAAAAGCCTACCGAGCGACGCGTGTCAAGGATGTGGAGGTAGCGCGGTTGACGGCGGATAAAGCCGGCGAACCGGTGAGCGTGGGCATCGATATGGGCAAGCATAGTTTTTATGCGGTGTGCC
>JBJMQT010000134.1:0-26783 GCA_045802525.1 Gemmataceae bacterium
CGGACCGAGCACGCGGTCGCGGCAGACGTAGTTCAAGTAGCCGCAGATCTTGACAATCGTCTCCGCCGCAATCGCCTGGGCCACATCGGACTTGAACTGACGCAGGACTTGAGCGATAGTGAGGGCCATCCTTGGCCTCCTGTTGGAGAGGTTGTAGAGATCCCTCATTCTGACAGGAGGTCATTGTTTTTCCGAGATCACTTACAGACACAAACGGCACGACCACAGAGACTTATCGCTAACTTAATGGCATTCCCCTATGCTCCTTAATACATTCCTGCAATTGCGCCGCTTTCTCTAAAGGCGATGGATCTCTTGATGGTCTAGGCGAGTGCATTCTGCGAAAATGAATTTCGTAGGACATTTGATCCAGTTGGATTCTAGAAAAACTGGCCTTTGAGCCGCAAACACAATTGCATACGAATCGATTCTTGTCGCCTTTCTTTAAGGGATTGCGTTCAACATTTTGAGCGCCTTCAGAGATATGCCATGCACCAACTAAAAAGGCAATGCAACCGAAGTTTGCTAGGTCATATCGCTTTTCCAACAACGTTTCTGAATCGACGCTAAATTGGCGAGGAGTTCCGTTGGCTAGACTCCTGTCTGAAAGGCCAAAACAGTTCCATTGACCAATTGCCCTTGCGTGCCTCATCGGACCGATTACGCAGAAGTACCCGTATCTTCTGCCGGGAATAACGGTTCTCGGATTGTGAGCCATCGTTGTTCTGTGTATTTTGCCTGAGAACATAGCCCAGGGCAAGCGCTAGCGCCGCCCTGAGTAAGCGAATGCCAATAAAACCGAAGAACCCTGTAAAGGCCCCTCCGGGCTCATGGAAAAGCCTACACCTGTAAGGGGCCTGTAAGGGGTTAGGGTGGGGGCTAACGACGCCAACGGCACAATCAGGCTGCCGTCTCCGCGTCTTCCACCAAGCTCGCCCGGAGGCCTGCCTTTTCGACATCACCTATGGCCGACCCGACTGCTTCAGCCTGGCTAGACGCTTCCCGCATGAAGTCGAGGTAGACATGCCCGTCCCGGCTATAAAGCAGAGCATCATCGCAGCCGGCCTCGAAAAGGGCGTTTTCTACCAGGTCGGTTACTTCAGCGATGCTCTCGACAATCACAGTGAAACTGAATTCACGCATAAACGTCCCTGCGCGACGGCTGCTCGGTAAGATTTCTAAACCGGCCGAATGACATCCCCTTGCCGGACTTCGCCGCCGCGCACCACCTCCGCCCGCAGTCCGCCGCGGTGATGCAGGCCCTCTTTGATGCCTTTGAGCGTGAGAGCCTCGAGATGATCGCACGGCTCACAGAGGCGAATGCCGCGCAGGACCGCGCTGCCCACCTCGAATTTGCAGCCTATGAGATGGTTGAGCGGCACACCGCGCGTCAGCAGATTGCGGCGCGCTTGAGCCGGCTCAATCTCCATCCGGCATTCCCGCCCCAGCGCTTCGATCCCTTCTATTTCAATGAGTGTGACTTCCTGGTCCGGCTGCCGGCGCCGTCTTTGCGGCAATAACGATCGCCTTCGAGGCCGCGGCCCGGCGCAATCGACGCGTTCTCCACGGCCCGCAAATCTTCGCCTTTCCGTCCATGTACGTAGATGGCGACCAATTCCCCGTCGAACATAAGTCCTCTCCTTCGTTAAGGAATCACTGAGGCACTCTACACGAGACGGCCGCTGAAAGAAAGCGTCCTCAGTGGGGAGGGTGGCGCTGCTAATGCTTATCGTCGAGTAGAGCGGCTGCGACTTTGAGGTCGGCTACGAAATGGTCCATTTCGCGACGGCGATTCTCGGCGGTTGGCTGCCTTAGGATGGAGGAGGGATGAACCGTCGCGACGGCATGAGGCGCGAGCGGCGTGGAAAGGATCTGGCCGCGCTGCACGGTGACTTTAAAGTCGCGGCCGAGGAGCGCTTTGGCCGCGGTGGCGCCCAGGCAAACCAGCACTTCGGGCTTGATCAGTTCGATTTCCTTTTCGAGCCAGGGCAGACAGGCTGCGATCTCGCGCGCCGTCGGCGTCTGGTGCATGCGTCGCTTTCCCTTCGCCACCCATTTGAAATGCTTGACGACGTTGGTCACATACGCATCGGCCCGGTCGATGCCGGCGGATTGGAGACCTTCGTCGAGCAAG
The DNA here is from genome assembly GCA_045802525.1 of Gemmataceae bacterium. Taxonomy (GTDB): domain Bacteria; phylum Planctomycetota; class Planctomycetia; order Gemmatales; family Gemmataceae; genus JBJMQT01. The sequence continues at coordinate 2,135 of JBJMQT010000134.1, forward strand.
CGACCGGCCGGACCGACGAACGGTTTGCCCTGAAGGTCTTCATCGTTGCCGGGTTGCTCGCCGACGAGCAAAACCCGCGCGGTGCGCGGGCCTTGTCCAAATACCGTCTGAGTGGCATCCTGAAAGAGCGGGCAACCTTGACATCCCTGGGCCGCCTCCCGCAGCGCCGCCATCGACAGCCGCGCAGGCAGGAAGGGAACGGCGCTGATGTCCGCGGTTTTGCGCTCTTTGGCCATCCCATTATCCTAGTGAGACGCCGCCGTAATGTTTGCGCCTCTTCACACCAAGAGTGATTATTCCCCCGGCTATGGAACCGCATCCGTGGAGGACCTGGTGCGCCGCGCTGCGGAATTTGGCTATCCGGCGTTGGCTTTGACCGATCTGGAAAACTTGTACGGCCAAGTGAGGTTTCATTTTGCCGCCCGGCAGTGGGGGCTCAAGGCAATTACCGGCGTAGAGCTTCGTTCGGGCTATCAACGGGCAACGCTGGGACGGAAAGAGGGCCGGTTGATCTTGTTGGCACGAGATCAAGCCGGATACGAAAGCCTCTGCCGAATAATAACGCACCGACGCAGCGCACCCGGGCCGCAAGACGACGATCCCCTCCGATGTCTCGAAGAAGAGCCGCGAGGCTTGTTCTATTTGAGCGACGATGCGGCAGCGCTTGGAAGGTTGATCCGCGCCGGAGTGCCGCCGGCGGATGTTCGCTTCCTGCTCATTCGGCCCGGCGGCCAACCCGCTCCAACCGATTTACGCGCCGTCGCCGATACGGACGTAGTGATGGCCGACCCAGCGGACAGAGATCTGCACGTCCTTCAGGTCGCGATCCGCAGGCGGCAGAAAGTGTCTGCTGTGACAGATGCCGAGCCGCCCGAGCGCAGCTTACCGTCTAGGAAGAGCCTTGGCCGGCTCTTCCTAGACGCTCCCGAAGCGCTGGCCGAGTCGCTGAGCATCGCCGAGGCATGCTCCTTCGATCTCACCACGGCGCGCCGACCGGTACTTCCTACACCCGCTTGTAACGGCGGGGAAACCCCGGAAAACCGCCTGAATCGAATCTGCCTGCAACGCCTCGAGGTCGGACGTCGCGAAGGCAAGTGGCACGGTGCTGCGTACAACCACCGACTTCACAAGGAACTGGCGATTATTCAAGGACTGGACTTCGCAGCATATTTTTTGATCGTAATGGAGATCACGGATCGCGCGCGCCAGCAAGGCATTGCCGTGGCCGGACGTGGCTCGGCGCTCGGTTCCTTGGTCGCGCATGTCCTTGGGATTACTGCCGTCGATCCGATCGTGCACGGTCTTTACTTTGAACGCTTTCTCCATTCGCGCCGGATCGAATTGCCGGATATTGACCTCGATTTGCCTTCGGATCGGCGCGACGAGGTAATCGACTGGGTCTTTCAGCGTTTCGGAGCGGAAAAGGCAGCAATGGTTTCCGCTCACCAGACGTTTGGACGGCGTAATGCTTTTCGCGAGGGACTAAAGGCGCTGGGCATGAATCTGGCGGACGTTGACCGGTTCTGCGAGCAGCTCACCGCCGATGATATAGAAGGCGCCCCTTCACCGTTTCCCGTGCATCTTCTGTCCGACCGCTATCGCTCCGCCGTGCCAACGATCATGCGCCTGGTCGGCAAGCTCCAGCATATCTCGGTCCATCCCGGCGGCATCGTCCTCGCCGAGCCGCGGATCGATCGGTATGCCCCCCTGGAACGCGCTCCCAAGGGCGTGCTCGTGACCCAGTATGACATGCATTCGCTCCAGAAGATTGGTCTCGTCAAAATCGATCTGCTTGGCAATCGGGCTTTAAGCGCGGTGCAAGAGACGTTGCGGTGGATTGGCCACCCAGTCGAAATACCGGACGGCGACGCGGCGACGCTTGAAGCGCTCCGCGAGGCCCGGACGGTTGGCTGCTTTCAAATCGAAACACCTGCCATGCGGGCGGTATTACGGAGGTTGCCGGTGCGCGGTCTTGAAGACCTGGTAGCTGCCCTGGCCATCGTGCGGCCTGGTCCGGCGTCTGGTGAAGCGAAAGCGGCGTTCATTCGCCGCGCCCACGGAGAAGAGCCGGCGCGGCCGCCGCATCCACGGCTGGCCGAGGCCTTGCGCGAGACGTATGGCATGATGCTTTACGAAGAGGACTTCATGATGGCTATTTCCTCTTTGACGGGATGGCCGCTCGAAAAGGCGGATGAGATGCGAGCCGCGCTCTTGACCGCCCAGGACGATGCCGCAGCAATGGTGAGGCTGGAACGGCATTTCTTGGATGCTTCGGCAGCCACCGGCGTCAGTGAAGAGGAGGCCGCCGCAGTCTGGACCGTACTCAAACGCTTCGTGGCCTATTCATTCAATAAGGCCCATGTCACCGGCTACGCGCATCTAGCCTGGCAGACGATTTATTTGAAGACGCATTTCCCAGCGCCGTTTGCTTGCGGAGTTCTCAATACCTATGGAGGGCTCTATCCCCTCAGAACAGTCGCTGCCGATTTCACGCGCCACGGCGTGCGGCTTCTGGCACCTCATGTCAACTTGTCTGCAAACCCGTGCACAATCGAATCTAACGCCGTGCGAATCGGCTTATCAGCCGTCAAGCACCTGACCAACAAGAACCGAAAAGAAATCTTGAAAAGACGGCCCTTCCAAGACTTTCGGGATTTTCTGAATCGGACGCCGCTTTCCTTCAGAGAATGCCAGGCTCTGGTGCTCTGCGGCGCCTGCGATGACCTTACCCCACTGACGCCCGCGGCCTATCCGATTGCTCACGAAGAGCTGCTCGCCCGTCTCAAGGAAGAACGGAGCGCGCAGGCGCTGGATGGGTTCGTAGCCCGATATCCGCATGGACCTCGGCGCGACCTGTACAGCGCCTTGGTGCGAATCCGCAATGAGCTGATTTACCTGGACATGCATCTCCCTGATCACCCGATACGCCTTTTGAGGGAGGAGGCGCAGCGCGCCGGGTGTATCACCACGGCAGAGCTCGCGGAATACAAAGGCAAGATGGCACGGATAGCGGGCCTTGTGGCTGCTACGCGGCGCTTAGCGACGCGCGGCGGGCAGATCATGCAATTCGTAACTTTCGAGGACGAGAAAGGACTCGTCGAGGGGGTTATTCTTCCGGACGCTTACGCGGCGCTGGGCGACCCCGTAACCAATCCCGGCCCGTTCTTGGTGAGCGGTCGCGTCGCTGAGGACCACGACGCTATCCATCTGCTTGTTTCCGAAATTACACCCTTCCACAGACGCGAGCGTCCGTATGCTCGGACCTAGGCGGCGCCACTCGGTAAAAAATGGATAATGATTGCGAGAGGGGGGACTCGAACCCCCACGCCTTGCGGCACTGGATCCTAAGTCCAGCGCGTCTGCCAGTTCCGCCACTCTCGCGGTTGTATCCCACCAAGGATTTACGTTAAGGGAGCCGGCCATTCTTGGCTAGTGGCAGGGAAGGCGGTTGAGTCGGCGGCCTTTTCGCCGGCCCGAGCCCGAGTCCCAGCCCGAGCCCGATGCGGGGCAAAGGCTCCAAACCGGGCTCGGGCTCGGGCTGGGGCTGGGGCTCGGAAAACAGGGGAAGCCGCGCAACGTGCCGGCAGGCGGTCCCGTCGGCGGCATCGACTACGGCTTCCGCTATCCCTTCGCCGCCGTCTGGTGCGTCGTTGACCATCCGAGGGTTGGGCGACGAGATCGGGAACAGGCAAGCCGTGCGGACAGGCATTGAGAGTCGAAATGGCCCCATAAGAAATGGATGAGTTGGCGGAATGAGGCTTTATGGCGGTCGTTGTAAAGTAGCCCGCGACTCCATGTCGGATTCCGCCGCGGAGCGGCGGGCTACTTTCCGTGCCCTGAAAGGGCACAAGACAATAGCCCAGGGCAAGCGCCGCCCTGTGAAAAGACCCACCCCCATTCATCTCTGAACCCGTAGGCGGGGAAGATGGCGGCGTTGAGTTTTTTGTGAGGTCTAGCCAGGTGGGCGTTCCTTGTAGAGGTTGGTGAGCGTGCGCTCTAGGAGTTTGCGGGCGCAGTCCTCGTCTTTCGGAACGAGGTGGGGATAGCGGACGGTGCCGAAGCCGCCGGTTGTGCTTTTCCAGCTCGGACGAGCAACTTGGCCAGCGACGAACCCTTTGTCAGGCCTCGGTGGCCGTAGCGCAGGGCTGAGTCAACCGCTGCCCATGTTTCGCTAGGAGAAGCGGGGATGGGGCCGCTTTTGTATCGTGGCCATCGGCCCGTCCGTTGGAAGTAGTGATCGGCCCATAGTAGGATTTGTACCTCGGTTAACAATCGATCTTGCGACTTCTTTCCTGCTGCGGCGAGCAACTTTGCCAACGATGATCCTCCGCGGAACCCGCGGTAACCAATCCGGAGGGCTAAGTTTATGGCACACCACGTTTCACCGGGTGCATTCACGATCGATCCCGAATTCCATTTGGGCCAATGGCCCGTCATTTGAAAATGCCGGTCGGCCCAACGCAGGATTTGCCGCTCAGTTACGGGTTTCAGATTTTTCACAGCACGAACATGTCTCTTTTTGACGAGCAGCTTATGGAGCGACAATCCGCTCGGCAGACCACGATGACCTGCGCGTAGGTTATCATCAATCAATTGCCATTGTTCGCCAGGAGCATCTACGACGGCGCCCGACTTCTCTTTGGGCCACGACCCAGTTCGTGCGAAATGGCCGTCCGCCCAAGCAAGGATTTTCTCCAGTGACAAGGGTAGTTGGCCCTGAGGATTGCGCCGGCGATTGTGCTTATCAAGGAATCGAGCCAGGGATGATCCGCCAGGAAGCCCCCGCCGGCCACGTTGGAGAGCGGCATCAACGGCTCTCCACGTCTCGCCCGGTGCATTCTTGATCGGCCCGGACTTCGCGGTTGGCCAAGAGCAGGCACATTGAAAGTGAGTTTCGGCCCAGAACAGAATCTGTTCGTCGGTAAGGTCAGGAAGCTCCTTGATGTTGCGCACTCCCCGGTGTTGTGCGAGAAACTGAGCCAGAGACGAGCGTCCAGAAAGCCCTCGGCTGCCTTTTCGCAAAGCCTGCTCAATGCTTTGCCAGGTTTCTCCTTTCGAATTGGCGATGCGACCCGAGTTAGCCGTTGCGACCCGAGTTAGCCGTTGGCCAAGCCCCTGTTTGCTTATGATAAGCGTCGACCCACCTCAGAATCATGTTCGCGGTTAACACCGGACGTGAGTGGACATTGCGCACTGCTCGGTGCTCGGCCAGAAGTTGAGAAACAGAGCTACCACCTGGCAATCCACGCAATCCATCACGGAGAGCGTGGTCCACGCCCAGCCATGTCTCGGAAACGGCGTTAATAACCGGTCCAGACCAAGTGGTCGGCCATTTGCCAAAGCGTTGCCGATGGTCGTCGGCCCAGCTCAGAATGTCCTTGATGGTCAAAGGTTGTTTGCGTAGCGTCTTCCGCCAATACCGTTTGCGGCGCTTCCGTCGTCGTCTCATAACGAACCCCGAGCAGGCTGTTGACTTGAAGCCTTATTCTGCCCTTTTGGGCCGCTGAGCGTTCGGTGAGGTTGGCCCGTTGCCATTTGGCCATGAATTCTTGCGGGAGCATGCGCGTCCGTTGAGGGGGGAGCCAACCAGATTCAGTGTAGAAGCAGTTCTTCAGGCATCTAGCACGACAGCTACGGACGTAACCCACCATAGTCGCTGCTCATACAATCCGATTTTACGCATTTCAAAGAAATCTCAACGGTTTGCAGCCTGGTTTGTGCCGATTTCCCTTCACTAGCCGGTAAAGCCTTCCCAGGTTTGGCTGTTCTTCCTGCCTTGTCGGCATGGCCCGTCATATCTTAATAAACCCCTCTATCCCTTTTTACCGAAGTTATCCGCAGTTCCCGATGCGGGGTTTGAAAAGGAACAACAACTTGTCTCGGCCTCGCTGCCAGGAAGAGCGGCCCAGGGAGGATCCAAAACATCCTAGCCGGCCTGCCGGCAGCGCGACATGGCTCGCCGAGATTACTGTCGCCGCCAGTTTGGCGGAGGGACGGACAAGGAGGTAATTCCCTATGGTGCAATTTTGGTTGAAGGGTATGCGGCGCTATTTGGCCTGGACCTGCGCGGTTTTGGTGGCCACCGCCGGCGTCAGTCGCGCCGGTGATAGCGAGGCCGAATTGCGGGCCAAAATCGAAGAGCAGGGCCGGCAGATTCAAGAACTCAAAAAGCAAATGGAGCAGAACTTGCGCCCTGCCGCGGACAGCAAAGACGCCGGTAATCTCAACGAAGGGGCGGTCAAGAAAATCGTCGAAGGCTATCTCCAGGACAACCCCGGCGCGGGCATGCCCGCTTCTGTGCAGACCGGGTATAGCTCCAGCACCGGTTTCGTCATCCGCAGCACAAACGATCCGAAATATGTCAAATGGGAAGATGAATCGGCCATCCCCTTTGAACTCCGCATTCGCGGACGAATTCAGGTTGATTTTTACAACTACAAAGTCACAGACTCGCGGAACCATTTAACCGGCGTTGATACCGGAAACAACACCTCGGGAGATTTCACGCAAGAAGAAATCAAGCGCGCTCGTTTTTGGTTTTCGGGAAATACGTTCAGTCCCAATCTGCGTTATTGGCTGGAGTTTGACGGCAATACGCGCGGACTGGCGGGCCTGGCCGGGGGCGGAGTTCCCGGGACGATAGGCACCAATCAAGTCGGAACTACAGGCGTTCAGGGCGGCAATACGATTGCCACGGTTGACCATGCCGTCCGCCTGTTCTCGGCCTATGTGGCCTACGATTGGCATCCGTGCTGGTCCTATAAAGGCTGTGGCACTCCTTGCCCAGATGGGACGTATTCCTATCAACCAACGGTGACGTTCATTGCCGGCAAATTCAAGCCGTACTTTTCCTTTGAAGAATATCTGGGCAGCGGCAATCAGCAACTCGTTGAGTATGGAATGTCGGAATGGTTCTTCGACGCAGACGACGATAACCTGTTGATGCAAGCCGGCATTCAGGCCAAGTTCTTGGATGATCGACTTTTCTTGCATGGCACAGTCACCAACGGCAACGAGACCCAGACGGCGAACCTGCAAATGGACGATGAGCCGGGGTTCAATTTCGGCTTTTGGTACGACATGGGCGGCGACTGGAATGCGGATAAAAAGAAGTGGGATCTTTTCGGAACCTCGGCTTCGGATCTTGAATGGCACACTAACCCCGTGGCTCGCGTTGGCGCCATGGCGAACCTCGTTCCCATGGATCGCCGGTCCGAATACACCAACGCCGAGTTGAATCGGGTGCGCACGATTCCGGATGCCCCGGGCGGGTCGACGCTGGTCGGCCTTCTCAACGGCAACGGCTTAGCGCCGGTTGGGGCGGGCAATGCCAGCTTATTTGCCGTGGATGCGTTCGATTCGTACACGTACGAAGCCTATATCGCGGGTAAGTGGCGCGGTTTTAGCATTCTGAATGACTGGTGGGTTCGCGACCTGGATAATTTCCGCGGCCGCAAGGCGCCGGCCGGAACTTACCCCGGAAATGGATTGGATGAGCCCATCCTATACGCGGTCAATAACGTCGGCAGCAATACCCTCAATCAGACGGCTCTGTTCCCTCATCATGCCGTGCTTGATTTTGGAACGATGTTGCAGGCCGGCTATTTCATCATTCCCAAGAAGTTGGAGCTAGCCGCTCGCTGGTCGTGGATTCGCGGGACCAGCGGCGACATCCGCGGCGACGGGACTTTTAGAACGATGGCTATTCCCGGCGCCGGCACGGTGCGTGTCTATAATGACGCCTTCCGCCATTACTCCGAAGCCAACGAATATGCCATTGGCGTGAATTACTTCTTTAGAGGTCAGCAGTTGAAATGGCAGACCGACTTGAGCTTTTATAACGGCGGCAGCCCCTCGGCGGGCGGCCAATCACCCGCCGGCTTCATCCCAGGCGTGGACGGGTACATGCTGCGTTCGCAAATCCAGTTCCAGTTCTAAGAGAACGGACTTGCTGGACGCGTAAATTACATGACCGCAGCTTTAGCTCCTTGCTAAGGCTGCGGTCCTAGTTTTTTCACTAATCGCGCAAAGCGGCCGGTCAGGGCTTGGCGAAATGCGAGTCGTCAAGTTTATCGACGAACTTTATCTCGGTAACTTCGGCGTCCATGAACTTCTTGCCCGATCGGTTGATGGTGACTTTCTTGGCCACTTTGCGCCCGTCGGCATCTTGGTATTCGGTAATAATCCGCTCTTCGGGGACTTCTTCGCCGGTCATCGAGTCCAAGGCCTGAAGCTCGACTTTGGCTAGGAGGCCGGTTTCCTTGTCGAAGTAAATGTTGATATCTTTGTGGCCTTTGGAGGCGACCTTGACGCCTGTGGCCTTTTTATCATTGACCGTGACGTCGCCCAGGGAAGAAAGTTCGTATTTCTTGTCGTTGAGCTTAACCATGCCCATGACCTCGGCTCGGTACACGCCTTCGGTCAACTCCGTCATGATTTTGTCAGTCACTTCGATGTCTTTTCCGTTGGCGGTTATCCAGGCTTTATCGCCATTCAGAGCGGTCGTGACGGTGACCTTCATGCCGCCGACTTCCAAATCCATGACCTCCTTGAGTTGCTTGGGCAACTGAATCGTAATTTCTTGGCTAAAGGCCAGACCGCCCAGCAGTTCAATGGTTCCTTTTGTTTTGGACTGGACAGTCCTTTCCTTGGAAAGTTTTTCCCGGCCGCCATGAGCCTTAATGGCCTTTTCGATAATCGCCTGGGTCTCATCGTCGGCCAATGCGCGTGACGTTATTCCGACGGATAGAGCGACAGCTAGCGCGGCAAAAATCAAGCGGCGCATTAAAAGACTCCCGAGTTAAGTGATAGTAAGAGCCTTGCCAAACTGGCGGACAGGCTCTATTGGTCCCCAAGTGATTCGCCAACCGGAGTAGATTCTTTGAGTTGATTGTACCGCCTAACGGATTAACGGCTCGTCTCAAATCGTCCCCGAGCGCCAATAGGCTAACCTGCCATATAGTTTAGACCAAAGAAAAAGGGCGAATCCTAATCGGATTCGCCCTTTATAGCTATCTGTCGTGGACGTTGAACTATTCCTTGCTCTCCGTCCCTGCTGCAATCAACTCGGGCCTTGGAGCGTTCGAAGTGGCATCGAAAGTTAATTTCTTTTCGCCCTCCACTTCTTCCACTCGAACGGTCAAAGTGTCTTTGCCGACGAAGGAGCCCTTGAGAAGCTCTTCGGAGAGCGGGTCTTCAAGAAGGTGCTCAATGGCCCGGCGCAATGGGCGAGCGCCAAATTCAGGGCTATAGCCCTTCTCGATGAGCAGGTCCTTGGCCTCATCCGTTAGGTTAAGCTGCAGGCTCTTTTCCTTGAGCCGTTTTTCCACCTTGGCCAGTTCGATGCCGATGATGTTTTTCATGTCGGGCTTGGTAAGGCTGCGGAAGACGATGATGTCGTCCACGCGATTGAGGAACTCCGGCCGGAAGGATCGTTCCATCTCCTGCTTGAGCGTGTCCTTCATCTTTTCGTAGGTGGACTCTTCGTCCTTCTTCATGAAGCCGAAGTTTGTGCGACCCATAATCTGCTCAGCACCGATGTTCGTGGTCATGATCAAGATCGTGTTCTTGAAATCAATGATCCGGCCCACATTATCGGTCAAGCGGCCTTCTTCCATGATCTGCAGGAGCATGTTCCAAACATCGGGATGGGCTTTCTCGATTTCGTCGAGGAGGACAACACTGTAAGGTCGGCGGCGAATCTTCTCGGTAAGCTGGCCGCCTTCTTCGTAGCCGATGTAGCCTGGAGGCGCGCCGATCAAACGGCTGACGTTGTGCTTCTCCATGTACTCGGACATGTCGATCTGCACGAGAGCGTTTTCGTCGCCGAACATGAAGTGGGCCAGCCGTTTCGCCAGCAACGTTTTGCCGACGCCGGTGGGCCCGGCAAAAATGAAGCTGCCAATCGGGCGCTTCGGATCCTTGAGGCCGGCCCGGCTTTTGCGAACCGCCTTGGCGATGCGCGTGATGGCTTCGTGCTGGCTGATAACTTGCTTGTGCAGTTCATCTTCCATCTTGAGCAACCGAGCCGTCTCGTCGCTTTCGAGCCGTTTGAGCGGCACGCCGGTCATCTTGCTGACGACCTCGTTGATGACTTCCTCATCGACAACGCCGTCCACTTCCTTGGCCTTGTCGCGCCACTCGCGCGTGACCGTTTCTTTCTTCTTCTTGAGCTTGTCGGCCTGATCGCGCAAGTGAGCGGCCTTTTCGAAGTCCTGCTCGGCGACGGCCGCCTCCTTCTCCTGGTTGAGTTGTTCGATCTGCGTGTCGATTTCTTTCAAATCCGGCGGCCGGGTCATGGCTTTGAGACGAACGCGCGCGCCCGCCTCATCGATGACATCGATCGCCTTATCGGGAAGGCAGCGGCCGCTGATGTAGCGGTCGGACAACTCAACGGAGGCTTCGAGCGCCTCGTCTTTGATTTGAACGCGGTGATGCGCTTCGTAGCGATCGCGGAGGCCGCGAAGAATTTCCACGGTCTCGTCTTTCGAGGGCGGATTGACGATGATCTGCTGGAAGCGGCGTTCGAGCGCGCCGTCTTTCTCGATGTACTTGCGGTACTCGTCGAGGGTCGTCGCGCCGATGCATTGGATCTCGCCGCGAGCCAGGGCGGGCTTGAGAACGTTGGAAGCGTCGATGGCGCCTTCGGCGCCGCCGGCGCCAACTAGAGTGTGCAGTTCGTCTATGAAGAGGATCGTATTCTTGGCACGCCGAACTTCGTTCATAACGGCTTTGATGCGTTCTTCGAATTGGCCGCGGTACTTGGTACCGGCCACCATCATCGCCAAGTCAAGGACGACGATGCGGCGATCGCGGAGCAATTCCGGCACGTTGCTGTCCACGACGAGCTGAGCCAGCCCTTCGACAATGGCCGTCTTGCCGACGCCGGCCTCGCCCAGAAGCACCGGATTGTTCTTGGTGCGGCGGCTCAGAACCTGAATAACCCGTTCGATTTCGTTTTGACGGCCGATGACCGGGTCGAGCTTGCCTTGCCGGGCCAATTCCGTCAGATCGCGTCCGAAGCTATCCAGAGCGGGGGTTTTGGATTTGCCCTGTTTTGCTGACCGTTCGCCGCCGCCGCCGCTGCCTTCGCCGGATTCCATATTGTGCCCCAGCAAGTTAAGAACCTCCTCACGCACGTCCTCAAGCTTGAGCCCGAGGTTCATGAGGACTTGCGCTGCCACGCCCTCCTGTTCACGCAAAAGGCCTAGCAACAGGTGTTCCGTGCCTACGTAGTTGTGATTAAGGTTGCGAGCCTCCTCAATGGAATACTCGATGACCTTCTTAGCCCGCGGCGTTTGGGGCAGCTTGCCCATGGTCACCATGTCCGGGCCCGACTGAACGATTTTTTCCACTTCCAGCCGGATCTTGCGCAGGTCGATATCGAGGTTTTTGAGGACATTCGCGGCCACGCCCGACCCTTCCTTGACCAGGCCAAGGAGGATATGTTCGGTGCCGATGTACTCGTGGTTGAAGCGCTGCGCCTCCTGATTGGCGAGCTGCATCACCTTACGAGCCCGATCCGTAAAGCGTTCATACATTCCTGCCATCTCCGACAAGCTCCCGCCAAGTCCGGGCCGGCGCCCAGGCACCGAGCCAAAGCGGAAGAGCCCCGTTTATTTCGTAGTTACCCAATTCTAGCGTTGCCAACGAGGATTGTCCGTTCCAGACAACCGGGCGAATCAACCGTCCTAGAAAGCTGCCCCATAGGCAGCCTCGTGATCTAACAATTGTAGTGAAGAGTCAGTCGGGATCGACGCCTACGGCCATCCTCAATTCTATAAGCTCCTCCTTCGCTAAGGAGCCGTTTAGCCCATGGCGGGCCTTGAAGTGCTGATCAAGGTAGCAAACCCACGTCGCGCCGGCAATTTCTCGTGGTCTTCTAGCGAATTGTAGTGTGATAAGGAAGACAAATCAAGGCAGGGCCAGACGCTCAAACGTTTAACGGCGGCCCTCTTGCCAGCGCGGTGAGGCACCACGAGCGGCTTGTCCGTCCGTGCTGCGGAAACAGAGGCGGACAAGCCGCCAGTGGCGCCTAGTGGAACCCATCGGCGGCTTGCGTTATTGTATTGGGGTAAGCGCATCGGTTGCAACTTCGTAGTGTTCGGGAGAGATTTGGCGCATGGAGACCGCAACATTGGGGCGAGTTTTGACGGAAGTGACAGTTGAAAATCTGAAAGATATTTGGGATGCCGAGCGCGGATTCAAGCCAAGTAATGAAATTCGACGCGTTGTGATCCCCGACGCTTTGGTCGATACGGGAGCGACTACGTTGGCACTGCCAACACGGTTTATTAATCAACTTGGCTTGAAACAGACGTCCGAAAAACGGGCGACCTCGGCGAATGGAAAAACGCAAAATAAAGTATACGAAGCGGTGAGAATCACCTTGCTGGACAGAAACTGCACGGTTGATGTCATTGAGGTTCCCGATGATGTGCCGGCGTTAATCGGTCAAATTCCATTGGTAATGCTTGACTTGGTGATTGATTTGCAAGGTCGCCGCCTAACAGGCAACCCGGCTCATGGCGGAGAGCAAACGCTGGAGTTGTACTAACCGGTTTAGCCAACCTTCATACACAATTCCTTAAAATGCGGCACTGTTTCAAAGGGCTTGGCCAGAGAAGTTATCGATTCCCCCAATTGCTCGATCTCCTCCTCCCGCAGAAAACCCAGCTTTTTCCGATACCCCATAATCAAGTAGCCGATGCGTTGGGGGTCTAATTGCATGAGCCGGCAACACGTTGCATCGACGGCCACCATGTCGCAGCCCATAACGAGCGCGCCCATCGGTTTGGCCGTGCCGTTGAGCGGTCCGTCGCCCTCCATGCCGATGATGCCGTCCATGATGGCGAGATCCGGCATGCGGGTCAGATTGATGTCCACGATGCTGTTGTCGATGCCGCGCCAGTGGAGTTCATTTTTAGGCCAGCCATAACATATGCCCGGCAGCGTTCCGAAGAGGTTTTTCATGGCCAGCGTGGCGCCAGCCCAGTGATGGGTCTTGAGCTTGGGCAGCGAGATGAACACCTCGGCTGATTCGATGGTTCGCGACAGAAACAAGTGCTCCAATCCCGTCAAGCGTCCCATATTCGGCTTCTTAACCGGCTCATCGTGGTTGAGATCGACGAACGGAACGTTGTAATGACGTAAGACATCACCCAAACCGCTGGCTCCTACGAGGTACTCGACGTTCCGCCAATGGCCCGGCCCTTCGGCGACAATGATCTCCTTGGCCCCTTCCTTCTTGCACAGTTCGATAACAGCCGCAACAACGTTGGGATTGGTATTAATCACTTTGTCTCGATGGTATTCGACCAGGTTCGGCTTCAGGACAACCCGCTTGCCGGCCAGGGGAACGCGATCTCGAAACGACTCGTATTGCCTGACTAAGACGTCCGTGAGGTTGGCGTTGTAGTCGCCGGCCGTGCCGATATGAACGCCGGTCCGCGCCGGGGGTGGCTTCAGGCGATCAAGGGCATTAAGAACCAGGCCGTTGAATTTCGATTTCATGCGCTCCCCAAAGGACTTCCTTTTTCCGCAATAGGGAACGACGCCGTTTGCCTGCTGAATTCCGGACGCTGAATGCTGAGTTGAAAACAGCGTTTTTGTGGAAGGTGCAAGGGCCAGGGCGGTGAGCGCTTCTCGAAGAGGATTGAGCCGTAGATAAAGCGTAGCTAAACGTGCCTTGTAAGCCGTGCGGATGCGGTCGTCGAGTGAAGTTAAGGCCTCCGGAACATTCGGTTGTCCGACATGGGTGGCCAGGGCGATCTTGGCCCAGCAAAGGTGCTCAAGATCTTCACCCAGCGGCGCTTGGCTAATCAAATAGCGGATAGAAGCCTGAACGCGGACATCTTCGTCTTTGCCTTGGAGCGCAAGAAGCGCGATGGCTGTTGGACCGGGAATTGGGTCGGTGGTGCGGCCGAGGATGCGCCGATTGCCATAATTGAGGCCGCCGCCGTCACAGGTGCGATCCAGCAAGAGGCGCTGGCCTTCCTGCACACGGGAATGATCGCCCTGGCCTGCGCATGTTAAAGCGAAGCATGCCCAGGCGGTTGGCTCCGCCCAGGACGAGTTGCCGTTGGCCCATGGCCAACCGGTTAGTTTGAGGTCGATGTCGTGCACGTCCGTGGCGGCCGCGTCGCCGACATTGCGACCTTGCATTCTTAGAAGGACTGATGCCGTCCCATCAATTTCCGTTTGCGGGTATTTGAGAGCCGTCTGTACGAACAACACTAGGGCGGTAGGCCAAACGGCTTCCTCGCGCCCTCGCGCGATGCGATAAGTGCCATCCGGCATGGCACATTGCTGGAGCCAGGCTTTTCCCTTTTCCAGAATAGGTCCGCAACGATCGCTCTCCAGGGATAGCGCCAAGAGAGCCAGGCAGGTGGGCTCGAGATGAGGTTCCTGCTCGGGAGCATAGCCCCAGCCGCCTTCGGCATGAGCCAGGGAGGCCAATGTATCCATATACGCGGTAATTTCACTCACGATAATGCTCCCGAATTGGACGGAGTACGAGCAAGTCTCTGTCGGGAGTCTAGTACACAAATCCTTTGCTATAATGCCGCCGAGGAGACGATTTACATGAAAGTGGCTCATTTCGACTGTTTCAGCGGCATCAGCGGCGACATGACTCTAGCTGCCCTGGTTGATGCCGGGGTCGATGGCGAAGCGGTTCGGCAGGGGGTCAACTCGCTGGGGCTTCCAATCAATCTTGAGTTCGAAAAAACACGCCGCAACGGCATTGCGGCAACGTATGTCCACGTCGAGGTTCCCGAAGAGACCACGCATCGCTTCTTGCCCGAGATCGAGCAAATCCTCCAGCGCGGCCGGTTGACGCCGAAACAACTTGACCTGGCCTTGCGTATCTTTCGGCGACTGGGCGAAGCCGAGGCCGCGGTTCACGGGACTACCGTCGACAAGGTTCACTTTCACGAGGTGGGCGCCCTGGACAGCATTGCCGATATTGCCGGGGCGGCGATCGGGCTGGATCTCCTCGGCGTCGACCGCTTCACCAGCCGATCCGTGCCGACCGGCACTGGCATAGTCAAATGCGCCCACGGCATGATGCCCATCCCGGCACCCGCTACCGCCAACTTGCTCAAGAATGTGCCCTTGGCAACCTCGGCAATCAAAGCCGAACTGACGACCCCAACGGGCGCGGCCATTCTGACGAGCATCGTCCAAGACTGGATCGATTCCCCGAACATGACCGTGGAACGCATTGGCCACGGCGCCGGCAAGCGCGATTTCCTCGAGCAACCGAATGTGTTGCGCCTAATGGTCGGCACAACCGCCCGGCAGAGTCGCGAGCGTCAGCAATCGGAGACGCCAGAAACAACCGACCCAATCTGGGTCCTGGAAACCAACCTCGATGATCTACCCGCCGAAGTGATTGGCTACTGTTACGACTTGCTCCTGTCCGCCGGCGCGCTCGACGTATTCAGCACTCCTATCTTCATGAAGAAGAACCGCCCAGGTGTGCTCCTTAGCGTCCTTACGACTGAGGTGCTTGTGCCTGCGATGGAAGAGATACTGTTTCGCGAGACGACGACGCTGGGCATTCGCCGTTATTCAGCCGCCCGGCACAAACTTGAGCGCAAAGCTATCACGGTGCAGACGCAATGGGGCCCCGTACAGGGGAAGCTCGCTTGGCTAGAAGACCGACCGCCCAGCTTTTCTCCGGAGTATGACGATTGCGCCCGCATTGCCCGTGAACATGGCGTGCCGTTGCGTGAAGTTCTTGCGGCTGCAGAGGAAGGACAAAGGACAAAGGGTGAAGGACAAAAAAGACAAGCCGAATGAGAGCGCGCCGATGCAAGACGAACCATGCTCTTCAAGACCGCCCTTTGAAATCTGCGAGCGTACCTTTTTATTCGCCTTACGAATCGTTAAGCTGTGCCGAAGGCTTGAAAGGGATGCAAAAGTTCCAAGAACTTTAACTGTTCAGTTCTTGAAAACAGGTACGTCGGTTGGCGCCAATATTGAGGAAGGGCAAGCCGGCCAGAGCCGGGCCGATTTTGTTTCCAAGTATTCGATTTCACGAAAAGAGGCGAGGGAAGCCAGGTATTGGCTTCGACTACTGGTCGCCAGCGATTTGCTAAGTGCCTCTGACGGTGAGCCTTTAATACAAGAATGCGAAGAATTAGTGAAAATCCTTAGCTCAATAATCCTGAAAGCCAAACGTCTCTAGCACACCCTCCTTAGTTCTTTGTCCTTTATCCTTTATCCTTAGTCCTTAGTCCTTATCCCATGCCAACCGCCAACGAAATCCGCCAGCAATTCATTGATTTCTTCGTCAAGAAGCACGGGCATACGTTTGTCCCGTCGTCGCCCGTCGTTCCGCAGGATGATCCGACGCTGCTCTTCACCAACGCCGGCATGAATCAGTTCAAGCCGTATTTCCTCGGCACCGAGAAGCCGCCGTGGAAGCGCGTCGCCAACTCGCAGAAGTGCATTCGCGCCGGCGGCAAGCACAACGATCTCGATGACGTGGGCAAGGACACCTACCATCACACCTTCTTCGAGATGCTCGGCAACTGGTCCTTCGGCGACTACTTCAAAAAGGAAGCCATCGCCTGGGCGTGGGAACTGTTGACCGATGTGTGGAAGCTCGACAAGAGCCGGTTGCATGTCACCATCTTCGAAGGCAGTCCGGAGGAAGGCGTCGCGCCCGATGACGAAGCCGCCGAATATTGGCGGACGCAGACCGACATCGACCCGTCGCACATTCACAAGGGCAACAAGAAGGACAACTTCTGGGAAATGGGCGAGACCGGCCCCTGCGGCCCCTGCTCGGAGATCCATATCGACCGCACTCCGGACAAGAGCGGCGGCAAGCTCGTCAACGCCGGGACGCCGGACGTGATCGAGATCTGGAACCTGGTGTTCATCCAATTCAACCGTGGAGCAGACAAGAAGCTGACTCCGCTCCCGGCTAAGCACGTCGATACGGGGATGGGCTTTGAACGCGTCACCGCCGTGTTGCAGGGGAAGACGAGCAATTATGACACGGATGTGTTTGCGCCGGTCTTCTCGGCGATCCAAAAGGTGACGGGAGCGCGGCCTTACTCAGGCAAGCTCGACGATTTGATTGATACGGCCTATCGCGTCGTCGGCGATCATATCCGCTCATTGACGGTTGCCATCACCGATGGAGCGGAGCCTGGCAACGAAGGCCGCAATTACGTACTGCGCCGCATTCTGCGCCGGGCCGAGCGCTATGGACGCCAACACCTTGGCGCGACCCAGCCGTTTTTGTGTGAATTAGTGGCCCCGGTGGTGGAGACGATGAGCGGGGCGTTTCCGGAATTGAAACGCAATCCCAGTCGCGTCGCCGAATTGATTCGCGAAGATGAGGAGAGTTTCATCCGCACACTGGATCGCGGGATCGGCCTGTTTCGTGAAGCGGCTGATCGGGCCAAAAAGTCAGGCCAAAATGTCGTCAGTGGCGTTGATGCGTTTCAGCTTCATGACACATATGGCCTCTACATTGACATTACCGAGCAGATGGCCGCAGAGTCTGGTCTGACCGTCGATAGATCGGGTTATGAAGACGAGATGAAAAAGGCTAAAGAGCTTGCCCGAGGCTCTCGTAAGAAGCCCTTGATTTCTGCAGTAACAGGCGATTTGCCGAAAACCGATGATTCATTCAAATTCCGGACTACGGAGCTGGAAGACGCAAAGGTGCTGGGGTGGATCAAAGACAACCAGGTGATCCGCTCTGGCCGTTTGCAGGCCAATCAACAGGTTGCTTTAATTCTCGACAAAACTTGCCTATATGCGGAACAAGGTGGACAAGTCGGGGACGTCGGAGAGATTAGTACAAAAACAGGCGAATTTGCCGTCGAAGATACCCAACGCCTGGGCGATACTGTTCTCCATATTGGCTATGTAGAGGACGAGAAAGGCCCCAATTGGATTGAAGTTGGCGAGACGGCTGGTGTGAGCGTAGGCAGGCGGCGCATCAGCACCATGCGGAACCATACGGCCACGCATCTTCTTAATTGGGCCTTAAAGAATATCTTGGGAAATCACGTCGAGCAAAAAGGATCGCTTGTTGATGAAGAAAAAACACGCTTCGATTTTACTCATGCCCAGGCCTTAACGGCTGGGCAGATTCAACATATAGAGCGAATGGTTAACGAGCGGCTTTATGATGACCAACCTGTTTCGGCTGTGACAATGCCATTAGCCAAGGCCAAACAGATCGCTGGCGTCCGTGCTGTCTTCGGCGAGAAATACCCCGATCCGGTTCGAGTGGTCATGATTGGAGTCGAACGTCCGGAAGACGCGACAGAGAGAAACTCCGTCGAGTTCTGCGGCGGGACCCATGTCACCCACACCGGCCAAATCGGTTCCTTCAAAATCATCAGCCAGGAACCCGTCTCCAAGGGCGTCCGCCGGGTCACAGCCGTGACGGGGCGTGAAGCCGTGGCTTATGTGCAGCGTCAGTCCGCGGTCCTTGATGAGCTGACGAGTCGCTTCAACTGCAAACCGGAAGAACTGCCGGAGCGCATTGCTGCCTTGCAGGAAGAAACCAAGAAGCTCCAGCAACAACTTAAGAAGGGCGCTTCGACCGACCTGCAAGGCGCGGCGGACAAACTCCTCGCCTCCGCGACCGAACTGAACGGCGCCAAGATCATCATCGGCGAGATGCCCGCCGGGCCGGATGAAATCATGCGGCAGCAGGTGGATCGCCTGCGCCAGAAGGCCGCCAGCTCGGTCGTTATGCTCGGCTGGGCGGATGACGGCAAAGTCGGCCTAATCGCAGCCGTGACCGACGATCTGGTCAAGAAAGGCCTGCACGCGGGCAAGTTGATAGGCCAGGTCGCCAAGGTCGTCGGCGGCGGAGGCGGCGGCAAACCCACCATGGCTCAAGCCGGCGGCAAAGATCCTGCTAAACTCGGTGAAGCCCTGCAGCTTGCGCAGAAGCTCGCGACCGATCAGCTCAAAGGCTAGGCTCGCTGTGCCGCCAGCAAATATCCATAGCTCCGCAGCCAACGAAACCAATAGGGATACAGCAGCCGGCCGTCTGTTCGCAGGCTAAGGGGATAGACCTCTCTCAGCCGAAAACCGGCTTGTTTCAACAACGCTTTCGCCTCCCGGCGCGTGAAGTGATGCAAACTTAGTTCGCCGATGCCTTGATGCGGCGGCATCGGACGGTCCCCGGCCTCCGGCCGTCCGGCGAGCGACCGAAACAGGTCCTTAAGCAGCCAAAGGCGTCCCTGTGGATCCCAAAAGTTGAACCAGCGGTTATGCACATGCAGGATAAACGTGCCGCCCGGCCGCAAGAGCCGGTAGGTATGCGCGACCACGCGCCGGCGTTCTTCAGGGCCATTCACCATGCCCAGCGTGCTGAATAGGCAAGCGGCATAAGAGAACGACTGATCCTGCAAAGCGTCAAGTTGGACCAGGGTGGCTTTGAGAAGCGTCACCTCCACTGAAGCTTCCCGCGCTCTGGCTCGGGCGACTTTAAGCATTTCCTCCGAGAGATCCACGCCCACCACCGGATAGCCGCGGCGAGCCAGGTGGATCAAAAGCCGGCCCGTCCCACATCCGAGATCAATCAAGCGGCCCGGTTGAGGGCAATGCCGCTCGACGAACGCAAGGTCCGCCCTAAACAGCGAGGAATGGGCCAGGTAGGCATCGTAATGGTTGGCGATATGCGGGTCGTGGACATAATCCCAAAGCCCCCGCGTCACGCCCGCCGGAAGCTGCCAATCGGGAGGAGCGGCTTTCATGAAATTGGAGGGCTCAAGCAAAGTAGATTCATGCCAGTACGCCTTGGGCGCCATGCCCACGGCTTTGAGTGGCCATGCGAACCATCAAAACCGTGAAGCTTTTCCTTTGCCCAGATAATTGTAACCGCACGAAGCAACAGCAGGCGAAAGCAGGCAAGCGGCGGCGAGGATGTTCAGGCAGTGCACAGCCTGTTAGCCTAGAATGTCGCTTTGCACCTCGAGGATTTCTTGAATATAATCCAAGTGAAAAGAGGATCGTTTGCCATCTATTTTCAGGGAGATCTGCCGTGATGAGAAGGGAGATCCAGTCCATTTACCAGGCAGCTCTTGCCCTTCCGGACGCCGAAAGGCTGAAGTTGGCTGAACGATTGATGGAATCGCTTGCCCCCTCGGAAGACAAACTCGGTGAGTGCGAATTTGTCGCCGAGCTGGATCGACGCTTTGCCGAGATTGAAAAAGACCCCGCTTCCGGCATTCCTTGGACCGAAATCAAACGGGCACAATAGGAAGTCACGATGATCGCCCTCGTGACTTTTCACCGGTTGGCATTTCGCGAGTATCAATCAGCGCGCGAGCGCTATGAGAAGCAAAACCCTCAAGTCGCCGTTCGTTTCACGAACGCCGTTGACTACGCCGTACAACAGATTGCCGACGACCCTAATCGCTGGCCCGAGTACCGGCCCCCTTACCGCTGGATCCAGACGCGGCGATTTCCGTATCTGTTGATCTATCGAATGCGGAATGCCGATCATGCCGTGATCGTCGCCGTCGCTCACGGCCGAAGGCGTCCGGGATACTGGCTGCGTCGGACACTGCCATAGGGTTGGTGCTGCGTTCTCCAGTCCCACTATACCAAGTTGAATCGATTCCAAAGTGGCAGCCACGTGTCACCACACGAAGGAACACCGCGAAAGTGGGCAAGCGGCCGGCGGGACGGATTGGCTCGAAGGCTGGGTCGGGCTGGCCGAAAGTACGCTGGCCCCTTTGATTTTTTCGTGTTCCCTTTGATTTTTTCTCACTTTGAATGAGCGGAATCACGGAATGACGCAATGCATCGGCGGAAACTACGGTGCCAGTATTGATCTAAACTCGCCAGAGTTCGGTCCCGATGAGCTCAATTGCATTTCAGTCGGAGTTTGAGATGCCTCAACCTGAATTGATCCTGCAGATCGGTCATAATAACGAGATTTACTCGGTGGCCTTCGCACCAGATGGCCGAATGCTCGCCGCTGCTGGAAGCGATCTTTCGGTAAAGTTGTGGGACGCGATGACCGGGGAACTGCGAGGACTGCTGCCCAACTTGGAAGCTTGCAGGGCCCTAACTTTTTCTCCTAAGAGCGCGCTGCTAGCCTGTGCGGGTGAGGCGAAAGTCATAATCTGGGATCCTATTACCGGAATGCGCAAAGCCACGCTGACCGGCCACTGCGGTGCGGTCTCGTCGCTGGCGTTCTCGCCGGATGGCAACCTGCTCGCTTGTGCCAGCGAGGGTCAATGGTTTGGCCATGAAGTCATGTGGGTCAAGGGCGGCGAGGTACAAGTTTGGGATGTGTCGGCGTTGCGGCTCAAGCAGACTCTCGCGAAATCCCGGACAGAAAAGTTGGCTCTAGCCTGGTCTCCCGACGGCTCCCTCCTGGCGATAGCCAGTTCAGACGGCGTGGTCCGCCTATGGGACCTGATAAAAAGTGAACCGCGTAGACGTGTGCTGCGCCACAAGGAGGTTCGCGCCGTCGCCTTCTCACCTGACGGCCAGTCTTGGCCTCAGGCGGTGCCGGTGGAGTAAGACTCTGGGACCTGCGGACCATGAAGCAGCGACGAACTTTCCCAAGTGACCAGGTCACTTCTGTCACATTCACCCCTCCAGAAGGCAAACTAGTTGCTGGGAGTTACTCTTCGATTGTGCTCTATGACGCAGCCACCAGTAGGCGAGAAGCCGTACTTGAGAAAGCCCGGTCGAACAGCGGTATTTCCAACGTCGCCGTTTCGAACGACGGCCGCACGCTCGCTCGCGCCAGCAACCATTTCCTTCGGCCAGGCAGCATTAAGTTGTGGGACATCGGCGCAAGAAAGCTGAAGAGGATTATTCCGGGTGTTGACACAAGTGCGGTCTCGTTTGTCGCTTTTTCAGGGGATGGCAGAAATCTATTCAGCGCCGGTGGCAGCTTCGAGCAGGCGGGCGATGTAACATGTTGGGACGCCGAGACAGGAGTTTTGAAAGAGGTTCTCGTCGAGCACACTGACGAGATTTCATCCGTGATCCTATCTGCCAACGGCGAGGTATTACTAGCCCAGGTTGGTGCGAAATTGCTGTCCTGGGATTCAAAGACCGGCAGGCGAACGTCTTCGCGAACGGTAATGGCGACCGATGCCTTCGCTGCGTCCGCCGATGGCCAAAGGATCGCAGCCGTGGATGAAGAAGCCAGTATTCGGCTGTTGGACATGATGACAGGGAAGGTGCGACGCACGATCAGGAGGCAGGCAAACGTGGTCGCGTTCTCCCCAGACGGCCGCACCCTTGCCGCCGGGAGCGAACGCGGCCTCAGCTTTTGGGACGTGGAGACGGGATCGCTCCAATGGCAGCTCAAAACCGCGTTGGACGTCCATCAACTTGCCTTTTCTTTCAGACGGGCAATTCTTGGCAGCGCATACGATTCGATGGAAGGGGACTAAAGGAAAGGACGAGGTGCGGGTTTGGGAGACATCAAGTGGAGCCCAGGCTCAGATCATAGAAGCTGATGATCGGCCCTTTTCCATTGTCTTTTCACCAGATGATGATGTCCTTGCTGTAGCCGTCGGGTTATGCACCGATGTCCCCGCAGATAAGCAGGTCAGGCCTTTATCGGCTGTTCAAATCTGGGACACACGAGGTTGTCGACTGATGCACCAACTTCTGTGCGATGGGGAGGAAACCAACAATGTTACCTTCTCGCCAAACGGCAGACTTCTTGCCGCCAGTCATGCCGACCGAACGGCGACTCTCTGGGACCCCAGGCATGGCACTCAGATGCATGTTCTCGAAGATATTGCGGGCGAAGTGACATGCATTGCATTCTCACCAGATGGAAAAAAGCTGGCGACGGGGAATCGTGACGGTTGGATCCGAACCTGGGAGGTTCGCACCGGCAGGCCGCTTGTAACACTCCAGGTTCTGCCAACAATCAAGCCCCTTCGCGGCAAGAAGGATTGGATCGCGTTCACACCTACAGGCTACTACAACGCTTCCCCGGGCGCTGCCAGATTCATCCGCTGGCGAGATGGCCAGCGGATGCTTCCTGCCAAAGCTCTCGCTGAAAGGTTTCGACGCCCCGACCTTGTTGTCAATGCCCTCAAAATCAAGTGAAGACCCAAGGCCTGAACTGGACGTGAGGCCGGGACTGAGTCTTTGAAGCCCCGGCGCGCCGTGTGGTGACTATCGGAGGCGGTCACAAAAACATGCGGTGGGGCTTTGAAGCTCAGCACAGATACATATATGGTAAACTTGCAGCGGAAGATCGTGTCGCGGGAGAGCAGCTCGCCACGGCGGAGATGATCGGCAAGCTTCTGGACTTGGCCCGCTGGGTGCGCGAGGCCCATGGGATTGTTGGGCGAAGAGACAGCATTCTACGATGCCCTCGCCGAGAACGGGTCGGCCAAGGAAGTGAGGGGGGACCGATATGTGGACGCGGGGACGCGGACAGATTTCTCGAATCCTTCCGCCCTGCGATTTCTGTTCCGGCGTCCTTTCTGTCAGGCGAACGCGGAGAGTGGGAAGGTGTCGTGCAGCGCTGGTCCGCATGAAGTGACTAGTTTGCAGGAGGGACTTAGGCGAGCTGGAACATCTATCTTCGCGAACCTTATCTGGCGGCCGCTTGAGAGCTTCATCGAAGCGCGACAAGCCAAGCGGCTCTCATCGTTTCGCCGGCTTGCGTCGGGTCGTGGGTGTTCGGCGGCTTGGGGCTTCGCGTTCAGGGCGGCACAAAGCATCTCTAGCGTCTCCGCCACGCGTTTGGATTCCCGCTTGGCCGATTCGATTTCTTTGGCCAGCCATGGGCGCGGTGATGGATCGGCAAGTCCACTCAGAAGTGCCGCCACTTCTGCCTTGATTTCGGTAAGCTTCTTCTTGTTCATCATGAGTAATGCCTCAGAAGGCGCCCGCAGGCTATTCTTATCCTTGATCCGTGTTGGCAGCAACTTGGGTAGACGCTTCTGAGTTTGTTCCCCGGCCGCGAGGTTTGATTACGATCTCCACATTCTGGCCCAGGCAATTCAAGAAGCGGAAGAGCCTTTCGAGGGAGTAACCTTGGAATTGGCCTCGCAAAAGGGAGGAGATTTTGGGCTGGTCGATGCCCTTGAGCGCGGCGGCTTTGGCCTGGGTTAGCTTTTGCCGGCGGATGAGGCGGGCGATGCGCATTACCAATTCGGCTTTAGCTAAGGCCTCCTCGGGATAAGGAAATCCCAAGTCCGCGTAGACGTTTCCGCTACTCGCTTCAATCGACAGGGTAGGCGGGCTAGTTGTCCGCTTCCGTTTCTTCTTCTGCAAGGTGTTGCTCCTTCATAATCATCCTTTGCCGCCTTCAACCGTTGCTTGATTAGATCGACTTCCGGTTTGGGCGTTTTACTGCCCTTCTTCGATTTCTTTTGGAAGACGTGCAAGACATAGACAACCTGACAGCCCGGTTCATTAAGGAATAGGAACTAGTTGCCTGTTGGTCATGTGCTGATTCAAGAGGGTATGACTGGTGCCGCAGACGCTCGACCTATTGTACCGTGCTCTGTTGTGGCACGGTCTCCCGACCGTGCCACCGGGCCCGACCGAAGGTCTCCTTTCCTCCCCCGCAGCATATTCTTCAACATGTTCTGCGTTTTCTCTCCGGGACACGCAAGGAGACCTACGGTGACTGGCGATGGGACGGTCGGGTGTCCGTGCCACA
>JBJMQT010000135.1:0-78377 GCA_045802525.1 Gemmataceae bacterium
GCCACGCCGCGAGCCCGTGCTGGCGATTCACGCGGCAGCGCATATCGAATCGGGCAGTCCGCCCCAGCCGGATGTAAATTACCAGATCGACTTTTCAACGGATGAGGGCAAGACCTGGCAGCCTGTGGTCAAGGACTGGTCCATCCCGCGCCGAGGGGACGAACCCAAAGGCTTCTGGTCGCAGAGCCTTTGCTGGGGCTCAAATGAGCCAGCCGACAAGAGGTCCGTTCGGGCACTCGTTCGTTTTTACAACAGCGGGGGCAAGAACTATGCGCGCTGCGAGGCCCACCTGGTCTACCGCGTGGCCGGCAAGGACGTCACCAACGTTACTTTTAACTGGAAGGACAACGCCGGCGCTCACCAGGAGGCGCATTCATTTGCCGGCGTTCAACCTGAACCCTGGGACTTGCCGACCAGCAAAAACGTGCAAACCAACTGGGTGGAATTTGAGCCAGTGAAATAGCACTTCGGCAGGCGGATGCCAGCCATCAAAGGGCGGCAGTGTTCAACTGTCTCGCTTCTCGCAACTGCCCGTTGTTGCCGAAAAACACTCTCCCCTAGGCCGCCGCATGCCGGCCTCGTTACAAACTCTTTACGAAGCGTCCCCATGCCTGGGGGTAGAATAGCGGCTAGAGAGGTATGGCTGCTGCCTAGCAAGAGGGCAGAGGTCCACACCCAGAAGCACACAAGGACATTCCCGTTATGAGATCCTCCTCTTCTTATGCCATTGGCTTGTTTTGCCTCCTTGGCGTGCCGTATGGCCGCCTGGCGATCGCCGACGAGAGCAGCGCCAGCCTCAAAGCGCGGGTCGAACTGCTCGAAGCCGAGAACAAAGCATTGCGCGCGGAAGTCAATCGCCTAAAGGAAAAGCTTGACAAGCCGGCCGGTGCGAAGCCGGACGAGGCGCGCTTGGAGGCCGATTTTCGCCGCTTGGCGGAGCTTGAACGGGCCCTGCGAAAAGAGCCGGCCGACACGAAGTTGCGGCAGGAGGCCTCGGAGCTGGCCAAAAACTTAGCCAAGCACAAGCCCGGGAAAATCGTCTGGCAGGTCCTTCTCACCACCGGCGTCCTAAAAGACGGGATGTCAATCAAGGAGGCCGAGAAGTTGCTCGGACCGGCAACCGGGACTGGCGACAGGCACATCGAACCGGCAAAAGGAACAACCGACCGGCAGATCGAGTGGTACTTCAATCCGGACAACCGCCATGTCGCCCCTAATCTAACCGCCAAGGTCACGAAGGACGGACTCTCGGGATGGCAAATCGGCAGTCGTTAACCGGCAGCCAACGGTGTATTGTTGGCTGATCTGGAGGAGTGCGATAACACCTGATACCGCACTACCGCTTCATAAACGTTATCATCTTTTAATGTCTATTTCTCAAGCAGTTTCTTGTCCGATACGAGTTTTGCAGTCTCCCAAAGCTTAACAGTGTTGTCGCTGCTTGGGGTCGCCAACAACTTCCCATCGTGGCTAAATGCTACGCAATAGACTAATACGTCCTGAGTCTGCTTGCTCAGTTCCGTCTTATTTGCCACATCCCAGAGTCTTATGGTTTTGTCAGCACTTCCTGTTGCCAATACTTTGCCGCTGGGATGAAAGGCCATACTGCACACCCGTTGGTCGTGCTCTTCCAAAACCCCCTTCTCTTCCTTCGTGGTGGTATCCCAGAGAATTACGAATCCGCCTTCTCTATAACTATTGGGCCCGTTAGGAATAAGCATATAGCCACCAATAGCAAGAGTCTTGCCGTCAGGGGAAAATGCCAAGGATTCCACATAACCTGTGCTTATTGGTTTTACAATCTCTTTCCAGGTGGCCGTATCCCAGAGTTGTACAGTCTTGGCGCTGGCAGAAGCTAGAATTGTGCCATCTGAACTGTAGGCTACGCACCTGGCGACCTCTTCGTGAGTTTTGAGTTCCCGCAGCTCCTTGCCACTCGGAACATCCCACAGTTTGATAAGCCCAGCTGTAGTCGGCGCCGCCAAAGCCTTGCTGTCAGGGGCCAAGGCGATTCTATGGACCGCAGATCCATTTTCCGTAATGTTGGCCCTTATTTTCCAGGTGGTTGTATCCCAGAGTTTTGCTGTTTTGTCAAAACTGGAGCTGGCCAAGATTTTGCCGTCGGCCGAAAAAACCAAACCTGACACCTTGTCAGTATGACCGTCCAAGGTCATGATTTTGGTTCGTTTGCTCAAGTCCCATATTATGATCGACCCATCCCAACCGCCCGAAGCTAGAATCTTGTCGCCGGGTCCAAAGGCTAACGAATAGATTTTGTCCGAGTGGCCCTTCAGTGTGTCTTGGTCATCGCTGGGTGCGCAGCCTGGAAACAGCAGGAGCAGGAAAAACATGCAGACTACTCTACCTCCTCCTGTTCCCATCCATGATCTTGTCGATCCCAAGATTATTGATCTGATCCTCCGTCGGACAAGTTTACTTCTTGTAACGTTCATCATTGGATTTCCCAGCGAAAGCTAGATCTTCGGTGCGTCAAGGGATCACATCCAATAGCTTCCAGTAAATTAAGGTCTGCCCGCCCGAAGCGGCCACAACCTTGCTCAAGGGATTATCTAACTGGTTGTTCGTGTGATAAGACAACAGGATTTCCTGGGTCTTCGGGTCGAAGCCCGTGACCAACATGGTATGGTGAATGTCTCCGTTGATAATCTGGAGCTGAATCACGTCCCCGAGGTCGAGCATAGCTGCCGAGCCGAATTGAATGGCTCTCCCGCTGGCAGTCAGGAATTTGCTGAACTTATTTGCTGAAGTCCAGGTTTCGCTGGCCTGGCCGAAAAAGCCTGACGGCGATTTGTAACTGAGCTTGTTTCCGATTTTGCTCTGGCCATACCACCACACATCGTCTTTGTACACATCCCAGATGGTTCCTCCCACCATGGGCCAACCGCCCGCATAAAGCGCTTGGGAGACAAAGTTCGTGCAGTCCGTTGGATAGGCGGAGTAAGCGGAGTTATAGCAAGAGGTACGCGGGCATGACTGCGTGGTGCCTGTGTATTGTTTGGCATAGGCAACGGCCGCCTGGCGATTGTAAGTAAGCTGGCCTGGCGTGGCCGTCGGGCTGGCGCTCGGACTAGGAGTAGCACTTGGAGGCATTGCTAGACACCTTCTGGTAAAGTTCGTCCAAGGCAGGTTAGCGCCATACTATCCGCAAAGACCTCTAAAGGCGGACAAAAAGACCTAAAGGTTTGCTCGACACCTTAAACGGTAAAGACGGTCCATGGTGGTTGACGGGGCATACCGGCCACTTCACGGGCCTGTTTATCGAAGATTGTAAATCCATTCCGCTATTCAGTAAAAACTAGAACCGCCACTCATCGGGCAGTGTCAGCCTGGCTCTAACTCTCATTCCCTGCTTTAGGAGTCGACTTGATGACCTGCCTTTCAGTTCTATTTCGATCGCGTCATCTATGAGGGCATGGATTTTCAAGAAATAATCCCACACGAAAAAGCTTACCGCGCTACAGAGGCGAGCCTTAGCAATAGAGGTGTGCTAACCGCCTGATCCTTCCACCAACGTAGCCAGCAGCTTTTTGGAAATCGGGTCGGTCACGGAGCGCGTCGAGGTCCGGATCCTTTTTCATCCAGGCCGCATTGGCCCACCCCTCCCCGACCGCCTGGCGTAAGGCCTCCATTGCCTGGTCGGCATAGCGACGTTTGTTCGTTTTCTCCTCACGGGCTAACTCAGTCTTACGCTCACCGATAAGGGCACTGCAAAGCGCACGGGCACAGGCCAGTTCATAGGTCGAGAAAGGCTTCTCGCCCCAGGCATTTGTTTCACCAATCTGGACAGCTTTCTGCAACGATTCCAGGGCGCGGGCATTTTGCCCTTTATTGCGGAGCAGCTTGCCCAGGCCACGGTAGATTGGCGCGTAACTGAAGTCGACCGGCGGGACATCACGGCGTTTCTGGCCTAGCTCCATGGCCGCCTCAAAGGACTTTTGGGCCTTGTCGTCCTGCCCGGCGTGGAGAAGTAGGTGGCCGAGGTCAATGTGGTAAAGTACTAGGCGCTCCTGGAATTCGATGACAGCGGGATTCTCGCGCGCTAGGGCCTCCGCAACGACCAGGGCCCGTTCATAAGCTTCTCGGGCCTGGGTCGGCTGATCAGCGAAGTAATATTGATTACCGAGATTATCCAGGGCAATGCCTAGCTTGTTGCGAAATCCCGGGTCCGTGCTATTCTCTCGCACCGCCTCAGCGTTTGTCGCGACGGCTTGGCGGGTGGCCTCCAAAGCCTCTGTCATTCGGCCTGCAAGAGTTAGATACCATCCGAGGTTGCTATAGGACATGCCCATACCACTCTGAAATACCGCATCGGGATGCTTTTTGATCAGGCGCTTCCAGGTGCTAATGGCTCGTTCAAGGGAACGCAGGCCGGCCTTTGGTTGACTATTATTATGCTGACTGAACCCGAGATTGTTGTAGCTCAATGCCAAGTCCCTCTGAAACTCGGGAACGTCAGGGTTGGTGGCGAATAACTCTTCGCCCAGGTCGATGGCCTTCTGAAACGACAAGCTGGCTTCGCCCACTCGGCCGGTTTGAAGTTCCATTCGACCGATGCCCCGATAGGTCTGGGCGAGGTTGCTGCGAAACGAAGAATTCTTTGGATAATCTTGGGAAAGCGTCTTGTATAGATCACGGGCTCGCTGATAAGCATTCAGCGCATCCTCTTTCGTGCCAATCTCCATGGTGATATTACCGACGCGAAAATAGGCTTGGGCTAACTCTGTCTGGAGTTCCGGGTCGTCTCTGCCGAGGTTGAGGAAATCCTGATAGTACTTCAAGGCGGATTCCAACAGCTGCTTACGCAATGGTTGCAAGCCTGGATATTTCAGCAGGGTGCTTTCGCTCACCTGGACGAAATAGTCATCCACGGCGTGGCGGGCCATCTGGAAATTGACGCGAGCTAAATCGCGTTGGTGCTGGGCCTCAGCAAAATTGTCCTCCGCCAATTGCCGCTGTTGTTCTGTCCGCGTCCCGGCCTTTCCAAGCAGGATGAGCCCAACCGCTAGGGCGGCGACTGTCGTCAGCAACAGCGCTGCCGCACCGGCAACCAGAGCCCGATGTCGCCTTCCCCAGCGCGCCAAACGATTGCCCACCGGCTCACGATACGCCGCCACCGGTTCGTCCGCCAACCAATGTTCCATATCGGTGGCCAAGGCCTCCACTGACGAATAGCGATCGGCCGGCTTGACTGCCATGGCTCTGAGGCAAACCGCCTCTAAAACGCGGGGAACATCGGCACGCACTTGGCGCGGGCGCGGAAAATCGCCTTGCTGGATTTTCTGCTGAATTTCCGGCCAATTGCTCTTTTCCAATGGCGGCTTGCCCGTCAATAGCGTATATAACACCGCGCCGAGACTATAGACATCGCTGGCCTGCACGACCACGTCCCAACGCCCTGCGGCCTGCTCCGGACTCATGTACGCCGGAGTCCCAACCGCCGAGCCCAGCAAAGTTTCGCTACCGCTGCCTAGACCTACTGACTCGGGAATCAAGGTCTCTTCCGCTGTAATTGTCCGCACTTCTTCGGGGCGTCCCACCACTTTTGCCAGACCCCAGTCCACAACAAGCGTCTCGCCAAATTTCCCCAGCATCACGTTTTGCGGTTTCAAGTCGCGATGGATCACTCCGCGACTGTGGGCATAGGCTACCGTTTGGCAGACTTGTAGAAACGTTTGCAGAAGTCGCCGAAACAGCAGGGGATCGGGCGGCCCGGCGTGATAGGCGCCGATGGCGTGGCCGAGAGTCTGGCCCTGGATGAAGCGCATGGCGTAAACAGGGCTGTTGTGGTCGTCATGGGTCAACGCGTAGACGGGTACGACGCCGGGGTGTTCCAGGCGGGCTGTAATCTCGGCTTCCAGGAGGAAGCGGCGTTGCACATCGGGATTATGAGCGTGTTTATCTTGGAGGCGTTTGACCGCTACGGTACGGTGCAATTGAGGATCGGTCGCAGTAAGTACCTCGCCCAATCCCCCTTTAGCATGGGGAGCTAAGTTCGTATACGGTCCGATAGCAGGCATGTCCACGGTAGAGTCCCGAGCCATCCCGGCGAAGGGGGCGGGAACAATCGTGTCGAATTCTGAAGGACCAGCGGGCGATGAACAAGTGGGGTCGAGCGGGTCAGACATGCCGGTTCTCCACTTTACAGACGACGGAAAACAGTATGGGAGCTTACCGCGCGTCGACGGGCACTTCAACTGACCGAAAAACCGATAGAAATGGTTCCGAGGTGTACAGCTGCACGGCGACCACGGAGGTGAGCATCAAAGGCATTCATTGACGCTCATTGCGCATGCGCCGCGCGGGTGGGGTTGAATGCAATGCAACGTATTTTGAGGGACGCCAGCTGGGCCGAATGCCAACTCAGTAACTCCTGGCGTTGGTGCATCAGGAACTGGGCGGCATTGCCGCGAAAGAACTCACTCAGGAGAGACCTGGCCAGACACTCGAGGCTACTGTCTTTACGCATCGTTTAAGTAATGGCGGTCTGGGAATCTCGGCGCATCTTGATAAAGTTAGCAACAAGCCTTGTTACAAACTTAATCGGAGAACTTGCATGTCTGACGAAGTGAAGCCGCCTCAATCGGCCGAATCGCAAGCGCAGGCCCCGCGACAGCAGATCACGCTCGATATGTCCGATATGACGTCGGCTTATGCCAATTGGTATCGCGTGACCGGCACGCCGGAGGAATTGATTCTGGAATTCGCGCTCAACCCGGAGCACGTCATGGCGCCGACGCAGCCGATCAAGCTCACGAATCGGTTGGTGCTTAGTTTCTACACCGCCAAGCGTTTGATGACGGCCTTGCAGTTTGCCGTCGGCCGGCATGAGAGCATGTTCGGCCCGGTCGAAATCGACCCCCAGCGCCGGCTCAAGCAAATGCCGCCCCAACAACAGCGGCCGTAGGCTGGCGGCGCTCAGAACGAGGCCCTCAGGCTTCCAGAGTCTCGTTCCGGTGCTTTGGCGCGCTCACTTCGCGAAGGTCCTACTCTTCCTCTTCTCCGGGCGGCAGGCTGGCTTCGAATAGCTGCCTGGCCCGTTTATCGGCGATGACTTGATCCGCCGTCGGCCCTCCTCTATGGCGCCGATCGCCGTCGGCATGCCGAAACGGCCCGGTGCGCGGGCGCTTTTGTTTGTTCGTCAATTTAATTCCTTTCCGCCGCTTTTTGTTTGATGCCATGTCGGGTTCCCCAAGAAGACGTTGGCTAGCAACACACAGGACTCTGCGGTGAGGCATGATGGCAGAAAAAGGTTCAGCTCAGCCTTCGTGCATATTCGACCTAATGGGAGGAATGATCCCGGAATGGCACAAAAACTGCTTGACCCTATTCGATCAATTGCCCTCGTGACTTTCGAGCCAAAGGCAGGCCCGCCAAACGGGAGGAAACAAGCCATGCGCGGCAAAATCGATTGCTACGGGCTGACCGATACCGGCAAAGTGAGAAAGGCGAACGAGGACCAATTCTTGGTCGCAGACTTGAACAAGTCGATGCTCATTCATCAAACGAGCCTTACCCATGAGGACCACACTCGTTTGTTTGGCGGTTCACAAGGGCAGCTGTTTTTGGTTGCCGACGGCATGGGCGGCCACGCGGAGGGCAAGCGCGCTAGCACCATTGCCGTCCAAAGCATGTCGCACTACCTCCTCAATACCATGCACTGGTTCTTTCGGCTCGAAGAAAACCGGGAGGAAGACCTCGAAGGAGAATTAAAGGCGGCGCTGGAGAACTGTCAACACAACATCCAAAACGCTACCGAATCGGTAAATCTCGAGCCGCGGAAAATGGGAACGACGTTGACCATGGCCTATGTCCTTTGGCCGCGCCTCTATGTTGTCCATGCCGGTGATAGCCGCTGCTATTTGCTGCGGGATTCCCGTCTGGAGCAAATCACCACCGATCACACAGTCGCCCAACAGTTAGTTGAAAAGGGCGCCCTTAGTCCAGAGGATGCGCAGGAATCGCGGTGGAGCAAGGTCCTTTGGAACTGCGTCGGCGGCGATTCCAGCGAGCTGAAGGTCGATGTTTACAAAGCCACCTTGCAGATCGGTGATATGCTGCTGCTTTGTACCGACGGGCTTAACAAGCCCATCCGGGACGAAGCCATCTTAAAAATACTCAAGCAAAAGAGGACTGCAAAAGAGATGTGCCGGCAACTGGTCGACTCCGCCAACGCCGAGGGCGGGCCAGATAACATAACGGTGATCATTGCCCATTTCCAAGACGCACGCCAGCCCACTGGGCAAATGGAAGAACAGGCGGCTTTGGAAGTCGCCAGTGAGGCGAAGGAACGCGAGAAGTCGGGCAAGGCGGAACCTGTAATGGTCGCGTCTTCGACCACATGAAGTTCAGTGAATCGTAAAACTGCTGACTTCTCAAGCCCGAAGGGGGCGCGAGGAGTGTTTTGTCCGCTCCATCAAACCTTGGTCGGCTTTTCCCCGCCTTCGGGCCCGTAGAAGAACACCCAGGTGGCGAAGTCTCCGGTAAAATCCTCGAATCGATGGCTGACTCCGGCGGCGACGAAGAGGATCTCTCCTGCTTCAAACGGCTGGCGGACGCCTTCTTCAACGAAGAAGCCGGCGCCGGAGATAATGACATAAACCTCATCGCGAGTATGCGGTTGCTGACGATCCACTTTGTCTGGTCGGTAAATCTCGATTTCCAGCGACCCATGGCGGAAAAGGGTATCAAACTCTTTGCCCGCGGCCTGAGCAAGGGGCGCTAATCCATTTCGCGTCGTCAATCGATTTAGCAAAATGCACCCTTTTATTGTCGGCGACTCATCGCTTTTCTCTCTTATACTGGTTCCGATTCGGAGAAGAAGGACTAATCGGTCCTTAATTTAGTAAGGCATAACGCGTTTTGCTTGGCATAGAGTCGACATCGGTTAGAATGCGTTTAGATAGACAATGATCGTTCAACTGTCGCTTTGTCGTGTAACGGGCATTCCATGGACAATTTCGACGCGGCCATTATAGCCAAGTTGACCCTCCAAACCGGTCTCTTGCAAGAAGCCCAGCTCGACGAAGCCCGTAATGAGCTGGGGCACATCGGCGGCGATCCGGAGCCGTTTTTGCGTTTCCTCGAGCGCAAGGGCTATCTCACTCCTTGGCAAAGTAGTCGACTCCTAAAGGGCGATACCGACGGGTTTTTCCTGGGAGGCTACCGGATACTCTACAAGGTGGCGTCGGGGAGCTTTGGCCGCGTTTTCCGCGCCGAGGATCCCAGGACTGGCCGGGTTGTGGCCCTTAAAGTCCTGCGCCGCCGCTGGAGTGAAGATCAGCAGCGGATCGAGCTTTTTGAGCGCGAGGGCAAGGTCGGGCTTTCGCTTAGGCACCCGGGAATTGTTGAAATCTTGAATGTCAGTCACGATGTCGCCACGGGGCAGTATTTTATTGTGATGGATTTCGTAGAAGGCGGCAATCTGCGCGACATCTTGGCGATCCGAAAGAAGCTAGAGCCTTTGGAAGCGTTACGCCTACTCGAAGACGCCGCCGGCGGCTTAGCTCATGCCCATGCCCACGGAGTAAGCCACCGCGACATTAAGCTGACAAATATCCTTATTTCGACTCAGGGCCATGCCAAGCTTGTGGACTTCGGCCTCGCTAAATACTTCCAATTGTCGAACTCGGATGAGGATCGCGTAGAACGCACCGTCGATTACGCCGGTCTGGAAAAAGCCACCGGAGTCAAGGCGGGCGATTTGCGCAGCGACATCTATTTCCTCGGATGCGTTTTCTACGAAATGCTGACCGGCCGGCCTCCCCTGGATCCGACGCGCAATAAGCTGGCGCGCATGGCCAGGCATCGGTTCGATAACGTTGCTCCCATCAGTCGGGCCGAGGTCAAAGCGCCGGCTTCGGTTTTTAGTTTGCTCGACTCGATGATGGCGCTCAATCCGCAGCATCGCTTCCAGACCGGGTCTCAGTTGGTTGAGGCGATTCGATCTGTGCGCCGCGAAATGGAAGGCAAGCATAATCCCAAGGCGGCAAAGACGACACCAAGCTCGACCATGCGCTCGGTGTTTGTTGCAGAGAGCGACGGACGCTTACAAGACAAAATCCGCAAGGGGTTCAAAGAACTTGGCTATCGCGTTTTCATGGCCGCTGATCCCGTGCGGGCATTGGACCGGTTTCGTCAACAACCCTACGACGCAATTGTTTTGGATGCCGGGACCACAGGCGAAGACGGTTTATTGATTTTCGAGCGGATTATGAAGGAGGTCGAGCGGTTAGAACTCACTTGCGTCGGCATTCTGGTCTTGAACCAAGAGCAGGCCGATTGGGCCCACCGCGTCCAAGTGCGTCCCCATGTCAGCGTCATGGTTCGCCCGGTAACCCTCAAACAGCTCGAACTCAAGCTTGAAGAAATGGTGCCCGTCGCCTCGGCTGAATCTTAAGTCTTCCAGTTTGGCGACGAGGGATTACCTAGCTAGCAGGCCCAAGGTAATTGCTCGGATTATTTCTTCGGGATGGGCCGGCCCATGCGAGTCATTAGTTTTTTCATATCTTCCCAGACATCGGCCTTTTTTTCCGGACTGCGCAGTAAATAGGCTGGATGGTAGGTGCACATAACAGGCACCCCCTTATAGTCCTGGAACTGACCTCGGAGCCTGCCAATCGATAGCTTCGTGGCTAGGAGGCTTTGAGCGGCTGACGCGCCCAAGGCACAGATGAACCCGGGCTTCACCAGGTCTAGCTGCTTTTCTAAGTATTCCCGGCAATTGGCGGTCTCATTAGGCAACGGCGCACGGTTTCCGGGCGGTCGGCATTTGATGGTGTTGCAGATATAAACCTCATCACGCTCCATGCCGCAAGCAGTGATTATGCGATTAAGCAATTTGCCCGCTGCTCCGACGAATGGCTCTCCGGTGGCGTCTTCATCGGCCCCGGGCGCTTCGCCGATAAAGCACAGGTCCGGATCCAGCTTGCCAACCCCGAAGACCGTCTGCGTGCGCGTAGAGACTAGCTCGGCACAGCGAATACACCCGGATACCCTGGATGCAAGTACGTGGAGCGCCAAGCCGCGATCTTCAATCGCGGACTGGGATTCTCCAGGCAAAAAGGCAGAAGTGCTGCTCATAATCGATCCTTCGGGCTGCGAGCTGGTTTCCTCGGCAAGGGCGTTTGATTCCGCTTGGTCTAAACTTTCCGATGCCGTCAGTACGGAACCTGGCTTTAAAGCGGGGAGCCACTCGACGCCTGCAGTACGCAGGCTGTCCAAATGCTGCCGCACTTGTCGTGTCAAGTCGGTAGCGGTTGGTAGATTCGAACCTGGCATGAAATGTCCGTTCATAGGTGCAGATTGGCAGCCAGATCGTGTAGAGGTCGAAATCTTGTCTTAGAACATTTCCAGCTACGTAATCGGAGTTTATATCTTTGTATGCCCTTGGCCCAACACTGCCAGGAACGATGCAATTTCCGTCTGCCGGCAGGGAAACGGCTTACAAGGTGGGATCCTAGGGCCATGCGCGTTTTCCCTGGGACCGGGGAAGGACTCGGCATCATACAATGCTCTTAGCTTCGTCTTTGCGGGATTGCGAGGTTCCACGTGGCAACCACTCCATCATCATTTACTCTTGGCTTGATTCAAATGGGCTCGGGGCCGGATCCGCAAGCCAACCTGGACAAGGCAGTGGCTCGCATTCGGGAAGCGGCGGCTTCAGGAGCCCAGATCATTTGCCTGCAAGAGCTGTTTCGCTCGCCCTACTTCTGCCAACGCCAGGACCCGAACCTGTTTGATCTAGCGGAATCGATTCCCGGACCGACAACGGAATTAATGTCCCAGGTGGCCCGCGAAACGGCGTGCGTCATCGTTGCATCGATCTTTGAGAGGCGAGCTCCAGGAGTGTACCACAATACCGCAGTGGTTCTAGACGCCGACGGCGCTTTGCGCGGCATCTACCGGAAGATGCACATTCCCGATGATCCGCTCTATTTCGAAAAATACTACTTCACCCCCGGCGATCTCGGATTCAAGGTTTTCGACACGCGTTATGGCCGGATCGGCGTCCTAGTTTGCTGGGACCAATGGTATCCGGAGGCGGCAAGGTTGACGGCCCTTCAAGGGGCCAGCGTCCTTCTTTATCCCACTGCGATCGGCTGGCACCCGCGGGAAAAAAAAGAGCATGGCAAGTCTCAACATGAAGCCTGGGAGTTGATTCAGCGGTCGCATGCGGTTGCCAATGGCGTATTCGTCGCCGCGGCTAATCGCGTCGGTCATGAAGGACCCGTGGACAGCGGGTTGGATTTCTGGGGCGCTTCGTTTGTTAGTGACCCGTTTGGCCAAGTAATCAAGCGCGCTTCGCACGATCGGGAAGAGGTCTTAATCGTGGAATGTCAGACGTCTCGCCAAGAGGAAATTCGCCGTAACTGGCCTTTTCTGCGTGATCGCAGGATCGACGCCTATGGCGATCTAACGCGACGCCTGATCGATTGAACGGATCTGCCAGGCAACCACGTTTCCAAAAGAAACCTATTCAAAAGGAACTTGCCTCGTCCGGCTGCCTTGACGTAGCCAATTCGCCCGGGTTTCGGAGACTGCCCGAGACCTAAGTCATTGCCCTCACTGCCTTACCAATTAGAACTCTTCCTTGGGACCAAA
This sequence comes from Gemmataceae bacterium, assembly GCA_045802525.1. Lineage (GTDB taxonomy): Bacteria > Planctomycetota > Planctomycetia > Gemmatales > Gemmataceae > JBJMQT01. Next base: position 12,622 of record JBJMQT010000135.1, read on the forward strand.
CGTATTCCTATGGAAGCCTATTAGGTTGAGGCAGTTAATTCGGGGCCCTATTTCTGACCTTCTGGGATTTACTCTTATAATGGACTTTGTATACCGCACCGCTCAAGCCCCTGCCCCGCCTGCCTGCCTGGTGGAGATTTAGTTAGTGGCCGTTCCCGTCGTTGCCATTGTTGGCCGTCCCAATGTAGGGAAGTCCTCGCTTTTTAACTGGTTAAGCGGCCACCGCATAGCGATTGTGGATCCGACGGCCGGGGTAACGCGTGACCGCCTTTCCTCCCTGATCAAGGTCCGCGACCGTTTCTTTGAGTTAATCGACACTGGAGGCATGGGCATCCAGGACGTCGATAACCTGACCCTCCAAGTGGAAAAGCAAATCGAAACAGCCATTGAAGAGGCTCATGTGATTCTCTTCGTGGTAGACGTCCGGGCCGGCCTTATGCCGCTTGATGACGAGGTTGCCCGCCGTCTGCGCTATGTTGACAAGCCAGTCATATGCGTCGCTAATAAGTGCGACACGCAGGAAATAGAGCCCCTGGCATCCGAGTTTTATAAGGTTGGTCGTGGCAAGCTGGCCTGTGTCAGCGCCAAACAAAATCGCGGCAGGGAAGAGTTGCTTGACCTTTTGTACGAGCGATTGCCTAAGCAAGAAGATTCCGAAGAGAACCCAGGCGTGGCCATGAAGCTGGCCATAGTTGGCCGGCGCAATACGGGCAAATCAACTTTTATTAATAGCTTGGCTCAAAGCGAACGCATGATTGTCAGCGAAGTGCCAGGCACGACGCGCGACAGCGTGGACGTTCGTTTCGAACGCGACGGCAAAGTCTTTATCGCCATTGATACGGCCGGGGTCCGCCGAAAGGGCAGCATCAGCTCCGACATCGAGTTCTACAGCATGACTCGGGCCGAGCGATCCATTCGCCGAGCCGACGTGGTTTTGCTTTTTAATGATCCTCGGGCCCGCGTCAGCAAGGTTGATAAGCAATTGGCGGATTACGTATTCGAACAAAACAAGCCTGCCATATTCGTCATTAACAAATGGGATTTGATGGTGCCGATGCCCACCAGCAAGTTCGGTACGTACATGCGGGCTACGTTTCCAAGCCTGGACTACGTGCCTATTGCTTTTATTACGGCTAAGAGCGGCAAGAACGTCCAGATGGTCTTGAACCTGGCTCAGCATTTATTTAAACAAGCTTCGCAACGCGTCGGCACGGGCGACCTGAATAGAGTTGTGCGTGAAGCCCTTGAAAAGCAGCCACCGCCGCTTCGCCAAAACAGGCGACCGAAGGTCTATTACGCCACGCAAGTAGCAACCAATCCACCGACGATTGTGCTGTTTACCAACAGCCCCGACTTGTTCGATAACACTTATCAGCGGTACATGCTTAAGGTGTTTCGGGACCAGCTCCCTTTTTCCGAAGTGCCCATCAAGCTCTACCTTCGCCGTAAGCGGCGCGACGAGCAGATGCCCGCTGAGGAAGCGAAGCCCGTCCAGCCTGCCGAAGAACCAAAAGAAAAGGAACATACCCGCAAGCCAAAGCTCGACGTTTCCGCCCTGACCTTTCGAACCACCGTCAGCGACGAGGAGCTAAAGAAACAAAGCGGTCACTACGAATCTGAACTCTGGAAAGATCTGTAACAAACGGCCTCGATGCGGGGGATGGCCAAATGAGACTCTTATTGAATGGTTTAGTCGCCCTACCAACGGCTGTCGCCTTTTGCCTGTCGACCATGCCGACTTGTGCCCACGCAGGGCCTGAAAAAACCGCAAACGAGTATTTCAGAGGCAAGGTCGTTCCTCTGGAAAAGATAATTGAAAAAGAAGGGACGCATCTCGATGCTGACGCGGTTCCCTATTGGCTCGCCTTAGTAACGGAAGAGGGCAAGACCTACCCGCTCATTAAAGACGACGGGTCCCGGATGTTTTTCCTGGATAAAGCCTTGCTAGATCGGCCCGTGCGCTTGACAGGGCGGCTCGTCAAGAACAGCAACCTGCTGCAAGTGGTCAACGTTCACAGTTACGAGAAGGGTGTGTTGCACGAGGTCTATTACTGGTGCGACGTCTGCAATATTCGCCGTAGTGAAAAAAAGATATGTGAATGCTGTGGCGGGCCCATGGAATTGCGCCTCGCGCCGGTCAAGAAATGACCGTCCACCAGGACTCGGATTTGGCGGCGCTGATTCAAAAGGGGACCGGAATCTGGTCGTTGGCGTTGACGTAATTAAAGAGCTCGAAGGTTTGTAGCCGCCATTGGTTCTTGTCTTCCCGGACAAACGTACCGACGCATCGGCAGATGAAAAGAGGATCGCCCCCGCCCTTTTGGGCGACTTTTACAATAAAGCCGACTTTGCCAACGCCTTTCTCGCGGTCGATAGTCCCGACCTCTATTTGATCAATTACAAAATCCGGCTGGCCGTACTTCCTAATCGCTTCCTCGGCAGCCTTGCGGAAACTTTGCTTGTCGAAGGATCCTGACGATCCCTTCACCTGGAACTTTTCAGAGAAATTGCTAAAGACTCTGTTCATGTCGTCGGCGCGAACTCCCGACTCGATATCCAAAACGCGCCGCTTAATCTGTTCTTTGGCCGTTTCACCGTAAAGCAGGGTTAAGCCGACATAGACGCCAGCCAATATGATCACCACAACCAAACTGTAGACATAGCCGCGGTGCCTTGTCCTCCACCATGCCACTGCTAGGCCTGTGCCGGTCGCGCCCAGCACAAGGAAAACCTGGAGACAGCCGTCAAACAGCCAATCAAACACAAAGTCAACCGAGTAGAAGTTAAGCGCCCATGCCGGTAGGCGGCGGGGGAACGCGAATGGGGACTTGGGCGGATCGAGAATTGGAAACGGATCGATTATGAGGACGCCGAAAGAAAATACAAGCCGTAGCGGACAAACCCGCAGCGCTAGCCAACGCTATCCGTCTCAAAACGGCATCAGTCGCAAACAGCGTCAAAATGGGCTGATTTATGGAAGAAAAGGCCGGAGCAATCACTACTAATGCCACCAACAGCCCGGCACAACCCAGCGTCAACCGAAACAGCAAGCGGGAAAACCAAGAACTCGGAGGTGAATCGAGCATGGGGATTCGGAATCAAGAGAGCTTTATGCTGAGCAGCCTTCCTGACTCGGAATGTCTGGTCCCTGACTATTTTCTGCAGAGTTCAGCGCCATACCTGGCTGAATCTTCGAGATCTTCTTCGATGCGCAGCAATTGATTGTACTTGGCAATTCGATCCGTCCGGCTGGCAGACCCCGTTTTGATCTGGCCCGCATTGGTGGCCACCGCAATGTCCGCGATGGTCGTATCTTCCGTTTCGCCGCTCCGATGACTAATTATCGTCTTAAAACTATTGCGGCGAGCCAATTCGATGGCATCCAGAGTCTCCGTCAACGTGCCGATCTGGTTAACTTTGATCAGAATGCTATTGCCGGCTTTCTCCCTAATGCCGCGCTCTAGTCTCTGGGTGTTGGTTACGAATAGATCGTCGCCGACGAGCTGAACGGTGTCGCCAAGTTCGCGCGTCATTTTCTGCCAGCCCGCCCAATCGTCTTCCGCCAGCCCGTCTTCGATGGATCGAATCGGCCACTTCTTACACAACTTCTTCCAAGTATCGATCATCTCATCGGAGGTGGCAATGCGGTCTTTGCTGCTCTTGAAGAAGCAATAGCCCTCTTTGCCCTTCTTCTTGGCCTCGTCGTAAAGTTCCGTACAAGCCGGATCTAAGGCAAAGGCGATTTGGTCGCCGACTTTGTATCCGGCGTTTTCAACGGCCTGAGCCAAGAATTCCAAAGCTTCTTCGCTGCTCTTCAGATTGGGTGCGAAGCCACCTTCATCACCCACCGTCGTACTCAAACCACGCTTGTGGAGCACTTCCTTGAGATGGTGAAAGGTTTCAGCCCCCATGCGCAGAGCTTCACGAAACGAATTGGCGCCCAGCGGCATGATCATAAATTCTTGAAAATCGATGTTGTTGTCCGCATGTTTGCCGCCGTTAATGACATTCATCATGGGTACGGGCACATACTTGGCATTGGCGCCGCCCAGATAGCGGTAGAGAGGCAAACTGGCTGAATTGGCGGCGGCGTGAGCCACGGCCAGCGATACGCCTAGCATGGCGTTGGCGCCTAGTTTTGCCTTGTTCGGCGTACCGTCAATAGCGAGCAAATAGCGGTCGACACCGACTTGATCGACAGCGTCATAGCCGACAAGCTTTATGGCGATTTCCTCGTTTACATTATGGACTGCCTTGAGGACGCCCTTGCCCAAATAGCGTTTCATATCCTCGTCACGCAGTTCCAGCGCTTCGTGAGCGCCGGTGCTGGCGCCGCTGGGAACGGCGGCCTGCCCGACGGCGCCGTCCTCCAAAACCACTTCTACCTCGACGGTTGGATTGCCTCGGCTGTCGAGGATTTCGCGGGCGTGGATGTTCTGAATTTCCATCGCGGTCCTGCTGGCAATAAGGGAAGGCACTCATTGGCGCATGGAAATGAATATGGGACGCGCCTGAGACTTTCAAGGTGAGGAACGCCGGTTTGGCGGCGAGCCTCCCGGGAGCAGGCGGTCGTGCGCTATCCGGAGGGACGCCGCAAGAATTGGACTAGGGAATGGAAAAGGGGCTCCGGCGGGGTCGTAGCAACGAATCGCCTTGGCGGGGCACCACGCAAGGGGTCGAAGCAGGTGCAAAGCGATTCCGAAGCGTTCATCTAGATGCCGGAGCCCCAGGCGGGACAGCCATGACCGCCCCTTGGCAAGAACGGCCAGGGAAGCAGCGGCAAACAAGGCCCTCTTGGCAGAGCTTGCCATGAGGACAAGGGTTATTATCGACCGCCACCCCCGGTTGCTTGAGACGTTCGCCCCTTTACCTTTCAACCAACTTGCGCAGTGTTCCGAGGTTGACGGCGTCTAGGTTCGTGCGATCGCCATCCTCCTTGGGCGTTTCCAGAATCATCGGTCGGTTGCGAAAACGCGGATCGTTAACCAACAGCCGAAAAGGCTCGAGCCCAAGATGGCCCTCGCCAATATGAGCATGCCTGTCCACGCGGCTGCCCAATGGCTTCAAACTATCATTGAGGTGAAACGCCTCCAGACGCCGAAGGCCGATAACGCGATCGAACTCTTTTATTGTATTTGCATACTCTGCGGCTGGGGCCAAGCCATAACCGGCAGCAAAAACATGGCAGGTATCCAGACAGACGCCGAGCCGTTTCGGGTCGCCGACAGCCTTTAGGATGGAAGCCAGGTGTTCAAACCGCCATCCCAGGGTGGTGCCCTGCCCTGCCGTTGTTTCCAGAAGCACTTTCACTCGATAGCCCGCACAACGCGTGTGAACCTCATCGAGCGCCGCTGCCACGCGTGCTAAGCCGGTCTGTTCACCGCTTCCCATGTGAGCGCCGGGATGGGTCACCAAATACCGCAAGCAAAGCCTCTCGGCACGCTGCACCTCAACCACAAAAGCTTCGATGGACTTTCGATAAAGCGTATCGTCCGGAGACGCTAAGTTAATCAGATAGCAATCGTGAGCCAGAGGAAAACGGAGACGCGATTTTCGCAGCGTACGGCGAAACGTTTGTATTTCCTCATCAAGAAGCTCTTTGGCATACCACTGATTATTGTTCTTGGTAAAGATTTGAACCGTATTGCAGTCCAGGGCCTGGGCCGCGAGTAGAGCACGATGATACCCCCCGGCGATAGACATGTGTGCGCCGAAAAGCGGCATGCTGACATTCTCCGTGGCCAGGATCATTAGTGGGCGGCGTCCGGTGAACACGAAATCCGTCGCCAAGTTTGACGCCTGCTTGCCGGCTCCCTATCGTTCCTCTAACCGTATCATAGGATTCCGTCCTTAGCTCCTCGGCAGGACCGCGTTGAAGGTTGTAGGCCCCCAAAGCTTCTCAAAATCAAAGGGGGCCAGGCCAATGCGGGGCCACCTTGGTCCGACGCTGGCCACCTTCGAGCCCGACATTGGCCACCTTTGAAGGAGAGACGCCCAAGACAACGAAAGAGCGCAAGTCGGCATCAGGTGTTCAATTATTGATCACCCTGTGGCGCAGTGTTGGCGGGACCAGAGGGTGGGTCACTTGTCCAGAGGGTCACGTGCCGAGAGCTTCAAAAGCCACGAAAAGACACGAAAACCCACAAATGCTTTCCATGGGTCTGTTTTTGAGCGTTTTCGTGGGGGGCCTTACAGGACAACTATCACAATGGACATTACAGCGGCCTTCCAAGACTTTGTGACATTCCTTTTATTCCTGTTGCCGCTCGGCCTGTGGGCGGCGTGGTGTCTTTTTTGCGTTAACTGGAAAAAAACTTGGCCCGTTTTGAGTCAAGGCGCCTGGACCGGCGTAGTTCTTCTAATTGTAATTGCGGCCTCGGCATGGGCAGCCATGGAACCGAGAGCTTTTCCGCTCTCTCAAGAATGGGTGATCCCGAATTTTTGGTGGCAACTGCTTTGCGTCGCCGCCATTGCAATGTTTGGCCTTTTTTGCGGTTGGCTTCAAGGCGTTTGGGGTTGGACGCCAATGGAGATTGCCATAGAGCCAACACGCGAACCTCAGGCCGGTCATGTCAACGCAGCCCATCACGGCTATGACCATTCCGCGGAAATGAGCCATGGTCCTGGTTCGGGACACTAGCAACGCTTCCTTCACAAGCGAGACGCTTGTGCTACGCAAGACGTAGCACAAGCGTCTCGCTTGGGCGTTACTTCAGCGCTCAGCGCAGTAATCCGTAGTTCTTCAGCGTCTGTCTGACCCGTTCTTCACCGGCCGCGTCTAGCGGGCACATGGGAAGGCGCATCTCGCCGTTGCCCCGGTCTAACAGCTTCATCGCCGCCTTTACGGGGATCGGATTGGTTGCCACGCTTAGGAGATCTCGGCAAAGAGGGAATAGTTTGCGATGCCACTGGAGGGCTTCTCCAAGGCGACCCGCGTCATAAGCGGCGACCAATGCTTTCATATCGCGCGGAACAATGTTGCCGACGACCGAGACGACGCCGCGTCCCCCAATGCTCATAAGCGGTAAAGTCAGACTGTCGTCGCCGCTCAAAAGAGTCAGGTTGCAAAGCGAGGCAATGTGGGAAGCTTGGTCCAGCGAACCCGTCGCTTCTTTGACGGCAACGATCTGGGGAAATTCCGCGAGCCGTGCGATGGTTTCGGGCAGGATATTAGAACCGGTTCGCCCCGGAATGTTGTAGAGAACAACGGGTATGTCCACGGCTTCAGCAACGGCGGCGAAATGCCGGAAATAGCCTTCCTGCGTCGGCTTATTGTAATAAGGACCCACCAGGAGGGCGCCGTTAGCGCCGGCCCTCTTGGCAAACTTCGTCAAGCGAATAGCCTCTCGCGTACTGTTGGACCCGGTCCCGGGCATGATCTTTATGCGGCCGCGCGCCTGCTGCACTACCTCCGCGATCACGTGTTCGTGTTCTTCGTGATCCAGCGTCGGCGACTCGCCGGTTGTGCCAACGGGGCAAAGGCAGTCGGTGCCCTGTTCGATGTGCCAATCGACCAGCCGGCGCAGGCTGTCGAAATCAATTTCGCCATTCTTGAATGGCGTGATTAGCGCAACGCTTACGCCTGCAAACATCTCTCCCTTGGTCGCCATGCCGATCTCCCAACAGCTGAAATGCAAGCCGTATTGGCAAGAAGCTTTTCAACAGTATAGAGATTGCCTGGAAAACATGCGTCAACTATTTCGCCAGTGCCGAGGACGAGTCGATTTCCAAAAAGATCGGCAATCTTTTGCTTCGGAGGACGAATTACTCAATGGAACAGTGTTTCGACCACTCCATGGCCGGGTCGGATGCATTTCGGTCGGCGAGGGCGCAATCATGTCGCTGGAGCAACTCTTTCTGTCGTTAGAACGACGCGTGTTCGATTTTGGGCGAAAACTTTGGCCCGCCGACCCTGCCATTGCATGGCGCGAGGAGGCCGAGGAGCTGTGCCGGGATCTTCACGACTGCCAGATCGTATTAGAAAAAAGACGCCATGAGGCGAAAAACTTACGACGGCATGTGCTCAAGCAAGAAGTTCAAGCCACGGTGCTGGCTTCCCACATTGAGACATGCGTGTTTACCGGCAACCAGGGCAAAGCCTGGGATCACGCTCTTGAATTGGACCGCACGCGCGCGGCTCTCCAACAGGAACGCCGACAGCTAAGCAGCGTTGAAACCACGTGCCATCATCTCGAACGAGCTATAGGTCATCGTGAACGCCGGCTCGGACTCTTACAGGAGAAACTGAGTCGAGTTTCCCGGCTTGCAAGTCCCTACTAAAAGCTCCCGGCACGCTTGACTTGTCTTTCCAGGCGGCTTACTGAATCCGTATGATTCCGCCGGGCGTCAAAGCGATATTCTTCGATGCTGTGGGGACATTGCTCCATCCGGACCCGCCGGCGGTAGAGGTCTATGTGGAAGTCGGCCATCGCTTCGGCAGCCGTCTTTCTGCGAGTGCCATTGGCGCCAACTTCATAGCTGCTTTCAAACGTCAGGACATCCTTGATTTTGCCAATGGACTCGCGACAAGCGAACTTCGTGAAACGGAGCGTTGGCGAGCCATTGTGGCTCAAACCCTAGAAGATCTACCTGATTCAAACGCTGTCTTCCGAGAGTTGTTTGCCCATTTCAGCCGTTCTACCAGCTGGCGCTCGGACCCCGATTCCGCAGTGGTGCTGGCGGAACTAGCGCAGCGCGGGTATCTCTTGGGTATGGCCTCAAACTTTGACAGTCGATTGCGATCAATTATTCGCGAAATGCCGGCGTTGCAGCATATAAGGCAACTCGTGATCAGCTCGGAGGTCGGCTGGCGCAAACCGGGACCCCAGTTTTTTCACGCTTTGTGCGAGTCGGCCAAATTGCCGCCGCAAGACATCTGTCTTGTCGGGGACGATTGGACCAACGATTTCCAGGGCGCAACGGCCGCTGGGCTTAGGCCATTGTTCTTAGACTCAAGGAAAACAGGCCGAGCGGGTGCAGCCGTCATCCACAGTTTGGCGCAGCTTCTTTGAAGTCCGACAGGTTCGGTTGGGACGCAATTGTAATACAATCGAAGGCGACCCTCAATGCCCGAATCATTCAAGAGGGGATGATGGTCTATTTGTCTCGAATCTACACGAAGACCGGTGACAAAGGGGAGACGGCGCTTGGCGACGGAGTGCGCGTCGCCAAGGACCATCCACGCGTCGCTGCTTATGGCGCTGTAGACGAATTGAACGCCATCCTGGGTGTCGTGGCCGCAACTTTTCCCTCCATTGAAGTCGTTCTTCTGCACAGCATCCAAAATGACCTGTTCGACGTTGGAGCCGACCTGTGCGTCCCTCTAACACCAGAGGAGCAGCCGGGTGCCCGCTTGAGAGTCAAACCGGAACAGTCGGCACGTCTGGAGGAAGCGATTGACCGCCTTAATGCGCCTTTGAGACCCTTAACCAGCTTTGTGCTGCCAGGCGGACGTCCTGAAGCGGCTTGGCTACACCTGGCACGTACGGTTTGTCGCCGAGCGGAAAGAGAAGTGGTCGCTATTTCGCATGAGGAGGCCGTCAACGGCGAGGTGATAATCTACCTCAATCGTCTCTCGGACTTGCTTTTCGTTTGGGCTCGCGTGGCTAATGACCATGGACAAGAAGATGTGTTATGGCAACCGGGACAATCGCAATCCGGAAGTCAGTAGTGGGCTCGACTAGGCTCGGTTTATTCGTTCGTGGGAAGCATGCTCCCGGATCGATTTCATTTGTTCAGTCAAATGATCAATATTCACAGTGATTTCGGACCCGGCGCTCTCAAGGTTTCGGAGCGCGTTTACTAAGGCGAGCATGGTGGGAAAATGACTCTTGCGGCGAACGGGGCGGCTTAGATCCCGGAAGTCAGTGACCTTGGGCAAGAAAGTGCCATTGAAGTGTTCGATAAGGTCGCGGGAATACTTCTCGGCGTGCGTCAGCAGCTGCCGCAAGGTCATGCGACGAATCGGTTTTTCCGTAAGCATCACGCCTCCTTCAGCGTCGAACGGCGCGTGGCGGGTTGATGGCTTAGACCTTGATGATTGACGCTTTCCTCGCTTCTCGCGGCTAACGTGGCTTCTTGCTTTTGCAAAGTCGAATTAACGGGATCTGGCAGGAGGTCGCTATAGTATTAATACTACGGTATACTGCCAAAAGACGATGCGAGTCAAGCGTTCTAACGGATTTTCAACGGCATCTGGTTTCTTATGCGAATTCTTTTGCTTGCCGACATTCATGCCAATTGGCCGGCCCTGCAAGCGATCAACGAGCCGCACGACCTCTGCTTGTTTCTTGGCGATCTGGTCGATTATGGACTCGAACCGATCCCATGCATTGATTGGGTAAGGCGGCATGCGCACCATGCCATCCGCGGCAATCACGATCATGGCATGGCCCAAGATGTGGCCGTGGGGGTCCGTCCGGGCGGATTTAAGCATCTAACGGCCATGACGCGCGCGTTGACCCGCCCCTTGCTCAGCGAAGAGGATTTGCGTTACTTAGCACGCCTGCCTATTTCGCGAATGCTCACTCTGGAAAATACCCGCTTCTTCCTCGTTCATGCCACTCCGCGTGACCCGCTGGACGAGTATGCTCCCGCCGATCCGGAGATCTGGGGCCGGCGCTTGCAAAACGTCGATGCCGACGTCATCTGCGTAGGCCACACCCATCATCCTTACGTCCTCGAAGTCGGCGAAAAACTGGTCATCAATCCCGGCAGCGTCGGCCAACCGCGCGACGGCGATCCGCGCGCTTCCTATGCCGTAATCGAAGACGACAAAATCGAACTCAAACGCATTGAGTATCCGGTGGAGGACACGATCCGGACAATTCAAGAAAGCTCTTTGTCCGACGCCACCAAGGAGATGCTCCTGGACGTCTTCCGTACGGGGAGTTCCCGGAACGGACAGTACCCGGTAGAAAAGACTCAGACGGCGTAATAGTTTAGCCTCGAACCTTAGGCGAACGCCTTGCAAACGCGCTCGCCTTAGGCTCGCGGCTAGCGCGACCGGGCCAAGGAGAATCGTCGCATGAGCGTCACACAGACCACCTCTACAGCGCCCATGAACCATATCGAGGAAGTCGAGATCCAAGGGCACATCATCGATTCGTTGCTCCTGCCCAAGGTGCTCGACGAAATTCTTACGCGCGGCGGAGCTTACGAGATCAAAAACATTCAAGTCGGCCAGGGGCGCGAGGACCCCAGCTATGCCCGCATTCAGGTCCGAGCGCCAAACGAGTCGGTCCTGGAAGACGTTCTCGACGCGATCCATGATCACGGCGCCGCGCCGGTGGCCGCCCAGGATTGCAGCTTCGCCGAAGCCGATATGGATGGAGCTTTTCCGGAAGGCTTCTACAGCACCACGAGCCACCGCACCCAAATTCGCATCGACGGCGAGTGGATCGACGTCGAGGACATGGAGATGGACTGTGGCATTCTTCTCGATCCGGAGGGGGGCGCTGCCCGCTGCTTGCCTATGGCCGAGGTCCGAAGGGGAGACCGCATCGTTGTTGGCCGCCAAGGCCTCAGAGTGCTTCCCGCCGAAACAGCGCCCAGGCACAATCTTTTCGAGTTTATGGCCAGCCCGGTCTCGAGCGAAAAACCGAAGGGCGTTACCGTTCGGGAAATTGCCGCCGCCATGCGGAGAACGCACCAAGCAGGGGAGAAAATCCTCGCCGTTTTGGGACCGGCGGTGGTTCACACCGGCAGTGTTGACCACGTGTGCAGAATGATTCGGGGCGGATTCTTGGATATTCTGTTTGCCGGCAACGCCCTGGCTACGCACGATATCGAGCAAGCGCTTTACGGCACCAGCCTCGGCGTTTGGCTGGACCGTGGCTTGCCGGCCGAGGAAGGCCACGAACATCACTTACGAGCCATAAATACCATCCGCCGCGCGGGCGGCATTCGCGCCGCGGTGGACCAGGGCATTTTGAAAAGCGGCATCATGTACGAGTGCATTCGCCACAACATTCCTTACATCCTCGCCGGCAGCATTCGCGATGACGGACCGCTCACCGACGTCATTACCGACACGCTGGAGGCCCAACGGCGCATGCGGGAACTGGTTCATGGCGTCGGCTTCAGCCTCATGGTAGCCACGGCACTGCACGCGATCGCGACGGGTAACATGTTGCCGGCCTGGGTAAAGGTGGCCTGCGTGGACATCAATCCCGCAACCGTGACCAAATTGACCGATCGCGGCAGCATCCAGACCGTCGGCGTCGTCACCGACGCCGAACCATTCTTGCGGGCCTTGGTCAACGAGCTGGAAGAAAAGAAGTAACCGTGAAAGAAAAGGAATTCGCTGATGCGGCAGCCGCGGATATTGATGTGCCCGCCGGATTACTACGGGATCGAGTACGAAATCAATCCGTGGATGAGCCGATCGCGCGGCAGCACGCTCGAGCGGGCGCTGGGCCAGTGGCGTCAGCTTTATGAGACGCTGGTGGGCTTGGGCGTGACTATGGAGTTAATGACGCCGCAAAAAGGACTGCCTGATTTAGTCTTTACAGCCAACGCGGGGGTGGTGTTCGAAAAGACGTTTTTCAGCTCTTCGTTCCGTCATGAAGTGCGCGCCCGGGAGACGCCGTATTTTGACGCCTGGTTCGCCGCGCACGATTTCGACGTTCGGCATCTGCCTCAAGGGACCTACTTCGAAGGCGCCGGCGACGCACTTTTTTGCGGCCCGACCTTGTTTGCCGGCTATCGCATTCGCAGCGATGTAGGAGGCCATCAATACCTCGGAAAAGTCCTGGGGCGGCAAGTGTTGCCGCTCGAACTCATCAATCCCCGTTTCTATCACCTGGATACCTGCTTTTGCCCCTTGGCGCCGGGGGAGGCAATCTACTATCCCGGCGCCTTCGACGCCTACGGTCAAAAGGTCCTGGAGACGCACGTCAACCAATTACTGCCTGTACCGGAGGAGGAAGCTCATCGCTTCGGCTGCAACGCCGTGGTCGTGGGCAAGACTGTTGTAACCAACACCGGCTGCGAGCGGCTGGCCGAAGGCCTACGCGAATGGGGCTATGAACCCATTGCCGTCGAGTTGGACGAGTTCCTGAAAGCCGGCGGCAGCGCTAAGTGTTTGACGCTTCGGCTTGACGGCGAAGAAGCGGCCGTTTGGGACTAATGGATTCGGAAAGCGGGGGCGTCAGTTCCCTGATGGCCGAGGCAGGGCCTCATCAGGGAGAAAGTGCACCGCTCGCCCTAGCGAATCACCAAAGCATATCAATGCGCGGAAGAGGTCTGCTCGGCCCGCGCTTTTCGATCCAATAGTCTAGAAGAGCGCAAAGGACCGTAATGATCAGAAGAAAGAAAACCAAACGAAACGTGTTGGTGTGCAATAGGCCCAAGGCGCTGATACGATAGGCCTCCCCAAAAGCCTGAACTCTGTCGCTTTTTTCCGAAGAAGGAAGGACCTGACTCTTAGCGGCCTCCCTTGCCCTCGTTATCAACTTGTTTTCAATAGGAAAGTGCGCCAGATCCAGAATGATCATTAATAGGAGCAGCACCACTGAAAGGGCGCAAATTACCATCATTCGCCACGCCCAATAGCGCCGGACCGTAGGAGGCAGATTGACTCGAAGCCGAGGCAGTAGAACGACGGCGATTGCAACGGCAAGAACAACCAGGAATATCAAAAGCCAAAATAGTGTTAGACCACTGACCCCAGGGCTTAGGTTTTCGTCCGTGCCTGGCACCAAGTCCTCGTAATCAGAGCTGTAGCCATTAAACGCCGCCTGCCAGGCATTCTGTTTATAGACCGGTAAGCCATTGGGATAAGCGCCTACCCATGGGAAAAACGTCAAAAGGAAGATCAAAAGCAAAGCGCCCGGCGGGATGTAAGGTAAAACATGCGGTTTAAGCTGTAATGTGAACTTGCGTCCGTACTCTCCGGGCGGCGCTGGCGGTGGGGAGGGCCGGGGAGGAGGGGGCGCGGATTTTTGTGCGGCCGGCTCGCTTGGCTTATCAGGCGCCCCTTTGGGCGAAGCCGGGGCTGACGAAGATCTTACCGGCTCGGGCTCGGACGCGACCGAATAGGTATAAGTTTCCGCTTTGGGATCCGGAGCCGAGGCGCTTGGAGGGGGAGCCAGGCTCGGCGCTTGGAACGCGTTGCCGCAAAGCGGGCACTTCATCGGTTGGCCGGCAAACTGTTCCGGGACCGTCAGCATTTTCTGACAACTGGGACAGAGAAACTCCATGTCAGGTTTCCTTGATTGAACGGTAAGGTTTCTGACGGTGATTCCGGGCTTCCAACCGCCCAATGTGCTAGAAGCCGACGCTTTTGACAATAGACAATTGACGTATTAAATGGATCTATCCGCCGACAGCCAATTTAAACGCGGCCGGTAAATAGTCCAAGAGATCCGTTGCAATCAGCGAAACTTCGCCCATCACATCGCGCGCGAGGTCGCCCGCTAACCCGTGGACATAAACCCCCAGCTGCGCCGCCTCAAAGGGACTTAGCTTTTGCCCTAGCAATGCGGCAATTATGCCCGTCAAGACATCACCGCTGCCGCCGGTTGCCATGCCGGGATTGCCGGTTGTATTGATATAAACTTGTTTGCCGTCGGTAACGATCGATCGATGCCCCTTGAGAACCAAAACCACGCGGTGCTCTGAGGCAAAGCGCACGGCAAGGTCCTGCCTTTGGCTCTGGACAGTGGGCACGTCGGTGAAGAGCAAGCGGGCGAATTCACCCGGATGGGGCGTGAGGATGGTCGGCCCGGCACGATTGACGAGATGCTTGGCGTTGCCCCGCAACCCGTTGATGGCATCGGCATCGATAACCACGGGGATACGGGCCTGTTCCAGAAGGGACAGCACCAGTTTGGTGATAGTCTCGCTGCGGCCGATGCCGGGACCGATAGCCATGACGTCGTCGGCTTCAGCCAAGGCGAGCAAATCGTCTCCGGCCTGCTCAGCCAAACGGCCATAATCATCCTGGGGCAAAGGCGCTGTTGTGTAACACGGGTTGCCCACGGTCACTTGCGGCAATATCTCTTCAGGCACGGCTAGCCGCACCAGACCAGCGCCCGACCGGAGGGCTCCGGTGGCACAGAGCACGGCGGCGCCCGACATCCCGCGGCAACCGGCTACAACCAGGATCCTGCCATAGTCGCCTTTATTGCCGTCCGGGTCACGCGGCGGCAGCTTGGCCACTTGCATCACGATAGCCGGGTTCAATGGGGAGGAAGTCATATTCGGAGCCTAATTAAAGAATTCCTTAACCGTACGTGGACGGCTCGGCGAACTGAATAAGGACTGTCTGCCCTCAGTTGCCATGGCGCAACCGGTCTAGCGGTTATATCGTTCTTTTTTTGCATATGCTGGCTATTGTACCTTCTGCGCGCTTGATTCCGCATGGGCTAACCGCATTCTTCCTCTTAGAATAGCCAAACCGTAGCCCCTACTTTCGAACCATGCAAGGAACCTGGTTAAACCATGATTTCTGTGGTCATTCCGGTTTATAACGAACACGATAGCCTGGCCCAACTCCATGCGGAACTAATGGCCGTTGCCGCCAAGGCCCGGCTCGATATGGAGGTTTTCTTTGTAGACGATGGCAGCACCGACGGTTCGTGGGATACCATTGCCGACCTGGCTCGCAACAATGCGAACGTGACCGGGCTTCGTTTTCGCCGCAATTTCGGCAAAGCCGCCGCGCTGTCCGCCGGTTTTCGGGCCGCCAATGGCAACCGCATTTTGACGCTTGACGCCGATTTGCAGGACGATCCGGCCGAAATACCGCGCTTCCTGGCGGCACTGGACCAGGGTTTGGATGTTGTCAGCGGTTGGAAGAAAACCCGCCATGACCCCTGGCATAAAGTCTGGCCCAGCCGGCTTTTCAATCGGCTGGTCAGCATGCTGACGGGAGTTTGGCTGCATGATCATAATTGCGGCATGAAGTGCTATCGAGCTGAGGTGTTTCGAGAAGTGCGCTTATACGGAGAGCTTCATCGCTTCATACCTGTCCTCGCGGCTGCGCGGGGCTTCAAAGTCGGTGAGATGGTAATCGCTCATCGGCCCCGTATTCATGGGCGATCCAAGTACGGCATGCGCCGGTTCGTCAAAGGCTTCCTTGATCTTCTGACGGTAAAATTTTTGACGGGATTCGGTCAGCGACCCCAGCACCTTTTGGGCAGCATTGGGCTAGGCAGCTTTGCAGTGGGCAGTTTGGGACTCGTCTATTTAGGGATCACCTGGGCCATTAACTTAGTCGCCGCCGAACCCAAGCCTTTTTTGCCGCTCCACCAGCGTCCGCTGCTAATTTATGCGGTAGCCGCTTTATTGCTCGGCGCTCAGATGATGTCCATCGGCTTCCTGGCCGAGCTAATCACGGCCTATCAAGGCCGCGAAGAAGATGGCTACAGTATTGCCGAGCAAATACGCGGTCCCAAAACCGCCGCCGAGCCCTGGTTGGCATCTTCGGCCGGCCATGAATCCAATCCTATCGCTTCTCGACCGGGTCCCACTGCATGACTCCTTCCTACGACGAGACGACGCCATTACGCCGCTGGGTCTATGCGCTATTGATTAGCGTGGCGGTAGCCGGGATTTGTGGGCGTATTCTTTCCATCATCCGTGTGTATGAGCCAGATCTTTTTCGAGCGGAAGGCGAAGTCGACTCGCCTTACGGCGAGTGGCCCAAGACCCGGCCCCAACCTATGCCCACTCTGGGAGCCAACGATCGTTCCCGCTGGGACACCGTCCGCGCTCTGGTAGACGATGGAACCTACGTCATTGGGCGTCATGTAGTCGATGAAAAAACCGGCAAACCAAAAGATCTGGGGATCGTCGCGGAAGACGGCTGGGGCACCATTGATAAGGTTCTCAAACCGGGGACCGATGAGCTCTATTCGAGCAAGCCGCCCTTTCTACCGACTCTTTTGGCAGGCGAATACTGGCTGCTCAAGAAGGCCTTCGGGTGGTCCATTACCACTGACCGTAACCTGGTCATTCGCACCGTTCTGCTGACTTTCAATGTTCTGCCGTTTCTGGTTTATCTTTGGTTGCTGAGCCGGCTTTTGGATCGCTTCGGGATTACAGACTGGGGCCGCGTGTTTCTCATGACGGCGGCCTGCTTTGGAACGCTCATTAGTCCCTTTCTCGTAAGTCTCAACAACCATACGCTGGCTGCGTGCTTCGCCCTCTTTGCCGTCTACCTGACGCTAAGGGAGTTGCCAAGTTCCACTTTGGGAGCCAACCTACAAGCCGCAACGGCAGGCTTGTTTTCCTCTTTCGCCGCCTGCAACGAATTGCCGGCTGCTTCTTTGGTAGCCGGGCTCTTGGTGGTGTGGGTGATGCGCCAATCCCGGCCTGCTGCATTATGCTTTGTCCTTGCAGCAATGATTCCTGCTGCGGGATTCCTGCTGACGAATAAGATGGCTATCGACCAATACCTCCCCGCTTACGGTGAATTCGGCGGCGACTGGTATGAATACGAAGGCAGCTACTGGAAACCGGACCCTTCGAAGCCCAAGCAAGGGATTGACTGGGCCAGCGCCAAAGAACAGCGCGGCGATTATGCTTTTCACTTAACCCTGGGCCACCACGGTCTGTTTTCGTTGACGCCTGTTTTTGTCTTGGCATTGGGCGGCATTGGGTTTGCTGCGTTCCGTTTTATGCAGTCGATCCGGCTATATGGCGGGTTGACTTGGGTGAGCCTGCTGACCTTGTGCGTTACGCTCGTTGTCTTGGCGTTTTATATTTTTTATGTGCCTGACCGAAGCCGCAACTACGGCGGCTGGGCATGCGGGGCACGCTGGCTTTTGTGGTTGACGCCCCTGCTGATTCTCAGTGCCGTTCCCGCGGCGGATTGGTTAGGCCTGCGCCGCTGGGGACGTGGCTTGGGCTACATCTTGCTTGCGGTTTCCGTCTTTTCGGCCAGTTACCCCGCCTGGAACCCCTGGCGGCATCCGTGGTTGTATAATCTCCTTACGGAGATGAAGTTGCTTGACTACTAGTGCCTTGTCACCGCTTAAGCTTATGGTCGTAGGATGGCTCTGCTGACCCATTTCAAAGACGGGTCAGCAGAGCCATCCTATAAGATAATCGAAACGGCATTCTTAAGATTGACAGGCCTATTTCCAAAAATGCAGTCGGTGTTTCTATGTCGTCAGAAATATTCCCGATTGAAGACCCCAATCGGGGGAAAGATCAGCTCGATTCTACGGACGATATCCCGTGGGTCCAACCCGCTGACAATGATTTTCACGACTCCGTTTTTTCGAAAACTGAGCCCTACGACAGTCTTCCGCTCGCTTTGCCCCCAGAGGATGAGCTGCCTTGCGTTGTGGCTATGCCAAGGCCTCCTCATCCTGGCTATTGGTGGTCCTGGCTTTGGTGTTTTGTTTACCTGATCGCAACCCAGGTCGTACCCGCGTTCACGGTTATTTGTGTGATGATCGGGATACAGATCATCAAAGCGGGAGACGTGCAAACAGGCTTAAGCGAAACAATAGGAGGAGATCAAGGCACGGAGTTCTCGCGTCGATCCCTAATGCCGTCCCTGTTTGCTGCCCAAGCTACTGGTATTGTGTTCTCTCTTTTGATCATTCGATTGTTGGTTGGCAGAGAATGGAAACGCAAAATAGCATTTTGTCGGCCTGGGTTTGTACACCTCGCTTTAGTCCTTATCGGATTTCCGGCACTTCCCATTCTAGCCAGCGGCATTTTCGCATTGGCAAAACACTTCCTACCAAGTTTCGGAGATATCTTTAAGTTATTCGTCCTTATTAAAGGCCCAGAAGATCTAGGCATGGAATCTTTGGTTAAGGAAATCCGCACTTGGCCCTGGCAGCTAGCCGTACTGATCATCGGAGTAGGCCCCGGAATAAATGAAGAATTGTGGTGCCGAGGTTTCCTCGGTAGGGGTCTGGTTGGTAGGTACGGGGTTGTTGGCGGCATCATTTTGACTTCCTTTTTCTTTGGCTTGTTACACATTGATCCGCAACAAGGATTCATGGCGGCTTGCATGGGACTCGCGCTGCATTTTACCTACGTCATGAGCCGTTCTCTTTGGGTTCCGATGCTGCTACATTTCATGAACAATTCATTGTCTGCCATTGCCAGCCATTTGGGACCAGAGGTGGAAAAAATCGATACCGCGGGCAACGAGATACCCGTGATGCTGTATCTTGGATCCGCCATCCTTATGCTTGCAGTAGGCTATGCCTTATATGTGAGCAGAGTTCGCTTGGTACGTGCGCACGCGGATATTGTCTATCCCTGGCGACCCGATTACCCCGGGGTTGAACTACCACCCGCAGGTAGCGGCACAATTGTAGTGAGACCATGGCCAGGCTGGTTGGCTTCTGGCTTGGTTGCTTTAGGGTCGGCTTTATTCATGGGTTCTGCGTATTGGACGTGGAGTCACAGCATTTAAGCCTCCTGTTTCGTAACACGGTCGCCTTGGGCGTTTCGTAACAATACGTCTACATGTGTAATGCCAAGCAGTTACGTCAAAACAGCTAGGTGTGTGTTATGAGATGAGATGAAATGAATCGGCTACAATAAAGCAAGCGGTGGACCTCGCCTTGCCGCCCCGTACGCCCGGCCTAGGGTATTCTCACAACTTCATAACTCCAGGTGTCCCTGAACTCTGATGCCGGCTGGCGCTTCTGCCTATCTGGTTATTCGTCGGGACGACGGTTTTGGGGATGTTTTTCCCTTAACCGCCGGTCAGCGCTATACATTAGGCCGCGCGACGACTAACAACATCGTGCTCAAAGACGACCTTTGCAGCCGAGAACACGCCGAAGTCTACCTCTCCGACGGCCATTGGCGGGTGCGCGATCTCAATAGCCTCAACGGCACACGCGTCAACAATGATCGCCTAACCAAAGAATGGGACCTGGAGCCCAATGACGAAATCCACCTGGGGCGAACCCATTTGCTTTTCGTTGAAGACATGGGCCAACTCCCCGAGCTGCCGCCTCAAGACCGCGCCAACACCGGCGTCTCCATTAAAAAGCGCCTCGGCCAGACGCGCTTTCTAACCCCCATTCCGGTCGATAATTCCACCGAAAATACGGCAGTCGAGGTCGCCCCCGGAACGCCGGGTCGTCACAGTCTGGGCCACGATTTGGCCCTTCTATACCGGCTCGCGCTGGCTATGGGATCGGCCTTCGATTACACCGAGCTGGTCAATATTGTCCTCGACGGCTTATTAGAAGCCATTCCAGCCGAGGTGGGGGCGATTCTCACTGTCAAAGACGGGGCGCTTGAAGTGACCGCTCATCGCCATCGCGACCCTACCAATCAAGATTATGTCCGGGTCTCCGAGTATGTCAGCCGTGAAGTCATAACGACCCGGGAAGCCATCTTGGCCGAGGATGTGGCCCGCGATCGCTATCTGCGGAACCGCGAAAGCCTCAGCGACCTGGGAGCTACCAGCCTCATTTGCGCCCCGGTGGTATTCAATGATAAAGCGCTAGGTCTGATCCACCTCTACTGCACGAACCCGCACAAGGCCCTTGATGCCGAGGACCTGGAATTTGCGATGGCGGTAGCCAAGCAGCTGGGCGCGGTGGTCCATCAGATGCAAAGACAGGACTCGCTCACCTCGCAAAACCGCTGGATGCGCGCGCAACTGAAGGTCGAGAGTGAACTCATAGGCGAAAGCCCCCCCATTAAAGACGTCGAATCACAGATCGGCCGGGTTGCCGGAACCAATGCCACGGTTTCTATTCGCGGCGAAAGCGGTTCGGGCAAGGAACTTGTCGCTCGGGCAATTCATTATTCCAGTCCGCGCCGTGAGGGCCCGTTTGTCACGCTCAACTGTGCCGCCCTCTCAGAAACGCTGCTCGAGAGCGAGCTTTTTGGCCATGAGAAAGGCGCGTTTACCGGCGCGACGGAAAAGAAAATCGGCAAGTTTGAGGCGGCCGACCACGGCACCATCTTCTTGGACGAGATCGGGGAGATGAATTCCGGGACGCAGGCCAAGTTTCTACGCGTTTTGGAAGGCCACCCGTTCGAGCGTGTCGGCGGCAACACGCCTATCAGGGTTGATGTTCGCGTCGTTGCGGCCACCAACCAGCCCTTGGAGGAAGCCGTCCAGAAAGGCAAATTTCGCCGGGATTTGTTTTTCCGCCTCCAGGTCGTCGAAATCCGAGTCCCGCCGCTTCGCGAGCGTTTAAGCGATGTGCCCATATTGGCGGAGCATTTCTTGCGGCGTTTTGTCAATGAAACAGGCCGCAAGATCCGCGGCTTCACTCCGGGCGCGCTCAAGAAAATGCAAGACTATCAATGGCCCGGCAATGTCCGGGAACTGCGCAATGTAGTCGAGCGCGCCGTGGCCCTGGGGTATGGCCCGATGATCGACGCCGGTGATATCTGGCTCTCGTCGCTCGAAATTAACCTTTCCGCAAATCCCGAAGGACCAAGCCCCGTCAACTACAAGCTCGAATCGCTGGAGCAAATGGAAAAAAGGCATATCGAGGAAACGCTCAGTCACACCGATTGGAACAAGAGCCGCGCCTCCGAAATATTGGGCATCGAACGCTCCACTTTGGACCGCAAGATTAAAGCGTACGAATTGAAGCGCTAGGGAGGCATTAACCCACGCGCAGGCGCAGCGAATTGCCACACGCAAAGAAATGAACGAGATTTCAATTGACGCTGCGTATGGTTTCGGTAGTGTATAGCCTTACTCGCTTACTGGTACTCGCAAAGCCCGGTCAGCGCGGCCGGTCGGCTGGTATGGCATGAGGATTTTCCGTTAGACGCTGCCTGCCTTCACGCTCCTCCTCCGCCTTGCCAATCTCTCCGGAAGGTTCGTTCTTTTAGTCTTATAGGATCTTGTTTCCTTATGCATGCGCTAGGCGGGCCGCGATCCTTTCTCAATGTCGAGCAGGGAGTTTCGCCACTGGGGCAGGCGGTCTTGTCTTGAAGCGCGTCCGAACGGGAGGGACCTGACTTTGATCAACCACGCCACCAAGACGCGGAACCACAAGCCTGTCAGCACTTTGTACACCCCGGTCAAAACTTCTGACCATACGATTCACCGGTTTTCCGAGGTCTTCAAAATCATGGCCGATAAATCGCGGCTCAAGATTTTGCTGGCGCTGGCTCAGGACGGCGAACTGCACGTGACCGCTTTGTGCGACCTTTTGGGGCAATCCCAGCCAGCCGTCAGTCATCATCTGACGCTCATGCGTATGACCGGATTGGTCGGCTACCGCCGCGACGGCAAGCATAATTACTATTTCTTACAATCTTCGGTTTTCCGCGATCTAATCGAACAGTTCTTTTCCGATTCAGGCAACGGCGGCGCCAAACACTTCCAGTTTGAGGATTTTTCGCTCGCCTATAAGCGCAAATGACCCGCTCGCGGTTGGCCGGGCCGTCTCGTCTTGGGACGGCCCTGTGTTTTGTTCTTGCCGCCGGGGCCGCCGGCTGCGCCCCTTCCCATTCACCACGGCCGCGCCTCGTTCTCATCTCACCGCACCGCGATGAGCTACGCGAGGAAGTGGCTCTCGCCTTTCAAAAGTGGGTCGGCTCACGCGCGGACAGTCTTGCCGGCCAGGGCTTCGACGTGGCCCAAGGCGTCGACATTGTCTGGCAAGATATCGGCGGCGGCACGTCCCAGATTACGAGATATTTGGAGAGCAATCCCGGCGGCACGGGGATTGATGTCCTTTTCGGCGGCGGCACCGAGCCTCACCTGCGCTTGGCCGGCAAAGGACTTCTGGAAAAAATCGATTTGCCCCAAGACTTGCTCGCGCGCATTCCTCTTGAATTAAACGGCGTTCCGCTGCGCGATCCCGAAGGACGCTGGTATGGTCCGATGCTGAGCAGTTTCGGCATCCTTTATAATCGCCGTGTCCTGGATCGAATCGGCCAATCGCCTCCGGGACAAGGTGTCTCGGCCTCCGAATCCGGAGACAACTTCACGGGTTGGTCGTAC
Source organism: Gemmataceae bacterium (assembly GCA_045802525.1). Lineage (GTDB taxonomy): Bacteria > Planctomycetota > Planctomycetia > Gemmatales > Gemmataceae > JBJMQT01. Next base: position 35,531 of record JBJMQT010000135.1, read on the forward strand.
CTTGGAAAGCCGGGCTTGCGCGGCTGGGTGGGCGCGGGCGATCCCCGTGTCACCGGCAGTCTGCATATGGTCTATGAATTGATCTTGCAAAGCCACGGTTGGGACGATGGGTTTCGGTTGCTACTAAGGCTCGGCGCCAATACCCATCGCTTTATTCGAGATAGCGGATCCCTAACGCGCGAAATCCTCGACGGCGAAGCGGCGGCAGCGGGAAACCTTGATGCCAATGCGCTGGGCGCAGTCAGTCGTGATCCTGAGGGCATGGGTTATTACTTGCCAACGGGAGAGACGATTATTAACCCAGACGCCATCAGCGTTTTGAAAGGGGCGCCGGATCTTGCCATGGCCAAGGCTTTCGTGGAATTCACATTAAGCGATGAAGGGCAGAAGGTTTTTCTCCTGCAACCGGGGCAACCGGGAGGACCCGAGCGTTATCCGGTTGGCCGCATGAGCGTGGTTCCTGAACTCTATAAAAAGTATCCCCCGGAACAGCGAGCCGTTGGAGACGCCAACCCGTTCAATGCGGTTAATACTTTTCCTTATGACAGCCGTCTGGGAAACAGCCGATGGGACGCCTTGAATGACCTGTTCGGGGCCGTCATCATGGATGCGCACAGCGATTTATCGGCGGCCTGGGAAGCCGTCCAAGAGTCACAGATAGCCGTGGAAGAGAAACGGATGCTTGAGGTCGATCTTTTTCAGCCGCCGTGTTCCCATGCTGACCTCGCGCAACACGCCTGCCAGATAGTGGAAGACGGCGCTCGGGTGCGAAACGCGACGGTTAACGACTGGGGTGAACAGGCGCGCGAGCGTTATCGGACCGTTCTTCGGCGAGCCAGAGGCCGTTAGCATGAAGCACGCTGGAACGCCGGTCGCCATTCGCGACGTCAGCAAACGCTTCAACCAAACGCTGGCCGTCGATCATGTCTCCCTGGATATCGCGGGCGGCGAGTTGTTCTTTTTGCTCGGTCCTTCCGGCTGCGGCAAAACAACCCTGCTGCGCATGCTCGCGGGTTTCGTGGAACCGGATAACGGATCCGTTCACTTCGGCATCAAAGACATTACCCGTCTGCCGCCCCGAGAGCGCGACGCCGGAATGGTCTTTCAAAGCTATGCCCTGTGGCCGCATATGTCCGTAGCGAAAAATGTGGCCTACGGGTTAAAAGTGCGAGGACTCACCCAAGCCGACGCCAACCAACGGGTCAATCAGGCCCTCAAAATGGTTCGTATGGAGGGCTTTGGCGACCGGCGGCCCAACGAGCTAAGCGGCGGTCAGCAACAGCGCGTTGCACTGGCTCGTGCCCTGGTGATTGAGCCGCGTGTCGTGCTTCTTGATGAACCACTCTCCAACCTCGACACGCGACTTCGCGATGAGATGCGCGAGGAGATACGCCGGTTGCACCAAGAGACCGGTTTGACCATGATTTACGTGACACACGATCAAAAAGAGGCCTTATCGCTGGCAGGTCGTCTGGCCGTAATGAGAGATGGCCGTATTGTCCAAGTCGGAACACCGGCAGAGGTCTATAGCCGGCCCGCGAATGGGTTCATTGCCGGGTTCCTTGGCGACGTTAACCTCATCCCAGGTCGTGTTCTCCAAGTAAAGGGCGATCAGGTCCAAGTGCAAACAGCTATTGGCACTTTGACTGGTGTGGCCAGTTCCAATGCCATTGTGCCCGACAAGAATGTCCAGTGCGCGATTCGGCCGACCTACTTGCAACCCAGCGCGGGACGTTCTGCCATAAATAGTATGCCCGTGCGCGTGGAGCACACGGCATTCTTGGGCGACCTCCTTCAAGTGCGCGTTGTTGCCGGCGATGGGACTCGCCTTAGCGTGGCCGCCCTGCCAAGTGCATCGCCTATGTTTCATCCAGGCAGTGAGGTGATGCTAAGCGCGAGGCCAGACGAAGTGATGGTCTTTCCCGGGGACGTCGATCGATAGGGCCTGCCGGAAAGGAAATCCATGTACCGGCGGATGCTGCCTTTGAAGCTGGCTTTGCTGGTTTTCTTCGGCCTTTTCCTTATCTATCCACTTGTCTACATCATTCCCAATTCCGCGAGCGATGTCGTTTTCGAAGTCCGCCTTCTTGACCTCGGATCAACTCCGCAAGACCGTGCCAACGTATCAGCCTTGTTGCTCCAATACTTGCCCGATCAGCAATCCTCGGAAAAAAGCTTGCGCTTGCCTTTCGCATTGCGAAGTTTTCCGTCCGAAATTCCTGCAAAGAATCTGGTCGACCAATTCCAAAAGGCGGGCGCTCAAGCGGAAGTGGTCAGCAAGAGACGCTGGACAGGGGTATTCTTTCAAGAGGCGCTGGGATTTCAGCTGCTGGGAAGCCCTTCCTTTCCCTTTTTTCGCCTACAGCCAAATTCACCGTTTCTGTGGGAATGCCTTGCTAACAGCCTGCTGATGGCTTTCTTGGCCACTCTAATTACGACGCTTATCTGCCTTCCGCTCGCCTTCTGGATGACGCATTATCGCGTCCCAGGCCAGGCTTTGCTTTCCGGGATATTGCTTGTTCCGCTGTTAATGCCGCCCTTTGTGGGAGCGATAGGGCTTCAACGGGTCCTGGGCCGGTTCGGCCTGGTCAATCTATTGCTAATGAACGGAGGACTGCTCAATCCCGGCCGGCCAATCGATTTTCTTGGGAAGGGAGGCTTCTTCGGCGTGGTGCTCATGCAGGTTATGCACCTTTATCCGATTCTCTATCTCAATTTAGCGGCCGCCTGGTCCAATATCGATCCGACACTGGAGGACGCCGCCCGCAACCTGGGCGCTGGGGAGGGACGTGTTTTTCGCACGATCACCTTTCCTCTCCTTCTGCCGGGTTACTTTGCCGGAGCTGCGTTGGTCTTCGTTTGGGCCTTCACCGACCTCGGTACGCCGCTGGTATTCAACTTCACCCGCGTCCTTCCCGTTCAAATTTATGACCAGGTCAGCGATCCGCAGCGAACGAATCCGGTTGCTTATGTGCTTGTTGTAATCACTCTACTGGTAACTTTGGTGCTGTTTTACGCAGCCCGATGGATCGTAAACCGGCAATCGTATTTAGGAGGCGGCAAAGGCGCCGTGTCGGCCGCACTTCGCCCGGCGCGAACTGGACAGACGCTTCTGCTATACGGCGGGGTATTTTGCTTGACGCTGTTGGCTTTACTGCCGCTGTTGGGCGTCATCCTAACGGCTTGCGCAGGTCGCTGGCTCATGACGCCATTGCCCGCTTCTTACACGTCTTTTTATTTCGAGGAAGTTTGGACTAATCGCATCGCGGCATTGAGCATGCGGAATAGCATTGCTTACAGCGTGTGCAGCACTTTTTTGGACATCATCCTGGGTGTCAGCCTGGCCTGGCTTGTTGCCCGCCGGCCGAGTTGGCTGACCAATATTCTTGATGGCCTGGCGACGCTGCCGCTGGCGCTGCCGGGCCTCGTGTTGGCCTTTGGTTACCTGACTTGCTACAGTAGCTTGAATTTAGGCTGGCTCGGCGCTTACCTGGATCCGACGCGAAACCCTGTGCCGCTGTTAATTGCCGCCTATTCGGTGCGCCGGTTGCCTTACGTGACCCGGTCCGCGCTCGCGGGTTTGCAGCAGATTCCGCCCGCTCTGGAAGAAGCGGCTGAGAATCTCGGCGCCGGCCGTTGGCGGGTGATGCGTACAATAACCATGCCGCTGATCGGAGCGAACTTGATCGCGGGCGCGATCCTGACTTTTGCGTTTGCCGTCCTGGAGGTCAGCGACAGCCTGATGCTGGCGCGGGAGCAAAAATTCTACCCGATCACTAAAGCGATCCTGGGCTTGCTCATGCGACCCGAAGACGGCGATATGATCGCCAGTGCGTTGTCGGTCTACGCGATGGCCATGTTGGCGGCTTGTTTACTCATCGCAAGCTTGCTTTTGGGCCGCAAGATGGGTCAGCTATTTCGAACGTCAAAGTAGCCCGCCGCTCCGCGGAGGATACGAGGCGATTGGAATCCGCCGCGGAGCGGCGGGCTGCCTTAAGCCGCTAAGAAACCCGGATTGTTATTCATGCCCGAGAGAGTTGCCAAATTAGCTCTAGAGGATGGAACGGTCTATACCGGCCGCGCTTTTGGCGCGTCCGGTGAACGCTATGGCGAAGTCGTTTTCAACACCAGCATGACCGGCTACCAGGAGACTCTGACCGACCCTTCCTACAAGGGCCAGATCGTGACGATGACGTATCCGCTCATCGGCAACTATGGCGTCAATTCCGCGGACACGGAATCGAGCAAGCCCCAGGTCGAAGGCTTCATCGTGCGCGAACTATCCCGCCTGCCGAGCAATTTTCGCTCGGAAGGGACGCTGGACAATTATCTGGCCGAGAACGGGGTGATCGGTCTAGAAGGAATCGACACGCGCGCCTTGGTCCGCCGCATCCGCGTCCAAGGCGCGATGACCGGCATCCTTTCTACAACAGACGTGGATGATGCTTCTCTCGTAAAAAAGGCGGGCGCTAGCCCCAGCATCGTGGGTAGAGATTTGGTCCGCGAGGTTGTGCCGAGCCAGCCATTTGAGTGGAAGGGTGGATTTGACAGCCCTTTCACCACATACATGCCCTTGCGGCCGCCTTCCCATCATGTCGTGGCCCTGGACTTTGGCATGAAACGGCACATTTTACGCTGCCTAACGCAGGTAGGTTGCAGAGTCACGGTTCTTCCGGGGACGGTGAAAGCCGAGGAAGTCTTGGCCCACAAGCCAGACGGCATCTTCCTCTCCAATGGTCCTGGCGATCCCGAGCCGCTCGGCTATGCCATCAGCACGATCCGCCATTTGGCAAGCGTTAGCAAACCCATCTTCGGCATCTGCCTAGGACATCAATTGCTAGGGTTGGCCTTAGGAGGGACGACATTCAAGCTCAAATTCGGCCATCGCGGAGTTAATCAACCGGTTCTCAACACCCGCACGGGCAAGGTCGAAATCACGACGCAGAACCATGGCTTCGCCGTCCGCTCCGACGATTTACCCAGTGACCTCGAAGCCACGCACATCAACCTCAATGATCGAACCATTGAAGGCTTGCGCCACCGGCGCTATCCGATCTTCAGCGTGCAATACCACCCTGAAGCGTCAGCGGGGCCGCATGATAGTTCTTATTTGTTCGAAGAGTTTCGCAGGATGATGGAGTGACGGCATTTCCGATCTCCAACTTATTATCAAGCGGGTCGGGGGCCCGCGGGCAAGCAGAGCTTAAGGAGATATCGGATGCATGCCTTTGCCGTGTCCCTCATAGCTTTCGCCACATTTCTTAACGCTGACAACCCAGCGATTGAAAAGGGCAAATCAGAATTCAAGCCGAGCACAGATCAAAAAAACATTCCCGAACGCTATCGGCTCCAGGCCCACGAGTTTAGTTGGGAAATGGAGCGACAATTTGATTTGCCGCATAGCGGCATTGAGATCTACAAGGTCCGGTTCCCGTCCCCTGTTGTTTCCAAATGCGTGGAAAATAACACAGTTCACTGCGAATACTATCGACCCAAGGGCAAAGGTCCTTTTCCCGGCACTATCGTGCTTGACATAACGGCCGGCGACCAGAGTTTGTCTCGAATAATTGCCACGCACCTGGCGACGCACAACATTGCCGCCCTGTTTGTGCAGATGGCTTACTATGGGCCGCGCCGGCCCGCGGGCAAGACCGATCGGATGATCACGGCCAACTATGTGCGATCAATGGAAAACGTCCGGCAGACCGTTCTTGACATTCGCCAAGCGACGGCCTGGCTGGAATCCCGGCCCGAGATCGATGGCAAGCGCTTGGGGGTGCTAGGCACTAGCCTGGGCAGCTTTATGGGAAGCTTGGCGGCCGAGATGGAGCCTAGGCTCAACCGAGTCGCAATCCTGTTAGGCGGCGGGGGCGTCGTCGACGCCTATTACAACGATCCGCGGGCCGACAAGTATCGCAAGACTTGGGAACTCTTGGGCGGCAGCAAAGAGCTATTGAAGCAGATGATCGCTCCAGCCGACCCGCTAACCTGCGCCGCCAATCTGCGTGACCGCAAAGTGCTGATAATTGCGGGTAAACGCGACGAAATTGTCTTCCCAAAGATGGCCCTAGCCCTCTGGGAAGCTGCCGGCAAGCAGAAAATCGTCTGGTACGATTGCACCCATTATGGCGCGGCCCTGTATTTCCTGTCGGCAATGGAGCACATCGTCAAGCATTTGGGCGCGGAATAAACGATGCAAGAGACGCCGAGGTGAAATACAACGGCCGCTAACCAAGGGCCGGCCACGATTTGCGCGGCCGGCCGATGATTCGCGGCCACTTAAGCAGCGTTAATAGATTCCAGAACGCATTTACTTCGGCAGATCTTCCCGTACACCGGTTGGCACTTCGTAGTCGGCTGTGGAGGCGAGATTGGGGTCCGCCTGCCTGTTGACGACATCATAAGCCCCGTTTCGCCGTAGGATGGTTCGCGCTTCATGGGCACGGCCATCGGCCTTGACGGTCACCAAGGTTTTGCCGGACTTGAATTCGCCTTCGTAATATTGCGCTTCTTCCTCCGGCACGCCCAAGCCAATAAGAGCCCCGACGAGACCGGCGACGGCAGCGCCGCCCGCGGCGCTGGCTAACACCGAGGCCAACAGGCCGCCCGCGATGACCGGACCGATGGCCGGCAACATTCCCGCTGCAATGCCCAGCGCCCATAAGCCGCCGACGCCGGCGCCGGCAATAGCCCCGGTCACCGCGCCTTCTTCCCATTTGGAGCCGGTTTCGGTGGTCGTCACGGCTCCGGCATCATCGTAATGGCGTGCAATGACGCCAACTTGGTCCTCCCAAAAACCCGCACGCCGAAGTTCTTCAACCGCCCTCTGCGCCCGCGTCCTATCTTCAAAAACGCCGACGACCGTTGACCGTGTTGCTGCACTGGCCATGATGATTCTCCCTTCGTTGTTCGGGCGAGCACCCTTACGGATTCCATTGGGCAATATGTTTGAGCAAAATTTGTGCCGTCAACGGCCAATTGCGGGAAGCGAGACAGTTGAACACGGCCGACTTTTGATGGCAGGCATTCTGGCCACGAAAACATACGAAAAGGCTAAAAACAGACCTGTGGAAAGCATTTGTCAGTTTTTGCGCCTTTTCGTGCGCTTTCGTTGACCCTCTGGCTCAAGTGATGACCCTCTGGTGCACCGCCCGCGCGACAGAGGGTCAGAGAGTAATAGCGAAAAGGCTCTTTCGGGGGCTTAAAACTTGAACGCAGTCCCGCTCGCCGAGGTGCTACTTGAGGCGGAGTTGGATTTCTGGACTATAGTGCCGCGATGACGGCGTCGGCCATTTCGTGCGTAGTTGCCTGGCCGCCCAGGTCGTGCGTCAGAGTTGTGCCGGCTATGAGAACACTCTCTACGGCATTGAGAATTCGCCTCGCGGCTTGGCTTTCCCCTTCGGCGTCCAATAGATCAATCGCGGGCAACAGCAAGGGAAACGGATTGGCGCAGTTAGGACCAATCGATTCGCGGCTGCCGCCGTGAAAGCACTCATAAACGCGCACTCCGTCGCCGATATTGATGCCCGCCGTCGCGCTAATGCCGCCCACCAGCCCGGCGCCCAGGTCGCTCACGAGGTCGCCGTACAAGTTGCCCATTACCATGACGTCAAACTGTTGCGGCTTGGAAACCATTTGCATGCAACAATTGTCGACGATGATCTCTTTCGTCTGCAGCTCGGGATAATCCCTGGCAATGGAGCGAAAGGCTTCCAGAAACAATCCGTCCGCTTGCTTGAGAATGTTTGCCTTGTGAACGCAGTGGATCGTTTTGCGCCCGGCCTTTTTCGCCCAGTCGAAGGCAAAACGGAAAAAACGGCGGCTGGCCGCTTCGGTGACTACTTTGATGCTCTGGACCACGCCGGGGACAATCTCGTGCTCAATGGCTGCATAAAGGTCCTCGGTCAATTCGCGAATGACCAGCATGTCAACGCCCTGAAAGCGGGCGGGCAAACCGCGCAGATTCTTCAGAGGACGCACCGAAGCGAAAAGACCGAGGTCGTGACGAAATCGCAAATTGGCATTGCCTCGTGGCGGGCCGGGCGGGGAGAGCAACTTCGTCTTAAGCGCCAAGCCGTTAGCACGGACTGATTGGATGACATCGTCCGGCAAAGGCGGGCCGCCGCGCTCGATCGAAGCCAGACCGGCCAAATGCTCGTCCCATTCGATTGGTACGCCTGCTTCTTTCAAGACGCGTTGCACGGCGGGCGCTTGGTCGAAGCCGATGCCGCCGCCTTGGACAAGGGTGATGCGCAGAGCCATGAAGCTGTTCTCGGTCGGGCCTTGTAGCGTTACAGGTTAGCAATTAACTGCCGCGTCAAAGTTGCCGTCGTGCCGTCGCCTCCGAGGTCGCGGGTCAAGCCTCGTCCCGCCTCTAGGGTGCGCTGGACGGAGGTCTCAATGCGCTGCGCCGGAACGAGTTGACCGACATATTCCAACATCATCGCGGCTGACCGCACCAGGGCAATCGGGTTTGCCAATCCCTTGCCGGCAAGATCCGGAGCGCTGCCATGAACCGCTTCAAAGACAGCGTAACGGGTCCCAAGATTGGCGCCCGGCACAACTCCCAAGCCTCCAACCAACCCGGCGCAGAGGTCGCTAATCACGTCGCCGAACAAATTTTCCATGACCAGCACTTCGAAATGCTCCGGGTTAAGCACGAGCTGCATACACAGGCGATCTACGTGCAGCTCTTCAAATTCGAGGAAGGGATAATCATCCGCGACGGCTCGGGCTGTCGCCAAGAAAAGCCCATCGCTTTGAGGCAAGACATCGGCCTTATGGCAGAAAGTCACGCGGCGACGACCTTGCTGCCGGGCCAATTCGAACGCATAGCGCACAATGCGATCCGCGGCGGCTTTCGTGACGATGCGTAAACTTTCGATGACGCCGGGCACGACGACGTGTTCTAACCCCGAGTAGAGGCCCTCGGTGTTTTCCCGAACTACAACCAAATTGACGTTGCTATAGGGGACCTTGATGGCAGGAAGCGTGCGAACCGGCCGAATGCTGGCGAAGAGATCAAGTTCTTTGCGAAGGCGAACGTTGATGGAGCGGAAACCCTTGCCGATGGGCGTGGTGCAGGGCCCTTTAAGAGCGACTCGGTGTCGGCGAATCAGATCAAGCGTCGCCTGCGGCAGAAGATCGCCGTACTTCTCAGCCGCCGGTAGCCCGGCTTCAGCTTCAACCCAGGCCACGTCCGCTCCGGTGGCGTTGACGATCTCCCGAGTGGCCGCTGCCACCTCGGGCCCAATGCCGTCGCCAGGAATGAGGACCACGGGTACACCCAAAGGAGCCACCTCGTTGAAGAGCAGCCAACCGCAAAGAAAGCTCTAAAACTACAGCTTTGGTTGCTTCTTTTTTGCTGCCTTACTGCAAAATTGCGGTTAAGATGATCCCACATTCAATCTATGCCAAGAGACGGTAGATTTCGCGGGCAAGCGAAGGGGTTCACCTTGAAAGGCCCATTCGAATTTTGGACTTTAGGGGCTGTGCCAGCGGCGCGGCGGACCCACAGAACGAGAAAATGATTTGCTGGCTGGTACACGCTGGCATTCGCGCCTCATATGGTTACAATGTGCCCATTCTGTCGCTTAGAAGTGGTTTTCCCAGGAAACTAAACTAATCGTCAAAGAAGCCGAGGCGGCGGAAGGATTTCCTATGCAGGCGGTGAAAGGGTTGTCCATGGAAAAGTGGTTGTGTTGGAGTTCGATGGGGGTCGCCGGCCTGCTTTTGCTTTTGTTTATCCTCGATTTATTTGTGAAGATGCCGTTCGGCGGAATAAGCATTACAGTCGATATTATCAGCATCATAGCGAGTGCTTTGGTGCTTTATCTGGCCTGGGACGCCATGCGGGAATTGCGCTGAGACAGGAAATCTGTTCGCCGATCACTTCTTCGAGGCCGTGCCTTCCAAGCGGATGAGCGCTTCGACAATTCCATTACTCGTATAATCCGTCGCCTCTGCCCCAACGGGTAGTCCCCGTTCCTGAACGGCAGACGTGGTAACAGGGCTAATCGTCACGATCTTGATTTGACTGGTTTGAAACAACGCCCGCGTCGGTTCATCGAGCGCTAAGAGCAGCGCCTTTGCGATGTTGGAACTCGTCAATGTGACGTAATCTACTTCACCTCGCCGCAAACATTCCATCTCGGTAGACTGCATATCCACTCTGTCGACTTGCGAGTAGACCGCCACTTGATCGACTTCCGCAACCTTGGCTAATTCCTCCCGCAGCAATTCGCGTCCTCGATCCGCTCGTGCCAGCAAGACGCGCTTGCCGACGACATATTGCAAAAGATCCGCGGCCAAGGCCTCCGAGCGAAATTGAGCGGGAACAACATCCGGTTCGAGATGGTAGCCGCGCAAAGCCTGCGCTGTGGCCGGCCCGATCGCGGCAAGCCGCAGGTGGCCCAGGACCCGCAAATCGCGTCCCGTTTCCCATAAGCGCTTAATGAGAGAGTTCACGCCATTGGCGCTAGTGAAGACCACCCAATGGTACTTATTCAGCTTGCTCAGGGCGGCATCGACCTTGTTCCAATCGGGCGGGTCCGAAACGACAACAGTAGGCAGAATCAATGCCTTGGCCCCCAGAATTTCCAGCCGCCGAGCCAGGTCTCCGGCTTGCTGCCGTGGGCGTGTCACGAGGATTCGCTTGCCGAAAAGAGGCTGCTTTTCGAACCAATTGAGCCGGCCACGCAGGCTTACCACGGAACCGATCAGAATCACGGAAGGCGCTGTCAAATTAGCGCCCCTGACGACACCGGGCAGTTCCTGAAGGGTCGACGATACGGTCCGCTGCTCCCCGGTAGTCGCCGCATGCACTGCCGCAGCAGGAGTAGCCGGATCTTTACCCGCCTTCAACAGAGAGTCCACGATGGACTCTAGGCGGGACATTCCCATGTAGACGACCAATGTGCCCGGAAAATGAACGAGCGCGTTCCAGTCAATGGCGGAACTTTCCTTGCCCGAGCATTCATGCCCTGCCACAAAGGCAACGGCGCTGGCGTGTAACCGATGGGACAAGGGGATGCCGGCAAACGCTGCGGCCCCAAGACCGGCCGTGATGCCCGGAACGATTTCGAACGGGATCCCGGCTTCGCGGAGCGCTTCCGCTTCTTCGGCGCCACGGCCGAAGACCAATGGATCGCCCCCTTTCAGGCGAACCACGCGCTTGCCTTGCTTAGCGGCAGCGATCATAAGATCGTGAATGGGTTGGCAACGTTCAGCATGATGTCCGGCCAGTTCCGTAACGCAGACTTTATCGGCCTTAGGCGGGGCATGGTCGAGTAACGAGGAATTCGCCAGGCGATCATAGACGACAAGGTCCGCCTGCGTGAGGCACTCGACCGCGCGCAACGTCAGAAGCCCAGGATTGCCAGGTCCGCCGCCGACCAAGAAAACGCGCGTCTGCCAGTCCACTACCACCCCACGCCATAAGGCCATCAACCGCCTATTTCATATCCGCGGTCGCAGGATTCCTGCGTCCGCGCCCAGCCACTCTTGCGGTCTTCCGGCCTCGGCTTAGATCCTTAAACCTCAACCATCTCTTCGGATTCCGGTACTTCCATATCCGATTCACGTTTGGCCGTGAGCTTGCAAAGCCAAATGCCTAGTTCGTAAAGCAGAAATAGCGGAATGAGCAAGAAAAACTGACTGATGAGGTCTGCCGAAGGATTGACTAGCGCCCCGAAGAATCCCAGTCCAAAATAGGCGTAAATGCGCTTGGAGCGATAGGTGTTAATTGACACGATGCCCACGCGCTCCAGGAAGAGCATTACCAGAGGCGTCTGGAAGGAGATGCCGAAAATAAGCGGCAGCATTATGGCGAACGTTAGCCATTCGTTTAGCCGCAGATCCGGTTCGAGGTCAAGCCATTCGTTAAACCACAAGAGCGCTTTGACGGCGTTTGGAATAACGAGAAACTCGCAAGTCAAAACGCCGGCCAAAAACAGGCCGAGGCTGAACGGCAAGTAGACATTGATGTATTTCTTCTCATGTGGGAAAAGACCGGCCGCGATGAACGACCAGATTTGCCAAAAAACCCACGGGCTGCTTAACACAATACCGCAGACAAAGGCGACCTTAAGATAAACAAACATCGCCTCCGTGACGCTCAGCGTTTTCAAGCTGTAGCGTCTTTGCAGTTCCTGCATGGCCTCAGCAATTTGGCCGGCGAATTGCAACGCCGTGATACGAACCTTGAAAGTCTGGAAGTCCGGTTGGGCCTCGTCATTGCCGTCCGCACTTGCAAGACCAAGCTTTCTTCTCAATTCCACCAGGTCAAACTGTATCTCCGTGTCTTTGAGATCATCCTTCTTCTCATTTTCATACTTGACCTTGAGCTCTTCCTTGGCCCTGTCGAGGCGCCGGTTGCCGAAATCGTATAGCGCGGCTTCGACGGGAGTATTAATGAATTCCATCATAGGCCGCCCGACACCAAACTTCGTCCCCATCAGGTAGCCGACGCCGTCAGCGATGAATACGAGGTGAATAATGATGGCGAATCCCGCGATCGCGCGAACCAAATGCCAGCGCAGTTCTTCGATGTGTTCCCCGAACGACATGCGCGTTTCGGCAAAGAGATCTTCGGAATCCGCTTGACGGCCGCGACTCATGGCTGTGGCCCCGCAAGTATACGCAGTCTTCCCAGAAGCCCGTGCTTGGATTGCCTGCGGGCCTGGCAGGGAAGGATTCGGTCTATAGCGATACGGATTTCGTTTCGCGCGTGGCCCATCGCGTCCGGCGATGGGATGTGTCCATCGTAGCAATCTCCTTGCCCGCTCTCAAGTTGAGCACCCGCACTTGACGGCTGCCGTTGACGGGGCCCGACCCAATTTCTAGTTCCCAAATCCCTTGAGGCGAACTAAGCTAAAGGAATGAAATATTTCATGTCGACCGCGCAACTCACATTCAGCTTTTTCTTCTTAGCCGGCTTGGCCGGCTGTTCGCCCGAGGAAGATGCCCCCAAGTCGGAGCCTGAGCCGCCCGCCAAGAAAGTCAAAGCGGGCAAGAATATCTACGTGGAAATACAGGGGGAGAAACGGCGCCGTGTTTTAATTGAAGCCACGGTTTGCCTGCGCGAAGGACAACTGGAAATGCTCATGTGCCGCAAGCAAACCAAAGAGCATGAGGCAGTCCTGTCCGCGGACGTGGACGCGCGGGACATTCACAAGGCGCTGATTCTTGCGGGCGCTAAAGCCGGCTCACCGGTCCAGTTTTCCCCCAAATTCAAGCCGGCGACAGGAACCGTAATCAAGGTCACTTTACAGTACGAGAAAAAAGGCAAACTGGTAACGACCCCTGCCCAGGAATGGGTTCGCAACGCCAACACAAAAAAAGAACTCGATCAAAACTGGGTTTTTGGCGGCAGCCGCTTTGTGCCCAACGAAGAAGATCGCACCAAGCCGGATTATTATCTGGCCAACGATGGCGACCTTCTCTGCCTATGCAACCTCGAAAGCGCTCTGATGGACTTGCCCATTCAAAGCCCGAAGGCACTAGCGGAACGATTCTATGAAGCAAATACGGACAAAATCCCAGATCGGGATACCAAAGTCACCGTGATTCTCGAACCAGTCGTCCAGAAGAAGGATAAATAACAGACCGGCTCACGAGTCCTAGCATAGATCATTTGGCCATCCCAAGTTTTAATAAGCTCCTGGGCGGGCGGGACGGCGTTCAAGGTTGTAGGTGCCCAAAGCTTCTCAAAATCAAAGGGGGCCAGGCCAATGCGGGGCCACCTTTGCCCGACGCTGGCCACCTTTGAAGCCGACGCTGGCCACCTTCGAATGAAAGACAATCAAAGAAGTCGAAATCGCGCAAGGCTGCCATCAGGCGGTTAATGGCAACGATTGCCGACTTGGGGCTATCGATATGAGCAATCGTTTTCCGTTTTTCATCCCCCACCCCTGGTGAAAAACGGAACCCACCGATGAAAAACGGAACATACTGATGAAAAACGGAACCAACCTGGTGCAAAACCGAATGCAAAGGTCTCGCTCGCCCGAACAGCGCCTCCAATTTGGTTCTCTCCATTTCGCCCGACCCCCCGTGGAAAGAAATGGAAAGCATTTGGGGGAAAACCTAAGCAGGATGGACTCCTGGATTTGGTAATGGGCAGTTATCTGTCCGCGTCCACTTCCCCGCTTAAGACACAGATTCAGCGCATACCGACGCGAGCCTACACGATGTACGTGCCTGATCTGAAAGGCAACTCGGACGAGTTGGAGGTGGGGATTGAGGATTAACGTTGGAGTTTCGCCTCTAGCCGTCCGGGTGGCACGATGGCGAGGATTGGACGGGGTGGTGCCGCCACGTTTAGACTAATTCTTGGCTTTTGGGACACCGGACTTCCCTGCCAGGTCGGGATCTATTTTGTACAAAACTCTGGCCAGAATTGATTGCTCAGTGTTCTTGCTTGCTTTCCACGCATTTAGCAAGGATGGAAAGAACTCTCCGGCCTCAAAACCCATTTCATCAATCGCTATGGCGCATCGGAACTTTACAAAAGGATGATCGTCTTTTAAGCCATTGATTAACACGGGCATGACTCGGTTGGATTCGGCCTTAATTCTTCCAAGCGCTTCACAACTTGATTCGCGGACATGCGCCTCTTTGTCCGAAGTAAGCTCGATCAGTCGATCAACAGCTTCAACAGATTCAGCACCAAAATGGCCTAGACTCGAAGCCGCGGAGCCGCGAACATAAGTGTCCTCGTCGTGAAGGGCTTTGATTAATGAAGGGACACATCGTTTTCTACTTCCGGTGACAAATGCCAAAGTTTTAGCACCTTCTGATCGAACTATGGATTCTCGATCTTCCAAAAGCGGGAGTGCTTTAAGAAGTTCTTCTTGGGGGACTAAAGCTTTGTTTTTTTCTCGGCAACATAAACGAAGGGTCATCGCAGCGCCGGCCCTTACGTATTTGTCTTTGTCAGTGAAAGCCTTACTGATTGCTTCAACGTCAACTTCGTTTTCATCGGCGATTGCATGAGATATGCCATAGATGGTGTGCTGATCGGTCCGGCGCATGGCATTGAGAAGCAATGAGGTGGTTACTTTTGGATCCTCAATCTTAACCAGACCGAAGGCAGCTTGTATACGAACGCTGTGCGCGTCCTTTAGCGCCCTTTTAAATGCTGCAGCTACTTCCTCGGAATGGATTTTCAGAACTCGAAGCAAAAACGCCGCGCAAGATCGAACGTCCTCGTCATGATCTCCTTCCATGGCGTTGAGTAAAGCTCGGATTACCTGGGGCTCGGATGAAGTCCGCTCTAGATCAAGAGCAGCCCGCATTCGTAGATCAGGCGATTCGCCGCTTTGGAGCGTTTTGATTAACTGAGCTTGATCCTTTTCCTCAACGGCTCGCGTGTGCTCTCCATCGTTCGCGGTAACGGAGGACACGAATGGTTCATTCGCGTACACAAATCCCGACAGACCGAAAAACAATAAACAGAACATGCGATCCACTATACCTCGTAGGATCGGAAACGGCTGCAGGTGGAACTACGAGGAAAATGATCTAACTCTTAAGACTTGCGCTATGTGCCTGCTTTCGTCGAACCGTATCCGAGACAAAAAGCTTACTAATGGAGTGGCTGGTTTAATTGTGGAAAGGACTTAGCGACTAGTGCGTCCTCAACGCTAGAAATTGGGGTTCATGGACTCGGCATCGTGTCAAGAAATAGCGTGAAACGTTTCACTCTACCCCAAAATCAAGGCTTGGGGACGCAGTAGTGCTCTGCCACTCTGGCAGAATTAGAGTACGTAGCACAAGCGTCTCGCTTGTGCGCTTGCCCAACACAAGCGAGACGCTTGTGCTACGGTCGAATGGTCCGCCCTAACTATCGGGTATGACAATGCAGTAGCTTGCCGGATTCGTTTCAAGCTGGCTTAGCGGGGGGTGTGTGAGTGTTCGATCTTCGTGTCAAGAAAAGCCTCGTGCTCAAGCCGGGACTTCACCCGCCGCGGGCGGTATTTCGGGCTCTTGCTCGGCCCCTTGGCTTTGCCAATCGACCAGCCATTGGATGACGAAATAAAAGACCGGCGTCAAGAAGATGCCAAAGAGCGTCACACCGAGCATGCCGCTGAAGACGGCAATGCCGAGCGTGCGCCGCATTTCGGCCCCCGCCCCTTGGGAAACCACCAGAGGCACCACGCCAAGGATAAAGGCAAATGAGGTCATCATAATGGGCCGTAGACGGAGCTGGCAGGCTTCGAGCGTTGCTTGAAACGTCGGCACGCCGGCTTGTCGCCTGGCCCGAGCGAATTCCACAATCAAAATGGCGTTCTTACAAGCCAGACCGACCAGCACGATAAAGCCGATCTGCGTGAAGATGTTGATGTCTTGCCGGGCCGCATGGACGCCAATGATCGAGCACAGCAAGCACATGGGCACGACCAAAATGACCGCCAAGGGGAGTGACCAGCTCTCATACTGCGCGGCAAGCACAAGGAATACCAGGACGACGGCGAGGAGGAATACCCACATGGCGGTGTTGCGAGTTTGAAGCTGCAAGAGGGCCAGCTCCGTCCATTCCGTTCTCATAGTCCGCGGCAAGTGGCCTTTCGCGTCCGCCTCGAGGGTGGAAATAGCCTGGCCGGAACTCGTCCCAGGTCCGGCGTCGGCGTTGACTGCCGCGGACGGGTACATGTTGTAACGCATGACCAATACCGGGCCGCTGACGTACTGCACCTCGGCAAAGTCGGCCAGGGGCACCATCGCATTTTGGCTATTACGCACTTTCAGGAGCTTGACGGCCTCGACGCTTTGACGGAAGGAATCCCGAGCCTGGACGTTGACTTGCCAAGTGCGCCCGAAGCGGTTGAAATCGTTGATGTAGTACGGCCCGAGAGTTGATTCAAGGGTGGTGCGGACATCGTCGATGGACACGCCCCGATCCTTGGCTTGGATGCGGTTAATGATCAGTTCGATCCAGGGCGTGTCGGCCCGGAAGCTCGTGAACAGGCCTTGCAACTTGGGATCGGCGGCGCCTGCGGCAACGACCTTATCGGCGTTCGTTTGCAGGGCGGCCAGGCCATTGTCGCCCCGGTCTTGGACAATGATTTTAATGCCACCCGCCGTTCCCAACCCTTCCACCGGGGGCGCTCCAAAGATATTCACGACCGCTTGCGGCACCTCGCGCCGGAAGCGCTCTTGGAGATTTGCGGCGATGGAGCTGCCCGACAATTCCGGCCGGGTTCGCTGATCGAAGTCTTGGAGCATCAAATAAAGCGCGCCGAAATTAGGAGCGTTGGCGTTGAGCAGGATGGATTGCCCGGAGATTGCCACGGTATCTTTGACGCCGGGCGTTTCCCGGGCAATTTGTTCAATTCGCTGGACCACATCCTCCGTGCGGACGACGGCCGAAGCGTCCGGAAGTTGAACGTTGACGAGCAGGTAACCCTTATCCTGAGCGGGAATAAAGCCTGCCGGCGTGTGTGTAAATCCCCACCACGTGCCGGCGAGCAGACCGCCGTAAACGACCACGACTACCAAGCTGACCCGCAGCAGCCCGGACACAACTTTCGTGTAACCCCCCGCCGAAGAATCAAAAGCACGATTGAATTGTCGGAACGACCAGCCGAGCAGGTAATTGAGCGGCGCTCTCAGAAGGAGCCCCAGCATGGTTGCAGCCATGGCGCCGGCCGCAATCGGTCCCCACAATCGCAAGCTGTCCATCGTTTCCGGGGGCAAGTTCAAGTTTAGCGCGCTCAACGCGGGAGCTGCCAAGTGCAGGCCGAGCTTGTGGCCCAACCAGGCGCCCAGCGGCGGGAAGGCGAACCAGGGCAATGCCTCGAAGTGCCCCTTATGACGAGGCCGGAGCAACAGAGCGGCTAGCGCAGGGCTGAGCGTCAGAGAGTTAAAGGCCGAGATGACGGTTGAGACGGCGATCGTGAGAGCGAATTGCCTAAAGAACTGGCCGATTATGCCGCTGATGAACGCACACGGCACAAATACCGCTGCCAAGACTAGGCCAATGGCGACTACAGGTCCGGACACTTGCTCCATGGCCTTAAAGGTTGCTTCACGCGGCCCTAAGCCCGTCTCAATGTGGTGTTCAACCGCCTCGACCACCACGATGGCATCGTCCACAACGATGCCGATAGCCAGCACCAGCCCAAACAGGGTGAGATTGTTCAGGCTAAAGCCGGCCGCGGCCATAACGGCGAACGTGCCGATGATGGCCACTGGGACGGCTATCAGCGGGATCAATGAAGAGCGCCAGTTTTGTAAAAAGACCAGCACGACGACCGCCACAAGAACGATTGCGTCAAACAAGGTCTCAAAGACCTCGCTGATCGATTCGTTAATAAAGGGGGTGGTGTCGTAAACGATTGAATAATCGACGCCCGATGGGAAGTGGTCTTTCAATTCCCTCATCCGGTCCTTAACCTGTTTCGCGACTTGCAAAGCATTGGAGCCGGGGAGCTGGTAAATAGACAGAGCTACCGAAGGTTTGCCGTTGAGCGTGCAGGTCTGATCGTAGGATTGGGCGCCAAGCTCGATGTTGGCCACATCGCGCATGTAGACCAAGGAGCCATTGTTGGTCTTGAGGACGATGTCGCCGAACTGATCGGTGTTTTCCAGGCGGCCCAAGGTTGTCATCGTGTACTGAAACACTTGCCCCGATGGGGTTGGCGGCTGGCCGATCTGTCCGGCCGCGACCTGAATGTTCTGCGCCTGGACGGCCTGAATAACGTCCTCGGCATTGAGGCCGTACCCCGCCAATTTCTGCGGATCGAGCCAAAGCCGCATGCTGTAGTCGCGCTGGCCGAGATAGGTGACATCTCCGACGCCGGGCACGCGCGACAGTTCGTCGCGAAGCTGAATGGTGGCGTAATTGCTCAAGTACAGATTGTTACGGCTTTCGTCGGGGGAAAAGAGATTGACGATCATTAGGACGTTGGGCGATTTCTTTTTGACGGAGATGCCGCGGCGTTTCACGAGGTCGGGCAGAATCGGCTCGGCCAGCGATTCGCGGTTCTGCACCAGCACCTGCGAGATGTTTAAGTCCGAACCAGGCTTAAAAGTGATCGTCAAGGTGTAGTTGCCGTCGTTGGTGCACTGCGACGACATGTACATCATGTTTTCGACGCCGTTGACCTGCTGTTCGATGGGGGCGGCCACGGTATCGGCGACCACGCGCGCATTGGCGCCCGGGTAAGAAGCCGACACTTCGACTGTTGGCGGCGAAATTTCCGGATACTGGGCGATTGGCAGGGTAAACAAAGCGATACTGCCGCCCAGCGTGATAACGATGGAAAGCACCGAGGCGAAAATCGGTCGGTTGATGAAAAAGCCGGAAAACACGGTTTAATGCCTCATTTCTTGTTCAGCCGCAGTTGGATGATTCGTATCGCCCGAGGGTGAATGAGGTACTGGACTTCCCTGGGCCCCATCCGGGATGCCGTTTGTGGCGATACCGTTCTTCCTTTCGCCGTCCTTGACTGGCCTCGCGACTGGTCGGATACGTGGCTGCTGCGGCAAATTGCGGCCCATGGCATTTACCGCTTCCCGGACAAGCTTAGCCGGGAAAGAGACGACTTTCAGCGAAGCGGCATTGAGCCGTGCCAGCCAAGGCGCAAAGAGAATCCGGTGATCGATGGCCCACTCGATGACGTTGAAGAAGACCGGCGTTAGGAAGATGCCGAATAGGGTCACGCCCAGCATGCCGCTGAAGACGGCAATTCCCAGCGACTGCCGCATTTCATGGCCGGCGCCGCGGCCCAGAATCAACGGCACGACGCCGAGAATGAAAGCGAACGAAGTCATTAAAATCGGCCGCAAGCGCAGTCGGCAGGCATCGAGAGCTGCTTGATGCCGCGACAGGCCCGCTTCCTTCTTCCTCTTGGCGAATTCAACAATCAAGATGGCGTTCTTGCTTGCCAAGCCCACCAGCACGACAAAACCAATTTGGGTAAAAATGTTGATTTCGGTTCGCGCGGCAAAAACACCGGTCAAAGAGCCGAGGATGCACATCGGCACGACGAGGATGACCGCCAACGGCAGCGCCCAGCTCTCGTATTGGGCTGCCAATACGAGGAAAACAAAAACCACGGCCAGCGGAAAAATCAGGTTGTTCCAGATGTTTTTGGCGGCGTCGATCTGAATCCAGTTTATCTCGGTCCACTCGTAACCCATCGACTGAGGGAGCGACTCTTTTGCCAGGCGCTGCATGATATCGATGCCCTGACCCGAGCTTACCCCTTGCCCCGTATTGCCTACGACCGCCGCCGCGGGGTACATGTTGTAACGCATGAGCAGAATGGGGCCGCTGATCGGCCGGACGGTGAGCACAGCCCCCAGCGGCACCATATCGCCATTTTTGTTTCGCACCTTGAGACCTTTGACCTTCTCCACATCGTTGCGGTAAGGCCCTTCGGTCTGGACGACAACCTGCCAGGTGCGCCCGAACTTATTGAAATCGTTAGCGTAAAAGGAGCCTAAGTATATTTGCAGAGTGGAGAATACATCGCGCGGGTCGACGCCCATTGTCTGACACTGGTCCCGGTTGACATCCACGTAAAGCTGCGGCGAATTCGCTCGGAAGACCGTAAAAATATCGCCTATGTTCTTGTCCTTCTTGCTTCGGCTGATGAGGCGATCGGTCTGCTTTTGCAGCTTTTCGAGATCATTGTCGCCGCTACGATCTTCGACGATTAGCTTAAAGCCGCCCGACGAGCCCAAGCCTGACACAGGCGGCGGGCCGATAATCTTGACGACGGCTTCCGGGATCTCCTTGGCGATTTTCTTTCTGAGTTCCATGGCAATCGCGTCGCTGGACAGGCTGGGGTCGCGACGCTGGGAAAAATCGTCGAGCGTAATAAAGAGATTGCCGAAATTGGAGCCGTTGGCGCTCAGCGTAAAAGATTGGCCCGCTACGCCGATGGTGTGAGCGCAGCCGGGCGTTTCATGCGCGATTACATTAATCTTGTCGACCACTTTTTGCGATCGTTCGAGGGAAGCCGAATCGGGCAATTGAATCGCAGCATAGAGCCGGCCTTGGTCCTGATTGGGGATGTACCCCGTCGGCAAATGGTTGAATCCCCACCACGTTAGAAGCAATAGTCCGCCGTAAACCACCAACACCAGGAAGCTGACGCGCATGGCAAGGGCGACCGTGCGGGTGTAGATGCCGGTGGTGCGGTAGAACACCCAATTGAAGAGCTTGAAGAACCAGCCCAGCAGAAAGTCGAGCAGCCGGCCAAGTATGTCTTTCTTGGCGTCCCGCGGCTGCAACAAGATCGCGGCCAACGCAGGACTCAGCGTCAGGGAATTGAACGCGGAGATTACTGTGGAAACAGCGATTGTAAGGGCAAATTGTCTAAAGAACTGCCCCGTAATGCCGCTAATAAAAGCGCAGGGCACGAACACCGCGGAAAGAACCAAGGCCACGGCGATGACCGGCCCGGAGACTTCCTCCATAGCCTTAAAGGCGGCCGCGCGCGGCTTCATCCCTTCCTCGATGTGATGCTCGACTGCTTCGACAACCACAATGGCGTCGTCCACGACGATGCCAATGGCGAGCACCAACCCGAAGAGCGTTAAATTATTCAGGCTGAATCCGATGGCCGCCATGACGGCGAACGTGCCTATAATCGCCACCGGCACTGCCACCAAGGGAATCAGAGTCGAACGCCAGTTTTGTAGGAAGACCAAAACAACGATTGCCACAAGGAGAACCGCTTCGGCAAGCGTGTGAAAAACGCCGTTAATCGATTCACTTATGAAGGGCGTGGTATCGAAAGCGATTTTGTAGTCGACGTCCTCTGGAAAGTCTTTTTTCAACTCCTCCATCTTGTCCCGAACATGCTGGGCCGTATCGAGGGCATTGGCATAGGGGAGTTGAAAGACGGCAAGGCTGGTGCAGGGCTGACCGTCGATTTTGCTGGTCACGTCTAAGTTGCGAGCGCCTAAAAGGACGTGGCCGATGTCTTTAATGCGCACCTTTCGGCCTTCCGGCGTCGTACGCAAAACAATGTCCTCGAATTCCCTTGGATCGGAAAGGCGGCCGAGCGTCGTAATCGTGTATTCGAAAGGCCGATCCTCGGTATGTGGCGGCTGGTTGATTTGACCGGCGGCCACCTGCTGATTCTGTTCGCGAATGGCGTTGACTACATCGCCGGCCGTTAGGTTGAGCGAGGCCAGGCGGTCAGGTTCCACCCAAACGCGCATGCTGTAGTCTTGCTGACCGAAATTGAATACATCGCCGACCCCGTCGACGCGCGCTAGTTCATCTCTAACCTGGATAGTGGCATAGTTGCTCAAATAGAGCTGGTCATAACGATCGTTTGGCGAATAGAGAGTGACTATGAGAAGTATGTCGGGATTGCGCTTGCGGGTGGTGACGCCGGTTTGCTTCACGACATCCGGGAGCAAAGGCAAGGCGAGGTTTACGCGGTTTTGCACCAGCACTTGGGCAAAATTCAGGTTCACACCCGGCTTGAAAGTAACCGAGAGGGAATAAGAGCCGTCATTACCCGATTGCGAAGACATGTAAATCATGTCTTCGACGCCGTTAACCTGTTGCTCAATGGGGGCGGCCACCGACTCGGCCACGACCTTGGCGCTGGCGCCCGGATAATTGCACTGAACGATAATGCTGGGCGGGGTGATCTGCGGGTATTGAGCGAGCGGAAGATTGAATACAGCAACCGCGCCGGTCAGGGTGATGACGATGGACAACACCGACGCGAATATCGGCCGGTTAATGAAGAAGCGGGAAATCAAAGCGGTTCTCTTGCGCAGTATTGGCTGATCTTGCGGAGCGCTTCGCCAACGGGAGACGCACGATCAGGGACTGCCCGTGGCCTTGGGGGTTCGCGGCTCTTTTCCTCCGGCTCCGGTCAAGCCGACGATGGGAGTTGAGGTTGCCTGCCCTTTCGCCTTGGGCATTGGCACCACCTGCGGTTGGACCTCCATTTGAGCTTTGACGGCCTGAAGATTATTTACGACAACGCGCTCGCCTCCTTCGAGGCCGCTAACGGCGATCAAGCCGTTCTTTCTTTGGCCCGCAATGACAGGCGTGTACACAACTTTGTTTTGATCGTTGACGACATATAGGTACTGCCGGCCCAGGTCCGAACCGAGAGCCGCCTCGGCTACGAAGAGAGCAGGTCGGGGTTCGCCAATGCCCATGCGAATGCGGATAAAGAGACCCGGCTTGAGATCCAACTCCGGGTTTTCAAAAATGCCCCACATGCGCAATGTGCCGGTCGTAGGCTCGACCTTGTTGTCGGCAAATTTCAAGACGCCCTTGTGTGAAAAGTCTTCCGGCTTTTCGTTGGCCAATCCCAGCATCACGGGAAACTTCTTGGCCGCCGCCTCCGGGTCGGTGGGGACCTTGCCTTGGGGCAAGAGGCTGCCGATATGCAACAGAGTGCGCTCATCCACGTCGAAGTAGGCGTAGAGCGGGTCAAGCTGCACGAGCGAAGCCAGCATCGTGTTGTCGGTGATTACATCATTGCCCGGGTCGACCAGGCGGCGGCTAATACGACCGCTGAATGGCGCTTTGATCACCGTCCAGTCGAAATTCTGCTGAGCGATTTGAATGGCGGCCTCAGCGGCTTCAACCGCAGCTTGAGAAGCGTCGCGAGCGGAGCGGCTTTGTTCCAACTCTTCCCGACTAATGACGCCGTTGCCTTTTTCGAAGAGGCCTTGATTTCGCTTATAAGTGGCTTCGTTGTAGGTCAACTGGGCCCGTTGCTGATTGCGGTTGGCCTTGGCTTGCTTGAGCGCTTCTTCGAAAGGCTTTTGCTGAATGACGAAGAGCACCTCGCCTTTTTTGACGTCTTCGCCTTCCCGAAACGGCGCCTTCTCCAGGTAGCCGGTCACGCGCGAGCGAAGGTCCACGGAATTGATCGCCTGAGTACGGCCTGTAAAGAATTCGTAGTTAGTAAGGGTGTCCGAAACCGGAATGCTGACCTCAACGGTCGGAGGGCCGTTCGACTGAGGCTGGGTCGCCCTATCGCCACAACCGGCAGCGACAAACAAAAGCAAAAAGAGGAAGACTTTCGTTCTGTTTCGAGTCATGAAAAGCCATGCTCCTTTCGCGGTTCGCTTAGCGTGCAATCCACGGGCCGATGCGCTTTACCAGGTTTCACGCCCCCTTGGATTTCCGTTTTTTATACCCCCTCCACCCCCCGTGAAAAACGGGAAGGATCGTTTCACCTGTTTTTGGTGCTTTCGTTGTCAGCGTGAACGGATATTACTTTGGTGGCATTGCAGAGGCGGGATGTTTTAAGAAGTTAATGCCTTTCACTGAACCATGCCCATACTGGACTGACTGGTCAGTATCGTTATTATTATCTTAGTTTTGAAAAAACTCAAGGGAAAGCCTCGCACCCTAGTTTCCGCGGCATTGGGGCTTGATGGTTGCTTACGAGCTGCCAATAAATATCCCTGTGAGAAAGACCAGAACGCCACCCACTACGACCTGGAAGATAGCGGCAAGAAGAGGCGTATCCATGTAGCGCATGCGAATCCAGGCGATCACCGCCAACTCAATGGCGACCACTACGACGGCAATCGCGGTCACGGTCTTTATGTCGCCCGGAATCAAATAAGGCAGACTGTGGCCCAGGCCGCCCAGGGCAGTCATCATCCCACAAACGATGCCCCGGAACCACGGCCGGCCACGCCCCGTTAGACTGCCATCGTCGGAAAGCGCCTCGGCAAAGCCCATGCTGATCCCGGCGCCCAGACTGGCAGCCAAACCCACCTTGAAGGTTTCCCAAGTATTGTGGGTCGCGAAGGCGGCGGCGAAAAGCGGGGCCAGCGTTGACACTGAGCCGTCCATCAATCCCGCCAAACCCGGTTGCACGACCTGAAGCACAAACAACCGATGGCGGACCTGAGCCTCCTCTTCCTTGGGCGCGGTCGCTTCCATGGCTTCGGCGGTCTGGGCATGACGGCGTTCCTCTTCCGCCAGATCGCCCAGCAGCTGCCGAATGCCGGCGTCGGTGGCCCGCCGGCCGGCTTTCTCGTAAAACCGCCGCGTTTCCAACTCCATTAATTCCGCTTCCTTGCGAACCGCCTGGAGCCCGAGCGGACGCACCAACCAAATCGGCTTGCGCGAGACAAAGCCCTTCACATCCTGACGCCGGATTAGTGGAATATGGTCGCCAAAACGCTGTCGATAGAGGTCGAGCAGGCGATGCCGATGGCCGTCTTCTTCCATGCGTAGCTCCTTGAATTGCGCCGCCTGAGCGGGGAAATCAGTTTGCAACCCCTCGGCAAAGTCCTCGTAAATGCGGGCGTCCTCTTCCTCCAAAGAGATGGCCAGCGCCAAGATTTCCTGCTCGGAAAGGCTGTCGAAACTGCGCATAGAACGTCCTACCAAGTTACTGGCTTTCGACTAGTGAAAGCGACCGTTGCCCAGCAGTCAAGGTCGTACGAACTGCAAGTAATTGATCACGGCCTATCAGTAAATAATAGGAAGCTAAAGGAGAGCTGGAAGGTATGTTTTTCAATGTGCTAGTAGCAGTAGCGCTTCGAATCCAGATTACTAGGACCGGTCTCTATCAGCCGCTAACATTCTCTAGCGCTTTTTTTCCGCTCATTTCAATCGTGCGGTCGCTGCCTTCGAGGAAGCCTTCAGCGACCGCCAATTGTCCGTCGCGAACCATCCTTGTGCCGCCTGCGATGACTTCGACGATCGCCAATGAGTCGCGTTCAAGCACGAGGACATCGGCGTCCATTTTTTCTTTCAGGCGACCCTTGGAGTTTAATTTAAGTATCCGGGCCGTATTGGCGGTTACCAAGGGCAAGACTTGCTCCAGCGGGAATTTGTAATCCAAGACACAGGCCCGAATTTGCTCAAACAGATTATGCGGTCCGGTCAAGAAGGAATCGGACGAAACGGTTAGTTGCGCCGGGTTGCCATCGTGGTTGAAGTAATACTTCATCCACTTGGGCAAGTCTTTGTTGACTACGTCGATATCGACCGTGCAACCCCGCTGGACGAGTTCCAGCGCCTCTTTCATGAGGGGTTCGGTCCGCTCCACATGGGTCGGATAAAGCGACCCGGCTTCTGCGTCAAAATCGTCCAAAACGGTTCGCAGCAAGGCCAGGCGTTTCTTCTTCTCGCCAACGTGGAAATGGGTTATCCCCGCCTTGCCGCTTATAATGCCGCCGACGTAGGCGTCGTTTACCAATTTGGCCAACTCATGGGGCGACGGGTCCGTAGAGCGGACGTCTGAAATGGCAATCTCGCCTGCCCCGATGACTTCGTCGATTAGCAGGATATCGTCACGAACCGACGTCGTGATCGTGGAAGGCGGGACGTTATAGCCGCCGGTGTAGAGATAAGCGCCCATTCCCTGCTGGCGGAGTGCTTTAACTTTGGCCAGCAGGCCCACCATGTTCGTCGTCGTGCTGTCGACGCCCAAGGTGCCTACAACGGTGGTAATGCCCGCGCTGACGATCTCCGCTAAGAAGATCTCCGGCGTTTTAGAGCCGAAACCTTTTTCGCCGGTGCCACCCACCAGGTGTTCATGGGGATCAATCACGCCCGGTACAACCAATCGATCAGCGGCGTCGATGACCTCGTAATCGACTACCAATCGGTCAAGCGCCCGACGATCTACAGGGCCGGTTTTGAGAATCTTGTTGCCTGACAAAAGGACGGAAAGCCGGCCTTTTGGCTCAGGCGCATAGATTTCCCCATTCTCGATCAATGTCAGCATTGCAACACCGTGGTAATTATCGCAAGTTGTGTCCTGGAACCGTTGATTGGCCCCAGTTTGCTGTCGCCGGGCCTGTGCGAACAGCTGCCCGGTCGCATTCTTGTCGCTTGAGATGCCCGTCAACTGAAGGCCGGCGATCATGAAGAGCACTTTGATTTCGTTCCGAGGAATTGGGCCTGGTTATCAGGCCGGCGGGCGCTGTTTCATGAATTTCTTGTAGCCAACGATCTCTCATATCCGCGACGACGGCGTGCCAGTTGCCCGTTTGGCGATAAAGGCGCCGCTGGCGGTCGGCTCCCAATTCAAACTGATCTAACGGCTGGAAGGCGTCCAAGAAAGTCGCTTCACCGGCTTCCCGAGCGACCGGCTCAAGGCGGTCCAGAAGCTGATCAGTGTCTTCAGCAAGGGTCCGGCATTCTTCGCCGGGACGGCGGACACAGGGCGCTTGTAAGCCATAGCGGGCGGCAAGCCATTTGTTTTCATTCGCCAGCAAATAGCGACTCGGGTCGCCCGCCAACTGGTCGGGTTGTTCCTTGAGTAGGCGAAGTCCTTCAATGACCAGGCAACGGGCCAATGCGGTCAATCCCAGCAAAGTTGAGAGACTGGCTGGCGCGTCAAAGATGCGGAATTCCAGCGTGCCCAGATGGGGCCTCGGGCGAACATCCCAGTAAAGGTCTTTGGTTGAGGCAAGCGCCCGGCCCGCGTGCATGAGCTTGCAATAGCGGCAAAACTCTTCCCAATTGCTGAAATGAGGCGGAATGCCCGATTGCGCCGAGGGACGAAACATCCGTGCCCGCACCGACGCAAAGCTGGTATCCACGCCTTCCCAAAAAGAAGAGTTTGCCGACAGGGCCAACAGGTGGGGCAAATACTCCACGATCAAATTGGCAACGCCGATGGCCTCCAAAGCGCCAGGCACACCGACATGGACATGCAGACCAAAAATCGCTTCCTGGTAGGCCAGCCACCCTTGCTCCTTTCGGAGGCGCTGATAGCGGTCCTCCGGTGAGATAGCGCTGGTGCAAGGACGGGCAAAAGGATGCGTGCCGCCGATAGCTAAATCGTAGCCAAGTGAATAAGCAATGTTTCGAACTTGGCTGAAAGTCCGAACTAAAGCGTCTTTTACTTCGGCGACGTTGCCGCAAACCGCGGTCTTGATTTCCAGCATGGAAAGGAGAAACTCTCCGCTTACTCCTTCAATGTTTTCCTCGGCGCAGGCATCCAGAATGCGCAATGCGCCGGGCACCAAGTCGCCGCTGTCCGGATCGATTATTTGCAGTTCAAGCTCGACGCCCAGAGTCGTGTCCGGTGAACCAACAAAGCTAAAGTCCTCAAGCGGAGGGATTTGGGGGTGCAGTTTCGTCTCGGTCAGCGCAGCTTTCATGTGACGTTTCCCTATATTCTGGCCAAGTCGCGAGAGGTTCGCGGTCTTGACTCTTTAATTTTGCCGTATTGATAGTCTGCTCTTGAATGTCAAAAACCGGGTGCAGATATTACAGGCGGATCAGGAAAACCCTGAACCCGGCCTTGTTGCTTAAACAGGGCATGGCTGTCGCACCTGTGATCCGCACAAAGGGTCCGGTCATCGACGAGGTGATGAATCCCAACGTTGGGCAAGTAGGCTGTTCCTGTGCAAATGATGGGCCATTTAATAGCAGCTGCCAATTGCCCGTGTCATTGTCGAAAACGGCTAAATTATTCGAGGAAGTGAGGTGTCTTCAGTTCTTGTCCGGTCCGGTCAGCCCCGCCTCTTTGTTAATCGGGGCGCAGGCGGCAGCAGCCTGGAGCCAGAGATTCGCTTCGTCGGGCCGGCCCAATTTCAGCGATACATTGGCGAGGCGGCGGCGAACGTCGGCATCCCAGGGATCGCTCAGGACTTCATTGTGTAATTGATTCATTTCCACAAGATAACCCTTGATTTGCTCGCTTAACCGCCGTTGTTCCGCAGCTTGCGCGGGGCGTTCCAAACTCTCATAGACCTGGGCCAATAGGAAGTGAGAAGGATAATCGCCCGGATTAATCTTGATGGCGCTTTCAAGCAAAGTGGCCGCTATTTGGGGCTGGTGAGTTTCTTGATAGAGCTTGGCTCGGTGCTGTAAGAGGATGACAGAGCGCGGATAGCTTTTCAGGCCTTCGTCTAATGCGGCTTGAGCTTCGGCGGTCCGCCCTAACCCTACAAGACATTCACCGCGCACGGCGACAAGATCGGCGCTCCCGGCCGGCTCGTTCTCAAGCATAGGCCAGGCGCGTTCGAAATCGAGGATCTTGACGAGGCACTCGGCCAGTTCTACGCGGGCCTCGTGCGCGGCGTTGTCGCTGAGGCGGCGCTCGAGGGCGGCTTCATAACACGGAATAGCCAGCGCGTATTGCTCGAGGTCCTTGTAAATAGAGCCCATGAAACGATGCGGCCGAGCATCGTTCTCATCCAGGCGCGCCACATCTCGAAGCTGTTGAACTGCTAGCGAACTGGCGCCTTGATTGTAATAAAGAGCCGCCAGGCTTCGATGCGCGTCGATATGGTCCGGATCCTCCTTCAAGACGCCCAATAGCGCATTTTCCGCTTTGGCATAATCCCCCAGGTAGACCAGGCATTGTCCCGAAAGGGCCAAGGCTTGAAGTCGCAAATCGCCCCGATCGCGAATTTTGTTCAGCTCGCTAAGGCAGCTTCTTAGCAGGTGCTCACTCCCTCCAACGCGATTGGCATCTAATTGGGGTTTAGCTTCCTGAAAGAACAGGTGGCCACGCAGGAGGCGAGCTTGGTCTTTGTGGCCGCCGGCTTCTAAAAGCCACATCAAGTGCTCGGCTTGTTGCGTATTGCCGGCTTGGAGCGCCGCGACGCCTTGGCGCAAACGAGTGTCAGGATTACTTGCCGCTTTCCACCAGGCGTAAGCCCCCGCCGCCGAACCGCCTATCAAAGCGAGGCAGGCAAGCCATATTAAAAGGCGACGGGAACAAAACATTTCTATCGTCTCAAAGCAATCAAAGCGGGCGGCCTATTACAAAGGCCGCCCGCTTTGAGGGACAAGAATGGAAAACAGCCCGGACCATTTTCCTCACTTCGAAGGTATCTCAATCTCGATTTTGCCGTCGTAAGGAATCTGGTACTTCAAGGTTGTAGTAGCGGCTTTACTATAGATCTCGGGAAGTTCGGATTTTGGAGCCGCTTTGCGATTTCGGGCCCCATTTACCATTCCTTCCATCATGGCTTTTCGCATGGCATCCGTATCGTTGGGGTTTGCCTTGGTTACGGTATCGCTTCCGGCTTTCGATTTAGCAACGATGACTTTATAAGATCCCGGCAAAGCGCCGTCGTTGGTATTAAAAGTGGTCAAATGGAAAACGCCATTCTCATCCGTGGTGCCATTCGCATCATGGCCATCCTTTTCTTGACTCAAAAACTGAACCAATACGTCAGCGGTCGGTATTCCGCCCACTTTCACGATGCCTTCAACCTTAACGGGTTTTTTGCTGCCACTGCAAGCAACCCCAAGCATTATCAAAATAAAACCGAAGGTTCTGAGAATCTGCCGTGAGCGCATAGAAAGCGATCCTTTCACCAAGCATCAGAGGCGCCTGGCGTTCAAGCCGGGCGCCTCTGCAACGATTAATCAGGGAAGATCCACAGGCAGTCCATCATTACGGCAGCCGAGCAACTGGTAAGTGCGGTGTTCGATCGTTTCCGTAATGAAGTGAACCGAACCATCCGCGAAAACAAAATTCGTGCCGCCACTATGGCGCGATTTGAAGCCCCAGGATACGTTCCAGTTTTGGAAGTTTTCGAGCGGCCTGGCACATCGATCCCCAACAGGATCGTGATAGTTCGATTTGTGATTAATGGGGATGATGGTCGTGCAGTGCGCATTGCCTCCATTGAAACTGGCCCAGTTATTCTGAGCAAGGTGGTCATGTTCGTTAGGCAAAGATTCGCCAATCATAATCGTATTGGATGTGCCGTCCCCAGCCACCATTCCGAGGGTAATCTTGGCCCCCAGGCGGTTGAACAGGCCCCTTATATCATTGGAATTATAAGAATTGCCGTGATCAGGACTGTCGCCGTATCCCCACTGGGGAAATTGAGCAGGGGCTCGATTGCAATAGATCATGTAAGGGTCGTCGGCGGTGCCGCAGCCACCCGTGGCGCACTGCGGACCCAGGCTGCCCACATAGTTGCAAACGACGGCGTCAACATCATAATCGTCACTCGGGCAGCGCCCGAAGGGAAGCTTGGTTTGCGGGCAAAGACTACGTGAGACGGAGCTGGCTAACCCCGCTGCGGATATTGTATCCTCAGGGACATCCATGTCGGGAATGGATTTGAACAAATTGTCCTGTTCCATGTAAGGCAATGCAGCAACCAACCAGCTCCCCTTATCTGCGTTCCACCAGTGGTTGCCATCCCACTGCTGACCTGCGGCCAGTTGGGCTGGACTAAAAAGCAACTCCGCCTTAGGAAAGTACCCGTGGGTATCGTTATGCATATGGCAAGCCAACCCGAATTGCTTTAGGTTGTTGCTGCATTTCATCCGGTTGGCCGCCTCGCGAACCTTTTGGACCGCCGGCAACAGCAGTCCAATTAAAACGGCAATGATGGCGATGACCACCAGCAATTCAATGAGGGTGAAACCCTTCATCCGCCATGGACGCCATCGTGCATAATACTTTGGCATGCGCACACCTCGTTAGAGAGAAACGATCAAGGAATTAAGACAAGTAAACGACCCTTGAATTGGCGCTCCTTGCTCAAAAGCAAGATCTTGCGGCGTCCTCCTAAGTACTACCGCCCAAGGGCGGTGTCAAGTCCCTAAATTATTAAAAAAATTTCCAGATCGGTTGACAGAGGGCGCCTTGGCTTAATGCCAGTGCTTTGAGAGCCCAAAAGGGATGGCTCGTTTTTATCTCTCTTTGTCAGGTACATCCCACAGTTTTACGTCCCCCGTGTGGAAAAAGTCTCCACTGGCTGAAGTGACTGTCTTTCCATCCGGAGAGAACGCCACAGCATTGACCCCTGAGCGATTATCGGGCAAGGTCGCTCTTTCTGTTCCCTTTTCCAGGTCCCAGAGTTTCACTTTGCCATCGGGCCCGCTGGAGGCCAGAAGCTTACTGTCCGGGCTGAACGCGACACAGAAAACGTTTCCCGTATGCCCCGTAAAGATTCTTTCTTCTTTGGTCGTCTCGGCATTAACGACTTTTACTTTGGATGTAGACGTGCCTCGAGCCAGCAATTGACCATTAGGCGAAAAAGCAAGGGCATGGATTGAGCCATAAGCCCCCTCCGAGATATTGCCGCGCTCTTTTAGCGTGTCAACGTCCCAGATAATGACGTTGAGATTATTTCCTCCGCCGCCGGCCAATGACTTACTGTCCGGGGTGAAGGCAACAGACGCAATGGGGAATCCGGCTTGCAATGTCTTGGGTTCCCCGTCTAGATCGATGTTCCAAACTTTGACACTCCCGTCCTTGCCTCCAGATGCCAACATTTTGCCGTCTGAAGAAAAGGCCAATGACCATACTCCGCCACCCTTTTGGCCCAGCTTGGAGGCTGTTTCCTTTCCTGTCTCAGGATCCCACAATTTGATCGTGCCCTCGAGGCTTCCGCTTGCTAAGGTCTTGCCGTCGGTCGAAAATGCGAGAGCCATCACTGAAGACTCATGACCTTCAAGAGTATGCCTCAGGGTTCCCGCAACTGGGTCCCATAAGCGAACAAACCTATCGTCACCGCCGCTAGCCAAGACCTTGCCGTCCGGCGCGTAAGCGAGCGCACGGACCGCGCCTTCATTGCCGCGCAGTGTTGTTCGTTCATGCGGCGGCTGCCAAAAAGTGCTGTACGCCCACCAAGCACCCGCTCCGGCAACGACCACTAAGACGGCCGAAACACTAAACAGAACTGTCCGCATTCGATAACGACTTTGTTGCCTTGCCAAGGAAACTGACATCGCATGATTCCTTTGATAGCTTGCAAGATTTGGGAGAGCGGGTGATTGGATTCTG
Source organism: Gemmataceae bacterium (assembly GCA_045802525.1). Lineage (GTDB taxonomy): Bacteria > Planctomycetota > Planctomycetia > Gemmatales > Gemmataceae > JBJMQT01. The sequence goes on from JBJMQT010000135.1 coordinate 68,209, forward strand.
CGGCATGGCGAAACATTCGGCTGGATAATTAGCAGTAAAGGAGATTAATAAAAGAGAGCTCGACAGCAACCCAAGCCGCTTCCATCAAACCTCCTCCAGGTTTCTACCCCCGATAAGTTGGAAAGTGTGACCTTTACCAAGCTTTTTCGCCCAACAGAAAAATGCATTAGCCTAAAAGGATTTACCTTCCAATCTAAATAAGGACCAACACTCCTAGGTAACCTGGCTTGAAACCGGTGTCAAGCAAGTAATCCCTTTTGAAGCAACTCGGGCGACAAGGGAGGCCGGCCGCTCCGCCGATGCCGAGGCCACCTTCAGGCTTGCAAGGAACTAAAGTGGGTGCCTCAAGCGACGGATCGACCGCCTTACAGCTAACCCGTGCTTAGCGACTTTTGCCCTGGTTTTTCCAGAACGAGACCGGGTGCAATTGTTTCGACCTCGGCGACATGCTGAAATTGCCGACGGCGAGATGAATTGAGTTGTCTCCGTCCCAACTCCCGGCTACGCAGGACATATGATCGCACGTGCCCATTTCCAGCGAATGCCGCACAAATGTGCCGGGCGTCGTTTGCTCCAGCAGAACGACCGAATCAAGTCCGCGTTGCTCCCGATCGGGGAAGTTTTCTTTGGCTAAGTAGCTGACGGCGACGACATCCATTTGACCCTCGCCCCTGAAATCCGCAGCGACGGCGCGCATCGCGCCCGGCAGCGCTGTAATCGGATGATGCTCAAAGGGAAATGATCCTTTGTTTTCGAGCCATTGGACTCCATGGTACGGCTTAACTAGGGCCGGCAAATCGAGCGTATCGCCGTTGGTATACAAGACGTCCAGCTTGCCGTCGCCGTTAATGTCGACCAGTTGAATGCCGCTGCTGCCATAGGCCGGATGGGGGGCCGTATAGATGATTTCCTTGCGAAACGTTCCCGCGCCCTCGTTCAGGAATGCGACAATCGTTTCATGCTCTTGACTGATGAGCGAAACGAAGTCGAGCTTACGGTCATTGTTCAAATTGGCGACACAAATATGGATCGCGCCGTGGCGATCATCGAGGATATGAGGAACGAATTTCGGTTCATTCCAGTCGGTTGTTTGGTTCTCAAGGAAGAGTGTTTCTCCGGTAGTTCGCCAGCCGAAAACAGCGACGACAAGATCAAGCTTCCCCGTCCCGCGGAAATCAGCGGCCTGAACATCGGCCACCCGGCCCACGCCTTTCAACAAGGTGATGGGTGTAAAAGACCCGTCCGGTCTGCCTCTGAGCCAGACCACACTGCCGCATTTGGCGTCTGTTGGATTAAAGCTGCCCAAGCTGGCGACAAGGATGTCTTTAATGCCATCGCCATCGAGATCGACAACCTCAGCGTGGGCGGGATGGGGCACGGTGCCGAGAATCTTGTAGCTAGGCGCTTCGTCATAAGGCTTCATGACCATGATGCTGCCCGTGTTCATATCGCATGTCAGCAGGTCAAGTTTCCTTTCATCGTAGAGGTGGACGAGGTTGACATTGGAGATAGCGGGCGACGATTCCGCTCCGGGGATCTCCATGGTTTCTTTTTGGAGATGTCCCTTGGGGGGGCTGGTCGAATTGGCGGGCGGGTCAATTAGGAGGTCTTCAGGAGCTCGCGATTGGTAATAGCGGACGACGCTTTCCAGGGCAGGAGGGCGGATCGATAGCGTCGAATACTGAAAGAAATCGTAACCTTGCCGGACTTCCTTTTTCCAGGCGGACCGCGGGAAGGTTTCCGGCGGTGGATAGGCATGGCAAGCGCCGCAGAACCGGTGCACCTCCTCGCTGCTTGCCTGGATCGGTTCGGCAGGCAACGCCTTGTAATGTTGCTGCGCCGTGAATGCATGCGTGAAATGGAACCAGCAATAAACCCCAACAGCCAACGCCGCGAGCCCGAGGCCCAATAAGCTTGCAACACTTCGCCGGTAGGTCAGGACTTGCATAAGCATTTGTCGTCAGGGCATGCGGGGCGAATCAATGCGGCCGGATTTTTGCAGCAAGGGGGAGACATTACCCTGTAAAGAGACGCCCGCTCCCTCGACGTTCGCCGTCTGGCGAAAGTAAGCAGCGCGGCGTTGATCGCCACGCTTTTCAAAATAGGCGGCCAAGTATTGTCGCGTCGGCTGATGGTTCGGATCCTGCTGGAGGGCGCTGTCCAACCAGCGCAGCCCCTCGACATCCTGCGCGTTTTCAATTAGGAGCTTGCCCGCCTGCAATCGCAGGTTGGGGTCGCGCGGCGTTTGTCGAATTTGCATCATGACCTCCGTCATTCTGATCAGATCGATGTCGACCTGATCGAACCGGGCTTTCCATTTCTTCGCTTCGTCAAATTTCTGCTGCTTTTCGAGACATTGCCAAAAGGAAAAAAGCGTTTCTTTTTCATAGGGCGCTAGAGCGACGGCTTTACGCAGCCAGTTTTCCGCCTCGGTGAATTTCCCTTCTTCCATCGCTAATCGGCCCTTTTCCGAAAGGGCCATGGCGTCCCGGGGATCCTCTTCGAGCAATTGATCCACAAGTTGGCCGGCTTCCTCGGGTCTGCCAATTTCTTGCATTGACCGGGCCAGGCCCAACAACACGCCTGGGTCGCTGGGAAAACGCTGGCGGAGCCATTGAAAGTGCTCGATTGCGCTAGTTCCTTGGTGGCTGTAAATAAGATAATTCGCCAGCAGCCGGCGAGCCTGTTCATTGTCGGGGTCTAGTTCAACCGCCCGGCTATAGTCCTCGGCGGCGTCTTCCATGCGGCGCATGCGTTCGCGAGCATCCCCGCGCCAGATTAAAGCCTGAACATTGTCCGGCTCTTTTTTCAGCCAAATCTCCAGGCATTGCAGGGCATGAACCAACTCATAGTTCTTTATGTAACCCCAGCTGAAAGCTTCCAAAATGAGCACGGAGTCGGGGTGCTCACGGTTAATCCAATCGACCATGACGTCTTCATATTTTTGGGTATGGCCGCGTTGAGCTTGAAGTAAAACTTGTTCAAGTTCGACGCTCTCGGGCGCCCACCTGAGTTCTTTGCAAATCTTCAGGTGCTTCTCCGCTTCGGCATAACGTCCGGCCCGGCGAGCGACCCGCGCGGTTTCAAACTCCGTCTCGGCGCTATGGAGCCAGATCTCCAAACATAAACATAGATGGGCATGCGCCGCTTCAAAATCACGGCGAGCAATCGCTTGATGGGCTTGGCGATGATGATAGCCGGCCCAAAGTTGCCAAAAGCCGACGTAACACCCCAGGCCGACCAGAGCCAATAAGCCCAAAAGTGCCAGCGTCGCCAATATGACTTTGGGAATTTCGTAACGGCGGCGTACAGCGATCTCGGGCAACTGGTTGAGGCTTTTCATACGATCCAGGTCGGTCTTAATGTGATTGAGTCGCTCGCGCCCAGAGACGCGGCGACCTGCGCCGCGCTCAGCATTGTCGAAGTGCGACAACCACGAATGGTGCAGTCAATTTAAGCGATTAGATCCAAGCCTACCAGGCGTCTAGGCGTCAGTGCTAGTCATCTCTTATTCTTTTTTGCTTAGTGAATGACTTCTACGCCGCCTAGAAGATCTTTTACGAACATCGCACGGAAGGAAGCTGCCTCAGGCAGGCACAGATTGCGAACCTGACTATCGTTGTCGACGCCTTCGAGGCAATAGACGACGGGGCCGCGCTGCAAGGCCACTCGGCAACGCCCACTTTAACGTTTGGATCGGCGGCTACGCGCTCGGTGGGCATCGAAAACAGACCCATGGAAAGCATTTGTTGTTTTTCGTGTCTTTTCGTGGCTTTTGAAGGTCTCGGGCACCTGACCCTCTGGCCCAAGTGCCCACCCTCTGGTCCCACCAACACTGCGCCACAGGGTGATCAATAATTGAACACCTGAGGCCGACTTGCGCTCTTTCGTTGTCTTGGGCGTCTCTCCTTCCAAGGTGGCCGGCGTCGGTCAAAGGTGGCCATCCAAGGTGGCCAATGTCGGTCAAAGGTGGCCAACTAAGGTGGCCAACGTCGGTCAAAGGTGGCCAGCCAAATTGGCCAACGTCGGACAAAGGTGGCCCCGCAGTTGGCCTGGCCACCTTTGATTTTGAGAAGCTTTGGGGGGGCGGGGCCTCAAACCTTCAACGCGGTCCCGCCCGCCGAGGGGCTAAAACGGCGTCACAATCCCGAACCAGAATTGGACGGGGCTGTCGACGTTAACGGTTTTTGCTACGTCGAAGCGGAGCATGGAGCGCTCGACGAAGCCGACCCAGGAGACGTCGATGCGCAGGCCGGCGCCGACGGCGTGGGCGACCGGGCCATAGGACTGGCCTTTGACATAGGCATCGCCCACATCATAAAACGCGGCGCCCTGGATGTTGCGAACGCCCATGACATGGTCGATGAAATCCCACGTCAAATCGCGCGCCAGGGGAAAGCGCCATTCGACGCTCCCAACCCAAACCAGGCTGCCCTGCCGTTCTTGTTGATCGAAGCCGCGAAAGAGTTCACTGCCGCCTAGGGGAAAAGCCTCGGAGTTGCTAGGCAAAGCCGCGCCGCCATAGAGCCGTAAAGCCAATTGCGTATCCGCCAAATAATGGAGAATCGGCCCGGCGCAGCGCCCGAAGCGTGTCTCTTCATCCACCCAGCCGCTGCAATCGGGCAAGCATTTGACGGCGGAGACTTGGCCCGTGAATTGATGCACGGGTTTCAGCTCGTTCAACTTGTTGACGCTTTGCAGCTTATCGTCGCTCTCGAACCGGCCGACGCCGCCGGCGTAAGTGACGTCTATTTGATACCCGCCTTCGGGAGACCAATAGGGCGTCAGATAGTTGCGGTGATAATGCAGCCCGGCCATCGTCTCATTGTCATAACGGGTCGCGCCGGGAAGCTGATTGCGGGGAAACGGCAAGAAGTTTTCTTGGTAGACGCCAAAAGTTTCGATGAACTCAATCGGCGGCAAATAGAGGCTCGACCCATATTCGAGCACGTAGCGGCCGAAGACCGATGCCCGGCTGGGGCTGCTGTCTTCGTTGACAAATTTTGCCACGCGCTTCTCAAAATTGAAACCGACCTGGGTATGCGGCAACGGCCAATGATCCCATAGGCCGTCCGCGCCGACCACGAAATCGTTGAAGTCCGAACGATAGGCGGCATAGACGCCGCCTTTGAATTCCTGGGTGCGGTAGAGACCGGCTCGGATGCCGAACATCGTCGAGCGCGAGTACCAGACGTCGTCATAAGCCGAGCCGTAAAACCAGGGACCCAGGATCACATTCCAGCGGTCGTAGGCATTGGTCAGGTCGGTCTCTTCAAGCAGTGTGTAGGCCGGCGTGATGCGGTAGCGAACGGGCGACTTCCAAAAGTTGTTGGAAGGATCCTTATCGACCAGCACTTGATCGGGATCCACGGCGATCTGAATCGGCTTGCAAGGCAAAAGCACTTCCACGCGCACCCGGTGGCCGGGCAGCGTTTCCACGCGCGCGGGCGGGTCGTCAATTTGCAGCACCTGGGTTTCGGGAAGTATCGGGATGCGAATCTGGCACGGACACGTGCGCGGGTCGAGCCCTTTGGCGCCCACGCCGTCATCTAAGCAGAAGCCAAGCACGGTTTGCTCATCGTACTCGGCCCGCTGTTCCAAGATGACGGTCACCTTGCACGGTTGCTTGGCGGCGCCTGAGTTGTGGTGGAGAGCTTCACGGATATCGGCCGCCCAGTGCGGTTTACCGTTTCCGCCGGCCAGCGGTTCAACGTCTACCTTTTTGATGGCCCAATCGCTTGTGCCGATTTCCTTGAGCCATTTTTGGAAGAAATCATCCCAGTCGTCATTGCGCGTGTACTCTTTGAGTTCCTGTTGGAAGTCGGCGACGCGCAGCATGCCGAAGCTGTACTTGCGATAGACGACGTGCAGGAAATCGAAGAACGCGTCTTCGCCCATGCGATTCTCGATCATGCCGACGACCTTGCTGCCCCGGTCATACACCATGGAGAACAGGTTGATGACATGATGGAAATCGGAAATCGGCTGCAAGATCGGGCTGGCATCGCCACGGCGCATAGCGCCGTACATGCTGTACAGGCGGTAGTTTTCCCGGCCGATGTTGGGCAGCCATTCGAGCCCGCTCGGGTAAGACATGAGGTTGTTATTGATGCCGAATTTCTGATTGAGCAGGCGATGGGAGAAGTAGGTGGCCATGGCCTCGTCCATCCAGGTCTCGCAGTAGCCGTTGGTGCCGATCAAGTTGTACCACCATTGATGGCAGGTCTCATGCGAGATCAAGTATTCGACGTAGCCGCACGCGAAATGAGGCATGCCGAAGACGCGCTCATCGATCATGACGAGGGTCGCGCATTCGTTGCCGTTCCAACCAAAGAAAGACTCGACGAGTGTGAAATCGTTATACGGATAAGGGCCGAACCATTTGCTGTAAACGGGGATGGCCTCGCCGGCGATGCGCAACATCTCGCGGGCATAGTGTTCATGTTCGGGAAAGGCCAGGCAGTGGAGCCGAATGCCGGCAACCTCGTCCGTAAATTCTTCAAAGCGATCACTGCATAGAAAGGCAAAGTCACGTACGCCGTCAGCGATGATGTCGACTTGCTTCCAGCGCTCGTTCACTTCGTGGGTGGCGGTAATGGTCCCGGTGCAGGCGACTTTTTGATCATGCGGAAGCACAACGCGGACTTGGTAGACGCACGACTCATTGAAGAACGGTTGGTGCCAGGGAATGAAAGGGGTTGGCTGCCAACCTTTTTCGTCGTAGTAGGCCAGAACCGGCAACCAATTGCTGAGATAGGTGACCCCTTTCCATTGGCCCCAGCGACCTTGCTTTTGGGGCAGGTGCATCAGGAATTCCATCTCCAGGGTGACGCTCTCGCCCTTGGCCACGGATCTTGGCAAGGGCAGGATGAGGGTCGTATTGGTATCGCCCTCGAAGTTGACGGGAAGATCAAAGCCTTCGCAGGTCGCCTTGGTGATCTCCAGAGGGGGCTCGCCCGTATCCAGTCCGTCGCCGGGGCTCATGCGTAGGATTTCAAGCGTCTTGGCAAAGAGGCCGATTTCCGATTTAGGCACCTGGTAATGGGAATGGGCGTTGAAAACCAACTCCTTGGCGGCGCGTTCATGCCGATTTTTCCAGACCAGCCACATGTGGACTTTGGCAACGTGGCGCTCGACGTCGAGCTGAATGGCAAGATGATACTTGGGTAGCCAATCGGGCCGTCGGATGATGCGCGCAAGTTGTGAACGCGCGGAAGCGATGGGTTCCGTGGCAAGAGACGGGCGAGCCATACATAGTAAGGGCAGCAGCACCCAAATCCCCATGCCCTTACGACAGCGGGACATAATGACTTCCTCAACAACCCGGAGGCTGCACGATGGTCGATCTGTAGCAATACGAATTCAAGCGGAAACTACCCTGCAATTCCTAGATAGAGAGAGTATGCCCACTCGGTGGATACGTTTGCTAAAGAGTATTGTCCATGCCAAGTAAAAGCAGGATGGGTTGAATGGGTCGTCCAGTAGCGATTTGGAGTTTCGCGGGCTGAAAGAGATTTAGAGAGGAAAGCCAGGCCGCGCCTATTTCAGAATCGGCAAAGCCACGCAGCCGTAGCCGGTTTCCCAATCATGGCCTTTGGGACCGAGGTCGTGAGCAGAAAGACGAAGAGCTTCCCGAACCTGGTTGGCCGTCCAACCTGAGTGACGGGACCAAATCAAAGCGGCCAGTCCGGCAGCCTGGGGCGCGGCAGCCGAGGTTCCGGCAAACGGCCTCGATCGCCATAAACTGTAAAAAGGAACGGCCGCCACCAAGTCGGGTTTGGGCTGCCGGGAATTCGGACCGCATGAACTGTAAGAGAGCCGGCGGCCCTGCTCGTCCACAGCGCCGACTGCCACCACATCCTGCCCATCTGCCGGGAAAGGAATGCTGCTTTGCGCCTTGGCGTATTTGAGGCCGCCTCCCAATACGACGAAATGGAAATCGCCCGGTTTTCCCGATATCCGTGTGACTTGAGCTTGGTAAAGGCGGCCCGATTGGGGATTAAACCGAGCAATGGCACAGACTCGTTTGAGCTTGTTGGTAGGTTCGGACCGAGCCACCTTTTCTCCTGTGGCATTATCGGTTACGAGAACTTCATAGTCTGCATCTCCCGACCAACACATTTCCACCGAGACAGAGTCGCTTCCCCAAGGCATGATCAAGTTGGTGATTTGCCCGGCAGCCCACTCATGACGGCCGCGCGGATCCGCATGGAATGATCCGCTCCAGTGGCGCTCGGCTGTATTGCCGGCACTCGCGAAACAGAGCAAATCTCCGTTCTTGGAGCCTTCGCCGAGGACGCCTCTTAAGGCATCGTGAACGGGGCCATGTCCTTCGCCGTCGCTCCAACTAGGCATGATGAGGGAACAGGATGCCAGGCGAGCGCCTTCCTTACGGGCCCAGCGAACCGCGTCGAGAAACTGATCTGGCCGATCCGGATCCCAGTTGGCAAAGAGCAACTCCGCATCGGGCGCGATGGTGTGCAGGACCTCAGCGCAAAGAATTCCATGTTGGCTGTCCCGGGCTTCCAGGTTGCCGTCCGCTCGAAAAGAATGAACCTTTATTTGTGCCGGCAGCGCTTTGCCAAGCTGGGCTTTGTAACCTCGGAATCCGGAATCCAAAATGGCGACCTTAACGCCCCGGCCGGTGATCCCTGCCGCATGCCATCGATCGACGCCTAAGCGGGCGAGGAATTGCTTCCGCTCGATTTCCGGATGACCTACTGGCTCGAAGACGCCGCTGTCCGGAGTAGCGCAGTCTTCGAAGGGCTGTGGTGGGTTTGTACTAAAATGAAACGCATCTGAGCCGAATTCGGACTCACAGAGCAAGAGCAAGGCCAAAGCTGATAGCGATGCCACCGCCCTGTGGACGATTCTCGAATCAAGGTGTGGCCTGTGCGCCGGCATACTTGGCGGAACTTGAAGCGTGTCGTCAAAGCAAAGGTGAATGCGGCCTCACGTCTTCCATCGGCCATTCCCGATAGTAAGGCGTGGCAGAAATAATTCCAAAGTGTAGGCGAGCCTTTAGGGGCCGACCGGCTGATTTGATTGCCGCAAAGAAATCGGTCAGAGGCGTCTGGAAAGGAATAACGATTATTCAAGATGAGTCAACAAAATCGGCGGAGGCCGGCGCCTCCGCCGAGACTCATTTCCCATGATAACGAAGAAACTTAGTGGTTGAACTGAAACTCCTTTGTGTTGACCAGAGTCCATAGAAGGTTTTCATAAGCGACCTTCTTGTTCTGGGCATGCTTGTTAATGTGGCCCAGCGCCGCGTTTACTTGTTCTTGGGAAGGCTTATGGGCATAGGCCCACATGACAAGCTCCTCAACTTTCTCCGCGTCTGGGCGTGGATCTTTGGCCAATTTGTCGGCTCGGCCATCGCCCCGCGACAGTTTGCCTTGAACCTCATCCGAGTTCAGCAAGTGCAAAGCTTGAGCGAGGTTGGCCTCGCCGACGCGTTCACACTCGCAGGCGCTGATGCGCTGCGGACGTCCGAAAACGTCGAGGAAATAAGAGCTGAACGATTCATCGGGCAGCATGATTGCCCGCTTCGGTGCGAACTTATCCTGGGGCAGGCCGTTAAACGGGGTTGGGCTGTCCGTGACTTGGCAAACGGCGTCGTACAATACCTCCGCACTCAGGCGGCGGGGGTAGTAACGGGCGTAGTTCTGCTTGTCGTGTTTGTTAAACTCGGTCGGAACCGAACTTAGCTGATACGTCCGGCTCTTGCAGATAGTCTTGATCAAGTGTTTAAGACTGTACTTGCTGTCCACCAAGTCCTTGGCGAGCGCCTCTAGAAGCTCCGGATTGGACGGCGGGTTTGTTACGCGCATATCGTCCAAGGGATCGACCAAGCCCCGGCCAAAGAAATGTGCCCAGTAGCGATTCGCGACCGCGCGGGCGAAGAAGGGATTCTTCGGGTCTATCATCCATTCCGCCAGCTTTTCGCGGGGATCCTCTTCCCGGCCGATATCCTTCATCGGCTCGCCGTCCAGAGGCTTCATGATGGCCGCCTTGCCGGTGCGCTTATTTGTTACAGAGCCGGAAGGCCGGGTAAAGATGGCCTGGTCTTGCAATGCTTGATTCTGAAATCCTCCCGGAATGGCAATGTTTTTCCGGCCGACTCTTCCGAAGAAGGCCGCGATGCCCCAGTAGTCGTCCTGGCTCCA
>JBJMQT010000136.1:0-7044 GCA_045802525.1 Gemmataceae bacterium
AGGGCTCCTTTATGGGACGAAGGGCTACCTGAAGTTAATCCCTCTGATCTGGCCATATGGGAAGGCCCAGTTGGGTACTTCCGGAATGTTAATAGCGATTGGCCTACTTCCGTTCGCTATCTTATTTGTCGTCCTGCTATCCGTGGGCAAGGTGCCCCTCAGCTACAACGTCCGCAATCTAACAGTCCGCTGGCGAACGACCATTCTGACCTCCTTGGCATTCACGCTCGTCATAAGCCTCATGATCGTCATGCTGGCGTTTGTCAACGGTTTGTATGCGTTGACCCAACAAAGCGCCGTGCCTGCGAATATTGTCATTCTCTCGGACGGAGCATTCGATGAATCGATGAGCAACCTGGGCAACGCCAGCAGCTCCAGCCCGATATACTTCATGACCCAGGCGCAGCGCGAGCAATTAGCTACCGACGATGAAGGCAACCCCCTGGTTAGCCTCGAGGCCTACATTGTGGTTGCCCAACCGATCATCATTGACGGCAAGCCAAATGGCCGCCGTCGCTTTCTGCAACTGCGCGGACTTTCCGATCCCGCCATGACGGCCAAAGTCCACAATCTCAAAATGTACCCGGGCGGCAAATGGTATTCCGAGGCCGGCGTTCAGCCCATCGAGCGCACGGAAAGCGGGGAACCAACGAGCGAACAAGCCATTCAGGCCGTTATCGGTGAAGGCATCGCTCGCGAGCTGGGCAAAGATCATTATCATCGGCCGTTGCAAGTCGGCGATTTCTTCGAAGCCCGCGACCGCAAATGGATCGTTACCGGCATCCTGCAATCGGCCGGGTCGACGTTCGATTCCGAAGTCTGGGCCAAGATGCAGATCGTCGGGCCTTTTGGCAAGGAGCAATGGACCACGTGCATCGCTCGCGTCAAAGATAAAGACATGGCCCTGGATATCTCCAAGGAGCTGACGAAATCAGTCAAAGAAGTGCAGGTTCAAGTTCAGCGCGAGGTAGATTACTACGACAAGCTAAACGCCACCAATTTGCAGTTTCTTATCGCGACAGCCGTCGTGACGGTCATCATCGGCATCGGCGGCGTTTTTGGCGTCATGAACACCATGTTCGCGGCGATCTCCCAGCGCTCCAAGGATATCGGTGTCATGCGCATCCTCGGCTATGCGCGCCGGCAAATCCTCATCTCGTTCTTTCTTGAATCGTTGTTCATTGCCCTCGTAGGCGGGCTGCTTGGTTGCGCGCTGGGCTACTTCGCCAATGGATTGACCGCGACGAGCGTGGTCAGCGGTGGCGGCGGCGGCAAGAGCGTGGTGTTGAAATTGGTCGTCGATGCCAACATCTTGACCGGCGGTATTCTCTTCGCCCTCTTCATGGGCGCAGCCGGCGGCCTCATTCCCGCGCTGTCCGCGATGCGCTTGCGCCCGCTCGAATCATTACGGTAGCCTGTCCGGTGGAGCAGACATTTCTGTCTGCTCATATATAGCCACACAGAAATGTCTGCACGACTGCCTACATTGATTAATGCAACATCGACGTGGCGGCGACAATTCCCTGATTTTCCATCTGTTCAAGCTGAATGCGAAGGCTGTCGATCTCCGACCGGATCACCTTTCCCGGTGATTGAGGCGGCAACGGCTTGCCAATGATGATATTCACCGGACGGGATCCTCTGCCCGCGTGGTCGGGCGCCGTTGTGTCGCCGGGTTTTCCGCAAAATACCGGCAAAAGCGCGGCCGGCTGCTCCTTGGTGACGCTGGCGAGAAACCGTTCCAGACTTGGATCCGCGGTCGCATCCACGGCTTGCAAACCTAGAATGTAACCTTTGCGCAGAAACTGCACGGCGGGATCAACCAGTTTTTCCCAGCCGCTCGGCTCGTTGTCTTTCAAGCTGACTCGGCCTAGCTCGGATCGCCGCGTCGCACGGCCCAGCAGCCAACCGTTCTTCGGGGTTTCGCCATTTTTGTCCACATAAACGAAGCGCGTATAGCGGTCGGTGCCGGATAAAACCTCCAGGCACTGCTCGACATTCTCGCAGTTGGTCGCCAGAATGATCGGTCCATCGCCTGGGAGGTTGTTAATCCCGACAATCGTAATCCGATAACGCCGCAACGCGCGCAGCCACAGCAATGTCCGCACGTAGAAATCCGGCAACTCGTGGCGCAAAGCCACCAGGATGACAAACGTGATGAAGCCGGCGCCCAAGAAAAGAAACTTCGGTATTGGTTCCTTATTATAAGCCGGGGCAAGGGGCATGGCGGCGTCGCGAACGCGATAGAAATCCTGGTTCTCGATCGTGTACTTGCTGACGATTACGTTCGTTCCCTCGTCCAGATGTCGACTGGCCAATTCATATTCGCCCCTAGGCAGCTCCTGGCCGTCGATTTGAATGCGACGGAGCCGGCCGTGCTTGTCGTAATGCAAATCGTCAAGGCGACCTTGAGCGATCTTGTCAATTTGCGGCACGACAGGCGCCAGGCCGGTCGCCTCCGCGCCTAAAACCAGCACTTTGAACAGGATGGAGGCGGTGATGGCGCCAACGACGCTGGCGAAATTGTTGGTGGCGACAAAATCGCCTTTGCTCGACTTGGGCGCGCGATGTTGGAGCAGCGTGAAAAGCGGCACGGTGTAAAAGCCGGAGAAGAAGCCGATCAGAATGATGCAAACGATCAGCCCCGACAAATGAAAGAGGACTGCGGAGGCCACGCCGCAGGAGATGATCATGCCCCAGGCCCCGAAAGGCACCAAACCCAGCTCGATCTTGCCGCCCGAAAGAAACCCGGCCACCAAGCCGCCGACGCTGATGCCTATGGCTGTCATGCCGACGATGACGCTCGTCCTCAGCTCGCGCCAGTGGGGCACCTGGGATTCGCCGTGCATATAAACAGTGGCGCGCATGTACGCGACAAGGAATGTGAAAAAGGCCAATCCCATGAGCGCCAGCCGGAGGGGCCGGGATTTCCACATCGCTTTCAGGTTCAGGGCCAGCGGTTTGAAGAGATTGGCGGGAAACGGCCTGCCCGGGTTGGCGGCCGGCATGCGCTGGATCAACAGACTTGCCAAAGCGCCGATGACCGCCAAGATCACCAAAAGCAGCCCGATCAACCATTCTTGCCCTTTGAATACATTCTCATCCGAAAGGATGCCGCCGCACACGGTTCCCAGAATCACGGCAAGAAACGAGGCTGACTCTAGGATGCCGTTGCCCTTGGAGAGCAGGTGCGGCTGTAGAATCTCGGGCATGGCGCCGTATTTCGCCGGCACGAAAAACGCACTGTGCATGCCCATCAAGAAGACGGTGGAAAGAACCAAGATGGGCCCGATGTCCAGGCCTTCCACGCTGCCCAGGTAAAAGCCCAAGAGCGCGATGAGCGTGATGCCGATCTCGGCGAATTTCCAGAAAACCAGCGAACTTCGCTTGCTAAACCGATCGGAAAGATAGCCTGCAATGGTCGGGAATATGGCCCAGGGCAGGTAAAACAGGATCGGCATCAACGTGATGGCGTTGGCCTCAGTCATGGTCCGGCGGCTAATGGCGAAAAACATCGCCGAGGCATGAATGGCCTGGTCGTTAAACGCTGCTAAGAATTGGGCCACGATCAAGCCGACGTACGTGCGTGATTTGAGAGTGTGCGCCGGTTCAAAGGCCATGAGCACTACCAAGCGTCGAGGAAGGCGGGCTTTTCACCAGCTCCGTGTAGGGAGGAGGGGACGACGTTCCGTTGCCGTGAAAGATAATATAGCAGATCGAATCGAAGGGAGGAGAGACTCTCGAAAAGGCACGAAGGCGCAAAGAAATAAAAAGCAACGTTTTTGTTTGTACCTTGGCGCCTTCGCGTCTTTGCGAGGGATCTTAGTCAAACTTGCTGACCCATAAGCGGCAAGAGCGGTTGACGGGAGAATGGCGAAGAGGGTCCTATTCGCGGCGCCTGAAAGTCCGGGTTCAAAACCCCTGACACGCTTACCGTGATGCCCAACTTGGAGCCAAGCGCCATCAAGCTCGCATAGCCGCGCTGGCGTTGTCTGCGCGAAAGATAGCGGGCGGATGCCATGCCCGGCGCTCGCAGCCAAGACCCGGAATAGTACGCCTTCACAAAATCATCGTCGAGCTTTTCCTCTTCCAACACCGGTTGCAGATTTTCCGCGATGCCTGTCCGTTCGAATAGATATCCTGCTGTGATCTGCCGAATCCCAGCCTTGGCCAGCGCTTCCAACAGAGGCTCAAGGTTTTCGCGCGTATCCGTCAAACCGGGGATGAGAGGCTCAAGCGCTGCCTTGACGGCAATACCCATGCGCTGCAATTCGGCCATTTGCCTCAGTCGCATGCGCGGCGGAGCGCTTAGCGATTCCACTTTTCTTTGCAAGGCTCTATCGAGCGTGGTCATGGCGAACGTGACTTTCACGGACCCCGGCTTTTGCGCGAGCACTTTCAAGACAGAAGGCCGGATAAAGCCGCGCGTCATGATCCATGCCTGAACGCCTCTTTCGCCCAGCACTTGAATGACCCGAGCTGCTTCGGCTTGAACTTCCTTGAAAGGAGGAAAAGGATCCGAAGATGGGCTCAGGAACACCGCGCGCGGGAGATTCTTACGCCGCGCTAGCTCAGCATCAAGTCGGGCGGCCGTGTTCTTATATACTTGAAGGACTTGATCCCCCGTGTAACCGGGGAAGGCACGAATGGAGCAAAATGCGCAACGCTGACCGCAGCCGCGCGTTAAGTTGAGGCCCAATACTTCCGGCGCCTCTCCCAGGGGCGTTGGGTGCAGAACAAACCCGCTTCGCTCCAGCCACTCAATCCGCGGCAAGCGGCTGACGCCGATGGTTTCGTAGGACTTCGACACGTTCATTCCTCGGCAAACTCCCCACTACCGTACTTGTACAGGCATACAGTAGTGTTCGCAATGATAGTATATGCAGATTCTTCCTACAAATTCTTATTTTTCGCGAAAATCTATTCCAGCTGTACGAAAATTGTAGACCAATTCGGCGTTTTTGCTATTCCGCTCTTCTTGCGGTCGTGGGATATCGTTCGTTGATAGGCACAATGGCTTTAACAAAGTTGCCGAGCAGGATCCCGAGACCGAGAGATCACCATGCGCTCGAAAATAGCCGTTTTGTTTTTGGTTACCGGCAGTGGGGCCAGTTTCGTTCTGGCCGGCTCGCCTTTGCCAAGAATTCCGCCGCCGAATTTAGCGACATTCGTTTCACCCGCCTCGACGGATGTGCTCGCTGGCGCTCTGCGGGGTTACTTGGTCAAGAATGTTCCCGGCGTTCTTTACGAAGGCAGCCGCGGGTGGGGACACACTAAACCGGTGGCGCGCGGCGTCAAATGGAGCGGCGGGGCGCTTATCCCTCATCCCCACTTGCAATATGCCGATAAGAACGACGGCGACTGGCGCAAGATTCGTGTCGCCGCCCCCAAGTTGGCTGATACACTGATCCTCGACATCCGCAATTTCCAAAGTCCGGAGACCGGTAAGCTCGCCTTTGATGTCTTTCTGGCATTCGACGCGGCAGTCGAATACGAGCATCAAAAGTGGGACGCCGGAATTCGTCTTCTGTCCGACTCCGCCCGAGCCAGGCTCCGCGCCAAAGCCATGATTAATTGCGAAGTCACTACCCGGCTAGAGAAAGGCAGCGGGCTCCTACCGGACGCCGTTTTTCACCTGAAGGTGACCGGCGCTCACCTGGGCTATGACAACCTGGTTGTCGAGCATGTGGCCGGGGTGGGCGGCGAAGCAGCCAAGTTAATCGGCGACGCCGTCAGAAAAGGGCTGGATAATTGGCGACCCTCGCTAGAGCGCGACCTTCTGACGAAAGCGGACGCTGCCTTGGTGAAAGCAGGCGATCTCAAGGACGTTCGCGTAAGCCTGGCCAGTCTGTTTGACGGCAAGCGGTTAAAGAAATAAACCAATCGGCGCTATCGTAGGATGGGACAAGAACTTGCCACTCGAAATTCTATGCCCAATCACGCACAAATCCGAGCTGCCTTCCTGGCGAGCGAGAGCTTAGGTTCCGTTTTTCATCCCGAAGTTCCGTTTTTCACTCCTAGCTTCCGTTTTTCAACCCTAAGTTCCGTTTTTCATCAGGGGTGGGTGGGGGATGAAAAACGGAAAACGATTGCTCATTTTGGCCGCCACAACTCCTGAATAGAGTTTGCCTCCTAATTACCAGCTACACCCTGTGGCTCAAGTGACGACCCTCTGGTGCACCGCTCGCGCGCCAGAGGGTGATCAATAATTGAACACTTCTGCTGCCTTGTGCCCATTCGTTCTCTTTCGTTGTCTTCCATTTGAAGGCTGCCAACGTCGGACCAAGGCTGCCAACAGTTTGGCCACCTTGGAATTCACTGCGAGACCGCAGGAGGCCAGGTGAGGAAGCCGGGATTTCTTGCTTTTTCTTCGCCGGGTGCGCTGCTATAGTCCTTCCCATCGGACTCCAAGGTTATTTCCGCGGTTTGCAAAGGAAGGGATTATCATGTCGATGTACATCGGTGAAGCGCTGGTGGGCGAAGGCAACGAGGTGGCTCATATTGATCTGTTGATCGGCTCGAAGGACGGCCCGGTCGGCCATGCTTTTGCCGCCGCCCTGGCCGATCAGAAGCACGGGCATTCCAATCTGCTGGCCGTGTTGACGCCCAACCTGGTCTGCAAGCCGGCCACGGTCTTGATCACCAAGGTCACCATCAAAGGAGCGCCGCAGGCGGTGCAGATGTTCGGGCCTGCTCAGGCCGCGGTCGCCAAGGCGGTAACCGATTGCGTGGCCTCCGGCGTCATTCCCAAAGCCGACGCTGAGAATCTAGTCATCGTCTGCGGCGTTTTCATTCACTGGGAAGCCAAGGATGACACCAAGATCTATCAATACAACTACGAAGCCACCAAGCTGTCCATCCAACGGGCCATGAAGAGCGAACCCAAGATCGACGAGATCCTCTCCAAAAAGGACACCGCCAAGCATCCCTTCTCGCCGAAGTAAATTTAACACGCCGGTCCCAGGCTTTCCCTGGGACCGGGGTTCCTTCAGGAAGTCCCTCGTGGACAAGCGCAAAATTCTCATCCAAATCGATGCCGATGCG
>JBJMQT010000137.1:0-180930 GCA_045802525.1 Gemmataceae bacterium
CGTCCTTGTTGCGCGTCGTTCGCTGCACCCGCCCTTGCTCGTCGGTTTCCTCGACCGGCGCGTCCAGCCACATCTTCAGCAGATGCAGCAGGTGCCGGTCGCTGACCCGCCGCGCCACCGACTTCATCAGCTCGGCGTGCGGTATGCTGTCGAAATACCCGCTCAAGTCCGCATCGACTACGTCGGTATAGCCCGCTTTCAACAGTGTCTGGACCCGTTGCACGGCGTCCAGGGCACTTTTGCCAGGCCGATGCTACCTCATTCCGGGCCTTCACCACTTCGCGTCTGCTTTTGATTAACAAAGATTAGTTTCGCATAGTCTTGACGCAGATACTGTACATTTATATACTACAGAAGACGCGATCAAACAACGAGGAAGCAACCCCCTAGGTAAGGGGCCCAGTCATGAACACTTGGCAGCAAGTTTGGCATCAGGGCCTAGCGCCTTCACTGTCCACCCCGGCCTTGGAAGCCCTGCATACCGCCCTCGTAAAAGATGATCCCCGAGTCATTCAGGGAGCGACCACCCTGCCCCCGCCGATCGACGGCGTGCAATCCTGGCCGGTCGAAGCGGCTTGCGTCATCGGCTTCAGCGGCTGGCAAGGCCACGGTCTGGAATCGGTCGCCCAAGTGGAACAATTCTTTGCCTGTGTCTGCAGCCAGGCGGAAGAGCGGCTTGGCGAAACCGCCGCGTCGCGCTGGTTTCTGAATTGGTACGACACCACCGCGCGAACGGAGGTCCGGCATCAGCTCTTGGCAGAAGTTGAGAAGGTCTTGGAAGAGCGCCGCTTGGAAGAAGCGGACAGTGAACACCCGAATTGGCAACCAGTCGCGGCGGCATGAAAAGCAGGCCGCCGATTTTCGTTTGTGTTTATTTAGGGCTCCAACGACAAAGGGGTGTGACATGGTGTGCCGGCATTGTCAACGAGCAAAAGTGAATCGCCCGCGCGGCCTCTGTTGGTCGTGTTATTATCGGCCGGGCATTCGCGACCAGTATCCCTCCACCAGCAAATACTCGCGGCGGGGGATCGACGATTTCTACGGCTGGCCGATCGACCCGCCCGAACCGACGCGGGCATTCCCCGGCACCCCAGAGAAAGTCGCCATCCTCGAACAGCGCGCCCGCCATCGCCAAGCGCTCTGGCACCCCCAAGACGCGCCCATGGGTCCGGAAAACCGGCGTATATGGTGAGCGAAGCGGGCGAGTATTCGCTTTCGTGCGTGATCAATCCCCAAAAGCCGCGCTCAAGCGAAGGTGATCCTCCAAGTCCAGGCACTCGGCTCGGATCGTGCCGTCTAGGCTCAGCTCTTCCAGCTTGCGATCCACTTCTTCCTTGCTTTTGCGGCCGCTGGGCCAGCCCGCCAACGCGCCGCGCAGGTTTTTGCGGCGATGGGTATAGAGGTCGCGAAGAAAGGCGCGGAAGCGGACGACATCGCCCACGTGGCGGCGTTTGGCTTCGCTAGGTCGAATGAGTACGATGGCGGATTCGACCTTGGGCCTTGGCCAGAACACGGCCGGCATCAGCTTGCGAACCAGCTCCACGTCAGCCAGGCTCTGCACCAACACGGCGAGGGAGCTGTAGGCCTTGGTTCCCGGCTCGGCCATCAGCCGTTCGGCAATCTCCCATTGAACCGTCACCACCATTCTCTCGAAGGGCACGTCGGAAAGCAGCAGGTTGGAAAGGACAGGCGTCGCCACGGCATAAGGAAGATTGGCCACGAGCTTGCGCTGCGTGCAGCCGAACCGCTCGCGCAGTTCTTCCAAAGCGTCGAGCATTCCCGGATTGAGATTATTCTTGTTCCTGAGCGCGTCGGCATGGAGGACCTGAACGTTGTCGCGGCCGGCAACGGCTTCTTGGGTCAACTCGAAAAAGGCCGGATCGATCTCCATGCTCAGCACGGCGCCTGCCTGCCCAGCCAGCGTGGCGGTCAAGCTGCCGGTGCCGCTGCCTACTTCAAGCACCACATCAGCGCGCGACAACTCGGCGGAGCGCACCAGCAGATCGAGCAGGTTCAAATCAATCAAGAAATTCTGCCCGAGCTTGTTCTTAGGCCGGATGCCGTGCGCAGCAAACAAATTGCGGAGGTACGACTGCGTCTGGCGCGGCGGCGAGCTAGGGAGCATGATGCCGTTTGGGTGAGGAGTTTTTCTAAGCCGGACTGGCGGGACGGAGAGCCAGCCCAGCGAGGTACTTGATAATGTACTTGCCGAAGAGATCGGTTTCGAGGTTTACCACGGCGCCGGATTTTTTGAACCCCAGCGTCGTATGGGTCAATGTGTGTGGGATGAGGGCAACACTGAAGCGGTCTTCCAGGACGTCGACGAGCGTTAAGCTGACGCCGTCCACGGCCACGGATCCTTTCGCGATCATTTGAGCGGTCAGTTCGCGAGGACAAGTGAACCAGACCGTTTCCCATTGCCCTTCCGGTTTTCTGTCGGCGATTTGACCCAGCCCATCGACATGCCCCTGGACAATGTGGCCGCCGAGGCGATCTCCGACACGCAAGGAGCGCTCCACGTTGACGCGATGCCCGGACTGAAGGTCCCGAAGATTCGTTCGCGCTAGCGTTTCGGGGCTAACCTGGAATTGACAGCTTTCCGAGTCTTTTTCGACTACCGTGAGGCAAGCGCCGTTGATGCAAACGCTTTCGCCCAACGTTAATTCGCCGGCGATTTGAGGAAGCGCCAACCAAAGATTGCGCCCGCCGCTGCCATCGGCTAGAGCGCGCCGGACGGTCGCCAGAGTTTCAACGAGGCCGGTGAACATGCTGTTGTCGATCCGACATTGCTGAGCCCGAACCGCCGGTCCTTTCCGCGGATCATAGGCCCGAGCGGGGCCGTTGGTCTTCGAGGGAAGCCGGAGAAAGCGACCGGGCCCGCAATCGACGATTGATGAGGTACCAAATCGGCATGCTGAGCGCGTAGGCCCAAAAGATTACAATGAGGGCCAACTCCCTAACCAGGGCCAACGTGAAAACGGCCACGATGATTTGCACGAGGTAACCAAACTGCCGGCGGCCGCGCAGAATGCGTTTGGTTAAATGCGGAAACGGAATGCGTGAAACCATGAGCAAGGCGACGAAAAGCGTCCCGATGGGGGCGGTCAGCCTCACCAGGTTCTTGATGAAATCCGCATCCAGGTGAGCCCAATTGTTGGCCACTTCGCCGCGCAAAATGGCAAACGAGATGACGCATCCCGCGGCGGCCGGCGAAGGCAGGCCCTTGAAGCGTTTGTGGCTGGCCGGATCGGGCGAGTTTTCGACGTTGAAGCGAGCCAGGCGGAGAATGGCACACACCATATAGAGGGCGGCAATGACGGCAATCGACTGCCGCACCAGCGGCGACTCCCATTCGCGTCCCAACCGCAACAGCAGAAAAGCCGGGGCCAGGCCAAAGCTGATGGCATCGCACAAGCTGTCAAGCTGGCCGCCAAACTCGCTGGCCGACTTGGATAGCCGAGCGGCGTAGCCATCGAGCGCGTCAAAGAGCATGGCGGCCACAACGAACCAGGCGCTGATGGTGAAATAGACGTCGGACTGGTCCGCCGAATCGATCTTGCTCGCGAAAGCGACCGATGCGAACCCGCATACGCCGTTGCCCAGCGTCAGCAGAGTCGGAATGATGGCAATCTTCTTCACGGTACGGGGCATCTCCTATCCAAACAATTCGGCAAGGGGATAAGGAAATTGTAGCAGAAAAAAGAAGGCAATTAAGGGGAAATTGCCAGTGCGCCACCAGGCGTTGGCACACTGGATACTGTTCTAGCTTTGTGCCTGGTAGTGACTAAACCAGCAATACTGGGTGATTTGTGGTCTAAACGGCCTTATGCGCCGCTTTGCTTAATTGCAAAAAGCCATGTTGGCTGCCACTCGCAATTCGCGCCATTCTAATTAGTCCCCAAACTGCTGCATTTTGGGTCACGCAGACCGACTCGTCGCAGCCGGACCCTCTGGCTCAAGCGCCCCACCCTCTAGACCCGCACACATTGAGCTAAAGGGTAGAGAGTGGGTGATCGATTCTTGAACAGCTTGCGCGCTTTCGTTGTCTTTCATTTGAAGGGTGCCAACACGTTGACCGCCTTCAAATGCGGACAAAGTCAAAAGTGTAATCCCAGTGCCTAATGGCAAAAAAACGTCGTGTTCACTTCCCCGGGCGATTTACGCCATGCTTATTATTCCGCCAAGCGGCGGCATTTTTTTTGCACACTCAACGCGGCACGGAGACAAAGAGGTCATATCTCGCTTTCATTTCACCGGCCTTTTGGCCACTTGTAGAAATAGGAAGGGTAAGGCATGTTCTCGTTCATGCGGAATTGGGGGAAAACGTCCGGGTTGAAAAAGCGGGCCGCTTGCCCGGCGGGTTTCCGCCCGCGGCTCGAAGCCTTGGAAGATCGTTGCGTGCCCACTGTCCTTGTACCGTTGTCACCGCTTCGCGCCGGTATGGCAGGCGTCTTCTCAGGCGATTTTAACGGCGACGGCAAGACGGATTTGGCGCAATTCACTTCCGATGGCCGCTGGCTGGTGAGCCTCAACACCAGCACGGCAGGCGGCGCCACTACCTTCGCGGCACCCGTGCAGTGGGCCAGTTGGTCGACCTCCGGCACATGGCGCCAGTTGTTCGTGGGCGATTTTAACGGTGATGGCAAGACCGATGTGGCCGGCATCAGCACAGCGGGCAATTGGTTCGTGGGCCTGTCTAACGGCGCGGACGCCTTTACGACCGGCGCCGCTTGGGCCAATTTTGGCACCGGCAGCAGCAATGTCTGGATCAAGTTGTTCGTGGCCGACTTCAATGGCGATGGTAAGGACGACATCGCCGGCTTCGGCTTTAACGGGAACTGGTTCGTCGGGACCTCAAATGGCACGAACGACTTTACCGTCGGCACCCGCTGGGCCAACTTTGGAACAGGCAACACCAGCGTTTGGGCGCAAACCGTCGTCGGTGATTTCAACGGCGACGGCAAGGCGGATGTTGCCGCCTTCGGTTTCAACGGCAAGTGGTTTGTCGGCCTGTCTAACGGGGCCGATACCTTCACCGTCGGCTCTCCATGGGCCAACTGGAGCATCCCCAGTACCTGGATGGACACCGGCGCTATGAACACGACGCAGACCAGCACGGCCAACCGGCAGAATACTTCGATCTCGGGCGACACTAACGTGACCACGGACAGTAACAGCAGCGAGAACCCCGTTCGGCTAGTCGTTGGTGATTTTAACGGCGACGGCAAGGCCGACATTGCCGGCCTGGGATTCAACGGTCAGTTGTTCGTCGGGCTCTCCAATGGCGCTGATACGTTTACGACCGGACCTGCATGGGCGAATCTCGGCAATCCCGATAACCTTACCGGGCTATTTGTCGGCAACTTCACCGGCAATGCCACCGCTCCCAACCGCGATGATATTGCCGCGTTTAATTTTAACGGCGACTGGATTACCGCCCTTTCGCAGTCGGGCATTTCCGGCGGCAGCAATACCTTCCAGGTGAGTTCCACGCCGTTTGCCAGCTACGGCAATCCGGCCAACTGGACCGCCCTCGTGGCCGGCCACAATCCCACCGACTTCAATCCGGTCCAGGCGACTACACGGCTCGCGGAAGTAAGCACCCTGTTCAACTCAACCTCAGCCACCCAGGACATTGCGGCCGACATCGCCGCCCTGGGACTAAACGGCTCCTGGTTTGTCGGCGTGTCCTCGCCGACAGGGAGCCCCACGACCTTCCAAACCGGAAGCTCTGCTGTAATGTGGTAGGTCTAAGGCGGACCGGTACTCTCCTGTAACGAGAAGGCCAATGTCGAGTGACATTGGTCTTCTCGTTTTCGAACCCCTTCAAGTGCTAGCCGGGCATTGCGTCTTAAGCGGCTATTATCGCTGGAGAGAATCAGATGGTGCGGTCGCCATTGGCCGGTTGGTCGGCCGGTAGGTTTACTTCTTCGAGCGTAATGCCCGCCATGCCCTGTGCCGTTTCCTGCGCAGCACTAGTGAGAATAGCTCGAAAACACATTGACCCAAGGCTTACTTCGTCGCCGTTGTTGACCGTTAGGGGGGATAGGGCCTTCCGGCCGTTGACAAAAGTGCCGTTGTGTGATTCAAGGTCTTGAACAAGAACCCCGTCGGTCGAAGCG
This sequence comes from Gemmataceae bacterium, assembly GCA_045802525.1. Taxonomy (GTDB): domain Bacteria; phylum Planctomycetota; class Planctomycetia; order Gemmatales; family Gemmataceae; genus JBJMQT01. The sequence continues at coordinate 6,123 of JBJMQT010000137.1, forward strand.
GTCAACCGGCAATGGCGCCTGGAAATGAAAGCCAAAGGCAGCTGGGCGTTGCTATCGCCGCCGCGGCCAATCACGAACGGAAATTGCTCGATAATTATGTCGGGCACTTCAGCGATTTCAGAAACGTTTTGCAACATGAACTTCATGGCTTCGTCCCCCAGGATCGGTCCGTCGAATTAGAGTGGCTTAATCGCTTTCCTCTCGTAAAAAGTGCCTTTTGCCTTTTCTCGGTTATGCATTGTATCCGGAAAATAGAGCAACTTACACAAATTAAGTGAACTATACAGACTGCGTAAAATTTTCGGCGCATCAATTTTTTGATGGTTGACATGATTGCTCCTCCCTCTAGAACAGTTCCTTCACTTGATAGGCCAGCACGGTCTGTCTTTATGTTCAGGTGTAACAAAGAACTGTTTCGGGAGGATGCTGCGGATGTACACCTCGGTTATGTTATTCGCCCTGACAAGTTTTTCCGCCCCAGTTGCTGCCAAACCGGCAGAGCCGACCTGGCTCAATGACTATGAGCGAGCCTGGAAAGTATGCCGGCAGGAAGGCAGGCCGATGGCTGTTTTCTTGGCGCCTTCCAAAAAGGGGCCGGAGAAGCTAATTACGGAGGGGCGGCTGGACCCGGAAGTAGAAAAGCTTTTGGGCGCCCATTATGTTTGCGTATTTCTGGACACTAGCAATAGAACCAATCAAGACTTAGCCGACACTTTCGACCTCGCCGATGGTCAGGGGATCGTGATCAGCGACCGATCCGGATCGAAGCAGGCGTTTCGGCAAGAAGGCCGGTTGCCAAATCGCGATCTGGAGCGTTCGCTTCGCCGTTACGCGGACCCCGATCGCGTAGTAATGCGGACGGAAACCAATGAAGACCCGCTCTATCGGCCCGTCCCCGTAAGATTTGAACCGATTATGGCGCCGCCCCCGAGCTTCGCGCCGGTACGGTGTAGCTCCTGACGATAGATCGAGCGGCACTGGTTCAGTGCCTCCTTCAATTGAGGGCCTGAGTGAAAACTCAGGCCCTTTGCATTTGCAGGGGGTTCGTAGTCCGGTCTTCAGCCCGTGAATTTTGGACAACGAATCTTTGGCCTTTTGGGCAGACGTAAGCCATACTTTGCGGGATGATCGTTCGCGCCGATGGTCGAATCATTGACATTTATGAATGACTTGTCGGACCGCGCTTTCCCATCCTCGATTGCACGTTGGTAGGAGCTTATGCACTGCCCCCCCGTAAACCAAGGTTCCTCTCGAGGCTCGTCGCTGGCCGCACAACTGGGCCGCATTGTGATATTGCTTCTGCCCGCCGGCCTTGTTCTGGGAAGTTTGATTCGCCAGCCCAATAAGGCCAATAACGCTTTATGGATAAGCGCGGCCTGCCAAATCGCGGCGTGCATTGCCTGCCTGCTCAACCATCGCAACTATCGCCAACCCGTCAATTCGGTGGTGATGATCCTTTATCTGGCAGCACTGAGCTGTTTTTGGATCAGCGCGGCGAGCACCGAGGACTGGTTTGTGCAGTTGTCTCAGGCTCTGTTGATCATCGTTCCCCTCTTGTTCTTCGGACTGCATATTGTGCGTGGCTCGGGGGCTCCGGCGGTTCGTTATGCCCGTGGCCTCGCGCAACGCCTGGCTGACCGCAAAGACCTGCCGCTCAACCTTGATGATTGCCGTAGTCTGCCGGAGGTCAAGGCTTTGAGAGAAGCGCTTCAAATAGACGCCGCGCCGGCTCTTGAACTCCTTGAGAACGCCCCGCCTGCCGTTCAGGTAGCCGCTTTGGCGGCTTTGGAATTTCGCAAGGATTGGCGCCCGGGGCAGGCCGAAAAGATCTTGAAAATTGCGCAGACGTCTAAGGAACCGGCAGTGCGTGCGGCAGGTGTGGCTGCCCTAGCCAATGTCGATAAAGTTAACGTGCTAGAACCGTTGGCCGATTTCCTGCGCGATCCCGCTTCGGAAGTCCGCCAGGCCGCACGGGAAGCCCTTCTCTGGGATCTCAATCAACGCTGGCGGTGGTTGCACCTACCGATCCGCCGGGCCTTAGGGGATCCGATTTGTTTCAACGACGGCCCCATGAAGCTGAACGACGGTCGTCTCCCTCCGGAGGCAGTCAACGACTATACCGCATGGGTTTCGGAAGGGGGAATGATAGGTCAGCGGGCCGCCCAGGCGCTGTCCATTCACTATGGCCAGATCCTTGCCGACAGCCCTAAGAAGTCGGATATCAACATTCTCCATTATCTCGTAGCGGACCCGCACACTTCGCCAATTTTACGCCTGGAACTGGCCAAATTGCTTCAAGACTACGGAGAGCTGGATATCAGCCTCTTGGAAAAGCTCTTGGATTCGTCCAATCCGGCGCCGCTGCGATTACTTGCCGTAAAGGCGCTTCTAGCCAAGGGACCAAACGGCGAGGCGCTGGGCGCTCTAAAGGATCTAGCCAGGCTGCCCAACAGGGAAATCGCGCTGGCCACGGCGGAACTAATACAGGGATCTTTGGGAATCGATTTGGGTCTGCCGGCCGGCGAGGCACCACCTGCACTGCATACACGACAGGCGACCGAAATCGCACGCCGGGTCATGGCCTGGGCGAGCCAACGGGATTCGGAAAAGACCCCACCCGTCGGCAATCCCGCGCTAACCGAGCGGATGACATCGGCCGGGTAGTCAGCTGCATTCCTTTCTTGCCCTATTCCAGCTTGCTATACTCAGCTGTAGTGGAGTCCCTTTTTCCACCGGCCGTACTTCCATGCAAGTTTGGATCGGCACCTCCGGCTATTCTTATCTTGATTGGGTCGGTTCCTATTATCCGGCGGGGACACGACCGAATCGGATGCTGCACTACTATGTCCACGACTTCCCGTTGGTGGAGTTGAACTTCACCTATTACCGGCCGCCGACGCCCGGCATGCTCGTTAGACTGGCTGAAAAGGTTCCGAAAGGCTTTCAATTCCTGGTAAAGCTGCCCCGGACATTAAGTCACGAAGAAAGCGCGCGGGATTTGTCGGGCTTCCGTTCCGCGGTGGAGGCCATGGCGCAATTTGGATGCCTGGCGGGGCTTTTGTGCCAATTGCCGCAGGCCACGCATAATCTGGCACCTCAACGTAAGTGGGTCGAGCGATTAGCGGGCGAATTGGGGTCTTATCACCTTGCGGTCGAGTTTCGCCATCGCTCCTGGTTCAAGCCGGAAATTAACAAATGGTTAGGCGCCCTGGGAGCGGATCTTGTGTCAGTAGACGTGCCAGATATACCCACTCTATATCCGCGTGGCTTGGTGCAATCCAGCGATCGGCTTTACATACGCCTTCACTCTCGGGCCGAAGCGAATTGGTATGGTCAGGACAAAGACCGCTACGACTATTTCTTCGATGACGCCGACTTGGAACAGTGGATCGGCGCCCTCTCGGGGGTCGCCACGTCGGCTCAAACAGCCTTTATCCTGTTCAATAACTGCATGCGCAGCCAGGCAGTCGAAAACGCCCGGCGCATGCAGCAACTGATGCAACGGATGGCACCCGAAATGGACCTGGTGTCTCCCTTTGCTGAGGCGCCGCCCCTCTTTAGACAGCGCTCTTTATTCGATAGGACGGATTGAACTGATGTCCTTGATTTGCAGATAGTTAAGTCCGTTCGTCCCTGTTCTTTTGGCCAGGTTGGAAGCTCGCCAAAAGGGGCGGAGGCGGAGGCCCCATAATGGGTTTCCCTCTTGCAATCGCCTCTTGCCCTGATACCATTTCTGAATCAAAGTCATTGTGACGAATAGATTTGTCAAGGCAGGAGTTGTAGGTGGCGGAGGTGATGACAACCGCGATGGCAATCACGAAGGACCGAAAGACGTCGATTATTGATGAGTACCGGCGTGAACCGACTGATACTGGTTCTCCTGAGGTGCAAGTTGCTCTGCTCACGGCACGCATCACCGAACTGACCGAACACCTGCGCACGCACAAGAAAGACCATGCCAGCCGGCGCGGCCTCCTCATGATGGTCAGCAAGCGCTCGAGTTTGCTGAACTACCTCAAGACCATGGACCGTACCCGCTATCTCACCCTAATCGGTCGCTTGGGCCTGCGTAAGTAGTTTAAGTTGATAGTGCTGATCGGCGAACGCAGAGTAATGGAACTCCGCCTTCACCAATCATCACTTTGCACTGAAAGCTTCTGCCGGTACATGTGAGGAAATGTCCCGTGCAGGCATGTCATGTCGAACGTACAATCGGTTTAGAAAAACTCAGCATCGAAACAGGCAAGTTAGCCAAGCAAGCCCACGGTTCCGTGGTGGTGCGCTATGGCGACACGTTAACCTTGGTGGCCGCCGTCGAAGGCAGCCCTATCCCGGGCCGGGATTTCTTCCCGCTCACGGTGGATTACCGAGAGAAGGTCTACGCCGCCGGCAAGTTTCCGGGGGGCTTTATTAAGCGCGAAGGCCGGCCCACCAATAAAGAAATCCTGACTTCCCGCCTGATTGATCGCCCCATTCGCCCGTTGTTTCCCTCCAATTATGTCAATGAAGTCCAAGTCATGGCGTCGGTGCTCTCGGCCGACAAGGAAAACGATCCTGACGTTCTTTCCATGATTGGCAGCAGTGCTGCCTTGCATTTGTCTCAAATCCCTTTCCTGGAACCGACCGGATCCGTGCGCGTTGGCCGAATCGACAATGAGCTAGTCGTCCTGCCTAGCCATTCTCAACTCGAAGAAAGCGATCTCGACCTCATCGTTTCGGGCACTCGCACAGCCATCACGATGATCGAGGGCTTCGCGCGGGAAATGTCGGAAGAGAATATGGCCGATGCCATTGTTTTCGCGCATAAACATATCATCGAAATCGTGGAAATGATCGAAGAACTCCGCCAAAAAGCGGGGCTGGGAAAGAAGGAGCTTCCGCCTCCTCCGCCGGCCAACCCCGTCATGGATATCCTCAAGAAGAAGTATTACGGTGAATTCCGAGAGCGCAAACAAACCTCCGGCAAACTCGAGCGCGCCAAGGCGATTGACGAGATCAAGGACAAGATCAAGGCGGATCTCCTGCCCGAAGGCAAAGAGACCGAATATACTCCCGAGCAGGTCTCCGCGGCTCTCGGCGCCCTAGAGGAACGGGTCGTTCGCGACCTGATTCTCGAAGGCAAACGTATTGACGGCCGCGGACTGAAACAGGTTCGCGCGATAAGCTGCGAAGTCGGCGTATTGCCCCGCACTCACGGCACGGCAATCTTCACGCGCGGCGAAACCCAGGCTCTTGTCACCACGACGCTGGGAACGACCAGCGACGAACAGCGCGTGGACGGGCTCGGCGAGGAATACAGCAAGAAATTTATGCTGGACTACAACTTCCCGCCGTTTAGCGTGGGCGAATGCAAGCCGATCCGTGGCCCCGGCCGGCGCGAAATTGGCCATGGCGCACTCGCCGAACGTAGCCTTAAGGCCGTCGTGCCCAATCCCGATAAGTTCCCCTACACCATTCGGGTCGTCTCCGACATCCTCGAATCAAACGGCTCCAGCAGCATGGCCAGCGTCTGCGGAGGCACCCTGTCCCTCATGGACGCCGGCGTGCCCATTTCCGATCCCGTGGCCGGCATCTCCATTGGCCTGGTTAAGGATCCGGGCCGATTCGTATTGCTCACCGACATCATGGGAGATGAGGATCACTATGGCGACATGGACTTCAAAGTGGCCGGCACCGGACGCGGCATCACGGGCATTCAGCTCGATCTGAAAATCGCCGGTATCGACGAAGAAATCATCCGGGCAACGCTCGATCAGGCTCGCGATGCCCGGCGCGAGATTCTCCGGACGATGCTGGCTACGCTCCGTCAGCCGCGCGGCACTATCAGTCAGCACGCCCCGCGCTTGCTGCAAATCCATATCAATCCCGAAAAGATCGGCATGCTCATCGGTCCAGGCGGAAAGAATATTAAGGGCATTCAAGAAGCCACCGGAGCCAAAATCGACATCGATGACGACGGCACGGTGTCCATTTCGCACATGGAAGCCGCGGGGGCCGAGGCTGCCAAAGCTAAAGTCGAAGCGATCACCGAAGAAGTTCGGATCGGCAAGGTCTACCAGGGCCGCGTTACGTCGGTTAAGGACTTTGGCGCCTTCATCGAAATTCTGCCCGGTCGCGACGGCCTTTGCCATATAAGCGAACTGGATGATAAGTACGTTGGCAAGGTCGAGGATGTGTGCAAAGTGGGCGACATCATGGACGTCAAAGTAATCGCCATCGACGAGCACGATCGGGTGAAGCTATCGCGCAAGGTGTTGCTCCGAGGCGATGGCCCTGCCAGACCCGGCGTACCAGGCGATCAACCGCCGCACCGGGGGCCAAGCGACCGAGGCGATCGCGGGGACCGAGGAGGCGACCGAGGCGGGCCGCGCCGGGCCCCGGAAGGCCGCCGCCAGCCCGATGAACCGCGCGGCTCCGAATCCCGCTAATGGATTTAAGAACTCGGCCAACCAGGCAACCCTCTCCCGTCTGGTTGGCCGATGTCGTTTTGGCTCTAACTCAGTAAGTCGATTTCAGTCGCAGTTCGGGGCTTGGCTGATAGCTGATGGCTAAGAGCTGAAAACCCTTTTGATAGAAAGAAGAACACAAAACAGCAGTCAGCTCTTAGCTATCAGCTTTCAGCTCTAGTTCATGGCACACCAGGCTTTGCTTTAGGACTCCGCATTCGACCAAATATTAACGAATTAGCTTTACTTCCAGATGGGGCAAACCGCCATGGTCGATGAGCAATATGCCGAGCTGGCGGAGCTGGCGGGGGGGTTTATTCATGAGATCAAAAACCATCTCAGCACCCTTGGACTGAATCTCCAATTGCTGGCCGAAGACTATCAAGATCCTCAGTCTCAGCGCGAGCGGCGTGCTCTTGAGCGCGTTTCCCGTCTTCAAAACGAGTGCCAGCGCCTGGTCGATGTCTCCAACGATTTTTTGCGCTTTGCCCGCGTTAAAGACCTCAATCTCAAACCCACCTCCTTGCGTGATGTTGTGGAAGAGCTCGTCGATTTCTTCATGCCCACCGCACGCCAGGCGAAGATCGAAATCAAAAGCTACTTGCCAACTAATTTGCCTGCCGTGCCGCTCGATCAAGAAATGTTCCGCCAGGCGCTCTTAAACCTGCTGCTCAATGCCGAGCAAGCCATGCCCGACGGCGGTGAAATAACGATACAAGCGGAAGAGCGAGACAACGGCATCAGCTTGAGCCTGATCGACACAGGCAAAGGAATGACGCCTGAAGTCATGGCCAAGGTATTTCGACCTTTTTTCTCCACCAAGCCGGGGGGTTCAGGCTTGGGTTTGGCGACAACGCGAAAGATCGTCCTCGCTCACGGCGGGACGATAGACGTGCAAAGCGAAGTTGACCGAGGATCCAAGTTTACGATTTTCTTGCCGGAGGGGCGAAGAGCTGACAACTCTGTTGAATGAAGCCATTACAGAGTAAACTGGATCTTACCCTTTTCGGAGTAGATCTATGTACAACACTGAACAAATTCAGTCCCGCTTGCGCGAAAAGCCCTTCCGTCCGCTTCGCATCATAGTCAGCGAAGGACTGCGCTATGACATCCGCCATCCCGATCTCGTATTCGTGGGCAGTCGTGACATTATGGTCGGTTCTCCGAGCGCTGAAAACCCGACGGTTTACGACAAAGTCACGCGCGTGGCCTTGGTTCACATAGTTGCCTTGGAAGATCTTCCCAGTCCCTCGACTCCCTCGAATGGTGAAGAGTCGTAGACTCGCAGTGACCCTTCTTATCTGCAATTGCAATTGCAATTCATCCCTTTTTTAGTAGCTCCAATCCCGAAAGCATCATAAATAAGGGATCATGGAAACACCAGGGTTTTATGTGGGCCTGGATGTCGGCGGCACAGCCATGAAAGGCGGCGTCGTCGAAGATTCGGGCCGACCGTTGAGTTCGATCAGCTTGCCCACGGAAGCTCACAAAGGGCAGGAATTCGGCCTGGCACGGATGTGTGAAACTATTCAAGCCGCGGTGAAATCCGCTGGCCTGCAAATCAGCGAGATTTCCGCCATCGGCGTCGCCACTCCGGGCACCATGGACATTCCGGCCGGCATCATTCTCGATCCACCCAATCTTAGACCCTGGCAAAACATGCCTGTGCGCGACCCGATCCAAGATCGGTTCAAGGTCCCGACGGCATTTCAAAACGATGCCAATGCGGCCGCGATGGGCGAATTCTGGGTGGGCGCCGGCAAGGACCTGCACAGCCTGGTGCTCTACACGCTCGGCACCGGCGTCGGCGGCGGAATCATCATTGGCGGCGAAGTCGTTCAAGGCGAACATAGCCACGGGGCCGAATTGGGCCATGTCCGCATCGAAATGACCAACCCGCGCCGGTGCGGTTGCGGGCGCATGGGCTGTCTCGAAGCCTACGCCAGCGCCACCGCGGTATTGAAACGAACCAGGGAGGCGCTTGCTCAAGACAGCAACTCCCGGCTGAATCGGAACGGGGATTTCACCGCCAAGGATGTATTCGACGCCGCCGCCCTGGGCGACGCTTTAGCGGAAAAGATTGTTGAAGAGACGGCCTTTTATTTGGCGGTCGGCACGGTGAACATGATGCATACGATCGACCCCGACGTGGTCGCTTTCGCAGGCGGCATGATCGCGGCCGGCGAGGGTTTTCTACAGCGCATCCGGCGTTATGTGCTTGAAATGGCTTTCCCTGTGCCGGCTGCCAAGACGAAGATTCTTTATGCCAAGCTAGGAAGCGATGCGGGTTTTATCGGCGCCGCGGCCTGCGGAAGGCAAGCTTATTTCAAATCGTTGAAGCGCGACGGTGCAGAGTAAAACGTTCCACTAAAAGATCGCCGGAAAGGAGGAAGAGATGTAAAATGAGCACTCGTTTTCCGTTTTTCATCCCCCTGCCACCCCTCGTGAAAAACGGAACCATCCGATGAAAAACGGAACCTACCTGGTGAAAAACGGAACTTTGGGGTGAAAAACGAAACCTAAGCTCTCGCTCTCCGGGAAGGCCCCTCCGATTTGGTTCTCTCAATTTCGCCTGACCCCCCGTGGAAAGAATGGAAAGCATTTTGGCGCGGACTACGGCTGAAGGGATGGGACCTACAGGTTAATCTGCAACTATGGCTAATTGTGTCGCCGAGGCGGCGATGCCGGCCCGGTCAACTGGATCCGTTGGTTTCACGCGTTGATTTCTTCCGAAGCGATCCCCGACCCCTTTGTTTGCCTTTTTCCGCAGCCCTGCACCGGCGGTCCAAAACCGCGAATTCGATGGGATCGACAACGGGAAGTAATTCAAATTCCTGGAGTGTTGGGCCGAGCATTTTCTTCGCCAACTTCTTTTTCATCACTCAGTTACCTTCCTTTGCTACAGCGAACGGCATTTCACCTTTGAGCACATCACTTCCCTGCTCTTGATAAAACCATACCCGGACAGTGTATCGACCTGCCTCGGGGAAAGAACACCTCAAGCGGGCTGCGACCGCCAGGGTTTGGTCGTGGTCCTCGAAGTGAGGATGGGGCGCAGGTGGGCGAAGAAAACGGCCTTGTAGGTCCCGGTTCGGAGATTGGAGCCGCTTTAGAGATGCAACCACTTGAGGCCGGTGGGCAGGGCATCCGAATGGAAAAACTCCTCGGCAATCTTCACCGCCAATGAAACCGGGAGAACAGCATCGTTCACCACGAACACGTCGTCGGCTTTATACTGGCTGACGGAAAAGGCTGTCATTTCCCCTGTCGGTAACCCCGCCAAGTTTCCGACTGGCACATATCCCGCATCACGGTCCTTGGGAAAGTAAGTCACCGTTGCCAATTCCCCCTTAACCAACAAAGCGAGATGAGGGTAGTTCTTCCCTTCATGAGATAACCAGAACGAATTCGCACCATCCTCTCGGCTTTCAGTCAAAATGGCACGAAGATCGGCGGGGGTGTTTACCGTCGTCTGCTGATTGAAAATGTTGCACACGAACATCACTCACTCCACTGGTCGCTCGCACCTCCATCGTCCGTCCCGTCACCGAGATCGAGCCGAAGCACATTGTTGAAAAGTTGCCAGCCGAGCCACTCCGGCTTAAGGGCGGGGTGGCACGCTTCGAGGTATTCCGAAGGTCGTGACGAAGCCCAACCCCTTATCCTCTTGCCAACACCGGTTCCATGACTTTAGCACCGGGTGCACGCCCTTTCGGAGTACCTCAGAGCGTGCCACCTGACGCAGTGCCTGGTTCGGCTGGCACCCGATCTCGGCAAGCAACTCCAAGCCACCGTGGGACTCGCGCCTTGTACTGGCGATAAACCACACCGAACTTCGCCTCCAGCGCTCGCTCCTCCCGTGGCGCGAGCCGAGCGACGAGCGCGCCCAGCACTGCGAAGCCGATCAGCACGGGGATGCTCCCGTACAGGATCGTCCATCCGAGCCACGGGGCGAGTTCTCCGATGTACATCGGGTGCCTGCTGATGGCGTACGGCCCGCCGGTCATCAGGATGGCCGGGCTCCTGTCCACCGGCACCCGTTCGGGGAGGTACCGGTACTGAGTAAATCCAAACACCATGATCCACAAAAGAAGTACCGCCCCGACCGCGACCGGGACGTATCCCAGGAGGTTCCAGCCGGCGGGTTCGCCATCAGCCCATCCGTACCGCGTGCCGAGGTGGGACAAGGCCCACGGGATGCCAGCGTGGGCGGCCGGGACGGCCACCAGCCAGACGACCGGGGCCAGCGCGAGCACCAGCCGGCGGGGGATACCGGTCGGTCGCTGCTCGGGCGATTCCGCATTGCCCATCGCAGGCTCCTCCAGAAGCCGCACGAACTTGGCTAAGCTGCCGGGCCGCCAGCCAAACAGTATATTCGAAAGAACCGAAATGTGGCCCCAGTGTGGTGTATTTTCCCGCGGAGATTACTGGCGGACAAGCCGCCAGTGGCACCGGGCCGCGTTTGACTGATCCAGTGCATCTCCTCGCGCTCCATGACCCACTTGCCGTCTTTCCGAACGACGTAGTAAGTGTTGCCGGAAGAGCTGAGGTTGCCCTCGTAATAGCCACCATCAACCTCGGCAGAGTCCACTCCCGTTCGCCTGATAACGTCGATACGGTATAGAACTCCGCTTCCGCGAGAGAAGCGCCAGCCGGCCTTAACCTGCGGTTGGTGGCCCCGGAAGCGGTCAAGGAACGCGCCAGTCGGGTTGCACCCATGAACCTCCACATAGGCCGTGGCCGACCCACGACCTGCGGCCGCACTGTGGAAGATTTGATGGCGAAGAACTACTTCGCAAATATCCCACTCCTCGTCTGACAGCGAAGCAGGTCGCGCGGCATACGCGTAGTAACCAGCGATGGCCACACAAATCAACACGAAGAGAGCAATGATGGACTTTCTATGCCGCATGGGTTAGGTGTCGAACGACTAGGCTAAGCTGCCGGGCCCGCCGCGTGCCGCTGACGGCTTGTCCGCCAGTGCCTACCTCCGGTAGGGTATTGTCCGTCCTTGGTGCCGCGACGCCTAGTCCGGCCGTGCCTTTCGTGGCGGTGTAGTGCCCCGCAGAGATTACTGACGCCGGGCTGCAATCGTGTAAATGGCTTCCAAATGCTTAGCCGAGAAGGTCGGTTACCCGTTGCCAGTCCACGATCTCGACGATAGTCGGCCAAGCCTTGATGCTCCGGCGAGTAATCATGGCCCTCACAAATAAAGACCCGGCGGCCCAACCGAGGAAGAAGGCGGCGAACCAAGGTGATTCGTCCATTAGTGCCGCAACACCGATAAGGGCAATGCCTCCCAGGTAGCATAAAGATTGCCAGTTGAAAAGCTGAGCAATGGTCGGCCCTCCTTGGTCTCGCCACTTAAGGTAGGTGCTTAGTAAGGCGCGTTGGGACTTCTCAAGAGGCTGTGGCATTTGTCACCCCTCCGGCAAGTAGAAATATTCAGTAGTTTGAAAGAAGATTGTGCTCAGCTTCTGTAGGTTGTCTCCTTGTGGGTCCAGTGATGGGTTCCTTGCGGAGGCAGAGCGTCATACCAGACGGCGATCAAGTTTCCTTCCATACCCCGCATGCGACGGCGATATTGGACGGGAGCCAAAAGGATCACATCATATGAAATCGTCAGACGTAATCCCAAAGGACGAGCAGGACCATTTTTGGAGCGTTGTCAGGCAATGCATCCAGAGGTTCCACCCTTGTTGCCCTTCAAGGACGCTTGCGGAAGCGACGCGCCTAAGAAGAAAGGTCAACCGTATGCCGATTGAACAAATGGATTTGTTCTACCATGCCGAGCCGTTTGATGTGGCCTGCAATCTCGCAGACAACACTCTCGACGTCAAAGACTACCTGGACGAATACCTGGAAATCCGCGACGCTGCCCCCCGGCCATGAGAGATGGCTTATGAGCTTCGTCCATAACACGGTTGTTGGCCATTTCAATGCTGCTACGCTCTTTGCCGATCGGCCTTTAAAGCCTGTGCAGGCGCTGGATAGGCGGGTCGTGGAGGCCCTTCTTGCTGAGTATCCGGCGGAGCTCCGTGAATATGTTGAATTTGTGAACGGCTACGTTGCTTTTCACTGGTCATCTTGCCAAGGTAAGGAAAGTAAGACAGTCCGCAGCATCGGATATCGCTTGGCGGAGCAAGAAAAGTGCATTGCGGCCGAAAGTCCACTATGGGTCATCACCTACCCGCAATCGGCGGAGGAGATTCAAAGAAAAGCTGCCATTGCTTTGCTGGCTGAAAAAAGAGCAGGCCGAACGAGCGGCTGAAGCTGATTCGTGCCTCCATTATTGTTTTGCACGCGTCAATGTTCGAGCAGCCGGGAACGAATCGCTCAAGCAAGTACTTTCTCTACAACCTTCCCCGCTACATCCGTCAGCCGTTCATCGCGGGCGTTGTGCAGGAACGTCAGCTTCTCGTGATCGAGGCCTAAGAGGTGTAGGATCGTGGCATGGAAGTCGTTAACGGAGATTTTCTCTTGGACGGCCCTTAGGCCAAATTCGTCGGTTTCGCCGATGGCCTGGCCACCCTTGACGCCGCCGCCGGCCATCCACATGGTGTAACCTAATGGATTGTGGTCGCGCCCTTTGCCCCCTTGCGACATCGGCGTCCGGCCGAATTCGCTGGCCCAGACCACGAGCGTCGTGTCCAAGAGCCGCCGATCCTTCAAGTCTTTCAGCAAGGCGGCGACCGGCTGATCCACCAGACCGCACATTTTCTCGTGATTGCCGTTGATATCGTCATGGGCGTCCCACTGCACCGAAACCGGACCGCCTCCGGAATAGAGTTGCACGAAGCGCACGCCGCGTTCGACCAGCCGGCGCGCCAATAAACAGCGCGTGCCAAACTCGGCGGTCTGCTTATCTTCAAGGCCATAAGCCCGCTTAGTAGCGGCGCTCTCTTTGGCCAGGTCGACCGCCTCGGGAGCATGCTGTTGCATGCGAAACGCCAATTCATAGCTGGCGATGCGGGCCGACAATTCCGTATCTTCGGCGTCTAAGTTGGCTTCATTCATTTTGCGCAGGAAGTCCAGCGTTCGCCGTTGTTGTTCCTGCGTAACGCCGGCGGGAGGCTTGAGGTTCAGAATGGGGCTGGCGCCCTTGCGCAGCATTGTTCCCTGGTAGACGGCGGGAAGAAAGCCCGATCCCCAGCATGGAGCGCCTCCCTCGGGCGTGCCTTCGGGTTGGACCATAACGCAATAGGCGGGCAGATTGTCGCTGACACTGCCAAGCCCGTAGGTGACCCACGATCCCAGGCTGGGCCAACCCATGAGCGTTCGCCCACTGTGCAATTCATACATGGCCGGGGCGTGCACCGTGCTGGTGCACCAGCATGACCGCAGGAACGCGATGTCGTCTACACAGGAAGCCAGGCGGGGCATCAAATCGGAAACGTCCAGACCGCTCTTGCCGTTTTTTTTGAACTTGCGCGTACTGCCCAATAGAGGGGTATCGCCTTTGGTGAACTGGCTGACCGGTTTGCCGAAACTTTCGGGCAAGGGTTTGCCGTGCTGCTTAGTCAGTTCCGGCTTCGGATCGAACAGATCGACCTGACTGGGTCCGCCGACCATAAAGAGAAAGATGACGGATTTGGCTTTGGCTTCAAAATTCGGGGGTTTGGCGGCCAGAGGATTGAGCAGCGGTTTCGTATTAGAAGCATCCGCTCCAAGGCCTTCCTTGGCGAGGAGCCATGAAAGCGCGATGCCGCCCAAACCGCCGCCGGCGCGAAAGAGGAAATCACGACGCGTCTTACTCGCCGGAATATGCGACCCAGCCCAAGTGCTTGCCATATTCATAGCCTTAGCGTACCGACCAATTGGAGACGCCGCAACGGGGTGAACGCTCCGGTCTTGGGTCAGTTTGGTTAGCGAGGGTGGCGAACAAAATAAAGCACACCATTATATAAAAGCATTTTTGGGTCGGGCTTGCCAGAGGCTCCCAATTTACCGTCTGGCTGAAGGTACTGATGCACAATTGCCACCTTGACCCCATGTGCGTCGTAGTATGCCAAGATTTGACTCGTGCTGCCAATCGGCAGCCAGGATACATTAACCACATGTTCTTTAACGAGGACTGACTTCAGTTGTCCGCTTTTTACTCTTTGCCAATACTTGCCTTTGTTAAAAAGCCGCTGTATCCTCCAACTTGGAACCCTTTTTATGGGGAAGTTTGGCATGCCAGTAGACCTTCAAGTCAGCATCCGCGAGAAGCTGGCAAACTATTTAGCCGGTAAGATTTCGCTGTCCGCCTTCCGAAGCTGGTTTGATCCAATTCTTTGGGATGTAGATGAAACCGATGAGAATGCGCGGCAACTCGCCTATGGCATTGAATTGCTCTTGTCCGAGTTCGATCATGGAGACTGGACGGTAGAAGAACTAAAGGAGCGTCTTCGCCCTTTCGTGGCTTTCCTTGCGATTTGATGAGGACGGCAATACCCTCGCTGTTCATTTTTTCGTTTTGATGGCCTTCTGCACCGACAATGCCAAATCCGCCGGGCTGTCTGCGACAACAATGCCCGCATTCCGAAGTGCCGTGATCTTTTCTTTGGCCGTGCCGCTGCCGCCGCTGATGATGGCGCCGGCATGGCCCATGCGCTTGCCGGGCGGCGCGGTCTGCCCGGCGATGAAGGCGGCCACCGGCTTAGTAACATGCTCTTTGATATATTCAGCGGCCCGCTCCTCCGCTGTGCCGCCGATCTCGCCCATCATTAAAATGGCTTCGGTTTTTGGGTCGGCCTCGAATAGCTCGAGCAGATCTATAAACGACGTTCCCGCAATGGGATCGCCTCCAATGCCAACGCAGGTCGATTGGCCCAAGCCCAGGCTCGTCAGTTGGTGAACGCCTTCGTACGTCAAGGTGCCGCTTCGACTGATGACGCCGACCGAGCCCGGCTTATGGATATAACCCGGCATGATGCCGATTTTGCACTGGCCGGGGGTTATGACGCCGGGGCAATTAGGCCCGATCAAGCGGGATCCCGGCCGCTCCTTGATAAAGCGCATGGCCTTGGCCATGTCCAATACCGGTATGCCTTCGGTAATGGCGACGATTACGGCAATCCCGGCATCGGCGGCCTCCATGATCGCATCGGCGGCCGCGGGGGGCGGCACGAATATCATGGTGGCATTGGCGCCGGTCTTTCGAACTGCCTCCGCGACGCTGTTGAAAAGGGCAAAGCCTTCTTTGGTTGTGCCGCCCTTGCCTGGAACTACGCCGCCGACAACCTGCGTTCCGTACTCACGGCACTGGATGGCGTGAAAGGTGCCGGCTTTGCCCAAGCCCTGGCAAATTACCTTGGTCTTCTTATCAACGAGGATGCTCATTTTGGATTTGTCCGAGTACTGGGTGATTGAGAAACTGACCCGAACCGTGAGCGAGGCGAAGGCATGTCCCCGCTGACGCTTCGGGTTGGTGCATCATTGGAGACTCGCCGTCATTTTGCTGCCGCAACCACTTTCTTGGCCGCCTCGGTGAGACCGTTGGCGGTAGCGATATTCAGGCCGCTCTCGGCTAGCAGCTTCTTGCCCTGCTCGACGTTGGTGCCTTCTAACCGAACAACCAAAGGCACATGGAACCCGACTTCCTTAAAAGCGGCAAGGATCGCGGCCGCGATGGTGTCGCATTTCATGATGCCGCCGAAGATGTTCACCAGAACGGCCTTCACATGGGGATCGCCCAGGAGAATGCGAAACGCTTCGGTTACTTGATCCTTATTGGCTCCGCCGCCTACGTCGAGAAAATTGGCCGGCTCGCCGCCATGATACTTGATGATGTCCATCGTGCTCATGGCCAAGCCGGCGCCATTGACCAAGCAACCGATGTTGCCGTCTAGCTGAATGAAGCTGAGCCCCGTCCGGGCGGCGCGCAATTCGGCGGGATTCTCCTCGCTTTCGTCGAGTAATCTTTCGATGTCGGGATGGCGGAAGAGAGCATTATCATCAAAGGTCATCTTGGCATCGAGCGCCAGCACTTCCCCTTTAGGCGTCACAACGACGGGATTGATTTCAGCCAGACTCGCATCCTTTTCTAAGAAGACTTTGGTGAGGGCCATCATAAGGGCTTCCGCTTTGGCAGCCTGATCCGCAGGGAATTCAAGATCGTAAGCCAAGCGGCGCGCCTGACAGGGATGTAATCCGGCATCGGGATCGACCGCGGCCTTAAGGATCTTCTGGGGGCTGCGCGCGGCGACTTCTTCTATCTCCACTCCGCCTTCCGCACAGGCCATGAGGACGGGCTTGCCGATTGCTCGATCGACGACCATTCCCAAATAAACTTCGCGGGCGATATCGGCGGCTTCCTGGACAAGAATCTTGCTGACCCGTTGACCCGCTTCTCCGGTTTGCTTGGTTACCAGAGGATACTTGAACATGACGTCGGCGACGGCTGCAACTTCCGCCCGTGTCTTGATGAATTTGACGCCGCCCCAATCCTTGCCGGCGCCCTTGAAGCGCCCCTTGCCTCTTCCGCCCGCGTGGATCTGGGCTTTGAGAACAACCGGTCCTCCTATTTGATCGAAGGCCTTTTCCGCGTCGGCGGGCGAGGTGGCCACGATGCCGCGCGGCACCGCCGCCCCGGAGGCCGCCAAGAGTTCTTTAGCCTGGTATTCGTGAATCTTCATCGGGACTTCCTTATTGAAAATCGCCAGAGCATTGCGGTTTTTATATGACCCTCCGCGCCAACCGTATAAAGCTTTATGGCCCAAACCGCCTAACGGCATGCGGTTTTTTCCATTGGCAACGATTGGAAGTGCGCGTTAGGCTTGGTCGGCACTATGCTGGAAACCACAAGAATTTTGCGTGATCTTGTCGTCCTGCCCAGCGTTAACCCGATGGGCCGCGGATTGGAAGGGCCCGAAATCTATGAATACCGCGTAACCGCTTACTTGGAACATTTCTTGCGCCAACTGGGCGTTGCTTTTGACCGGCAGTCGATTGCTCCGCAGCGCGACAATATCGTCGCACGGTTTGAATTGCCCGGACCGCGTCCCACTTTTGTTTTTGAAGCGCATCAAGACACGGTCCCCACCGATCAAATGACCATAGACCCCTTCGCCGCAGCGATAGAGGATGGCAAGCTTTACGGCCGCGGCGCCTGCGATGTCAAAGGGGGAATGGCGGCAATGCTCGGGGCATTCGCCCGCTTGGTCCGGGAGAAACCAAGGACTGCCGCCAATGTGATCATGGCGTGCACGGTCGACGAGGAACACACGTTCCTGGGAGTGCAGCGCCTGGTAAAAGGCCACTTCAGGGCCGAGGGGGCTATCGTGGCCGAGCCGACTAACCTCCGGATCGTGCACACCCACAAAGGAGCTGCGCGCTGGCATGTCGAAACTTCGGGTCGAGCCTGCCATAGCTCCAGCCCGGAAAGGGGCATTAATGCCATCTACCGCATGAGCCAGCTTCTGCCGGCAATCGAGCTCTATGCGGACAAAATTCGAACGGGCCGGCAGGATCCGCACTTAGGACCCGCCACCTTAAGCGTCGGCCGGATCGAGGGCGGCACGAGCGTCAACACCGTGCCGGATCGCTGTCGTATCGAAATCGACCGCCGGCTGATCCCCGGGGAAGAGACTAATCGGGCACTCGAGGAGTTCGAAGCTTTCCTTCGCCAGGAAACAAGTAGTAAGATCGCGTTCTGTTGCTCAGAGCCGTGGATTAGTTTGCCGCCTTTAGGCGCTTCCGGGCCGGACGGCAAGCAACACTTGGTAGAAAGGCTCCAAAGCGTGCTTGGCAAGAATGGCGCCCGGACGGAGTTGGTTGCCGTGCCTTATGGGACCGATGCCTCCACTTTGGCGCGAGCCGGAATTCCTGCTCTCGTCTTTGGACCGGGAGACATTGCTAAAGCGCATACCTGCGATGAGTTCATCGAACTTGACGAGGTGGAAAGAGCTAGTGAGATTCTATTTCAATTTGCATGCGGTTGAATCGACGTTGCTGTGAGTCTTGGAATCGCTATCTAGACAAACAACAAGACAGCGAAGTTCGACTCTCAATAGTTCAGGAGAAAAAAGTGAGCATTGTACGAATCGGTCTATCGGAAACTGACAAGTTTGCTGACGGCTATGACGCCATCTTTGGAAAGAAACGAAAGAAGTCTTCGAAAACGCCAAAGAACGAAAGCAAAGTCGGCAAGGCCAAACCCAAGAAAAAAACAGCCAAGAAGAAGTGAGGCTGAAAAGGAGCCGGCTGCCGTTCCGACTTTCCGGTGCCAGCCCGGTATTGGGAATCCGGTATTAGCTGAAAGAGCCGGATTCAGGAACGAACTCAGTTCGAGGTCGGATTGGGCAACTGGGCCAAATTGGCGCCGAAGCGTTGCTTGGTTGGATCAGATAGGCGGAAATTGCTTTGCGTGGCTCTTTCCAGAGCGTCGGCAGAGGGCGGGCTCTGAAACGCGACCTTCTCTTGTTTTTGTTCATTCTCACCGTAGGTCTTTATCCATTTATCCCAGGTGAAAGGCACGGGCATGTTATTGGGCGGCATTTCATCGCCGGCCGATTGCAAATCCAAGATCTGTGTGAAATTGCTATAGAGGTTGTTTCTTCCATCCCATTGGATTTGGGTTCTGATTCTATCTTCACTGATGTCCATGCCTTCCAAATGAACCAGCGTTTTGTTGCTCGCCGAAACAAACAAACAGTCCGCCACGGAAGAGCAATTGACTGGGATCAGGCCCTTGGCGTCTTTGCCGCCTTTGAGGCGCACCAGGTAACCCTTGAGATAGGCGGTGACGTTGGCCAGCCGGACGGGTATTGCGGACCCGCCCCAATTAGTCATTTCATCGCGGCCGGCTTCCAAGGAGACAAACGACCCCGATAAAGCGACCAAGGTATTGCTTGCTTCTAAATCGAAGGGCCGACTCGCAGCGGACCACACCAGGTCGCCGTCGCCTCGAAT
Organism: Gemmataceae bacterium; assembly: GCA_045802525.1. Classification (GTDB taxonomy): domain Bacteria; phylum Planctomycetota; class Planctomycetia; order Gemmatales; family Gemmataceae; genus JBJMQT01. Next base: position 25,463 of record JBJMQT010000137.1, read on the forward strand.
GAAACAGTCTTCAAATCTCAGGCGAGGCATTTGATCGGGAGCAGAAGCGGCCGTCTTATCAGTCTTCATCAAGCCGTTTGTGTCCGCAATGCGAACTACCGCTAACGACGCATTCTTGGAATCATCGAGTGTTATCGCGCAGCCTTTGAGGGAGCACGATCCCTCTCCGGTTATACGCACGAGGGCTTGCGTCTCTCGCGAAGAACTTTCGACGGGCCTGGTTGACTTGCTTGCCCTGGGCGTTAGCAAGAATTCCAGTCCCTCCAGGGCCAATTTGCCGTCTTGAAGCGTGAAAAGAGCGACATCCGCATCGGTTGCATCTCCGAGTACAAGCACAGGCTTATAGGTGCGGTCGGCGGGTTTGATCGTCAGGTCGGTCAAAGGTCCCTTTTCCAGGCGGACCGGCGTGACCCGCATCGGCCCGTTCGCTTTAATGAGAATCGTGTCGCCCGGCTTGGCCTCGTCCAAGGCGGCATTTACGGACTGATAAATGCCGCTGCCGCTCTGGGAACCCGACGGGTCGACGATAAGAGACTTGCGGGCCACGGGCGCCGGCTTGGAATAATCGCCGACGGCCGGCAACGGCTTGTCATACGTCGATCCCCAGGTGCATTTATTGACGCCGACTAGTCTTTGCGCCGGATCATCGCTTTGCCTTAATTCCGCCAGGTCGGTCCGCGCCTGAAAGACTTTTATCAACAGGTTGTCTTCCATAGTGATAACAAGCGGATCCGCGGTGTTCCAAGGATTCGGGATGACAACCCTCGAATTGTCCTTCGCCGGTGTTATCTCGGTCTCCGTCCGAAAATCATCAAGACGGACGGTCTTCAACAGGCCGTCTCGCATCAAGAAGGCGTCCAAATTGTGATAACAATTATCGTTTCCTTCGAAAGGAATAGGTTCGTTACCGGCCTGTCTAATAAGCACCGCGCCCCCGGTTGCAGAAGAGGCAACGCCATCTTTGGGCTCTTGCAGGTTCGAAAAGAGACAATGACTAATCGCCAGTTTTTGGCATAAGGCATTGCGATCCAGAGCCAGGGCCGTCCAAGATCCCAGGGCCATCGCCGAACAACTGGTCAACTGCACGGTCGACGTATCCTTTTCACAGCGGAAAAGCTTTTCATGGGGGCCGAACGCACACTCGCTGACGGCAACGTTAACCGGGCCTGCCAGCGAAACGGCTTCGTGGGCCTTGGGAAAAACCTTTGTCCCGAGAGGAATATCGAAAGAGTCCGATCGCGGATTTGTCGTTCGGGGATCTTCCTGGCTACTCGAGTATGCTCCAAAGCAACACTCTGCAAGCTTAAGGACCGGCTTGTCCTCGGCCTCCGCTTGAGGCTCGACAACGATAGAGCTTAACCGACCCGTTTCCCGAAAAAGGGGACCGGATTGAAAAAACGAGCAATCCCTGACCACGGCCTCTTTACTTGGCCGTAGTAGCAGAGGCGTCATAGCAATATCAGCGCCGCAGGCGTCTACCCGAAAGCGCAAGCCCTCGATCGTGGCGGTGTCGCATTCCATTGTCAGAGCGGCCGCCCAGGCGGGTTTGGTTGGTTTGAGCCATCCGGCATAGGTCAAGGTGATCGTAGGCCGCTGGCTCTTAAACTTGGGGCGGATCACGATGTTGTCGGCTCGCAGCACCAGCCCGATGCCATGGCTGGCGTCGTCATAGGCGGACTCTTTACCAACTTGGATTTCAACACTATCTGCCAGGATGATTTCAAGCTTCTTGGCGCCTTCGTTCTTCATCAGAAACCGGCGGAGCGATTCCCCCGTTGGCTCATCTTCATCATAGCGGGCCGTAATGTCATCTGAATCTGACGGCTTTGTTTTCACCGGCCCTTTATCGACACTGATCGGCCTGGCGATATCCTTGGCGGCGGCAATATTAGTTTGCTCTTCCGAAGGCCTCCTAGTTTGCTCTCGACTTGGCGGCTCATTGCTCCCACCCCAAGGTATCTGACCCAACAGAATTACCAGGCCCACGACCGCGGCAATGGCGGTGCCTAGGAGCACCAAGGGATGGCTGCGCGGAGGACTGGGTAGCAGAGCATCGACATACATAATCCTGCGGATGTTGTCGGGGGTCGCTCCGATTCTTTGAGAGACCATTATCAGGTGTTGAACCAGGTGTTCGGGATTTTGGTAACGGTCGGCGGGATTCTTGGCGATCATTCGGGAAAGCAACGCCGCGACATCGTCCGGAATTTCTGGATTCAGCTGGCGCGGATCCACCGGAGCCACATGCTGATGATGATGCAGCTTGCGCGCGGCCGTTCCATCGGGCACGGGGGGCTGACCGGTCAAAAGGTGATAAAACGTGCACCCCAGCGAGTAAATATCGCTGCGAATATCCGCATCACGCGGTTCCAGCGCCTGTTCGGGAGAGATGTAGTCAAAGGTCCCCAGCGTGACGCCGGATTGCGTAAGCCCGGGATCCTGTTGCGGTCCCAGGCTCCGCGCCAGGCCCATGTCCACCAATTTGGCCCAGCCTGTCGGAGTGATGATGATATTGGATGGCTTGATGTCCCGGTGGACAACGCCTCGCGAGGCGGCATGGGCCAGGCCGGCGGCGATTTGCAAGACATACTGAATCGATTCAGCGACAGGCAGCCGGCCGTTTTTCTCAAGAAGGGTCCGCAAATCCTCGCCTTCGACATATTCGAAGGCGATAAAGTGAAGGTTTTGATCCTCCCCGCAGAAAAAGACCCGCGCGATATTCTCATGGTCTAGCTTCGCGGCACTGCGGGCTTCCTGGTGAAAACGCCGGACATTCTCTGGATCGGCAGCCATTTCAGGGGGCAGGATTTTGAGCGCGACGATGCGATCCAGCTGGGTATCCGTCGCCAGCATAACTGCGGCCATGCCCCCCACGCCGAGCGGCTCGATTAGCTGAAAATGAGCCAGTTTGCGGCCGCGCAGCACCCCGGCCAGAACGTTTTCGGACGAAACGGGTTGTGGAGACGCCTTGGAAATCACCGTCGGCGTATCGTCGGAAGGCTCTAGAGATAAGGAGCTTAAACCCACATTGTCAGTGGCTGGAGGCGACGAATTGTCCGATCCCGGCCTCGCGTTAGCTTCGGGGAGCGCAGCTTGAGCTTCAGAGTTTCCCAACGTGCGCTCCGGCGAGGGTACATTGGGTTGCTGCTCAGACATGATGGGCGATAACGGGGGCCAAACCCGCCCCTCCTTGGTGATTGGTCTGGTCCGTGCCGTTTCGAGCGGTCGAAAGCGACATAACTTGTTCCCCGGACGATAGTTGCCGAGGCAGAAATCCAACCATTCCCCCTAGAAAGACGAGACGGGTTAGGGCGCCGAGGGGAAATTCCATTGCCGGATTATAGAACGAGTATAATCCCTAATTTGCCTGGATGTCAATTGTTCACTCCCGAAATGGACTTCCCGAGGGCCACTCATGGACCTACAGGCGATTGATGAAGGAGCTTCCTTTGCCCTTCACGGCATTCACCGTGGCGGTTTGAATGAGGTCATGAGCAATCTCACCTTTCTCGGAGACGAGAAAGTAGTGTATCCCGTTGCAGCCGTCGGAATTCTGATCCTGCTGGCTCGGCAAAAGATCGCTCTGGCCCTTGCTTTGATAGTGGTTTGCTTGGCTACCTGGCAAATCGGCGAGCGTGTCAAGGATCTGGTCCAGCGCAAGAGGCCGGATTTGCCGGATCCCGTCGTTAGAGTGCCGGCTTCTCCGAGCTTTCCCAGCAGTCATGCCCTAAGACCAGCGGCCATCTATATGGGTTTAGCCTTGATTGCCGCACGAAGGCTTCGGCCACCCTGGAAATCGTATCTTCTTCTTGGCGGGACCTTTCTCTTCGTGATTCTAATCGGCTTCACTCGGTTGTACTTGTGCGTCCACTGGCTGAGCGACGTCCTGGCCGGATGGGCGGTTGGATTCGGATTGGCATTTCTGCTTCGCGGGCTTGATGAGAGATGGAACCCCTCGGCCCCAATCAGTCACTGATCACAACTTCCACGCTGAGCGATCATGGAACCAATGACGCGGTTGCAGGCGGTCGTCTACGGGATCATTCAGGGGTTGACGGAATGGTTGCCGATCAGCAGCACGGCCCACATTCGCATCTTTCCTGAACTCGTTGGCTGGCAAGATCCGGGCGCGTCCTTTACGGCAGTTATTCAGCTAGGCACGCTGGTGGCCGCCATCATTTATTTTTGGCAAGACATTAGGCGGATCACGGTCGCCGCATTTAGGGACTTGGCCAAAGGACGTCCGTTCGCCGAGCAGGATGCCCGCCTGGGTTGGATGATTGCCCTGGGCACCGTCCCGGTTGTTGTACTGGGCCTCTTGTTTCACAAGCAAATTGAAGATGATTGGCGCTCTCTCTACATCATTTGCGGATCTTTGTCGGGTTTCGCCTTGATCCTGGGCATGGCTGATTGGTTGGCTCTTCGGCGAACCAGGTCACAAGTCAAGCAGAAAGACATGAATCAACTGGGTGTCATTGATGTGCTTCTCGTCGGCATTGCCCAGGCTTTTGCTTTGATCCCCGGGGCGTCGCGCTCGGGCGTTACGATTACGGGAGGCTTGCTGGTCGGCATGAACCGGGCAACGGCTACCCGCTTCTCGTTTCTACTATCTTTGCCGGCAGTCTTCGGGGCTGCGGTCTACCAGCTTTACAAGATGTATCACTCAGCCGATCAACGGCATGAGCCGCGCCCTGATGAACTCAATCTCATCATAGCCACGGCGATTTCCGGCATTGTTGGCTATGCCTCCATAGCTTTCATGGTCACCTATTTAAAATCCCACTCTACCTATCTCTTTATTGTCTACCGCCTGATCCTTGCGGCGGTTTTGTTTGGATTGTTGTGGAAGGGAGTTCTTCAGCCAACCGCTTCTTGAGGCGCCAAGATCGTTTCAACGATCAAGAAATGCGACCATGAGACGTTTTCGCCTGGCTAATTCGGGCTGACGATCCGAAAATGGGAATAGACTGCCTCACCTGCCCACCTTGGATCTTTCACCATGATTCTTGACCGCCAAATTCCTTCCTTCCTTTTGTCATTAGTTTGCTTTTTGCCGGCGGCTTTGGCGCAAGGACCGCCTTCTGCGCCGCCGCCCAAGTCTAATGAGATCCTGCCCCTAACCAAGTTGTCGCCGGCAAAGCCTCATCCCGGGTTGTGCTGCCTTTCCTACCGCATCAGCACGGCGTCTCCGGAATGCCAGGCGTACTTCGACCAGGGGCTGGCATACTTATACTCTTACGTCTATTTGGAAGCAGCCCGCTCCTTCGAAACGGCGACGCGGTACGATCCCCATTGCGCGATTGCTTTCTGGGGGCTAAGTCGCGCTCAGGACAATCCCGGCAGCCGAGGCGATGCCACTATCAGCTTGAAAAAAGCCCAGGAACTTTTGGCACACGCCAATGACCGTGAAAAACTCCTCATCACGGCTCGCCTTTCTGAAAAGGGCATGATGCCCGGCGTGGGTCCGGGCGACCGCCAAAAACAAGCCTTCAAATCCCTCGATGAACTCCTCACCCTCTATGACGACGACGAGGAGGGCTGGTTTTATAGGGCCAAACTGACCCAGTCCAACGATGGCATGGCCTCGATCCCCTATTACAAGGCGCTCCTGCGCATCAATCCTCTGCATCCAGGCGCCAACCATGAACTGGTCCATTTCTATGAGAATATCCAGCGCCCTTCCTTGGGCTGGAAGTATGCCGAGAAATACATCGAATCGTCGCCAGGCATTCCCCATCCCTTTCACATGCAAGCCCACTTGGCAACCCGATTGGGCAAATGGGACAAGACCTGCGATCGCTCGACCCACGCCATCGAACTGGAGCGGGCCTATCACAAGGACATGAAGGTCAAGCCTAGCGACGACCTCCAATATGGCCATCACCTTGAAATCCTGACTCTATCCCTGATCCATGATGGCCGCTTTCGCGAAGCACGAGCGATCAAGCAGGAAGCGTGGAACGATGGCATCCGCCAATGGCAACCATGGTTCCGCCTTCACCTTGCCGAGCGCGATTGGGACGAGGCTTTGAAAGCCGTCGCGGAGATACGCAAAACCGACAAAATCACCGGCAGCTACCTGGCCGCTTTGGTTTATCTCAAGAGGGGGGATCCCGGTCGCGCCGCTCCAGAAGTTGAAGTGTTGGAGGGAGCTTACGCCGCGAGCAAGACGAATAAAGAATTGGAATACCGGCTTTGGGAAACCCAGGGGCTGTTGCTTTATGAATCCGGAGGCGTTGAAGCGGGTTTGAAGCTTTTGGCGCGCGCGGTCGAGGCCTCTATGAAAAACTACCAGCATCATTCCTGGGGCAACGGCGCTTACTACATGGAAGAATGGGGCTTGGCGGCTTTGCGCGGCGGGAAATTAGACGTGGCGGAAGAGGCGTTCTTGGAAGCGCTGGCTCACGACCCCGGCAACGTGCGCGCCGCCTTGGGGCTGCAGGTCCTGTGCGAGCGCCAAGGCCGCGATGACGAAGCACACCGCTATGACGAACTGGCGCGGCGCTGCTGGAGTCGCGCGGCGCCTACAGCCTTTGAGAATGAACGGGCCTGCCTTCGTAAAGCAGAATCGGTTACGGATCCAAACATTTCGGCGGGCCAGGCCTTGGCGGCGCCGTTGCCAAACAGCAAGTAAGGAGCGTTTCCTGTGGTGCGCAATCCTCTTTTAGTCGTCCCTCTCGGCGCCCTGGTGAGTTTGCTTGGCGTTGGCCTCGGCTGGGCCGGCGATCCGTGTGTCTCCGGTCTGTCCGTCGGCAAAAAACCCGGCCCCTACTCCTTCCTAGTGGCCACCGGGCCGCAACGGGGCCAATCAACCTGCTACATCTGCGAGACCGGTGAGAAACCTGCCGTTATTGTGTTTGCTCGAACGCCTAACGATGCACTAGGTAAACTGGTGAGCGCCCTCGACAAAGCGGTAACCGACCACAAAGCGGCCGATCTACACGGCTGGGTCACTTTCCTGGGCGACGGCGCCGAGGGCTTCGAAGACAAGATCGTAAAATGGGGACGGGACCATGCCATCCGCGCCCTGCCGCTCGGCATCTTCGAAGATGCGGACGGCCCTCCCGGCTATAAACTCGCACGCGATGCCGATGTTACGGTGCTGCTTTTTACCAAGCACCAAGTCGTCGCCAACTTTGCCTTCCGCGCCGGCGAACTCAATGACGACCGGGTGAAGGAAATCATGAAAGCTGTGCCGGACCTTGTGCCGAAGAAGTGATTGGGCATTTTAGAGCGTTTTAGGTAACTTCCGCCGGGGTGTCGGGTGCCATGCTTTCGCAGCTCAGCAGTGACATTGCCTTGTCACAGTAAACGTGTCGAGCGGCGAAAGCATGCCTGCAACCCTTGACTGTGATGTTCTCCCATGACCCACCCTCAGCGAAAAAAGAACCGAAGTTAGTGCCATATTTTACGCCGGAATCGCGGATGTCCCTTTACTCATAGACCCGCTTCCCGTGATGGATGGATAGCGTCTTAGCCGAAGGACAAGCGCCATCGGGGTTCGGCATGCTTTCACGGCCCATGAGGTTATGGCAGAATTAGCCTGTCTGATTTGGGCCGTGAAAGCATGGCACCCGACGCCCCCGTAAAATGAGACTCGAATCACGGTTTGGCAAAAACGCTGTCTTCGATCTTCTCTACGAGCTTTATTTCGGTTATTTCCCCTTCAACGTATTTTTTGCCATCCCGATTGATGACGACCCTATAAGGTTTCTTGACGCCCTCGACATCCTTGAAATCCTCGTAGATCGTCTCTTGCGACTGCTCGCCGCCGCCGCCCATCGTGTCTTTGACCCGCGTCTCTTCTTTAATCAGGTAACCGCTTTTCTTGTCGAAGAACAGGTTAACGTCGCGATGGCCTTTGTGCTCGACTTTGACGCCCACCGCCTCTTTGTCGCCGACCTTGGCATCGCCCAAGGGCGAGAGCGTGAACTCCTTGTCCTTTAGCGGGTAAAGGTGTGCGACCCAAGTAGCGTAAAGCGCTTCCTTGGCTTCCTCGAGGATGTCCTTATCGGCATCCATCTCTTGACCGTTAATCGACCGCCAGACCTTGTCACCGCTAAAGACCTCAAGGAAAGTGAACTTCATGCCGCCGACGTCGCCGGTTATTTCATGGCGGGATTTGTCGGGGGCTTGAACATTCCATTCGCCGGTGTAGTCGATGCCTTCGCCACTGCCGTAGAACTTGCCTTTCATCTTCATTTCCAGGCCCTTGAGCTTGACCAGCTTGTCGGCGCCGTGAGCTTTGATGGACTTGTCGATAATGGCCTTCACGTCCGCCTGGTCGTCGGCTTTGAGCAAGGGACAAGCGCTAACAAAGACGCCGGCCAACAGCAGAGAAATGGTGCTTCGCATGGCGAACCTCCAGAAAAGATCGGGCTTGGGAGAAAACCAAAACTGGCCTTCTTAATGTACAAACTTATTCGTGGCGAACGACGGCGCCTTTACTGGAAAATGAAAAAGGAGAGAGGGCCGAGGCCGAGCCCCTGCCCTCTCTCCTGCGCTTGACCTTCAGCGGTTCAGTTGCCGACCGGAGGCTTGCTTGCCGGGCTGCTTGATTTGCCGAGGCTATTGCCGCGGAGTTCTTGTTCGGCAGCTTGTCGATAATCATTGTCGTTGTCCGGCTTCTTCAGATAGATTTTGGCATTGGCTTTCTTCTTGAGTTCATCGAAGACCTTGCCAATCTCGAGCTGGGTTTTCTTCTCGATGACTTCCTTTTCAAGTTCCGGGCGAACAGCTTCAAGTTTCTTCGTCTGATCGGCCGGGAGCCGAGCGAGGCATTTGACAACCACAAAGCCTTCAGGCGTTTCCAGGATCGGGCTAACCTCGCCTTTTTCGAGACTAAACAGGGTTTGCTCCATATTTTCGTACCCAGTCGTATGGCGAGCTATGGGAGCAAGTCTTCCGCCACATTTAGCGAGTTCGCCGCTAGCCTGACTACGCGCTTGCTTGTCAAATTCGATAGGATTTTTCCGAAGGGTGTCCCACATCTTGTCAGCCAAGTGCCTTTCGTTCTTCGGCCACATGATCATCTGGCATTCGATTCGTTCTCCATAATAAGCTTCGTAAGCCTTCGCCAGATCCTCTGCCGTCGCTGTGACCCGGCCTTGAGCGAGCTTCTTCATCTGAAGCTTGGGCCGAATCACGTCTTCGCGCCACTCATAGAGAGACTTGTGGTATTTCTTGAGAAGGTCGTTAACAAATTGCTTTTTGTCCATATTGAGTGACTTCAAGTCGTCGGCCAAAACGGCTTCGATTTCCGCCTCGGTTACGTCGATGCCCTTTTCTTGACAGGCTTTGTCGATGATGCGCTTGTTGACGAGCATTTCCAGGCGTTCCGCTCCAAAGCGCGCGATGAGGTATTCTCCAAGTTCTTCACGTGTGACGACCTCATTGTCCCCAATCCACGCCACGGCACGGCGGGAGTAATCGCTGTCGCCCGTCGATTTGTAAAGCGGAGGCGGCATGGGCTCGATTGCTTTTGCAGTCGCCGCGTCCGGCGGATTGGCGACCGCCTCTGCCGGGGAAAACAGCCGCCCGAAGCAAAACGCCGCACCGACCAAACTTGCCAAGCCAATGCCCATGACCAGCCTTCGCCAACTTAAGCGCCTGGAAAGGCTCTGCTGGGAATTGCCCATGCTTTTTTCTCTCCCTCGATAATTGCCTTGCGATTCGATTCGGTTCTTGGGGGAGCAGGTATAGCCAGGGAGGTTAAGGCGTGCAAGGCCAGGAACATTGCCGGAAGGCAGGGGAAAACAGCGCAAACGGAAGGGTGACAGGCGATTGGTCGTGCATAAGATGGCCGCAGGTTCCTTGATTTCAGGCCCCGCAAGAGATGGAGGGAGAACCGTGAGTAATGATCGCGCGCTTCGGGAACATGTGATCAACCTGCTCAAGGGTGGCAGCGCCCATGTGGATTTTGAAGCGGCCGTTGCCGGCTTGCCGGCGGATTTGCGAGGCGCCAAGCCTCCCGGCGTTCCGCACTCCCCTTGGCGGTTGCTCGAGCACCTGCGCATTGCGCAGTGGGACATCCTAGAGTTCAGCCGCAATCCCAAGCATACATCACCCCATTTTCCCGAGGGCTACTGGCCAAAAGCCGACGCGCCGGCGACTGCAAAGGATTGGGATCGCAGCGTAGCCGGATTTGCCTCGGATTTGCAGGCGATGTGCGATTTAGTCGCTGATCCGGCGAGAGACTTGACGGCGCCGATACCGCACGGCAAAGGCCAGACTATTCTCCGCGAGGCCTTGTTGGTCGCGGACCACAACGCCTATCACTTGGGGCAACTAGTTGTGGTTCGCCGGGCTCTGGGCGCCTGGCCTGAGGACGCCTAGCTGCTGACAAAGAACGCCAGGTCGCATTGCGTGAGCACCGCAGCTGGCGTTTTCTCATAACGCATAAGTGGAATTTCATTGCATCGATCGGCTCAGTCGTTGGTCCAAGACGCAACAGAGCGCTTCAAAGCGGCCTATTGCGCTCTAAAGTTCACTAAAAAAGGGCGAGAGGGGGTGTGGGGCTCAATGCAATGCAATGAATCTTTTTTCATTTTTTGAGCATGAGCAGCCCTTCTTGTCTGCCGCCTTTTTCCACCGGCTGATTGTCCTGCGTTGATGGGCCGGACGAACGTTCTTACCGAGTGATCGCCTCAGGTTCATTTAGTCCAAAAATCGCCTGATAAACTGGCCGCAATAACGGCGGAATGCTGTTTTGCAACAGGGATTTTCGCGATTGCCCTACATAAATCTGATCAAAAGGCTGAAGGATCACATCGGAAGATTGATCATGGCCTTTGAGAATCGCTCCCAGCTTGACATGGAAAAGCTCCGGAGCCTTGCCGTCGGAGACATGGGAGCGGATGACGTGAATATCGCCGTCGGCAGCGCCGGAAGTGATTCCGCCAACGCGGCGCAGCAGGCTGACCACCGTTTCCGGCCCTTCGTAGGGCACGGGCCGATTCAAGCCGTTAATCTGGCCATAGAGGTAAATATGCTGGCTCTTATACTCAACCACGCGCACATGAACGCCGCCCGCCGAAAGGCGCAAACACGCTTCGAGGCCGCGGGCTATGCGCTCAACCGTCTGTCCTTCGACGCGAACACCCTGGGACGGCCCGCAGGCAATGCGGCCGTCCAACTCCACAGGGAAACGCCAAGTTCCCGGTGACGGCCCTTCCAGCGTCACCTCGATTACGTCAGGATATTGGACGAGATACTGATCGCTGGTAAGGCCCGCCGCCGGAGGTTTGCGAGCTAGGACCGCCGAGTCCTCCTTGAGCCGCTGATTGATGCTTCTGCAACCCAGACTACAGAGCAGAAGCGCGACCAGCGCCGATAGGAACGTTGGGCAGGTTGGAGATTTCCTGAGTGCCGGCTTGTGGCTAGCTTCCATACGTTTTCCAAAGGGATTGGCATTCCCCGGCGAAGCCGCTGTGGCCTATCATCGACCAACGGTTTTCCAGGGCTTGAACCTTGGCCAAAAAGTGACGCGCTTAAGCTGTGGCGCCGTCAATTGAAACGCCCTGCTCTAGGACGGTTTCAACAAAAGGCAGGCAATGAGCATGGACCAGGAAAGACACCTTATAGTCAGCGTTTCCGGCATCCGGGGGATTGTGGGCAAGGGGCTGACGGCTGAGCAAGCGGGGGCCTTTGCATCCGCTCTGGGAACTCACATTGAAGGCGGTCGAGTCGTGCTTAGTCAAGACGGGCGGCCCAGCGGCGCCATGCTGCGGTATGCCATCGTTGCGGGTTTACTAGAAACCGGTTGCGAAGTTGACGACCTTGGCGCGGCTGCGACGCCAACCTGTGGGTTGGCTATCCGAATGCTGGAGACGGCAGGGGGCATTCAAATCACGGCCAGTCACAACCCGGCGCCTTGGAACGGGCTCAAGCTTTTTGGCGCCGACGGACGCATTTTCCCGGCGGCCGATGGTCTGAAGGTCAAAAGGATTTTTGACAGCAAATCTTTTCGTCGGGTTGCCTGGAACCAACTTGGTCATGTCCGGCAATGCTCGCAAGCCGAAGATTGGCACCGCGATCGTGTCTTGGGGTTAGTGGACGTCCCAGGCATTCGGGCCAAAGGTCTAAGGGTTTTTCTCGATGCCAACGGCGGGGCCGGCGGACCTCTCGGTTGCCGTTTACTCGACGCGCTTGGGGCCCAACCCGTTTGTCAGGGTATTGAGGCTAATGGGCTATTTGCTCATGAGCCGGAACCCATCGAGGAGAACCTTCGTGAAGTTTGTCCGGAGGTCGTTAAACACAGGGCTGACATTGGCTTCGTACTCGATCCAGATGCTGACCGCCTCGCGCTGATCGACGAGACTGGCCGATTTCTCGGCGAGGAGTTGACATTGGGCCTTGCAGTATTGTTTCGGTTACGAGCAGAAAAAGGCCCGGTGGTAATTAACATGTCGACGTCCCGCGCTGTGGAGGACATCGCCGCTCGGTTTGGCGTGCCCTGTCATCGTTCGGCAGTGGGCGAGGCCAATGTCTGCGATCTCATGCAGCAGGTGGGGGCGGTGATCGGCGGCGAGGGCAACGGCGGCGTTATCGACCCCCGTGTCGGATTTGTACGCGATCCGTTCATCGGTATGGGCTTGATTCTGAGCTTGATGGCCGAGACAGACAAGAAAGTCAGCGAGCTGGCGGCCGGGTTGCCGGCATATCAAATCGTTAAGGACAAATACCAGGTAACGCCCGATCGCTTGCCCTTGTTGTTTGAACAGTTGGAAAAGCGCTGGCCGGGAGTGGCCGTGAATAAACGAGACGGGCTGCGCCTGGACTGGAAGGATCGCTGGATTCACGTCCGGTCGAGCAACACCGAGCCGATCGTTCGCGTCATAGCTGAAGCGCCGAGAAAGGAAGACGCCCAAAAACTTTGCCGGGAAGTCGGTGCGCTGCTGGCCTAGGCAAGATGCTTCCTAAGCCTAGGTCTTAGTTCGGCATCGCACTTAGCGCAATGCGGCTTGTTCTTTCTTCACGCGTTGCAAATCGGCGTCCACCATCTCCTGAATGAGCTGCTTAAAGTGAGTCAGCGGCTTCCAGCCGAGCACGCGCTTCGCCTTGCTGGAATCGCCGACCAACAAGTCCACCTCGGCCGGACGAATCAAAGACGGATCCTGCACGACATATTTCTGCCATTCGAGCCCGACATGGTCAAAAGCCGTGGTTACTAATTCGCGGACGGAATGGGTCTCTCCCGTCGCAATAACGTAATCGTCCGGGCTGTTTTGTTGGAGCATATGCCACATGGCCTGCACATAGTCGCGGGCATGCCCCCAGTCGCGCTTGGCTTCGAGGTTGCCCAGGCGGAGCTCTTTTTGCAGCCCGAGTTTGATACGAGCGGCGGCGTCGGTCACTTTTCGGGTGACAAACTCCCTGCCGCGGCGCGGGCTCTCGTGGTTGAAGAGAATGCCGCTGCACGCATAGATGTCGTAACTTTCGCGGTAGTTGACCGTAATCCAATGGCCATAGACCTTTGCTACGCCGTAAGGACTGCGCGGGTAAAACGGCGTTGTTTCCCGTTGTGGAGTTTCCTGCACTTTGCCGAACATTTCACTACTGCTGGCCTGATAAAAGCGAATGTGTTTGGGATTGAGCAGACGAATCGACTCCAAAACCCGCGTTACGCCGATGGCAGTGAACTCGCTGGTCAGAACGGGCTGCTTCCAACTCGTCGGCACAAAGCTCATAGCCGCCAAGTTGTACACCTCATCAGGTTGGACTTCGCGAAAAACCTGAATGATGGACAGTTGATCGAGCAAATCGGCCTGATGTAGCTGAATCTTGCCTTCCAGATGAGCGATCCGGTCAAAGTTTTCCGTGCTGGAACGGCGGACAATGCCATGCACCTCATAGTTCTTCTCGAGTAGCAAGTCCGCCAAATAGCTGCCGTCCTGCCCCGTGACACCCGTTATGATTGCGCGTTTCATTGTTGGATCCTTTGGCTCATTCGGAGCTTCTTTTTGGTCCTGCTAAATCTATCCTCCGCCGCCCGAAATGAACAACACAACTTAGGCCGGCGCGGCATGCAGAGGCTGACTTCATCCGTCGCCTTGTTTGGCTCTTCGAGGCGCAGGCGGGCTTCTTTGTAGATAAAAGAAGTTCGCGTTGCAACCCTGCATGAGCAGACGGTGGTTTTCGCAAGGCAGGATTCTCAGCGAAATGCTTTATCGGTCCTTACAGCGGCTTCAATTTGATGTTTTTGAACCAGCAATCGGCCCCATGGTCTTGCAAACCGATATACCCCTTTCGCGGGTGGTTCTTATAGGCAATGTCGAACTTGTGCGGCGTATCGTCTGGGCGTTTGTTTTTCTCGGTCCATTCATCGAGGTTCATTCGGTTGACTCTTTCACCGTTAAGCTCGACGGTAATTAGGTTTTTATCGCACGTAATGATCATGTGATTCCACTCGCCTACCGGTTTCATGGCATTCTTGGTGGGCTTGACTAGGTCGTAAATCGCACCGGTGTCATGGAAGCCGGCGGTCTTGCTATCTAGGATTTGAATTTCAATGCCGTTGTAGCCGGAATCAAGGCCGGGGCGCGGCTTCAGGGGTGAAGTGCGAACAAAGATGCCGCTGTTGCAGTCCTTGCTGATCTTGAAGTCACAGGCCAGGATGAAGTTCTCCCATAGCTTTTCGTGAACCATCATGTAGTCCCCGCATTTGTGCGGATTAATGCAGCCTTCCTCCACGTCGCGCTTGCTTGGCTTCTCGGCGCTCGTCATCCAACCCTTTAGGCTCTTGCCGTCGAAAAGGAGAAGCCAGCCTTCCCTTTTCTCTTTTTCGGTGAGCATGTTTTCGCCGGAAGGCGCGGCAGTAACGGCGAGCGCAACGACGAACAGACTGAGAAGCGGCCTCATTTAAGCGGTCCTTTTGAGGTAGCGGTTGAGAAGAGAGAATCCAAAAAGTTTACAGGAGGGCGGCGATGGGTTCTCCATCGACCGTTATCTTCACGGGACGGCCAAACCGATCCGGAATCTCGGCGTCTGGAGCGACTCCGAGGCAGTGATAAAGCGTCGCCGCAAAGGCGGCTGGGGACACGGGGTTGTCTGCCGGGAAGGCGCCGTGCTTATCCGAAGCCCCGTAAACCTGACCGCCCCGGATGCCGCCGCCGGCTAGCATGGCCGAAAAGCAATTGCCGTAATGATCGCGGCCGGCATCACGGTTAACGCGCGGCGAACGGCCAAACTCGCCCGTCCACGCAACCAGTGTAGAATCGAGCAAGCCGCGCGATTGCAAATCCTCAAGGAGCGCCGACGAGGAATGATCCAGGGCCGGCAAAAGACTGTTCTTAAGCGATGGAAAATTGGGCGTGTTGCCGACTTTCTTGCCGTGCGTGTCCCAGGCGGGCACGGCGACGTTGTCCTTGACGCCGTTGTTAATGAAGGCCTCCGGCTCCTTGCGATCCGGCCAATAGACCGTCACAAGACTTACCCCCGCCTCCACCAATCGCCTCGCCAGGAGAAGGCTTTGGCCGAAGACGTTCATGCCGTAGCGCTCGCGCAAGGCTTGCGGCTCGCGCTCCAGGCGAAAGGCGTCAGCGGTCTCCCGGGCGGCAATCAGACGAAAAGCCCGCTGATACAGCTTCGTCATTTCGGCGGCCGTGTCATTGTGCTGGAGCAGTGCATGAGATCCCAGAAGGTCGCGCAGATTCCGCCGCTCATCGTGCCGATGGCGCGAAACGCCATCGGGCAGCTCGGTCAAAGGCGGGGCGAACGAGAGCGACTGATCGGGCGGCAACTCCAGGCGAAAGGGATCCATGGCCCGGCCAAGAAAGCTGGCATTTTGGCCGGGTACGACGTTGGTGCTCGTATAGACAGCCCACGGCAGCGACACAAAAGGCGCCACGGAATGCTTAGGCGGACGCAAACGTGCCAGCACGGAACCGTAGTGCGGAAAGTCGTCCACGGTTGGCGGCACTTCACCGAGGATCTTCGGCAATCGACCCGTGAGCATAGCATGGCCGGAGGAGCCGTGGTTGCTGTCGCCGTGAGAGAGGGATCGGATAAGCGCGTATTTGTCGGCGAGTTTCGCCAGGCGCGGCAAGTGTTCAGTGATCTGGATGCCCGGGACGTTGGTCGGGATGGGTTTGAATTCGCCGCGAATCTCGGCGGGCGCTGCAGGTTTCATGTCCCAGATATCGAGATGACTAGGCCCACCGAAGAGATAGACAAGGATGCACGACTTGGCGGACCCCGCGCCCCGTTTCTTGTCTGGTGAAGCTTGCTGGGGCTGCGTCCCGGCCTGCAACGAGCCGCCAAACATTCCCAGGGCCCCGCCAAGACCGACGCGCAGGCAATCGCGGCGCGACCACGTCTCGCGCATGCCTGAAGCGGCGCCTTGGAGTATGAACATCGTTTCGGAGCCTCTTGGTCAATTCAAAGCAGGAAAACGGGTCTGGCAGGCATCTCTGAATGTAATCGGCGAAGGCCTGTCCGGTCAATCATGTTTCTTGAAACAGGTGCTTCGAGTGTATAATTCTCATTTGGCCGCCATACGTTTATTAAGACTTCTTAGTGAGCTTGGAGCAAAACGACTTTATGAAAAGCCTTGATGAGATTATCGAAGCAGTTCAGCGCCTTGACACCGCTCAGTTCATTCGTCTTCGGCGAAAGCTGGATCGCCTAGAAGCCAAAATATGGCAAACGGAACAGACTCGTGTAACTGCCGCTCTTGCAAAGAAAGGCATTACAGATGAAGACATTGATCGCATGGTAGCGAGGCGGCGCCGTGAAGGTCGTAGTTGATACCATGCTGTGGGTTTCCTATTGCACTCGTAAAGGTGGATACCGATTTCGGCTTATCGAGCGAGCCCGTCGGCAGAGGATTCGCATATTTGTTTCCGAATATATTCTCAGAGAAACGATCCAAACTTTGATTGAGGATCTCGGGCAAACCCCTCGCTTTGCTGGCTTGGCTCGTCGGGCCATTTTGGGCATTGCCAAAGTGGTAAAACTCCCGCTTATTTCCAAAGTGGCGATCAACGAGGATCCCGATGATGAACCCATCGTCCAGACCGCCCTTTCTTCCAAAGCGGATTACCTCGTGACAGCTGACAAAGTGATTTTGAAACTGCGCAAGGTACAAGATGTTGAGGTGCTATCTCCTGTTCAATTCGAGCGGCTGCTGGACCCGGACCGCTGAGAAGGCAATTGCTTGCCAAAGCGGATCGGTAGCTTCTTGTTTGTATTAATCCCTTATCAATTTTTTCGCCAACTTTTGGCTTCATGCTCTCGCCTTTGAGCCAAATCTGAGCCACAATAACCGAATCATGTTTATGTCCACCGTCCTGTTCTTTCCCGGGTCTCCGCGCCATGCGGTGGCGTTGAGTAGGTCGGGCCTTACTGTTTTTCTCGGAAACCAAGGACCCCTATGCGTCTAGCATCTTTTGTAGCTCTCATCCTCGCTTGTCTCGCGATTGCCGGCCTCGGTTTGTCCAAAGACGATCCGAAGCCGCGGGATCCTTATGCCGAGCATATTGCCGCGACGGATCCCAAGACGCCAGAAGACGAAGGCAAGGCATTTCGTTTGCCGCCCGGGTTCGTCGCGGAGCTAGTCGCCGCCGAGCCGGATATTCATAAGCCGCTTGGCATGAATTTCGACAACAAAGGCCGACTCTGGGTTACGGATACCGTGGAATATCCCTTCGGCGCCAAGGAAGGACAAAAAGGTCGAGACACGGTCAAGATTCTGGAAGACTTGGATATGCATGGACGCGCTCGGAGGATTACTACCTTCGCTGACGGACTCAATATCCCTATCGGTGTCTTGCCGCTCAGCCAATTCGCTGTCGTTTACAGCATTCCGAACATCTACCGCATGACCGGCGAAAACAAGGCGGAGAAACGCGAAGTCCTCTACCACGAATTCGGCCACCGCGACACCCATGGCATGACCGGCTCCTTCACCTGGCCCTTTGACGGCTGGATCTACGCGTGCCACGGCTATTCCAATACCTCGAAGATTGAAGGCGCCGACAAGAGGCCGATCGTCATGCAGTCAGGCAACACCTATCGCATGCGGCCCGACGGCAGTCATGCCGAGTATTTCACGCATGGACAGGTCAATCCCTTCGGCATGGCCTTCACGCAATTAGGCGACGTTTTCACTTGCGATTGCCACACCAAGCCGATCATGATGCTCCTCCGCGGCGCCTACTACGACAGCTTCGGCAAACCGCACGATGGCCTGGGCTACGCGCCCGAGATGATGGGTGAGTATCCCGACTCGACCGCCATCGCGGGCATCGCCTATTACGCCGCCAACCAGTATCCCGCGCAATATCGAAACAACGCCTTTATCGGCGACGTGGTCACTTGCTGCGTCAACGAGTTTGTCATTGACTGGCGCGGCTCTTCGCCCTGGGCTACCAAACAGGAGTTTCTCCGCAGCCAGGATCCCTGGTTTCGCCCTGTGGACGTCAAGGTTGGGCCCGACGGCGCGCTCTATATTGCCGACTTCTACAATCGCATAATCGGGCACTATGAAGTGCCGCTCGACCATCCAGGTCGTGATCGTGAGCGCGGCCGAATTTGGCGCATCGTCTATCGAGGCGAGGATGGCAAGGCGAAACTGCCGGCCCTGCCCGACTTAACGAAACAGAGTGTGGCCGATCTCGTCAAGGATTTGAACGATCCCAATTTGATTGTCCGCCTTGAAGCTACAAACCTGCTCGTTGAACGTCCGGAGAATGAGGTGATCCCGGCGGTCCGCGCGCTGATGAGGCCGGAGACGTCTCCCACGGAACGCTTGCACGCCGTCTGGGTGCTGGAACGCAAAGGCAAGCTTGATGAGAATTTGCTGGCAACCGCAGCGAAAGACTCGGATCGCGGCGTGCGCGTTCATATCCAGCGCATTCTGGCGGAGCGCAAAAACTGGTCCGATGCCGACCGCCAACTCGTTCACGAAGGCATGCAGGATAAAGATGCCTTCGTCCGCCGCTGTGCCGCCGATGCCGTGGGCCGCCATCCGCAACCTGAAAACATTAATTGGCTCATGGCTCTCCGGGCCAGCGCCTCTAAAGACGACACGCACCTAATCCACGTCGTTCGCATGGCCATGCGCGATACGCTCCTTTTGCCGGCGACGTGGGATTACCTGGGCAAACAATGGAGCAAGCAGGATCCCAAGCACGCCAAGCTGGAAAAGCTTTCCCTTGTGGACATCGCGCTAGGAGCGCCCACGCCGGAAGCCGCGTCTTTCCTGGGCAGCTTGCTGGACAGTCTCGATTTCGACCGGGGCAAGCAAGTGAGCGCGGCGCATCATGTGGCTCGTTATGCGCCGTCTGAATATGTAAACCAGCTTGTGTCTTTTGCCATGAAGAGTACGCCCCGTGACCTAGGTCTTCAATATGCCTTGTTCCATGCCATCGAACAGGGCAGCCAGGAGCGCGGATCCAATCTAACTGAGGAAGCCCGCAAGTGGGCGGGCGATCTGGCCGGCAAACTGCTCGCCTCCGAAAAACCCCCGGAGGTAGAGTCGGGCATCAACCTGGCCGGGTCCCTGCGCCTGGAGAGCACGCAAGACAAACTTGTCGCGGTTGCCGGCAATCACGAAGCGCCCGAAAACCAACGCGTGGCGGCATTCAATAGTCTGACGATTCTCAACGGCAAAAGACATTGCCCGCTTTTGGGCCGTGTGCTTGCTGATGCCAACGAAAGCTTGCCACTGCGTGAACAGGCGGCCAACAAACTAGCCCAACTCAATAACGGGGAGTCGCAAAAACAACTGCTCGCTGCCTTGCCCACGGCCCCGGCACGCTTGCAAAGCATCATCGCCATGGGCCTGGCGGCCAGCGAGGCAGGCGCTGAGCAACTACTCGAAACGGTCAAAGCCGGCAAGGCGTCCGCGCGACTTCTGCAAGAAAGGCCCGTGGAACTGCGGCTCGGCGAGCGGAAATTGCCCAAAGTGAAGGAACGAATTGCGGAACTTACCGCGGGGTTAAAGCCGGCCGATGTCCGCTTACAAGAACTATACACGCAGCGCCGCGAGGGCTTCAAAAAGGCCAAGACAGATTTGGCCACCGGAGCCGTCATCTACGAGAAGAACTGTGCGATTTGCCATCAATTGGCGGGCAAAGGCGCCAAGATCGGCCCGCAATTGGACGGCATCGGCGTTCGCGGCGTTGACCGCCTGCTTGAGGACATTCTGGATCCGAACCGCAATGTCGATCAAGCGTTTCGACTGACAACGCTCACGCTCAAAAATGGCACAACGGTCGCCGGGTTGCTCTTAAGGACCGAAGGCGAAATCCTCGTCATGGCGGACAATTTGGGTAAGGAAGTTCGCGTAGAAAAAAACAAGGTCGACGAGCAAGCAACTTCGCAGCTCTCGCCCATGCCGGCGAACTTCGTGGACCAAGTGCCGGAGGCGGATTTCTATAATCTCTTGGCTTTTTTGCTGAAGCAGCAAACCGGGAAAAAGTAAGCCGAACACCGTAGCCTTGGATCAGGGCAAATTCCAAAGCAGCACCGCCGAATCCCGGCTGCCTGAGACAATTTGCCGGCCCGCCGTGATGAATCGGACGCAGCTAACGAGGTCGGCATGCTTGGTGAACTTGCCCAGTTCCTTCCCGGTTTCGGTGTCCCACAGCCGAACCGTGTGATCGGCGCCCCCGGAGGCAAGGCGACGGCCGTCGGCCGATAACGCAACACATTTCACGCCGTTTTCGTGACCTTTGAAGAGCTTGATTTCTTTAGCGCTGGCCACGTCCCAGAGGCGCACGGTTCCGTCATCGCTACCGGAGAGGAGTCTCTTGCCATCTTTAGAAAAAGCCAGCGTGGTGACTGAATCCTGGTGACCTTCGAGGTTGCCGACCTCCTTGGCAGTCTCGAGATTGAAAAGGCGAATTGTGGAAAGGGAAGCGACCGCCGCTAAGGTTCCAGTCGCGGCGAAACACAGGGCGTTGATGTTTTTCACTGGCCAATGGCGAATTTCTTTGCCAGTTTCTAAATTCCACAGAAACACTTGGTGATCGTAGCCGCCCGAAAGCGATCTTTTGCCGTCTGGTGAAATGGCAAGCGCCATGACAGGCCCCTCGTGGCCTTGTAGACGAAGGAGTTCACGACCGCTATCGACATCCCACAAGCGCACCGATGCGTCGGTGCTGCCGGAGAGTGCTTGCTTGCCATCGGGCGAGAGACTCACGCTCAAAACGGAGGCTGAATGCCCAACGAAGCGTCTGGTCTCGTGGCCGCCTTCGATATCCCATAACCGTAAGCTTCTGTCGGCACTGGCGAACAAGGCGAACCGGCCATCCGGCGTGAAAGCGACGGCATTACTCGTGTTGGAGGGGCCTTCGAGCGGATCGATTTCGCCGGTATTATCTGGCAAGCTTTGACTCACGACACCCGGTTGCAAGGGCGTTCCTGAATGCAACGAACGAACCAGGTCGGCGAAAGTTTGAATAAATACCGATCGTGAAACGGTGCCGCCCGCGATTTTGAGCGCTCCGGCATTGCCGGGAATCGTTTCGCCTCGGTCAAGCATCTTTAGTAAGTCATCGGGCTTTACGCCTAATTCGGCGGCTGCCGTCGCTAGATCGACATCCGCCTCATAGCGGAGCGTAAGAGTGCTGATAGGTTCGAATTTACCGAGGCGCACCCCGGTTTTCTCCAAGGCCTTTTGATAGCGTTCGGCATCTTCATCCATGAGGCCCTTCATTTTCTTTTCAGGCGGATAAAGGGCGCCGATTAGCTCGGCGGCCGCTTTGGAAAATTGCTTGGGATTTTTGGCGACGTGGTCACGAATCTGATCCGCTTTTTGAATGATGCCCGGCAAATGGCATGACATGCAGGAAATGCCTGGCTCAACGGCACGATCGGGTCGTCTCGGATCACTGACAATGGCCGTCGGGGCCTTATTGACTCGATCGTTGACGGCATTGACAAGCATGTAGGCCTGTAGACCGTTGGGGAGGTTGAAGATGATCTCGCCCCCCGCATGTTGGAATGTGTTGTCACCGGTCCCGGGGCCAAGAGGATAGGCGAATAAGTTACGGCGATCGGGCAGGAGATTGTCCCGGTCCGTCAGATTTTGTTTCACTTCATCGAAATCGTAGGTCCGCCAATAGGCTCCATGCACCGAGTCATGGCGTTCAATGAGGCGATTATTACGCGAAACGCCAGAGCCATTGAAACCGGCGCGAGCGACCCGCTCTTGTTGAATATCAACCCCGACATCTATGCGCAATTGGCGCTCCAATTCATTGGCGCTTGTGGGAATTTGCAAGACATCGTAGTAGAGCGGTGGGCGGGAGGCGCTGGCAATAAACCAGTCAGCTCGAAGCACCGGCAATCGAGTCCCAGTTGCGACCGAGCAGGCGCGAGCGACCGCGCTATCAGCCGCAATTCCGTACGGATACTCGGCTAATAACCGATTCCAAATATTCGCGTCCCACATGTAGTCGCGCAAGTCGATACGATAGATCGTCTGGGCTTGGTCGATGGGTTTGGGCGCCGTGATGCGCGGGCGCCACGACAAGCTGTTGAGCAGCTTGCTGACGGCGGAGCGATAAGTTTGCAATTCGTCGTCGCTCAGGCCTTCGTTGTAAAAATGCACGACGCTGAAATAGCGCGTGAAGCGGCGACTGCGGCGCTCAACGTTTTCCAGGTCAGCGAGAATCGCCGCATAGGCGGCGCCTTCATTGACGACCGGGCGCTCCACGGCCGGCACGAAACGCGGGGCTCCCGCATCTATCCATTCCCTAAGAGCTCTAATCTCGTCTTTGGTAGGTCGCAGGGCCTCCTCCGGCGGCGGCATTTTGCCGCCAGCTACGCGCTTATAAAGCGCGGAGCTTGCCGCGTCGTGAGAAATTATTTTCTTCCGAGCGATAAGCTTGTCTCGGTCGAGAATGTAGCTCATCCCGCCTTCCAAAGAGCCGTCTTTTCCGTGACAGCGATAGCAATGGGTCTCGAGCACTTTATTGGCTCGGCTTGCAAGCGAATTGTCGGCAGCGGCGCTTCGCATACCGAGAGGGCCGATGATGGTCATCACAGCCGTGGTAACGAGCCCGACGCCTTTCATAGTCGTCTCCCTAACGCGCCAACGACAATTCCCCATGATAGAGACGAGTGGGCCGCGTAGATAGTTTTCCCTGAGAAATGCGCCTCGCCGATTACTTTGAGGATTGGGAAGCTTTGGTGATTTCCGCGATGGCTTCCCGAGCTGCTTTGCGAACCTGTGTATTGCCGTCAGCCGTCAATTTCTCAAGCTCCGGCAATGCCGGCTTGGCCTCCTCACGCAGATGGCCCAGAGCAATGGCGGCCTGCCGGCGTACGGGCCAATCATCATCGTGCAAAGCCCCCGTAAGCGTCGCCAGAGCGGCTTTGGCTTGAGGTCCGATTCGGCCTAGCGCCAGCGCAGCATTTTGGCGAACCTTGGATTCCTTGCTCTTGAGCGCCTCCGTGAGGGCTGGCACGGCGGGTAAGGCCATTTCACCAGCCTGACTGAGGCCAAAAGCTCCTTGCGCTTGAACAGCCGGGCTGGGATCGCGCAGCATGCGCTCCAGCTCCTCCACCGATTTGTCTTCGTAAGGAGGTCGCTTATCGTGGCAGCCAAGTGAGAAAAGAAATACGCATAGCCACGCTACTCGGCCGATCGTAATGAAACGAAAGGCCGACAGCAGTGCCATGATTCGAACTCCTGGTATTGAGGCTGGCTATCCCTTTAGGACCGGATCGGTGAGGGATGTAAAATCGGCAGAACAAGAAGGGCGGCCGGTGGCCAGCGGCACGTTGGTTTCCACGAAGGCAGACACAAATGCCGGCTCATAAAGAGTGCCGGAACCGAGTTCGAGTTCGTGATACGCCTCAGAAGGGGTACGCGGCTCGTGATAGGTGCGCGAACTTGTCAAAGCGTCGAAAGAATCGGCGATGGCGATCAGACGGGCTAATAAAGGAATGCGGTCGCCGCGCAGGCCGTCGGGATAGCCGCTGCCGTCGAGGCGCTCGTGGTGGCTGCGAATGCCGGCCAATACATCCTTGCTGCGAACGATGCGCTGGCAAATGCGTTCGCCGATGCCCGGATGCTGGCGAATGAGCGACAGCTCTTCCTTAGTTAAGGCGCCCGGCTTATTGAGAACGGCTTCGGGCACGCCCACTTTGCCAACGTCGTGTAGGCGGGCGGCTAGAGCCAGTTGCTGAAGCACGGGACGTTCCAGATTCAGAGCCTTGCCCAGCCGCAGCACATAGCGGCGCACGCGATGGGAGTGGCCGGCTGTATAAGAATCCCGCTGCTCCATGGCCATGACCAGACCATCGATTGCCGAAAAAAACGTGCGGCGAATGCGATGCGTTTGGCGGCAAACCGTCCGTTCCAAGTGCCGGCGATAGCGCTTGTTCTCCCGTTCAAGAAAGTAGGTGCGCCGGGCCGTTTCGAGGACGTGGTGAAACTCGTCGAGATTGACCGGTTTGATGAAGTAATGATGAGCGCCGGCCTGAAGGCAAGCGCTGGCGGCGTCCCGGTCCTCGCCTGCTGTAACTACGATAATGGCGACATCAGGCCAACGGCGGCGAACTTCTTGCACCAGCCAAACGCCGCCTTTTCCGGGCATGCGCAGATCGGTCACGACCACGGGGCTGACACGCTGCTTGAGAACTTCGAGAGCTTCTTCCGCGCAGGCGGCCACCTGGCATTGGCAATCGCAAAGTTGCGCGGAACGGACGAGCACATCGCGAACTGCCGGCTCGTCATCCACCACCGTGACCAGCCGCGAAATCGGTTCTTTCAAGGTTCGCATGTTGGCACCTCTCAACCGCCGGCGCGGTCGGCATAAAGCGGAGAACCGGACGTCCTTGTCGCCCTCGCCCGGGCGACCAGGCAAACGACCGGAATTCTCATGAGGGCTGCGAACAAACGGGGTCCACGAGTCCAAAGAGATCCACCGAAGGGATTGGCCTCGCAGGATACAACTGAAGGTCCTGGAAAGCACAACCGTTGTAAACCGTTAACTCGTCCGCATCGGAGTGGTGCCGCTAGTCTACCCGCGTAGCGCATGCCATGCAAGGAATTATGACATGCAAGTATGATTTCGGGACAGCGCGGTCGGCGCTACAGGAGTTAACCACATTCTCGGAAAAAGCGCTTTCTTTGTAATTGCCAGAATGAAACTTGTATGTGTGGATGCGTAAAGGGAACTGGAGCGCCGTACCTTCGATTTAGCCGTCGTGGGGTGCGGCAGCCATGACGGTCGACGTGGTCCATCTGCGGCACATGCCCTCTTGCGCGCGAGCGGTGCACCACAGGCCATGACCTGGGCAACAGGGTAAAGGGGGCCAGGCCAACTGCGGGGCCACCTTTGTCTGACGTTGGCCACCTTCGAGCCCGACGTTGGCCACCTTTGAATGAGAGACGCCCAAGACAACGAAAGCGCGCAAGTCGGCATCAGGTGTTCAATTATTGATCACCCTCTGGCGCAGTGTTGGTGGGACCAGAGGGTGGGTCACTTGGGCCAGAGGGTCAAGGGCCGAGAGCTTCAAAAGCTACGAAAAGGCGCAAAAAGCCACAAATGCTTTCCACGGGTCTGCCCTTGAGTGTTTTCGCCTGTTTTCGTGGCTAGAACGCCAGCCAGCAAAACGCGGCCGCGTTCAACTGTCCGTCTGCAAAGACGCGCTTTGACGGCCGACGGTAATCAAAGAAATTGACTGCAAAACTGCCTTAGCTTTTCTTCAGGGTATAGACAAAACGCGAAATCACGGCGCTGGAGAACGGCATTCGCCTGAAGCTCTTCGCGGGCTAGGTCCCAGGCCGCGCGCGTTTCTTCTTCTTGAAGGTGGAGCGGAGACCGTAAGAGGCGATTCAAGTTTCGGATTTCTTCAAATCGCCGCCGGCGGTCGCCGGGAGTAGTCGGCTTTTCGCGGATGCGCCTTTCCTTTTGCGCCGCCCAATCACCGACACCGTCTCGGCTCAATGACTCCGAGCTCAAATGCCGCTGGGGATTATAGTGCAGGTCGCGCCATTGCCGGTGCAGGCTTTCAACGGTCGTTTCCGTGACCGGGTAGGCCGGCAACGGCAGCAATAAAGTCCCCGAAAGAACCATGAACCGGGGCGCTTCGAGTTCATAAAAACGGCTCAGCAATTGATCCGTCAACTCATCGTACTTGCCTCCGCCGATGCCGTGTACGAAAACATCACACAAAAACAGCCGGGCATAAAGCGTGTTGGTCAGCGCCCGAGAGCGAACCTTATTGCCGTGCGCTTCCAACTCCCGCCAGGCGGCCAGCGCCGGTTCCAAATTTGACCCGTCAAGCAATGGCAACGTGGGCCATTGCTGGTCGCCCACGCGCAAGTGAACCTGATCGCTTTTTACATGGGCCATCAAGCGCCCACGGCGAGATTGGCCTTTCCGCCAGGCCCAGAGCGGGACTTCGCGCCAGTCACCCTCTGTCGCCAGGTCGGGGACCGGATGGTTGCGACTGCGGAGATGGTGGCGGACTCGATAGGCGCGGACCGATTCATTGTAAAGCCCGTGAAACCGCTCCAAATTAGCAAGCATATGGCCAATGAACTGCGCGAAGGAGGGCAATTGGCAAACGCGGCTGACAGGGATCTCCAAGTTATGGCAGCCCCATTGCCTTTCAAAGCGGCGTCGAGCCACCGTGAAACGCTCGCCAAGCAGCGGCGTCGGTCGCGCCGGGTTTAGCACTTCATTCCAGAAGGATGAGAGAAGGGGCTTATACTGCCACCCAGCCAGAGCCGAACTTACACGCTGCGGGAAACTAGCGAACAGCTCTTCATCTTCCACCGCCAGTTCCTCAAACGGCTTCTCCGCCACCCAGCGGTCATAGGGGATGGATTGAAGATGCGGCCAACAATTGGTCGCCGACGGAGGCGTTGGAACTCGTAAGGAAGTTGATTTGGCGGTGTCGTTGTCAACGATCAGGTTGACGGCTACCCCCCCATGCCTGTGAGCCATTCCGGAAAGGGCAAAATTTTTCACCCAAACGCCGGGGTGAAAAAGTTCCGGTTGGTGTCCGGCCATGAAGAGCGGGCCGTTGCCATAGTCGGGGAGCGGTTCGCCGCGCTCGCTTAAATAGGCGCGCGACGAGGCCAGTAACTCAGCGCGGGCCCGGGCCCGCAGTTCATTCAGAGATTGGCCAAATAGAAAAGCGCCGGGCCGCGTAAGACGTTGCCGATTGTCCCGGACAATTTGTTCGACGCGATCAAAAGGCGGCTCGACGACGATGGCCCCGTCTTGAGCCGGCGCCCGAAGCGGCCGCGTCGCGGTCACCGGCAGCACCCTTTCGCCCAAAGACTGGTTCCACAGCAGGAAACCGGCTGGCCCGACAAGGGGCTGCTCGGTACAACCAGGTCGTCTTGCTCGGCCGCCCTGATGATGGTGCGATAGTAGGCCAGCCGTTCCTCGGCATTATCCAATACGCCGCCAAACGCGCGAGTCGGATCGAGATAGACGCGCGGCACCGCGATCTCCTTGAT
Organism: Gemmataceae bacterium; assembly: GCA_045802525.1. Lineage (GTDB taxonomy): Bacteria > Planctomycetota > Planctomycetia > Gemmatales > Gemmataceae > JBJMQT01. Next base: position 52,896 of record JBJMQT010000137.1, read on the forward strand.
GCGCAATCCGAGTCGAGCGGCGTGGACCCATAGCTGTAATGGCATGCCCCACCCGGTTTCCGTGACCTGCAAGCGGCTCAGCGTTTCTCCCCGGTACGCCTTGAACCCGCAAAAGGCATCGGTCAGATTGAGACCAAACTGTGCGTTCAATTCGCTGGTGATTTGCAGATTGATGAGTCGGCGATCTTGCGGCGCCAGGGTATCTTGCCGGAAATCGCGCAAATAGCGGCTACCCGAAACAATGTCAACGTCGTCGATAGCCTCGAGCAACACGGGAATGCGCGATGGTTCGTGCTGACCATCGCAGTCCATGGTTACCAAAACGTCGACGCAATGAGCTTGAGCATATTCAAAGGCGCTAATTAGGGCTGCTCCATACCCTTGGTTTCTGAAGTGCGAGACGACTTCTATGCCCTTTTGCCGGGCCAGAAGCTCTCCTGTACGGTCCGTGGAGCCGTCGTTGACGACCAAGATATTGGGACTGTAGCGGCGTACCTCGTCAAGAACTTTCTCAACATGCCGCTCTTCGTTATAGACGGGGATGGCGGTCAAAACCTTCATGGGCCGCTCCTTGAAAAATCGCATTCCCCCAGAACCCAAATCATTCTAACGGCGAGGTCCACCCAGTCAATTAAGGACCAGGAGTTATAAGTTTGCGCCGGCCACATGGTCGTTTACGGTTTCCCATCGCACAAATAAATCCGCGAATCAAGCGCCGCTGCCCGATGCTTTTTAGCCTGCCAATTTGGCGGTCAATTCTGAGGAAGGCAGCCGGAAAAAGGACATTTGCAATGAGTCTGCGCCATTGCCTCACTGCATCGACTCGTCATAAATTCTTAAGTTCTTGAGGCTTGCGGCGGACGATTATGCCAAGGTCTTGGTCTGGCACAGCCCTTGCATTTGCATAGTTCGGAATTCGAGTTCTTTTCCGTTGAAGATTATGCATGAGAAAACGGGTTAAAACCCAAGTGTTTAGTTCAAGGAAAGGAGTGGACAAATGGCTCTTTCGCGATGGCAATCGTTCTCGCCGGTTTTCAACCAGCTTCAACAGCTAAGCGATGACATGAATCGCATCTTCGGGCGCACGGGCGAAAACGGCGGGCGGTTTTTCGGATCGAATGCGGGTTTTCCCGCCGTCAACATCTGGGAGGACGCGGACAAGGTTTATGTGGAAGCCGAACTGCCTGGATTAGATTTGAAGGACCTTGAGATTTATGTCACGGGCGGCAACCAATTGACGCTCAAAGGCGAACGCAAACAAAACATGCCGGAAAAAGGCGTTTGGCATCGTCAGGAGCGGGGGTTTGGAACCTTCACGCGCGTAATAACGTTGCCCTTCAACGTTGACGCGGACAAGGTTGATGCCCGCTTCGAAAACGGCGTGCTGTTGGTGCAATTGGCCAAGCATGAGTCTGCCAAGCCCCGCAAGATTACGGTTAAAGCTGAATAACTTTGATTTTATTGCGGCCGGCCGATGGTAGGCTCGGCCGCTTTTCGAGGAAAGGAGCCATAATCATGAGTGAAAGCCAAGCCATGACACAGAAAGGGCGTTCCGAAGTGAGCACGCCCGAAGCGACCCGCGGCGGCGCCTATTTTAGCCCGCGCGTGGACATCTTCGAGACGGCCAGGGAGCTGACTCTTGTTGCCGATGTCCCCGGCGTACGCCCGGAAGATGTCGATCTTCGTTATGAAAACGGTGAATTGCTTTTGCACGGGCGGATTCAACCGCATTCGCGGACCGGAACGGCGTTGCTCAACGAATACGAGGTCGGCGATTATTACCGTGCGTTTTCCATTCATGAATCGATCGACAGCGGAAAGATCAACGCCGAATGCAAGAACGGCGTATTGACCGTCCACCTTCCCAAGGTGGAAGCAGCCCAGCCGAAACAGATTGCGGTGAAGGCGAAGTAATCAGGCACTACGTCGGCTTTCGCGCCCGCAGCGATCCTGCGGGCGCGAAACGGTAAACATCAACGGAACACGAGCCATGGACAACTCCCCACGCATCGCTCTTATAGACGATGATCGCGCCTGGCTGGAAACCCTTACTGACTATCTGGGCGCCAAGGGTTGGCACGTGGACACGGCCCAAGGCGGCGTGCGCGGCCTGGAACTGCTGGCTCGAACCGAGGCGCCTCTCGTCATAGTGGATTTTCGCATGCCCGACCTAGACGGCCTGGAGCTTATCCGCCAGGTGCGCGAGCGCGGCCAAAATCTCCGCATACTTTTGGTAAGCAGCGAAGAAGATCCCGATTTGCCGTCGCGGGCCCTGGCTCAGGGAGCTACGGCATTTCTCTCTAAGAACGAAGTGCCGGGCCGGTTTCTCAAATCCTTGGCGAAACTTCTTGCCTCGTCGCAGCTCTACCGATCTTCGCCAAGTAGGTTTTTGCCGGTCCCTTTGCAAGCGCGTTCTTGGCTGCCGGTTCCCGCTCCGACCCAGCCCTTTTCCCGGAATTGATCCCGAACTACCATTCATTCTTTTGCGGCTTAGATGGCAATATGTCGCGGGCCGCCAGAAGTGAACAATCGAGCGCAACTGGCAGCCGGCGGACTGGGGAAGAGTCGCAAGGGCGATTGGGAGATTCTGCAAGCGGCACTCCGTGGACATGAGGGACGTGTCCAAAACGCAATAATTAATGAGCTGGCCGGGATCTTGCCGACCGGAGAGTTGCCTGCCGGTATCCTTCGGAAACAACGGCGAACTCCGGGAAGCGAAGCAACTCAGCAGCGGGACATGGCTCTCTTCACGTCGTTGTAAATGCCCACACGCATTCGCGCGATGACGACCACCGCGGCAAAGGTCAGAATCCAGGGTCCCAACGAGCCGGCGCTGGGCATGTCGATCAGGCCAACTCTACCATTTCAGCCGGTCAAGCCGCAAAGTCGGTATGGAGGGGGAGGACCGGAGGATTTGGCTTGCGTGGAAAGGGCTGTCAGCCCGAAATAAGCGAAAGGCGTGCTCGGTTTAGAAGACCCCAAAACTCGCGCTGAGGTTTGAATGAAACGATTCCTTCCAGTTCTCGCTTTCCTTTGGTTCTGCCTGCCTTGCCAGGCGGCGGATGAGCTGAAGCCTTACGACCTGAAGAAGGGTGATGTCGGAGTATTCAAATCAGAGAGAACTGGCAGCGGGACGGGCCAGCGCCTCGAATGCCACTTCAACGTCTCGCGGATCCTTGGCGACAATGAAATGATACTGCGTGAGGAGGGCTTGGAAGAGCAGCTCAACCCTGCAATAGCGCGGATTGCCACTCCTGGCACGCCGAAAGCCGCATTCTTTCGTACTGTTTACGTCGTCGGCAAACCTTTCGCAATAATCAAAGGGATCTCCACAGACGGCCTGGTTGACGGTTCCAAGGTCGAGCTTAAAGGCGGGTTCAAAGTAACCGGCACTAGGACCATAGGAAGCACGTATTTTGTTGTCGAACCCCTTGCCGGCAAGGAAAAGCAAGCCTTTGAAGATGCCGAGAAACAAGCAGAACAAGAGAAAAAGGACAGGGCCAAGCGTGATGAAGAAGAGGAACACCAAAAGATTGAGAAGGCCCGCAAAGAAAAGGAGCGTAAGGAAAAAGACCCCAATGAAATCCTGAAACGCGAGAGAGCCGAAAAGGCAATCAGGGTGCAGGCTCAAAACGATGAAGCTGAGAGCCTCTTACGCAGGGCGAAATTCTCGCTCAATTCGGCGAAGGAACTGGCTAGCGTTCCTAAGAGCCAGGACCGGATAGACAAGTTCAAAAACAAGGCTCGCGAATTGCTCGAATCACTTCTCCGGCTCTATCCGGAAAGCCCATCGGGCAAAGAAGCAAAGGACCTCTTGGCTGCTTTGGAAAAGGGCTAGTGGTGCACAAACCGACCCACTGCTGCTTTTCGTGTTGAAACGGCAGCGGGGGGCCGGAACGGTTCACGCGGTTCCTTGTTTGCGAGAAGTTGGTTCATTTTCCTGGTAGTTGCCAAACCGGGTCGAAATTCTCAGGCTCCTCGACCATAAAATTCACGGCTCGGGATAGGAGGACGATGGCGGGGCCGTCATCGCGATATTCCGGGGTTGCTAGCAGAGCGCCCAGGGCACGGGCGGAGCGGCGAAACTCGCGGTTTTCGAAATCCTGCAAGGCTTGTTCGTACCGTGCTTTCAAGTCGGGCCAGTTGGGATAGCCGGCGGCCAATTCGTACAGGTAGACCGGCTCGGCAATATTGACGACGCTGACTTTGCAAACGCGGCGGCTGGGGAAGGTGTCATCGAGCAACTTCTGCGTCGCCTCGGTCACGAGCAGCCTGGTCTTGAGGTATTTGGTAGCGCCTTCAACGCGGCTGGCCATATTTACGGTGTTGCCGAGCGGGCCGTATTTGAACTTGTGCTTGCTGCCAACGTTGCCAACGCGGGCAATACCGGTGTTAATGCCGATGCCCAGGCCGAGCGTCTCTTTAAGCGCGGCTTGCCAGCGCTCGTTGAGCTTGGGAAGGCGGTCCAGCATCGCCAGCGCAGCGCGGCAAGCTCGTGCGGCGTGGTCGGGCTGCTCTTCGGGAGCGCCCCACATAGCCATCAATTCGTCGCCGATATAATCGACCAGTACGCCGCGCTCGGCAAGAACACATTCGGACAGGCTGTTAAGCACCGTACGCAGCCAAGAAAGCGTTTCGGAAGGGCCAAGGCGCTCGCTAATGCGGCTATAGTTGCGAATGTCAGCGAACAGGATGCTCACCTGAACGTCTTTGCCGGTGAGGATGTTTTCGTGTGTGGCCAGTTCGTTGGCTAATTCCTTGGTGAAGAATTGCTCAAACTGGACCCGGGCCTCGACCACCTTTTGTTCCTGTTTGACGCGAGCCAACCCCGCTGCCACGCCGCTGGCCAAAAGTTCAACGAGGGACGCTTCCAGCTTGGTGAACGGGCGCGAGACAGCAGCCAGGCCTTGAACCCAGCGGTCGCCATAAAGAACGCCAAGGACGTTGCCATGCCGATCCAGGATAGGAGCGGCCACGACAGCCTTGACGCCGGCTAAGCTTTCGCCCCCCATGCCGGTGGATCCCAGCGCCTGCCAGAAAGTGCGTTTCTCCTTGCGGACCTTGCTGAGAATTTTTTGGCTGGGAGGTCGAATCGACTCGGCGTGCCGCGACCCGGCCGCCTGGGCAGCCACCGTACTCCAGCCCTCATGTTCGGCTAGGAGCACCTGACCGGAATCCAACCCCACCATATCAACGACAGCGCGAGCGGCTTTGGTGAAGAAGTCCGAAGAGCCGGCTGCGCTGTGTAATACTTCCATGGCAGATTGCAGCCAGCGAAGCAACCGTTCAATTTCGACGCTGCTGGCCATCGAAAGGGCCATCGTCTGTAAATCGCCAGGCAGGCCCAAGGGAATGCCCGGCGGGGCTGTTACTTCAGCCAGGCACTGGAGGGGCATCTCCTCGCTAGATTCGCCTATCTGTACACGGATCGACTTGTTCCCTAAGCTCAGCGAAAACGGCAAAGGCAACTCGCACGACGAACCCGGCGCTAATTCGCGGCCGGCGGAAAGGGGAATGGCCAGTCCCGTGCTCTGATTGGTAAGTACAATCCGGTCCGCGCCCAATCGTTTTAAGAGAGCGTGTTTGCGGGAAATGGCGGCCTCGTTGAGACGGGCGATGACGAGCCGACTGCGACCGGATTCCTCGTGGAGCGAATACGGTCCTTGCTCGTCAGGACGTTGACGGCCGAATTCCAACAACTCCGTGGCGATTTCGCCGGAAAAGACCTGTCCTTTGTTTTCGTAAACCACGACTTGCCAAGAATTGGCCATGAAGGTTGTCCCTTTGCCACTCCAGCGCTTCGCGCTCGGTTGAGCTTGCGGCTAAACGGCTACACTCACTTTCGCCATTCATCGATCAGCGCGGCCACGAGCGAGGTCCAGCCCGTATGAGCGCCGCCGAGGCCGGCCCCATTATCGCCGTGGAAGTACTCATAGAAAAGGATATGATCGCGCCAAAGGGGATCTTCCTGGAATTTTTTGGCGCCGCCATACACAGGGCGCCGACCCGCAGAATCGACTTTGAACAAAGCAATTAGGCGATCCGCCGTCTGCCTCGCCATGTCAAAAAAAGACAAGGGGTGACCGGGGCTGGCCGGGACGTCCATACGAAAGTCCGGGCCAAACGCCTGGGCCAGCTTGCGCAGGGATTCAACGAGCAAATAACAGGTTGGGAACCAGATTGGGCCGCGCCAATTGGAGTTGCCCCCCTTTAGCTTCGACGTCGATTCGGCCGGCTCGTATCCTACCCGGTTGCCTTCGAATTCGAACGGGTTCCGCTCGTGAAATTTAGACAAGCTGCGGATGCCGTAGTCGGAGAGAAACTCGCTTTCACACCAAGTCCGCTCCATGATCCGTTGTAACTGATGACGATCAACAATCGTCAGCGCATGCACCTTCTTACCATCGCGCTGGTGAGTATGAACGACGCCGTTGACCAGGTCCCTGCGATTCTTGAGGAACCAATCCAGAGCGCCGGAAAACTGTTTGTAAGGGGCAATCCATTCAGACTCAATGCGTTCGACGGCAAAAAGCGGTATCAAGCCGACCAGCGAGCGCAACCGAAATTTTCGGAAACGGCCATCGGGGTAGCGCAATACATCGTAAAAGAAGCCGTCCTTTTCGTCCCAGAGTTGATAGTCGCGACTGCCCATGTGCTTCATCGCAGCGGCCACATACACATAATGCTGAAAGAACTTGACCGCCATGCGTTCGTAAACCGGATTCTCCTTAGCTAACTCGAGCGCGATGCGCATGAGATTCAAGCAGAACATGCCCATCCAACCGGTGGCATCGGATTGTTCAAGGACGGCGCCGTTGGGCAAGGGCATGCTGCGATCGACAACCGTGATATTGTCGAGCCCGAGGAACCCGCCTTCGAAAATGTTGTTTCCCGAGCGGTCGACTTTATTTATCCAGAAGGCGAAATTGATGAGCAGCTTGTGAAAACAGCGCTCCAGAAAGCTTCGGTCAGCCTTGCCGGTGCGCAGCCGATCTTGGTTATAGACTCGCCAGACCGCCCAGGCGTGGACCGGCGGATTCAAGTCGGAAAACTCCCACTCGTAGGCGGGGATCTGGCCGTTGGGATGTTGAAACTGTTCGAAGAGCATTTGCCAAAGTTGGTCCTTGGCAAAGGCCGGATCGACCAGAGCGATGGCAACGCAATGGAAGGCGAGATCCCAAGCGGCAAACCAGGGGTATTCCCACTTGTCGCAAACGGTCATGATGCGCATCGAATTGAGATGCCGCCAATGCTGATTGCGGATCGTTCGCCGGGAAGCGGGCGGCGGGCATTCGGGATTGTCCCCGTCGAGCCAGGTATCCACGTCGAAGAGATAGTTTTGCTTGGTCCACAGGATGCCCGCCAGCGCTTGCCGCTGAATGAGTTTCTCGTCCGACGTCGCACGATCCGGATGCAACGCTTTGTAGAACTCGTCCGCTTCCGCAATCCGTTGTGACACAATGGCGTCAACTTCCTTCAGAGGGGCAGTCAACTTGGCGTTGTCAGACAGGCGGAGTCTTAGCACAACCGATCCACCAGGCGGGACGGCATTGAATTGATAGTGAATGGCCGCTTTGGTGCCTGTGTTCTGCGTATTAACGCATTCCTCGCCGTTCACAATTTGGCGATGGAAGGCGTCTTTGACATGAGGCTTGCGGCTCACGGCGCCGGGCCCGAAGACGCGAGCGGCATTGGTCTCGTTATTGGTAAAGAGAAGCGTTCCGCCCGACGGGGCATAGAGAGTGCGTCGGCCTAGCTGGTAGTTAGCCATGATGTTTCCCAGCATGGCCGCTTGCGAATCGTCCGCGAACAGTTTGACGATGCCGGGGCCTGGCGGACCTGACCGAATTTCCGGCTCCTTCAAAGGAGCGGCCCCCCACGACCAGGTGTTGCGGAACCAAAGCTGCGGAATCAAATGCAACGAGGCCGAGTCACTGCTGCGGTTAAAGGCTTCGATGCGAATGCAAATATCCTCCGGCGTTGCCTTGGCATATTCAACAAAGATATCGAAATAACGATTCTCATCAAATATGCCCGTATCGAGCAACTCGAACTCATAGCCTTGTCCGGCACGCCGTTTATTCTCGTCGATTAGCCGGCCGTACGGATATTCAGTCTGCGGATACTTGTAAAGGAATTTCATGTACGAATGAGTCGGCGTGTTGTCGTCGTAGAAGTAATACTCCTTGACATCTTCGCCGTGGTTGCCCTCGTTCGGCGTTAACCCGAACAACCGTTCCTTAAGAATCGGATCGCGGCCATTCCAAAAGGCAGGAGCAAAACAGAGTAGTTGATACCGGTCGCAAATGCCGGCGATGCCGTCCTCGCCCCAGCGATAAGCCTTGCTCCGGGCCAAGTCGTGAGGCAGAAAATCCCAGGCATTGCCGTTTTCGCTGTAATCTTCTCGGACAGTCGCCCAGGCGCGCTCGCCGACGTATGGCCCCCAGCGGCGCCAGCCGGTCACGTCATCGTGGATTTCTTGAAGTCGATTCTGTTCCGCGTTTGCCATTGTGCCGTCAATAAAGGTTCCGAAGATGCAGGATGGTGGAGTATAGCATTGGCGGTTAAGACCCAGAACGGAGCACGACGAGGAAAGATGGGATTGGTGTAAGGGAATTGGCGAACATAGCGATTGAAGCGGGCAGTCGGGCGGGCGGAAAACGCAAATGCCTCTAGACCATCTCGGCGGCGTAGTGAGCCGCGCCAATCAAAGGGGCGCGCGGATTGAGCGCTACATTGACCTCTATGCTCTTCATCAGTCCGCTGAACCGGCCTTTATCGGTGAAGCCGCGCATGAACGCCCCGGATTTCAAGACGGGCAACATCTTAGGCGCGATGCCGCCCCCCACGAAGACCCCGCCGACGGCCACGCATTTGAGTGCTAGGTTGCCCGCTTCAGCGCCGTAAAGAGTAATAAAAAGCTCAAGTGTCGCAGTACACAGCGGATCCGTGCCCGCAAGACCCCTTTCCGTGATGGCGGCGTTCGGCTCACCTGTTTTCATCAGTTTCGCAATTTCCGGCGATTCGGGAGCAAACCCGGTGTCGCGGAGAAACGAATACACGTTCAGGAACCCCGGACCGGACAGAATCCGCTCGTTGCTGACATGGCCACCGAGTTTCTTTTGCAAATACCGCAACAGCCCGATTTCCTGGTCAGTGCGTGGAGCAAAGTCGCAATGGCCGCCTTCCGACGCCAGAGGCTGATGACGAGCGCCATCCCAATACAGCATGGCCTCACCCAGCCCAGTGCCCGCGGCGATGACGGCCACGTTGCCCTTGCGCTTCGCCGCTCCGCCAGGATTTAGCTGACAGAGTTCATCCGTCCTGAGAAAGAGCATCCCGTACGCAGCGGCCTCCAGGTCGTTGAGCAGCTTGACCCGAGGCGCACCCGTAACTCGGGCAAGATCCTTTTCGTCTAGATCCCACGGCAAATTGGTTGTATGGCATTTGCCGTCAATTACCGCGCCGGCCACTCCAAAACACCCGGAATGCAATTTCAGGCTGGAATTCTCTTTGAGAAACTGAGCCAGAATGCCGTCAAAGGTGGCGTGAGCGCGGCTCGGAAAAGTGCCGTCACGAACGAGACGGAGGGAATTGTCTTCGAGCTCGAAAAGGCCAAGCACGGTCTTAGTGCCGCCGATATCGCCGGCGAGAATCACGTTGTTCGCCTTCACTCTTCGGCTAGGAGCCCCGACTAATTAGTTTGAATAATGTCAATATACTGTCATTACACTAACCCGAAGCGTAAGCGAAGTAAGAACGCCGCATCTTCGCTCACGCTGCGAATCTTATCCGCGCACGCTTCGCGCGAGGACTTGGGCGACTTCCATGCTTTGACGAAAAGCCGGGTCTCGTTCGCGGTCGGACAATTGCCTACCGAGCAGTTCTGCCAAATCGAGCCGCGGTGCGGTCACCGTGCGCGGCTCCGCATCCAAGCCTTCAAACGTAATGGCCAGGCGCAGTTCGCCATCGGGCGCCAAAATCATTTTGGTTGGCTTACCCTTTATAGTGCACATGAACTGGATCCGGCGAAGCTCCGCCGGTCCTTGCTCCAGGCGGTGAATGCGTACGCGGATTTCGCGCTTGGGACCCATGAAGCGCCAACCGATTTCCACGCCCGGTTGCACCTTGCCCGTCAAAACATGCCAGCCCAGCCGTTGAGCGACCCAGCTAATAAGTTCCCACGCCTGGACCACGGCGTGCGGTCCATGTTCGACAGCGACTTCGGAAATAGACGGCGTTAAATCAGGGTCAAATGCCGGATCGAGCGCTTGCGCCACCAGCCGTCTCCAATATTTGAGCCGTCGCCAATTGAGATCCGAGGCGACACGCCAGCGGCCGCCGGTCGTGCGCTCCACGGTCTCCAGCCAAGACGCCGTCGCGGCTACGCCTTTGGCGGGCTCGCGCCAACCGAGACTGTCGTAAATGATTTGCTGAGCCGGCTCGCCTAACTCATGGAGCAATAGTCCGGCAAAAGGAGGAGGTTGCGGAACGGCCCACCACAAATTGGTCGGCAAATCGCCGATTAACAGTGAACGCACCGCAAACGGCAGCCGATTGATTGCATCGCCGCCCGCCCGCAAGATGACTTGCTCTGAACAAGCCTGGTGCTGCTGGCCTAGACCTTGGGCTTGCACGCAAACTGAAGCGGTGATTCCCTCGCTGCCGGGCGTCGGCTCTCCTACCAATAGGATTACCCGCCCGGGATGCACAGCAACGGCTTTAGGAATTTCCGCCTTAATGGTTTGAAACAATTGCTCGTGGTCGCAATAAACCACCAGATTCGACATGCGCACGCGTTGGACCGGGCCGTGTTCCTCCTCCGCCAGGCGCTGCAGTTGCCGGCTCAGTTCCTGCTCAACTTCGTGGAGGGGCACTTCGGCCGGCTCGCAAAGGTTTGCCGCTGCGACCGTGGCGTTCATAGAGTCCTCCACTGTCGGCCATCGGCTTCAATCATCCGATCCGCTTCGATAGGACCCCACGTGCCACACTGATATTCAGGCAGGTTTAGCACGCGCTCTTGTTGCCAGGTCTCAAGAATGGGCATGACCCACTCCCAGGCGGTCTCCACGGCATCTCGTCGCATAAACAACGTGGCATCACCGGCCATTACGTCAAGAATCAGCCGCTCATACGCCTCCGGTGAAGTGCCGCCAAAACTTGAACTGTAGTTAAACTCCATTTTCACCGGGTAAATACGAACCTTGGGGCCGGGCAGCTTGGAAGCGATCCGCATCGACAAGCCTTCTTCGGGCTGCACTTTGATCGTCAACACGGTAGGTTCGAGTGGGATGTCGGGATTGGCGTTGAACAGCACTGACGGAACATCGCGAAACTGAATCGCTACCTCGCTGGAACGCTTGGGCAGCCTTTTGCCGGTTCGCAGATAAAACGGAACGCCCGCCCAGCGCCAGTTGTCGATGAAAACGCGTAGCGCTACAAACGTCTCGGTCGTCGAATTGACGGACTCCGGCGGAATAGGTTTCTTAACAAACTTCTCAAAATAATGGCGGACTTCATGGCGATAGCCGGGGACGCGCTGCCCGAAAGCGTCGCCTTCGATGTATTGACCGCGAACCACATTGCGTTTCACATCCGCCGCCGTCATCGGCCGCAGGCAGTGGAGCACATTGACCTTGGCGTCGCGAATGACATTGGCCTCCAGCGAGAAGGGGGGCTCCATGGCCACCGTGCATAGAACTTGCAACATGTGATTTTGCACCATGTCGCGCAGGGCGCCGACCCCCTCGTAGTAGCCAATGCGGCTGGCGGTCATTTCGCCCGTCTTGAAATTCCACTGAGCAAGGCCTTCTTCCTCAGCCACGGTAATTTGCACATGGTCGATATATTTTTGATTCCAGAGCGGCTCGAAGATGCTGTTGGCAAAGCGCAACACCATCAGGTTTTGCACCGTCTCCTTGCCGAGGTAGTGATCGATGCGATAGGTCTGTTTTTCGGAAAAGGCCTGATCGACGGCCCGGATGACTTCCCGGGCGCTTTCGAGATCACGGCCGATGGGCTTTTCCACGATCGTGCGCGTGAAGGCGGTCTCTTCATAGGGATCGGCGACCATGCCGGCGTCGCGCAGGTGGGCAACCGACATTTCGACAAGTTGCGGCGGAATCGATAGATAGTAAATCCGGCTGCCCGGAATGCCGAACAGATGATCGACTTCCTCGAGCTTGGCCTGGAGCTTCTTGTAGGCGGCCAGATCGGCGAAACTGCCGGGGACGAAAAAGAGACTGCGGGCGAAATCGTTCCAGTGATCTTCATCCAGCGGCTGGCGGGAGAATTTGGTGATGCCTTCCTTGGCCCGCTGGCGAATGTAGGCGTCCGGATCGGGAGTTTTGCGGCCTTCTTCGGTGCTGGCCATGCCAAAGCACACCACCGCGAAATGGGAGGGCAGCACGCCGTCGACGTTGAGGTTATAGACCGCCGGCAACAGCTTGCGCCAAGCCAGGTCGCCGTCGCCGCCGAAGATGACCAGGGTACAAGGCTGCGGCAAAAGCGCCTTCGGCGCCCCGGCCGAAAACGGGTTCTCCACCTTGCTCGAACTCGTCGCGGTTGCCATTACCCTTCCCCAGTCAAAAACCAGAGGTACTGCTGCGTTTCATCAGGCGGTCCACCAGCCGCAAAATGGTTCTCTCCATCTCGCCACACCCCCCGTGGAAAGAAATGAAAAGAACCGTTTACTACTTCTTAGGATCAATGAAACCCATTCGGGCCAAATCCGGAGATCGGCCACAAAAAACACAAAAAGACACAAAAAGAAATTCAATCGAATGTCTTTTGCCTTTTTTGGTCTTTTTGTGTTCTTTGTGGCCATTTAGTCTTCTAATGCCCGCCGAATTTGCGGCGCATGGCTTGTTCGATTTTCCAGGCGAATTTCTCTTCATGGCGTGATGAAAAACGCGAATACAGCGCGGCGCTGAGCACATTACAAGGCACACTTTCATCGATAGCGGCCAGCAACGTCCAGCGACCTTCGCCGGAGTCGGGGACGCCGTGCTCGGCGACGGTCTTCTCTTCTTTGGGTAGTTCGGGATCCTCGGCGAGCGCCTCCGCGGTCAGGTCGAGGAGCCAAGAGGCCACGACGCTGCCCCGCCGCCAAACTTCGCTAATGTCTTGGAGGTTGAAATCATACTGGTAGTGTTCCGGGTCGCGCAGGGGCGTCACTTCGGCGCTGGCGTGTTCGGGCACCTCTTTGCCGACGTTGGCATGCTTGAGGATATTGAACCCCTCGGCATAGGCGGCCATCAAGCCGTACTCAATGCCGTTGTGCACCATCTTGACGAAGTGCCCGGCGCCGCTGGGCCCGCAATGCAGGTAGCCTTGCTCGGCCGTACCGCTCATTCGTTCCCGGCCCGGCGTGCGAGGCGCATTGCCGGCGCCCGGAGCCAAGGCTTTGAAGATTGGATCGAGCCGTTTGACCGGCTCGTTGGCCCCGCCGATCATCATGCAATAGCCGCGGTCCAGACCCCAGACGCCGCCGCTGGTGCCCACGTCGAGGTAATGAATTCCCTTGGCAGACAAGACCTTGCTGCGGCGGATATCGTCGATGTAATAAGAGTTGCCGCCATCGATTAGGGTGTCCCCCTTTTGCAAGAGGGGAGCAAGATCTTTAATGACGTGGTCGACGACCCCGGCCGGCACCATAAGCCACACGGCGCGCGGCGGCGTTAGCTTGGCGACCAGGTCCGGCAATGACGAAGACAGAGCTGCCTTCGATTTGGCGTCGCTCTGGGCAACGATGTCCTTCATGGCCGCCTCGCTGCGGTCATTGACAACGAGCTGGTGTCCATTCCGGGACAAGCGTACAACCATGTTGCCGCCCATGCGGCCCAGACCGATCATTCCTAGTTGCACAGGAGGTGCTCCTTTCATGAGTACTTATTTAATTGTGCTTCAAAGTTCGCACGTTCGCTCCGTCTTGAACAAGGACAAGATCGGCCATGCCGAGAAATAATCCCGATCCGACAACGCCGGGAATCGCCAAGATCCGCTGCTCCAAACCGGCAGGATCGGCAAGGGGAGCAATCTGACAATCGAGAACTAAATTTCCATTATCGGTTACAAACGGCTGTCCGTCCTTAAGGCGCAGGACCGGCGGACAACCCAGTTCCGTCAGTTTCCGTTTACAAAGAGCCAGGCCGAATGGAACGACTTCGACCGGCAAAATGCCATGTTCGCCCAGCGTTTTAACGATTTTCTCGCTGCCCACCAAGATTACTAACCGCTTTGCCGAGGCGGCGACAATCTTTTCACGAACTAAAGCACCGCCCAAGCCTTTGATCAGATTCAACTGAGGATCCACTTCATCGGCGCCGTCTATGGTAATGTCCACTTGATCAATGGCATCAAGCGAGACCAAAGGAATGCCGAGTTGAATTGCCAGGTCGGCGGTTTTCCCAGAGGTAGGCACGCCTCGGATTTTGAAACCCGCTTTTACACGCCGGCCAAGCGACTCAATGAATGCTGTCGCTGCGCGCCCCGAGCCCAGGCCGACGATGGTGCCCTCAGCGATGTAACTCAAGGCTTGATCGGAGATGGTCATGATTTCTTGTTTAGCGCCCGGGATCTAGCAATCCCCTGGAGACGCGATCGGTCTAAGGCTCGCGGCTAAACGGTTACTAAAGTTTTGCCGGTGCCAATTGTTGCTTCGCTGCCACGACGACGGCTTCAACGGTGAAACCAAACTTCTTTTGCAATTCTTTGAGCGGCGCGGATGCGCCAAATGTTTTCATGCCGATGACGCTGCCGGTCAGACCCACGTATTGATGCCAGCCGAACGTTGACGCCTGTTCCACGGCCACGCGGGCTTTGACGGCAGGCGGCAGCACGCTTTGGCGATATTCTAGGGGCTGGTGTTCAAAGATCTCCCATGACGGCATGCTGACAACGCGAGCCTTAATGCCTTGCTCCTTGAGTTGCTCATAAGCAGCAACACACAGCCCCACCTCACTGCCGGTTGCCAGGAGCAGCACATCCGGCTTACCGCCTGCGGCGTCGGCGAGGACATAGGCGCCTTTGGCGACCCCGGACGCCGGCGCGTACTTGGTCCGATCGAGCGTTGGCATGGCCTGACGCGACAGGATCAGCACGGCCGGTTCATGGCGCAGTTGCATAATGACTTTCCATGCCTCGACCACCTCGTTGGCGTCCCCCGGTCGGAGTGTTATAAGGCCGGGGATGGCGCGGAGCGAGGCCAGGTGTTCAACGGGCTGATGCGTGGGGCCGTCTTCGCCGACGCCGATGGAATCGTGCGTGAAGATATAAATGACCGGGATTTCCATGATGGCGGCCAGGCGGATCGGGGCCCGGCCATAGTCGCTGAAGATCAGGAAACCGGAGCCGTAAGGCCGGACCTTGCTGAGGGCCATGCCGTTTAAGACTGCACCCATGGCATGCTCGCGGATGCCGAAGTGCATGTTGCGGCCTGCATAGTTGGTCGCTTCAAAGTCGCCGGCCGCCTCTTTGCCGTCGCACTTATACGTAAGGCGAGTTTTTGTGGAGGGGGCCAAATCGGCGGCGCCGCCCATGAGCCAAGGAACATTTTTGGCCAGGATGTTCAAAACTTCGCCGGAAGCGTCGCGGCCCGCTTTCCCTTTGGGGTCAGCGGGATAACTGGGCAGGTTTTTGTCCCAGCCTTCGGGCAGCCGTCGCTTCTGCATGCGTTCGAGGCAGTCGGCCAAATCGGGGTACTTGGCTTGGTATTCTTTGATTCGCTTGAACCAGAGATCGCGCAGTTCTTTGCCGCGTTTGCCGATGCCCTTTTGGAAATGTTCGCATACGCCCTCGGGCACCAGGAATTTGGCATCTTCAGGCCAACCGTAATTGCGTTTGGTCAGTTTGATTTCTTCCTCGCCGAGGGGTTCGCCATGAGCGGCGTGGGTGTCTTGTTTATTGGGCGCGCCCCAGGCGATGTGGCTATCGACGATGATGAGCGTGGGCCGATCATTGGTCGCGTGGAAAGTCTTGAACGCTCGCTGGAGCATTTCGAGATCGTTGGCGTCGCCGACGCGGGTGACATTCCAGCCATAGCCGATGAAGCGGGTGGCCACGTCTTCACTAAAGGCCCATTCGGTATGGCCTTCGATCGTGATTTTGTTGTTGTCGTAGATCCAGCACAGGTTGTTAAGTTTCAAATGGCCGGCCAGCGAGGCGGCTTCGCCGGAAATCCCTTCCATCATGCAACCATCGCCGGCCAACGCATAGACCTTGTAATTGAATAAGTCAAAGTCGGGCCGATTAAAATAGGACGCCATCCACTTGCCGGCTATGGCCATGCCGACGCTCGTCGCCACGCCCTGGCCGAGCGGGCCAGTCGTCGTCTCAATGCCGGAAGTCCATCGATATTCAGGATGGCCCGGGCACTTGCTTTCAAGCTGCCGGAAATGCTTGATGGCGTCGAGCTTGACCGACAAATCGCCGAGGCGCTCGTAGTCGGCATTGACGGCTTTGACGCCGGTTAGGTGCAGGATCGAGTAAAGCAGCATCGACGCATGGCCCATCGACAGCACGAAACGGTCGCGGTTAGGCCAAATGGGATCGTCCGGATCGAAGCGGAGATTGTTTTGCCAGAGCTGGTAAACCACGGGCGCCATGGCCATCGGCGTCCCCGGATGGCCGGAATTGGCGGCCTGAACCGCGTCCATGGCTAGGGTACGGATGGTGTTGATTGCGGTTTGTTCGATACTTGGTTTGGTGGCCATGGTGAAATTCCGTTTGGGAAACGAATCACAGAGGCACAGAGATCACAGAGGGAAGACCACAGAGAATATAGTTTAGAGAATTAGGCGTTTGATTCCGTCTTTGAGTAGGGGGACATTGAAGTTAAGAAGGAGAGTCTAATCACCGCACAAGCAACGCGCGCAACTTTTTTAACGCCTCACGGACTTTTTCGCCTGAATCGCTGGGGGGCCTTCGGAAGTTTCGAGGGCTGTCATCTCGCACGCTGTCATGCGAATGCGTGAAGCTCAGATTGTCGCCCAGCTCCTTCAAATGCTTGTTGAAGGCTGCATCTGGTGCGTTTTGAGCCAGGCCGAGCTCCGTCAGGGCATAATAGATCTGGGCCGCGTCGTCCCAGGTCAAACGATTTAGTTCCTCGTCAGTCGCCGGGATCACTTTGGCCATCTGCTGTTTCAGATCCTTGGCGTTCTTGGAGGGGTTTAGCATGAGAGCAGCCTCAGCAACTTTCGCGGCATTCGCGACCTTGGTGCGATCCGGAAGGCTGGTGCTCATTTCTTCGCGAACCGTCTCTAGTGATTTGGCGTCGGCCAGAAGCTTGCGCAGCGGCAACGAGAGATTCCACGGACTGATCGGCGGCGCGCCGGGTTTGCGGTTCTTGTAATAGTCCTTGGCTTCGACGCGCCAGCTTTTGCTCAGCAGATCGTGATGGCAGGCGAAACAGTCATGTTCGGCGAATTCCGGCCATTGTTTATGCGGATAAGCGCCGGAAGAGTCCTGGCCGGCGTGGTATCGCAGCAATTCAAGTGAGGCCCGCGTGGTTTCTACCTGGCCGACTTCCCATACGTGTGCCTCGAATAAAGGCTCCAAGTCCTTCCTAAGGTTAGCGCTTTCGGGTTTGTTCCTGTCCTTTTCGACCCAATGGGGCGGCATGTTGGCCAAATAGGTCGAAAACTCGAAATTCAAGCGAGGATGGCCGGCGGCGATGAGATCGTGGTCAACATCGCGAAGGGGAATGTTGTTCGTTGGGTCGGCCGGCGCGCCAACGTGGCAACCGGCGCAGGTTTGGGCGCGAGTCGCCAAGTCATTAAGCCACGTCATACCGTATTTGTCGTATTCGCCCTTCCTAGCCGTCGAGTTCTTGAAAGCCGTCGTCGTGTGCGGACGGAGCCAGGACTCTTCGGCGATGCCGTGGCACGATTCACAGCCGATGCCGTCGCGCCGAAGGTTCACCGAACGGGCATCGAAGGCCACTTCGCCCCATTGGCCGCTGTACACGGTGGCCGGGATCGTATGACAGGCCAGGCAACGGGCGTCTTCATGGGCCGTCTTGATGCCAAGATTTTTCGCCATGCGAACCGAGCGATCATTAAAGAGGCTGCGAAAGGCCTCAGCATGTTTGTCGTGATTGATCCAACGGGTAAAGGCGTAAGCTGATTTTGAAACATCGTTGGCCGAATCGACCGGCTCCGGCGCACCGTGACAAGCTTGGGCGGAACAACCGGCGATGCCATGCGCAGTAATTTTAGCCTGTGGCAGCGCCCCAGACGCGGAGGAGGCAACAACGGGTCCGGCCGGTCCAGTCGGGACACCCCATGACTTGGGCGCAACAGCCCAGAGACATGCCAGGATCCCGGCCGGCAATAATAAGACGTACGCTCTGGCGATTTTCATACGCCGTCTCGGGTACTCAAGCGAAAAGGGGAGGTGCCTATTACTTAACGCCAAACATCAAGCAAGGCAATCGCGGCACGGCCATATTCTCCAAGTTTACATTTCCGCCGGCGGTACGTTTGACAGTCTGGGCAGCGAATGCTTGTTTGTGAACTCTCTTACCAATAGACTTGTCTGCGTTATCCGGACCGGATTGCGTCCAAGGGATTACGTATCCAGAAGGTGTCCGCGTGCTTGTTGGCGGCAGCAATTTTCCTCAGCATCGACCGTGGATTGTGGCGGTCGCGCTTCTTTCGATTGTCGCGGGGGCATGGTTCGCCCTGGCGGGAATCGGCAAAGCGGCCTGGCCGGGCGGCAGCAGCTTGCCCGGGTTCACGTTCGGCGTAGCCGGCGGTCTGCTGATTCTATTTGAGTTCCTTCTTTGGCCGCGAAAGAAACTCCGGACCTGGCGCATCGGTCAAACCAAAGTGTGGATGCGGGCCCATATCTGGCTTGGCCTTCTGACGGTGCCTCTTCTTGTTCTCCATAGCGGCTTCAACTGGGGCGGCTCGCTCAGCGCTGTTCTGCTTCTCTTGTTGTTCGTTGTGGTTGCCAGCGGCATTTGGGGTTTGGTTTTGCAGCAGCTTCTTCCGACACAAACGCTTCACGAGATTTCCGCCGAAACCATTCACTCGCAGGTCGAGCAGGTCATGAAGCAGTTTACGCATGAGGCTGAACGGCTCGTCAATGCGACATGTGGTTATCTGGACGGCGCGACGGACGCTGAGGAAGAATTCGAGCAGGCCGGATCCGAGTATATGACTCTGGGCGCCGTGCGGTCAGTGGGGAAAGTGCAGGGTAAAGTATTGATGACGCGCGTGCCTAAAGCACCTGTGCCCGGCGCCGAGCCGCTGCGCAACTTCTTCGAGAACATCGTCCATGGTTATCTAAGCGGCGGCAAGGCAACCGGGTCGGCGCTGCAATATCCCCTGCAAGCCGCGACGATTTTTGCCGACATGAGAACCAAGTTGGTCCCCGAGGCGCACGCCGCCCTGGATACGCTTGAAGATTTGTGTAACCAGCGCCGGCAACTGGATCGCCAGCGCCGGCTGCACTTTTGGTTGCACAATTGGTTGTTGATCCACCTACCCCTGTCGGCGGCTCTTGTGGTTTTGATGTTTGTTCATGTCTGGGTGGCGCTCAAGTACTGGTAATTCGGCAATCTTTGGTCCCTGGCAATGCAATAGAGTGAGCGGGTTCATGCCTTCACGTGAGACCGGCAAACAACGGGCGATTCGCATTCCGCTTGATTACTACAAGCAGCGGAGCCCCCTTGACCGCTGGAAGCTGCGTCTGACGGCCGTGGCGCTGGTTGTGAGTCTCGGGTGGTGGGCAAGCGGCTATGTGTTTCCGGCCAGGGGGAATATGAAGTACGCACACGGCCCCGTCGCCTGGTCGCATGCAGGCTGGGAAGCGCAGTGCGAAGTATGCCATCTGCCCTTCTCTCCTATTAACGGGAACGACTGGGCAGCCAGGTTTATGGCAGGCGGCCATGCGCGGGCGGGAGAGTTCCTGTGCAAGAACTGCCACGGGGCGCCGGAACACCACTTGAAAAACGAAAACCCGGCTTCGGTTAATAATTGTGGAAGCTGTCACCGGGACCATCAGGGCCGCGATGCGAATTTGAATCGCGTGGCCGACGTCGAATGTACGCGCTGTCATGCCAACCTCGATGCGCATGCGATTCACAAACCTGATTTTGCCAACCAACTGAATGACTTCACGAGCGACCACCCCGACTTTAGAGCGCAAAGGCAGTTCGACCCGAGCAAACGCACCCTCAAGTTCAGCCACCAGCAACACATGACGCCCGGCCAAGTGTTAGCCAGCGGCGCCGAACGCCCGTGGACTTTTGAGAAGATTGCCGACGCCAAAGAGCGCAGCCGCTATATGGATGTCCAAAAGACGAAGGACGAAAAGGAACAAGTGCAACTCAATTGCATCGCCTGCCATCAACTCGATTGCGGCGATTTTAAACCCGCCCTGGAGCAATTGGCCACGTTGCCCAAGGGAGCGCTCCTGCCGCCTCGCGCAGCCGGTAGTTATTTTCGACCCATCGTGTTTGAGAACCATTGTCAGGCGTGTCATCCCCTCAATAAGTTTGATGATAAAATGCAGGAGTTGACCGTCCCCCACCGCATGCAGCCCACGGAGATGAAGGGCTATCTAGAGGGGAGCTATATCGAGCTGTATCTGACCGAGAAGCTGGCGCAGATAAAGCCGCCCGAAAAACGAATGCGACTTGATCCGCTTGAGGACAAAGACTCTCGGAAAGAGGCACAAAAAGCCATCGAGGATCATGTCAAGCGGGCGACGCTGAATCTATTCGCGGGGACGAAGGCTTGCGGAAAATGTCACGATTTTCGAACTGATCCCGCCCAAATCGCCCCCAAGGAAGTCGTTCCGCCCGAGCCGCACGTCGTCTGGTATGAGCACGCCAAATTCGACCATGTCGCGCATCGTGCGGTGGATTGTCGCGGCTGCCATGCCGGCGCGGACGCCGGAGTCGCCGACGCGAAGGCCCGTGTAATTGAAAAAGAACCTCTGCTGCTACCCGGCATCGACAACTGCAAACAATGCCATGCCCCAAGCCGCACTGAGAAAGGCGTCGCGCTGGGAGGGGCGAGAAACGATTGCGCTGAGTGCCACACGTATCACAACGGCGATAAGCCCCAGGAAGGCCTGGGGGCAACGGCTCGCGACCCGGAGACGCGCAAGAGCGACATCGACGAATTTCTGTCAGGGAAAAGGAAATAAAACGTCTTCTCGCACCCACGCTCCGCGTGGGAACGAGGTGTAAAGTGAACCAATGATTGTACAAGAACTCCAGGCTATTCAAGAACGCCACGGCTATCTGCCAGCCGGAGAACTGCATGCCCTGTCGCAGCGGCTAGCGGTGCCGCTCCATCGCTTGCACGAGGTGGCCAGTTTCTATCCGCTTTATCGCCTCAAGCCGCCGCCGGTCGCCGACGTGAGAGTTTGCCGCGACATGGCCTGTCATCTCCACGGCGCCGGTCGCTTGACGACCAGTCTCCAAGCGTACGCAAACGAGATCAACGACGGCACAAGCAACGCCGTTGTGGAAGGCGTCTCCTGTCTGGGGCAATGCGACCGGCCCGTAGCCGTGTCGATCAACGATCATGTGTATCGAGGCAAGGCCGAAACCGAACTCCGCAAGCTCGTCGATCTGGCACTGGCCCATGAGAAGCTGCCGCATCAGCACGCCGATCGCCCACCCCTCGACTGGAAGATCGATCCTTACCAGGGCCAGCCCCACTACGAGGCCGTCAAAAAGTTTCTGGTCGACCGCAACGGCGACGCCATCCTCAAGGCGCTGGAGGTGTCTAATCTGCGCGGCATGGGCGGGGCTGGGTTTCCGACCTTCAAGAAATGGTCGGCGGTGCGCGGCGCTCCGGGCGATGTCAAATATGTCGTCTGCAATGCCGACGAGAGCGAACCGGGAACCTTCAAAGACCGCGAGCTAATGCGGCGGACGCCTCATCTCTTGATAGAAGGGATGCTGCTTGCCGGCCTCGTGACCGGGGCCAAACAAGGCTATATCTATATCCGCCACGAGTACCACGAAGAGAAGGAAGTCCTTCAGAAAGCGATTGAGGAGGCCCGTGAACAAGGCCTCCTGGGAGAAAACATACTGGGATCCGGTCTTTCCTTCCCCTTGGAAATCTACGTTAGCCCGGGAGGCTACATCCAGGGTGAAGAAAGCGCTCTGCTTGAAGCGATGGAAGATCGGCGCGGCGAACCGCGCAATAAGCCGCCCTTCCCCGTTTTCGCGGGCCTCTTCGGCAAGCCGACCGTTATCAACAACGTCGAGACTTTGTGTTGGACGTCCAGCATCGTTCTTCATGGCGGCGAATGGTATCGCGACCAGGGCGTCAATGGCGAGCCAGGCCTGCGCTTCGTCTCCATCAGCGGCGATGTGGCCAAACCGGGCGTCTACGAGTTGCCGTTCGGCCAGACGGTGCGCGATCTCATTTACAACACGGCAGGCGGCATGCGCGATGGCCAAAAACTCAAAGCCATCGCGACATCCGGACCCTCCGGCGGCTTCCTCCCGGCTCGCATCAAACGCGAATTGCTGCCTGAAAAGTTCGCCGCAACCCATCTGAAGCCCGACGCCCAGACGTATGACATACTCGATCTTCCCCTGGGCCTAAACATCGTCAGTTCCATGGGCGGCATGCTAGGCGCTGCCTTCGTCGTCTACGGCGACAAAGCCAACATGGTTGAAAACGCGCTTAACTGCGTAGAGTTCTATCGCAACGAATCCTGTGGCAAATGCGTGCCCTGCCGTATGGGCTCTGAAAAGATGACGGAGATCATCAAGGAAATGCTGGACGGCAATTTCCGCCGCGAGCAATTGCCGCTCGTCAACGACCTGGCCGACACGATGACGCTGGCATCTATCTGCGGCTTGGGACAGGTAGCCGCAAACCCAATTACGTCGGTGATCAAGTACTTTCCTGAGGAACTAAACAAAGTTCTGAAATGACGGCTGATAGCTGAAAACTGAGAACTGATAGCTAATCATTTCTCTTCTTCTTTTCTAAAAAAAGCTATCAGCTATCAGACGTGAGCCATCAGAAGTAATCAACGCCGTTTTAAGGTGTCCAATGGGCGCTGTGATTAACATAACGATTGACGGCAAACCGCTCTCCGCGCCGGCGACGAAGACGCTCTATAACAATGTCACGAAGAAAGACGATGTCCTACCGACGACGATTTACGATGTGGCGACTCAGGCTGGCATCGATATTCCGATCCTGTGCCATCGCGAGCATAACAACCCCGTGGCGGTTTGCCGGGCCTGCGTCGTGGACGTCGGCGGCCGTGTCCTGGCCCCCGCCTGTTATCGGCCGATTGAAGAAGGGATGAAGGTTCAGACGGCGGCCACCAGTCCGCGCGTCAGAACAGCGGTCAAAACCGTAACCGAGCTTCTGCTAGCCGACCACCCAACCCCCTGTGCCAAACACCGTGAATACCACGATTGCGAATTGGAAGTCTTGGCCGAAAAGCTCGGAATCAAAGAATCCCGCTTCCCGCGCGCTCCGGAACGCCGGCCGCACGATAATTCCTCGCTCGTCATCGCGGTCGATCACAATGCCTGCATCCTGTGCGACCGCTGCATCCGCGGTTGCAACGAAGTTCGCGATAATCAAGTCCTCGGCCGAATGGGCAAGGGTTACAACGCCCGCATCGCTTTCGACCTCGATGCGCCAATGGGCAACTCGACATGCGTGGCCTGCGGCGAGTGCATGGTCTCGTGCCCCACCGGGGCGTTGACCAACCTTACCGTGGTCAAACTCAAGCCGGGTCCGGGCATTGTCTCGGCGGATGAATTGGCCAAGCATCCGCTATTCGAGGGCATCTCTCATCCGTTTCTTCGCTTTAACGAAGGGGCCGTTATCCGGCGAAAGTACCAAGCCGGCGACATTGTTTGCCGGGAGGGAGAGTTTGGATCCACCGCGTTTCTAATTGAGGAAGGCACGCTGAGTGTATTGATCGAAACGCCCTTCAAGCACTTCAATAAGAAGGCCAAAGACCGGGGGCTATTCGGCCTGGTGCGCCGCGCGGCCAGCGGGCTGGTCGGCCGCAATGAGGATCGCCGCGCCGAAGAAAGCACCACGCGCTACATCCATATCGACGCCCCCGTGTCGCTCGATTACAGCAATCCTATCGCCAAGCTCACGCCCCAAGATCTGATCTTCGGGGAAATGACATGCATGAGTTCATATCCGCGCTCGGCTACGGTGCGGGCGGAGACCGACTGCACCCTCTTGGAAATGCAGCGCAACGTGCTCTACATGCTTCAGCGCAGTAAGAAGTCGAGGGCCATCCTGGACCAGGTATATCGCGATCGCGCCATCAGCTCGCATCTCCGCAGCGTGCCCATTTTTGCCGAGCAATTCACCGAAGAGAAACAGTTTGATGAGTTTGTTGATTTCCTTCGTCCGCGCGTGGACCTCGTGCGCATTAACCCCGGCGAAACGATCTTTCACCAGGGGGATCCGGCTGACGGCTTCTATCTCGTGCGCGTCGGCTTTGTGAAAGTGGCTCAAAATCAACCGGGCGGCGAACATGTGCTGACCTATATCGGGCCGGGTGGTTATTTCGGCGAAATCGGCCTCATGGCGCACCTGCCGGAAATCCGCGCCTTGGCCCCCCGCGGCATTCGCACCGCTACGTGCAGCGCTCTCGACCATGTCGATGTCGTCCGCATAAGTGCCGAGGACTTCCGAGCCATACTCAACCGTTTTCCAGCCGTACGGGAGCGGTTTACGCGAGCCGCTGTGGAACGCTTGGAGCAAAACGAACGGGATAGACGTAAAGTCGAAAATGTGCCTTTGGGTGATTTCCTGAGCCAAGGCCTTATGAACGCCCAGAGCCTGCTCGTGCTCGATTTGGAAAAATGCACCCGCTGCGATGAGTGTACGAAGGCCTGCTCGGATTCACACGACGGCGTCACGCGTCTGGTCCGCGAAGGGTTGCGGTTCGACAAATACCTGGTCGCCAGCTCCTGCCGGTCGTGCCTGGATCCCTACTGCATGGTCGGCTGCCCCGTCGGCTCCATACGCCGGCGCAATTCGCGGGAGATCATTATTGAGGACTGGTGCATCGGCTGCGGCAAATGCGCTGAGAACTGTCCGTATGGCAATATCAACATGCATCCCTTCGAGGAATGGCGGCCCAATCCGGAGACCGGCAAGAAAGTCGCTGTCATGCAGCAGAAGGCCACGATGTGCGATCTATGCGTCAGCCTCGATGGCCAACCCAGTTGCGTCTACGCTTGCCCGCACGATGCCGCCCATCGCTACAGCGGCCAGGAACTGCTTAACTTGGTCGCACGCGACCGGTCGTTCTAGCCCGTCCCGCCGCACCGGCGATTTCGTTTCATTTCATCCCCCGGACACCTCAGCCTTTGGTCCGACGCTAGCAGCCTTCAAAGGAAAGACAACTAAAGACGACGAAGGTGCGCAAGTTGGCATCATGTGTTCAATTATTGATCACCCTCTGGCGCGCGGGCGGTGCACCAGAGGGTTGTCCCTTGGGCCACAGGGTCTCGAAATGAGCAATCGTTTTCCGTTTTTCATACCCTCCCACCCCTGATGAAAAACGGAGCAAACCGGTGAAAAACGGGACCTTGGGTTGAAAAACGGAACCCAAGGTCACGCTCGCCGAGAAGGCCCCTCCGATTTGGTTCTCTCCATTTCGCCTGACCCCCAGTGGAAAGAAATGGAAAGCATTTGCTGGTGCCTATGGCTTTTACAAGTCCAGAAAATCCGCCTCAGCTTGGGACTCGGGAGCGTTTTCGCTGGAAGCGTCATCCAAGTGGTGGTCGCTATAGTCCGCGAAGGCCAAGTCTTGCACGCGCCAGTTTAGCGGCCTTTGCTCCCACGGCAGCACCCCAGGCGCTTCCTTTGAGCCAAAGGAGACCAAGGGCTGTTGGCCAACCAAGCCCGAACTGGAAGGGGTCGTCAAAAGAGGAATCGTGTAAGGACTCCGCAACGACGAATCGAGCAACGCCGCCATGAGATGTGGATCGACGTTGATGGCCGGTGTACGGACCGATGCGGCCAAGGAGGAGGAGTCGCCTCCAATAGGCAATGCTGGCGCCGCATGCAACCTGCCCGCGCCGCCGTCCGTTTCGGGCACATTGAGATCGGCGACTTGCAAGGACCGCTTCACCGTCCCGGTCCCAAGCATCGCGTACATGACCGAGCCGGCATCGGTGCTGTGCCCTAAGCCTAGCGCATGACCCAGTTCATGCGTGACCACGGTCTCGAAGTCAAACTGATTGGCAGCAATGCCCGTCGCCGCTGAGCCCGCATACCAGTTCCAACCCTTGATAAGGGTTATCTCACCGCTGTCGGTAGTGCACCCCAGCACCCCATCGGCATAACCGCCCACCGCGCTGGTGGCGCCCATGTCCAGCACAACATTGGCCGCCCTACTGTCCGTCGTCTCGGTGATCGTAACGCCATACGCCTCGATGACCGAATCGACCGCATTCACCGCATCGTCGATCCGAGCCTGTTCATCGCTGGTGATCAGGCCTGACGAATTGTCCACGTACAACTCAACGTTGCCGCCGAGCAACGACCCGACCGCCGTCGTCGATGTCGTGCCGTCCACTAGCAAGGCACCAGCCGTGCCGTTGGCGCTGAGCTGGATGACTTTCGTCCTCAGCGTGCCGTCCGTCAGTGTCAGCAGGATTTGGTAACTGCCGGCAGCGAGACTTTTCGTTTGCCAATTGAAGATGAACTGACCGCCGTCATTTCGCAGACCGGTGTTGCCGGATGGGGTAGGATTGAATGGAGAACCCACAGGATTGCCATGGTTGTCTAGCGCCTGGACTAGCAAGGACGACACCGCCGACAGCGAAGTGACTACATTACCCCTCAAATCGAACAGTTGAAACTTGATCGGAATGGTGCGGTTGAGACCGAACGCTATGTTCTGGCTAACCGGCGGAAGAAAGCCGCCGAAACTGTAGTTAAGATCACGGGCGAACGGCGAAGTGTCTCCCAAGGCAAGATTCGTCGCGGTGGCCGAGATGAACCCCTGCCCGCCGGGCACAGGGGCCAGGCCGGTGGCTTGGAAGCTAACAAAACCTGTTGAATTCGTGATGACATTGCGGGAGCCGAGGAAAGTCTCGCCCTGGCCATAACCCGTCGGATCGGGACTGTGGTTGGAGAAGAACTCCAGGCGAAACGTCGTGCTTGCCACACTTTGCAGCGTGCCGCTGATGGTCGTGCTGCTGTTGGAGAGGATCGCGGAGGTGAGAACGGGGGCAGCCTGGTTGTTGTTGGCGTTGTTGGCGCTGTTTAAGTGAATGCCGCCGGGCATCGCATTGGCCGAGGCGTTATCGTGAATGGAATTGTCGCTGATGGTATTACCAGTGCCGGAGTCAACGTCTACGCCCACACTGCCATTGGAGGAGAGGGTGTTGCCGACTACGGTGTTGTTCGAACTGGAACGGCTGATACGGACTCCGAAGCCGGCATTTCCCGAGATGACATTTCCCGCCGATGCCCCTGTACCCCCGAGAGTGTTAGACGTGGCAAAAAAATCAATCAAGACACCACCGCCATTGCCCTCAATCACGTTGCCGGCCACAATGTTGCCGCTCGTCCCAGGACTGTCGAGCGCAACGCCGTAGTCGCCGTTGTTGATAATTTGGTTGTTTAGAACCTGGTTGCCGCTGGAGTTTGGACGGCCAATTCCGACCCCCACGGTCGCATTGCCGGCGATGAGATTGGCACTGATCGTATTGCCGGGACCTAGCGCGCTGACGCCGCCGCCCTGGTTCCCGAGCGGCTGGCCGTCCGTGCCGTTGCCGGAATGGCCGTTGATATCAGTGCCGATCAAGTTGCCGGTCACAACATTGTTGTTGCCGCCAGTTTCTATGAAAACTCCGTTGCCCCCGTTGCCCGAAATGACATTTCGAGCCTGGTTGGCCGTTCCTCCTATCGTGTTTCCCGATGCTCCTTGGTTAATAACTATGCCGGCAGCTGCCACGAGAGGGTGGCTACCACCAATCACGCCGTTGCCCAGCGCCGCCGTACCGGCCGCATTAGTGCCGATCAAGTTGCCTTCGACCACATTGCCGACGGATGAGGACCCGTGCATCCAAATGCCGGTAGCCGAATTCCCGGAAATTAAGTTCCCGGCGCCTTGAGCCGCACCGCCAATCGTATTGGATCCGGCATCGCTAAGCTCCACGCCAACGAGGACGCCGTAAAGGGAGGCAGTGCCGGTAACATCCGTGCCGATGTAGTTGCCCTCCACGACGTTGCCCGACGACTCAGGGCCGACGATTTGAATGCCGCCGATGACGACATTGCGTGCTTCCGGCGTCGTCCCTCCGATGGTTGCGTTAGTGCAGAAGCTAAGTGCAATGCTGTTGCGAAGAGAGGCAGAGTTGGTTCCAGTCAGGTCGGTGCCGATATAGTTGCCCTGAATGACGTTGCCTGAGGCGCCAAGGTCAATTGCCAAGTATCTGTTGCCGGAAATAATATTGCGCGCGCTTGGGACAAGTCCACCGACCAGGCTGTGATCTCCCGGTCCGACGCCGATCCAGTTTCCAAGAGGCAAAGTGCCCGAGACGTCTGTGCCTACAAAGTTTCCTGCCAAGGCGTTGTTGGAACTCATGAAATCATCAATGCCATAAAGGCTCCAATTGTTGATGGCGAGCCCGCGAACCGTGCTGTTTCCTATACCCAGACCGAGCCCGATTGCGTTAGCGCCTGCGCCGCTACCGTCCAGCACAATCGCGAGCACGGCATTGTCAGAATTCGCCAGCGTGTTTGGACTTGCTCCCGCTTGACTGTAGCCATCGACCGTTACCGGATCTTCAATAGTAGGCAACGAACTGTTCGGTTTGATTGACCACCAGGAATGGCGCCAATCCGGATCGATGTTGGAAATCTGTGAATCGTCCATAATTGTCGTGCTGGCGATGCTCGCGCTGCTGACCTGGCCTGGGACACCATCGTTCTGATAGTAGAAGTGGTTGGCGTCGGTGGCTAGGATGGCGAACTGAATCAGGTCCGGGCTTCCAGTGGTCCCGGTATGGGTTGCGTTGGCATCCAGAATCGCTTGACGCAATGAACCAGGCCCGCTGTCTAGTGAATTCGATACCGTGAAAACGGATGGCACAGTGCGATCCTCGAGCCGTTCAACGTGTAGGCAAGTGGGTTTCTTGGTGGTTCGACCACTAGGCTTGGGAACTAGCCTTTCGGAAGGGACCTGCGGACCGGCTTTTTTCTGGCGGGGGATTGAGAAAAACGACATTGTTTTCTTCTCCATTTATCTGCGGTCCGCTCTACAATGAAAAGACATCAACCTGGGCGCGCAGACCGAAAGCCCAGGGAGATGCCCGGGCCGGTGAGGAGTTGTTTAGCCGCAAGACCTCACCGGCCGTCCTGTTCAACGTCGGTGGAGCAAGACTTGTCGCCTTACCAGCCAAGTTCTGTTTACTTGAAGGATTAAGAGACTTTCATAACCGGCATTACGCCTTGGGTTGTGCGTCGTCGCCAGTATTCCGCGTATTTCAAGGTTTCTTTTCTTTAGCTTCAGGCGGTTTGTCTTCGTTCGGCTGCTGGGTCAAGATCTTGGTGTTCTGCTCCGCAGCTTGCTTGATTCCAAGCAGAGCGGCGGCTTCGTCTCGTTCGAGGCAGAGTTCTTCGATGCCGGGGTGGGTCTTCTCTAGCCAGTCGGCAGCTTCTTGATAACACTGGCGTGCCTTTTCTTTTTCTCCCAGCTGCCAATAAGCCATGGCCTGAATGAACCCGGCCGAAAATTTGTCAGGACCTCCAAAGCGTTTTGCCTGCTCTGCTGCCTCAACGGCAGCACCGTGCTTGCCGAGGCAATATCTAGCTTGCGCAAGGTACTTCCAGGTGTCCTCGTGCTTAGGCATATCTTTGATGTGCTCTTTGAGCAGGTTCAATGCGCGTTGAGGGTCACGGAATTTGGAATCACGACAGGTTAACAAGAACTTCGCAAATGTTCCGCGATTACCCGCTATCTCGAGGATGTCCAAAGCTTTTTGGTATGCGATTGTCGCTGCATCTCTTCGACCTTCTGCCCACTCCAGATCACCAAGAGGCCAGTAGCATGTGGAGACACTTCCCTTAAAAACATTGGTCTTGGGAAAACTAGACACAAGTCCCTCGAAAATACGAAGGCTTCGTTCGAGGAATGGACGAGCTTCCTTGAACTTGCCTGTCCGGCGCAAGAGATTACCAATTTCACGTTGATCGGAGCCAAAGTTCATCCAGCTCCACGGCGACATTCCAAACTGGAAGTCAGGTAGATCTGGATCCTTTCCCGTCAGCGGCATCTGCAAACCGATGGATGTTCGGTAGCACTCTAGAGCTTCTTCAAGGCGCCCAGCTTCTACCAGTGATTCCGCAAGGTTGTCATAAGAAGTGGCCAGCGCACCAATTTCGTACGGTGTTAATGGTGAATCTTCTTGCATGGCTTCCAGGACAGCGATTGCGTGGCGGCAAATCTTCTCTGCTTCACTCCGGCGGCCCGAGTATCTTACGGGGTTGGCAAGGTTGAGGAGGCCTCGCCCCAAATGCATCCGATACATTCGGTTGCTAGGATAATGAGTTACCAATTCTTCCCACAGACTCACGCCTCGCCGTATCCATTTCTCTTCTTCCTCAACTTGGGCTGACTTTGCCCATCCCATTAAGAAGTAGCATTGCGCCAATTCGTCTTTGTAGGCTGGCTCTGAAGGCAAATCCTCGAAGAGTTCTTTGAGGATAAGGATCGCTTGCACCAAAGCTTCTTCAGCCTGACTGTTTTCCTTAAAAATCATGAGCTGAATTTTGGCAACGCGCTGGTATGCCATGGCGGTTTGAAAGAAGTGCTCGGGTTCTGTACTTTGCTCATGAGCAAATTGCTTGTAGAACTCCAACGCCTTGGTCAAGAACTTGCGTTGTTGCTCTTCCATTCCAGGTTGGTAGTTCATCCATTTCTCGGCCACTTCGGTGTACATCGTGTCCACGGCTTCGCGAGCCCGTTTCCTTTGCGCGCGGGCATCGTCGCGCTCATGACCGATTCGGTCGTTTTCGTGAGCAATTCTTTGATTCGCGATGCCAAGGCTGGCAAGTGCCATTAGTACGCCGAGCGCCAACACAATTGCGGCAGACCAAACAACGGCTTGATGCCGGCGGCACCATTTTCGAGTCCGGTGAAGCAGAGATGGGCGCCGTGCTTGAATCGGCACATCGCCCAGGAATCGCTGTAAATCTTCGGCCATTTCTTTCGGCGTGTCATATCGATCTGCCGGAGCCTTCTCCATCGCCTTGAGGACGATGGTTTCTAACTCGTGCGGAATCGACTTGTTAATCCACCGGGGAATTCGGGGCTCTTCGAATGCGATTTGCCGCAACAATTCCTGCCGGTCCTTGCTGTCGAATGGAGGCTCCAGCGCCAGCAACTCGAAGAGCGTAACGCCGAGCGAATAGACGTCGGTGCGGTGGTCGAGGGTGCCATGTTGGGAGGCAGCCTGCTCCGGGCTCATATACCGGAGCGTCCCCAGCACATCGCCTGTCATGGTCAGGCCTGCGTCGGCGCCGACGCGCGCCAGGCCGAAATCGGTGACCCAGAGATTGCCCTGGCCGTCAATCATCAGATTGGCGGGTTTGATGTCGCGGTGGACGATGCCAAAGCTATGGGCATGTTCGAGGGCCTCGGCGGCTTGGATGCCCCATTCGGCGATCTGACGGAACGCGGCGGTGTCGCGCGGGGCGAGCTCGGTTCGCGCTACGATGGCCGGGATAGTCCCTGGTTCTGCCGAGCGGGGGGTCTGGGCCCCCCGATTTAGCGGCACAACATTGGCGGGTTCATCAGGGGACTCACGCCCTCCGCTCGCCGGGCCGGTCTTTTGCGACGCGATCAGGGCGGCCAGCGTTTGGCCGTCAATGAACTTCATCGCGTAGAAGTGGACGCCGCGCTCGCAACCGACGCCATAGACGGGCACGATGTGGGGATGTTCCAAGCTGGCGGCGGCGCGAGCTTCGTTTTGAAACCGCTGGAGGTGCCTGGAGTCCATCGTCGCGGCAAAGGGGAGCACTTTGAGAGCGACGCGCCGGCACAGGGAAATTTGCTCGGCCTCGTAGACCAGGCCCATGCCGCCTCGGCCTACTTCGCGGAGGATACGGAAGTCGCCGAATGTTGCGGTTGCCGTGGGCGAAACCGACCCATCCTGTTGTTGGGGTTCCAGGAGCAGATTATCCCCGGAAAGAGGAGTGGCATCGCGCGTCGCCTGCACGAACGTTCGCAGGGGAGCAGTCAAACGGTCGACTTGCTCTCGATGTTCCAGGAACTCTCCCAGCTCCGCGGCAAACTCCGGATAGCGGGCCAGGAGCGTCTGCCGGTCAAGATTGTGGCCGGCCTCAATTTCCTCCAGACAGGCGACGAGCACTTCGCTCCAGCGTTGTTCCCGCTCAGCTCCGTTGCTGGGGTCGTTCGTCATGAATCACTCAAATGCCTGCTCTTTAAGCAGAGCGTGGAGTTTCTCGATGCCGCGATGCATCAATTTGGCGACCGCTCCTTTGGTGCGTTCCATCTGTCTAGCGACCTCGGCCAACGAATCGCCTTGCAGATGGTGGAGTTCCACCGCCAAGCGCTGATCCTCCGGCAACTGATCCATCGCCTGAGCCAGTTGCAGTAAATGCTCATTACGAATGGCTTGTTGGCTGGCCGAGGATTGCTCAACTGCCAGGCAAGCCTCCAACCGTGAAGACGATTCCTCCAAGGCTTCTTCAAGCGACTGAACGCGGTCGGCGTCGCGCCTGGCAGTGCCAAGCCTGCGAATCTCATCGGTCAGGTTGTTGGCGAGGACCCTGCGGAGCCAAGCGGTTTGCTCGGCCCGGCTCATGACCTGAAACCGGTCCCAAGCCAGATGCGCTTCCAAGAGCGTCTGCTGCACTGCACCCGACAAGTCGACTTTGCCGCGTAGACGAGCGCTTAGTTGTAGCCGAGCCAGAAGATGCAAATAGGCGCGAAAGGACTCCAGCACCTGCCCTGGCCCGTCGGCATCCGGGTCCATCAACTGGCCCTCTACTTTAGACAGCGTGGAAAAACCGAAAAACGGACGGTCAAAATAGGAACTATTTTCGTGACCAATCCAACCCTGGATTAAAAAGGCAGTGATTGGGTACATTATGGCCGGAATGAGGCCGACTCAGAAAGAAAAATAATTCAAGGCTTGCGAGCTTCGGTCTAACAAGCAATTCTATCCAGCTCATGCTATGAACACGTTGATGAACTTCATGCGTCCTTTGTACCGATAGATGGTGAAGTGCCGGTCGACACTCGCAATATGGTTAATGCCCAGCCGCTCGCAGAGGGCAACCACGACCGCGTCGGTGAAGTCCATCGGCAGGTCCGCATACTTGGCGATTAGTTCGCTGATACGCTGGAAATCGCCTGACCCCGGCTCCGTTAGCGTAAGGCCTCCCGCCTCCATCCAGGCAAGCAAGTTTGTGCGCGCCGGCAGGCTTTCCTCGAGTACATACATAGCCTCCATAACCGCTGCCATGGTCGAAACCAAGTTCGCCCGCGTGCGACGCACGAATTCCAAGGCGCGGCTATGATAGCCGTCGTCGGCGTCAAATAGAGCAATCAAGGGCCCGCTATCAACCACGATTTTTCTTGGCACGTCGGACATGAATTCGTTCCCGGGCGGCTTCCTTGGCGCGTACCGACAGGTCGCCCTGCCCGCTCTTGTAGCAGCCGAATAAATGCCTTCCCAGTTCCCAGGCGCTCGGTTGCTGGTCCGCGCGGGCAAGGTATTCGTCGAGACAAGTGCGAATCACTTCCGACTTGGAGAGCCCCCTGGCTTTGGCGACTGAAGCCAGTTTCCGCGTCAGCTTGTCATCGAGCCGCAAAGAGATCGTCATCCTTCGCTCCGTGTAATACAGAATGTATTACACATCCTAAGGAATGTTGATTGGGGCGTCAATTGGCAATCCGATGCAGTCAGTAGGTTAAATGGGACGCGGGCTGCGGCACAATCGGCGATGCGAGCAATTGGGCCAGAGGCACTGGCAAGAATTAAAGGAGCGGACTCCGGCGTTCTGCCATTATCCCGGCAAATTGGCTGGTTTGAAAATGCAGTACGATTAGAGAAAGGGAAACGGAGAGCGTTGTGCTTTGGGCGTGATGAAGGCACAACCGAGACGGTTGTGCTACGCGTAGCACAACCGTCTCGGTTGTGCCTTGAGTCAGGAAAATCGTGTCGTATCTGGGGGCCTTTTAGTGAACACGGATCTCCTCTTTCTACGTCCTGACGGCACGCCAACCAAGCTCTCCGAAATCCACACGGGTCCGCTTGTATTGGTCTTCCTGCGCCATCTCGCTTGAACGCCTTGCCGCGCGCACCTGGGCGAGGTGCAACAGCATTACGACGAGATTCGCAACCTGGGCGGCGAGGTCGTCGCTATCAGCTTTGCCAAACCGGAGAAGGTGGCTCTTTATCTGAAGCGCCATCCCCTGCCCTTTCCCGCTTTATCGGATCCGACACGCGCGGGCTACCGGGCCTTTCAGCTCGGCCACACATCATGGTGGACGTTTCTATCCGCCAAAATCATTTGGCGTTATCTACGTCTACGGTTGGCAGGGTGGATTCAAGACAAGGTAGATTGGAAAGAAGATATGCTGCAATTAGGCGGTGACTTTGTTTTGGATCGCCAGGGCCGAATCCTTTTCGCGTACCGAAGCAAGGAGGCGACAGATCGGCCAGCCGTGCAGGAAATCGTAAGAATCCTTCGCTATACTGGACAAAATGTCGATTAGCCCTTCTCAATCATGTAACTTGTTTTCCCACTCGATCATCTAAGATAGCCAGACCGAGCAATGGGTAATCCAAACCGCTGGCCTGCCGTTGTCTTTTGTTTCAGGTAGGCCGCAGTTTTTGCAAGGAGAGAAAAGCATGCGGCTTTATGTAGCGTCAACGTCAACTCTTGCCTTTATCGCCCTTTGCTTTTTCCTGGCCTTTCACATGGCGAGTGAGCGTGCTCGCGGCGATCAGCCCGTCGCGATGAAGGTGGACGCGCCGGCCTTTGAAGGCATTGAAGAGTGGCTCAACGGTAAAACCGCTTGCCTGGAAAGATCTGAAAGGCCAAGTGGTCGTGGTTCACTTTTGGACGTTTGGCTGAATTAATTGCAT
This sequence comes from Gemmataceae bacterium, assembly GCA_045802525.1. Lineage (GTDB taxonomy): Bacteria > Planctomycetota > Planctomycetia > Gemmatales > Gemmataceae > JBJMQT01. The sequence continues at coordinate 88,000 of JBJMQT010000137.1, forward strand.
TCACAATTACCCCAGTTACGGGGCCTGGCAGGAAAAGTTTAGCAAAAAGGGCGTGACGATTATCGGCATTCACACGCCGGAATCTGATTCGGAGAAAAAGCTCGCGGCCGTGAAGCAAAAAGCTAAGGCCAACAAAATGGAATACCCCATCGCCGTCGATACCCAGGGCAAGGCCTGGGCGGCCTGGAACAATCAATACTGGCCCGCTATATACCTGGTGGACAAGAAAGGCAAAGTCCGCTACCGGTGGGACGGTGAGCTTAATTATGGCAGCGTCAAGGGCGAAGCGATCAAGCGCGAGAAGATCGAGGAGCTGCTAAAAGAAAAGAACTAGGGGCCGTTTACGTTTCCTGTCGTCTTTTCGCGCCCGCACAAGGCCCTGCCGGCGGGAAGCCAAGACGATTGATTTATTTCCCTTCTTGCTCTGTCCCTTTATGTTCGGCCAGGAACTTCAGCAAGTCCTTCAAAAAGTCCGAGTCCATAAAGGTGCTGACGTGGTCGCCGCCTTTGATCACGCTCAGTTGCGTTTCGGGCAGCTGTTTTTTCAATTCATCGACCCCGGGCTTGAAGGGATCGTTTTCGCCAACCAGCGCGAGAAGGGGCCGGTTGGCCTTTTTTAGCTTCTTTATTATGGCCACGGTCGATAGTTCGGTTTCCTCTTTAAACCCGCGCATGCAGGCCGCCAGAGCCTTGGGATCGTTGAAGGCCAGCAAGACCGCATCAACGGCCTTGATGTGCGCCAGCGACGGCTTCGGATGGCCGGTTGGCGTAATGGCAATAATGAGCGGAGCAAAGCCTTTGCCTTTTTCCAGCGACTCGGCAAGATCTTCGACCATGCCTCGCTCGTCTTGAGCCGTGGATATCCCAAAACCGCCGACTGTGGCCGTCACAACGCGGTCCGGATGATCCATCAGGACTTCCAAGGCAATGCCGCCGCCCATGGAATAGCCGACAATATGGGCCCGTTTGATTTTGAGATGGTCGAGCAGCCGAATCACATCTTCCATCATGGCCTTGCCATACTGCTTGGCATCATGCGGTTTGGCGCTTTTGCCGTGGCCTCTGCAGTCCAGTGCGATTACCTGGTATTTCTTGGCAAGAGCCGACAGGATGCCCGGCAGACCCCAGTTCGTCTTAATGTCCGCCGCGAACCCGTGAATCAATACCAGCGGCTCGCCCTTTCCTTCGACGACGTAATGGATCTTCACGCCATCCGAGTCGAAGTACTTCTCCGCGGCGCGGCCTAAGCTCGGGACGAGAATCAGCAAAAAAACGGTTTGTCTGAGAATTAGATTTTTTGCCACAGCGATCCTTTCGGGCATCGGACACGAGAAGAAGACCGACAGAGCCTTCAAGCCTTCCTGAGAATGGCAATCTGTCCCGCATGATAGAGGTTGTGCTGAATGGTACCATGCGCCATGAAATACATGAAATAGAAGGTATAGGACTTGCCCGGCACGACATCATTCAGGCGCTCTTCGGGCAGGCGCGAGATAGTTTCTTGCATCCGCTTGCAACTGCGCTCCACCGTCTCCTTCATTTTCTCCCAAGCCGATTCCGTGGCATTGGCGACAGGTGGAAAATTTTGATCCTCAGGCAAGTTATTAACGGCTATACCCGCCAAGCGGCGCTCGAAGACATCTTGCCAAGCAACAAGGTGGCCCAAGATTTCCCAGATGCTATGCAGCCCGGCAATGGGATGGGCCGCGGCCTTTTCCGCGGTAATCCCTTCCAGGATCTCCAAGAGCCCGGGCCCTTGCCAGGCTTCACCTTGATAGGAGCGTCGATATTGATCTTCAATTCGCTTTACTTCGCTCATGGCATGGTCCTCGCAATTGGCTGGAACGTCTGATCAAAGTAGCAAACGGTCACGGGAGGAACAAGAACGGCAGGCGGATAAGGAACGATAAGCCGGCGCAAGCTTTTCTTAGTTTTGCGTTTCTTCCGCAACGGCGCCTTCGCCCGGTGTGAAGGTACGTCGTCCGATGTTCCATTGGCCTAGTCGAATAGGGCTTGCTTACAGCCCGGACTGGGCAGTACCATCCGTGTGCACCTCGAACTGCTTATTTTGCGGCCGCCGGTTTCTTTTCCGCCAACTTCCCCGCTTTCATGCCTCGGAGATCCGCTATGCGACTCTTGATTGTTCCCGGATTGTCCTTGCTCCTCGTGCTGGTATGGCTCCAGGCCGGCTGTGCCAAGAAAATTGAACCGAAGCCCGAGACGGAAAGAGAGTTGCCCGTCGCGGTCGATGAAAAGACGCCCAGCCCCCCCAATGATTCAGGGTCAGAGAAAACAGCCGCTCTTCAAGAGCCGCCTTCAAGGGACTCCGAGGCGGCCGCCAAGAAAGAGAAATATGATGCGGCGTTGCTGGATGCGCTGAACCTCGTCGCTGAACACAAGATGGCGGCCGGTTTGCTCAAGATGCGCGACGCTAAGGAGATTCTCGATACCAAAGAAATCCAACAGGAAATTGACAAGCTTCAAAAACGCATCGATCAACAAGAAGCCGCCCAGACCACGACCCAGGCCATCCAAACGGTCTTGGCCGATGGCAAACCGGAAGACGCCACGCGCCTGGCCACCGCCGGCTTGCAACAGTTTGGCGACGGCGACAGCGCCTACCAACTCGCCAAATTAAAGCGTGAGGCCGATGCCCTCAACGGTTCCCCGGCGACCGATCCGGAAGAACACCGCAAACAGCTTATAAGCGAAGCGAAAGCGGCGCTCGATGAGAAGAACCTGCGCGCCGCGGCCATCGCCTATGAAGAGGCGTTGCCAATCAAGGACGACCCCGATTTGCGCAAGGAACTCGATGGGTTGCATGCGACTCTGACCAAATACGACGACAACCTGCGCCGAGCGGCCGATCTGCGGCGGGATCCCGTTAATCTGGAAGACGCCCTTGCCGCCCTCAAGGAAGCGCAAGCCGCCTGGGATACGGTCCAAATCCGTCAAGAGATCGATAACTACACGCTGGCTCTGCAAAAGCGCCGCGACCGATTGAGCGTTGCCGATTTCGAAGTCTGGGGCGACGTCGGCATCCCGGCGGCCGGCAAGCGCTTTGCCGAGGAACTCTTGCCCGCCTTCAAGCCGCGGTTCGATCTCGCCGAACGCGAACAACTCGGCAAGATCATCGATGAACTGAAATTGCAGCAAAGCGATTTGGTCGAAAATGAAAAGGGCCGGCAAGAAGTGGCCCGCCTGGCCAAGGTCCGCTACCTCGTGCTGGGAAGCATCACCAGCAAAGCCGGCATTACGATCAACGCCCGGCTCGTAGACGTGCAAACCGGCCTCATCGTCCAGACGGCCAAGCTGGCCGCCGGGTCGGCGGAGGATTTGATCGGCAAGCTGCCCGAGTTGGCCAATTTGCTGATGATGAACGATGAGCAAAAGCTCGCCCGCGAACAAGAATTGGCCAAGGAAGCGGCGGCGGCGGAGATCAAGCCCATCGCTTTGGCGCCGTTGCCGGCGCCGCCAGCAGCGCCGGCCGCGGATCAGAAGCCGCCGGCCCCTGTCGTCATGTTCAACCCCCGGCCCCCTGCCCTGGGCGGTTTGCAATTTGAAGATTTCAACCAGTTTCAGCCGGCCCCGGCCGGCGCCCTGGCGCCTCCGGTATTTGTCGTCGTCGATCCGGTTCGCAACCGCTTGTTCCAATTGGCTATTGAATTGGGCGACAATCTTTTTCGAAGAGGACGTTTCCGTGAGGCCCAGTTCCAGTTTAACTTGGCTCTTAACCTGATGCCCAACCGGCCCGAGGTCCTCGTCCGGCTCGACAATCTTCAGCCCCTTTTGCCGCCCGCGGGCTTGGTGGATCCCCTTCAGCCCGTCATACTGCCCGTGCGGAACCAGCTGGCGGTATTCAACTTCGCCGCCATTGGGGATCCGCTCTTTGAACGGTCAGGTTTCGGCAGTTGGACAGCTGACAATCTGGCGCCTTATTTCTTGCCGTCTTTCGGCGTTGTCGATCGCGGCACCGTCAACTTTTACATGTCGCGGCTCGGCCTTACCATGCGCGACGTGCTGCGCGATCCTTACACGCGGCTCTGGTTGGGCCGGGCGATGAACGTTCGTTACTTCTTGTTCGGCACCGTGCGCCAGGGGCCGCGTGCGCTGGTGCGCCAAATGGAAGTCACGACCCATTTGATCGACGTGGAGTTCGGATTTGAAGCCGGCAGGGGCAACATCATTGTCAATAGCCCCGCGGAATTAAGAATGCGGCTGCCCGAATTGGCCCAATTGACTCTTTTGCCGCCCGATCAGCGGCTTGTCTTTGCCCGCGAAAACGAAGACAACCGCAAGTTATTGCTGGAGGCCAAGGTAAAGTTCCGCAACGGCGAAATCGATATCGCGATTGACCTCTTCAAGAAGCTTCGCCATCGGCGGCCCGACAATGTCGAAGTGGCCGTTCTGATGCAGCAAGCAAACCAGCAAGCCCAAGTTGCCGCGTTTGACGCTGGACGCCGACAACAGTTCCTTCAAGATCAGCTCTTGCTCAATCAGGCGCAACAGCAACAGATCGCTTTGGCTCAACAAGCCGACGCCCTGCGCATTCTGGCCGCTCAACAAGCCATCGGCCTGGGCGACTCTAACCAGCGCGCCCGCCAAGCCCGGCGCGATCAGGCGTATGATCGACTGATCGCTCAGGCCCTGGCTGCTCAGCGACAAAACAACATCAACGTGACAGTGCAAGTCCTCGAAAGCGCAGTCGCCCTCAAGCCCAATGACGACGGTTTCCGGCAGCTTGCAATGGCCCGCTCCCAAGCAAATAAATTGGCGCAGCAGCGGGAGCATGACCTTCTGGTTTCAGAAGAATTGTCGCGGCGCGCAGCCAGGGACCAAAGTATCGTTAATGCACTTAACGACCTAAAAGACAAGGTAAATCAACTCCAGAATCAAAACGCACTTGTCAAGGCCCAGCAAGAGCGAGATCAAGCTACCTACAAGGTCTTCCTGGATAACGCGAAAACCTTCCTCACCAAACAGCAATTCGACCAGGCAATTGGCGCGCTGCAGACCGCTCAACAGCTACGCCAAACCGAAGAAGTAAAGGCTTTGCTGGCAAGTGCCCTGAACGCTCAGGCTCAAGCCAACCTGGCGACCAAGGACGCCGCCGAGCGAGCCAAGCTGGAACAGCAACTTAAGAACGAGAAAGAACGACGTGAAAAAGCCGAGGCCGAAGCCAAGCGCAACGCGGACCTCTATAGCAAAGCCCTCAAGCTCGCTCAAGACGCACTGGCACAAAAGAAATTCGACCAGGCCGCCATCAAGTTCCAGGAGGCCGGCAAAGTCTTCCAGACCGACGTCGTGTTGACCGGTCTAAAAACGGCAGAAGACGGCAAGGCTAAGCAGCAGGAACAAGTAGATGCCGGCCTTCGCAAGCAGCTTGAAGAACGCAAGCGCGAGGACGACTTCAAACAGGCCTTGGCTCAAGGCCAAGCCGCTCTTGACGCCAAGCAATTTGACAAAGCGACCGCCTCGCTCAAGCAAGCCACGACGCTCAAACCTGATAGCGTCGAAGCCCAAGCCGCGCTGGCCAAGGCCCAGCAGGCTCGCAGCGACGCCTTGAGCAAGGCGGCTCAGGCGGAAGCCCAGACGAAACTCCAGGCCGATGCCCGCAAGGCATTTGACGGCCTCATGAAATCCGGCCGCGATCTGTTGGCTTCCAAGCGCTATGATGATGCCATCAAAGCCTTCACCGACGCCGGTAAATTGATGCCCAACGATTCGGCCGCGGCCACGCTGCTCCAACAAGCCCAAAAAGCAAAAGTCGACAGCGCCGCCCTGGCGACCGATGCGGCAGCCAAGCAAAAACTCCAAAAAATGCTCAGTGACGTCCGAGTGGCAAGCAATGCAGGCAAATTCGATCTGGCCGACAAGGCCCTTGCCGACGCGAAGACCATCGCTCCCCAGGATCCCGCCGTGGTGCAAGCCGCCAAGGACTTGACGGAAGCGCGGGCGACAGCGTCGGCCGACGCGGCCAACAAGCAAAAAGCCAAACAACTGCTGACCGACGCCCAGGCCGCTCTTAAAGCCGGCAAGCTCGATCAGGCCGATAAAGCCCTCGCCGATGCCAAGAAAGTCGCGCCGCAGGATCCCGCCGTCTTACAAGCCCTCAAAGATCTGGGACAGGCTCAGGCGATGGCTGCCAAGGACACCGACCAGAAGCGCCGCCTCGACGCCTACAAGAAGGCCATGGACGCCGGCCGGGAAGCGGTTAAGGCCAAGAAATACGAAGACGCCGTCGCCGCCTTTACCGAAGCCGGCAGGCAAATGCCGGGAGATAAAGAGGCAGCCGATTCGCTTAGTGCAGCGAAAACCAAATCTAAGGAAGTGACCACACAAGCGACTGCGCAAAAGCAACTAGAGCGCTTGCTAACCGATGCGCAGACCGCCGCCAAAGCCGGTCAATTCGATCAAGCGGGCAAAGCGCTAGCCGACGCCAAAAAGCTGGCGCCCCAAGATCCGGCTGTCCTCCAAGCCGCCAAAGACCTCCAAACCGCTCGGGCGATGGCCGCCAACGAGGCAGCGAAAAAACAAAAGATGATCGATTATCAAAGGGCTATCCAGACCGGCCGCGAAGCTCTAGCGGCGAAAAAATATGACGACGCCGTTAAGGCTTTTACCGAAGCAGGCACGCTGATGCCTGGCGACAAGGATGCCGCAGGCTTGGTAAAACAGGCGCAAAAAGCCAAGACAGACGCCGCTAAACCGCCGGCCGATACCGATGCCAAGAAAAAAACTGACTTCGCACGGCTCATGGATCAAGGCCAAAAACTCCTGGCCGCGAAACGCTACGCCGACGCGGCGGCCATGTTCCAAGACGCCTTGCAGCTCATGCCCAATGACGCCACAGCTGAGGCCTCGCTGCAGAGAGCGCAGAAGGCGCTCGATGCCGCCAAACCGCCAACGCCCGGCACTCCTGCCGAGTATGGGCGGCAAATGCAAGCCGGCGCCGCCCTCGATAAGCAACAGCGCTACGCCGACGCCGCCAGAGCCTACAATGCTGCTTTGAAGGCAGTTCCCAATGATGCCAAGGCAACGAGCGCGCTCAGCTTCTCTCAGCACATGGCCGACGGGATTAGATTCTTCACCGCGCGGAAATTCCCCGACGCTGCCAAAGAATTCGAGGCCGCACTCGGCGTTTCTCCCGATGAGCCTACTGCCAAAGCACTGCTGAAACGGGCCAAAGACGGGAAATAACAAGTCCTGGATCGCCGGCATTTACAACGCTGTCGCAAATCAGAAATGCGATACGGCCGCTCCGGCTGCTGCCGGGGCGGCCCCAATAAAGCCGCTGCTTATCAATTGCACTGCGGATCACAAGGCAGCGGCATTCCGACGAGAACCGGCCCTGCGTCTTGGGGACGGCTTTCGTGGGAATAGGGATCGGATGAGCCGTTACGTTCAAGAATGAGCTGGGCGGCACGGTAACGGTTTTCAGCCTCGACAACTACAAGGGTACGTCCCGCATCGGCAGCGCCTTGGTAGAGCCCCGCTTCCGGATGGGATAAACCTAACCCAACCAAGACGGCCATTACTTCGCCAGCCAGACTTTCTTCATCTTCGGAGATAACGGCAATCTGATCTTGGCGAAAGCCGGCGCGGCGCAAATCGGCCACTGCGTGCTCTGCCTGCCACGCGCTTTCGAAAGTTCCCACCGCTAATGTCACGGTGTCCATGTTCATCACTTGCTCCTTTCGCTTTCTTGGCGACAAGAAAGGCGAAGGCGCGGACCTGCCGCGCCCGAAGTACCACACGAGAGTTGAGCAAGCTAGATGCCAAAGGGGGCTCTCTCGGACCAATACGAGTAAATTCCCTGCAATAAAAGGAACATTGGTATGACGTCTGCTGAACACGATAGCTCCTGATCACAGCTGGAGCAGCTTGAATACCGGCTCAGGCTATTTCATTTCGTTTCTAGCATTTTAATGCTGTTTTGTTCAGTAAAGTTCCGCTTCTCTTCCGCCCAAAGCATGAACATCCGAACAAGGCGAAGGCGGCCTGTCGGAATTCCGCGCAAGAAACTTTAGTCGACCTTGATTCCCGAACTTACAAGAGTATAGTTGTGGTGGATTGTGGGTCAAAATGGGGCGCAGTGGGAAGCTCGCCCAGGTTTCGGTTGGTCAACGCGGGTTAAGGACCGGCCGCACCTAGCAGCAAGTGGCGGCCATGCTCCTTACGGGCACCCATTCTCGGACGCTCGATGACAAGAAGCGGCTAGGGTTGCCCAAACGGGTCCGAGAGCAGCTGCAAGAGCCAGCGATTCTCTACGTGGCTCCCGGGCCGGATGCCTGTCTTTGGCTATATAGGCAAGACGAGTTGGAGCTTCTTGCCGCCAAGCTCGATCAATCACCGGCGACAGATGCCGAGGCCCGCATTTTTCGACGGTTATATTACGGTCAAACCGAAAAAGTTGATGTTGATCGCTCGGGTCGGATCCTGATCCCCGACCGCTTGGCTCAGTTTGCCGGGTTGCAACACGAAGTGGTTTTGATCGGCGTTCGCGATCATTTGGAGCTTTGGGATAGCGGGAGTTGGCAACAGTATTTGACCTTAAACGCCCCACGTTTTGATGCCGTGGCTGAAGGGGCGTTTCAAAAGTGATATAGGGATCGCTCCCTTAGTGGACTGACACCGCCGGAGGGGTTGGCTCAATCGCCTGGCCCGAGCAGAAGCCAGGCGTACGGTGGATTCCTGGGCAGCATCTCCCAATGGTACCCAGGCTTGGCAGGCCTCCCCAACGACGTTGCCGCGCGGGTCTCTCTCCCGGAGACCCGCGCCTACTTCTTTCAATAGCTGGCTTGTACGGTTTGGCAATCTGTCCTAACAAGGACGCGGTTGCGGAGAGAGAGAAGATTCGTGCCACTGCTTGTCTACAAGCGGTGCGTCCCCTCCAGGATTTTCCCGGCTTGTCGCCAAGCAGCAATCCTGGCACACTATCGGACACGGAAGCACCTCGTTTATCTCCCTTGCGTTTTCCTAACGTGGCTTATGAATGGTCTCGAGCCCGGTTCCGTGCCGCGCCATGTGCCGGTTTTGCCGGCTGAAGTGCTGGAGGCGTTGGCGATCAAGCCGGGACAGGTCATCGTCGACGCTACGGTCGGCGCCGGCGGACACGCTCGTCTGATTGCCGAGCGGCTCGGACCCACCGGCCGGTTAATCGGTCTTGATCAAGATGCGGCCATGTTGGAGCTGGCACGCCCTCGCCTTCAAGGTTTTCCGGCTACGCTGTTTAACGTCAATTTCGATCGCTTGGAGGAGGTCCTTGAAGAATTGAAGCTGCCCGCCGTCGATGCGGTCCTTGCGGATCTTGGTTTCTGCTCGGACCAGATGGACAACCCAATGCGCGGTTTAAGTTTTGGCCAACCCGGACCGCTTGACATGCGACTCGATCCCAACCAGGGAGAGCCGGTGTCGGACCTCCTCAATCGGCTGAGCGAACGAGACCTAGCGGACGTGATCTATCAATACGGCGAGGAACGTCTCAGCCGCCGCATCGCCCGCCGCATTGTCGAAACCCGAAAGACGGCACGACTTGAAACAACCGAACAATTGGCTGACCTGGTCCGGCGCTGCGTTCCTTACAAAGGTTCGAGGAGCAAGCTTAAGGGGAGAAGAACAGAAAGAATCGATCCCGCGACGCGGACGTTTCAAGCGCTGCGTATCGCCGTCAATGATGAACTTGGGTCCTTGGAACGGCTTCTCGCCGCCCTGCCGAGGTGTGTCAAACCAGATGGGCGAGCGGTGCTCATTAGTTTTCATTCGCTCGAAGATCGGCGCGTGAAAGAGGCGTTCAAAGACCGGGACGTTTGGGAAAGGTTGACAAAGAAGCCGATCCAGGCCGGTGAAGAGGAAGTCCGAAGCAACCCGCGCGCACGCAGCGCCAAGCTACGGGCGGCCGTTCGGCGGCAAGAAATGAGGAATTGAAACCGTAACGGGAAGCCTTCATGGAGGTATTGAAGAAGTGACGCGAAAGACACAAATGGGGTGGTTGGCAGCCGGAGCCGCTCTTGGGTTCGCGAGTGTAATGCTTGGCCCGAAGATCTTGGACCGCATGCATTCAACGGCATCCGCCGATACCAAGCCGGAAAAATCAGCATCAATGTTTGATCAAGTAGCCCAAGTGTGGCCCAAGCCGAAGGGGGGCAACGAGGAGCAGGAACAATCGCATTCCACGGCGAATCCAAAGGCCTCTGGGAAAAAAGAAGACTCCAAGCGTGAGGACAGCAGCACCCCGGAAAGCGAATCTTCCGCGCCCGATCCCATTGCCCCGCAGAATATCCGTACAGTCGATACGGCGGCGCGTGATTCGAGTGAAACCCTGAGTAAAGGGAACACGGACAAAGACATTCAAGCCCTTGCGACGGATTCGCAAGCATTCGCCGATTCCTTGCCACCCCAGGAAAACGCCAAGGCGGATCAGCAAGCAAAACCGCCAATCCGCTTGCGAGGAAATGTTCAAGAAGCCGTAGAACCGCCGCCCGAGCCGCCTGTAAGTAAAGACGCGAAAAGCCAAGATCCCGAGCCTTCCAAGGCGCCCGGCATCCAGCCCCAAACCGAACTTGCCTCACCGCCGCCCTTGCCAGAAAAGCGGGTCGCGCCCCAACCCGAAAGCTCCCAGAAGGCGCCTGCGCCGGATGTTCCGCCATCGTCTCTCGTCCCCGCTCGTGAAAGCCGGCCACCGGCGCTGGAAGAAGTTGCCTTACCTGCTCCCAGACAAACAAGCGTTGATTTGCCCCCCACAACGCAGGCGGTTCCTTCCGTTGCCGTCACGATTCGTACGGTGGCGCCAACTAAAAAGACCCCTGCCGTTGCCAAGGCCAAGCCCTTGCCGCTCACCGGTATGCATCCCTGCAACCTCGATGACAAGAAAGGATTGGTCCTTCCCGAGTCGCTCGTAGAGCAGTTGGGGGAAAGCGACGTCGTCTTTCTCACCCCGGGCGCGGATCAATCGCTCTGGCTAACTACCGCCGGGGGTCTGGAAAAGCTCACTGACAAGCTAGAAAAGAAGACCGACGGCGAGGAGGACGGCAAGGTCAGTCGCCGCCATTATTTCGCTCTGACCCAACGCGCCGCCGTGGAAAAGGCGGGCCGCCTGGTAATCCCGGCGGCCTTGGCGGCCGGCGCGGACCTAAAGCGAGAAATCGTATTGATCGGCGTGGGCGATCACGTCGAAATCTGGGACGCTCAGCGCTGGCAAAAGTATTGTCAGGCAGCCGAAACCGATTCGGCGACAAGTGAAGGACGCTGAAGCTGCCCTCAGTTGTCAGTTGTCCGTGGTCAGTTGCTCAAACCACACTAACCACGGACAATTGACAACTGACAACTGACAGGAGCTTAATAATGACACGCGAAACCAAAGTCGGCCTGGTGGTCTCCTGTTCATTTCTGTGCTTAGTCGGCGTTGTTTTGACAAACAAGCTCAAAGAATTGAGCCAAAAGCAAACCGCGGCCGAGGAGGACCAGGTCGTCGTTCCTGAACAGGTCGCCCAGGCCCCTACCGGTCCCAACGATCCCTTCGCCGGCGTCGTCATGCCTGCCTCCGCCGAAGAAATTAAGAACCTCGACCCGGCTCCCGATTCTACTGGTGATCCGTTAGCCGGCGTGGACTCCCATCCGTCGCTTAATCAAGAAAAGACGCGGATAAAGCCCGACCTGCCGCCTACCGAAGTCGAGGACTTCTCCCAGGCTCGGCCTCGGGTGGCCGCAAAAGATGACAGAAAAGACACCGATATCAAGAACGACACGTCGCAGGACGATGCCAAGAAGCTGCCCCCGGGAAATGACGACTTGCCGCCGCCCGATCTGGACGAAAAAACCGATAAGACGCAAAAAGAGGCCGATGATCCAGGAAAAGATAAGAAGCAAAACAACCTCAACGGACTAGAAGATGTCCCTCCTCCGGTCGTAAAGCCGAGCAAGGAAAAGACCGCGGAAGATGGGCTGGCTAAGCCAAACAAAAAGCAAATTGAAACAGAGCCGACTGGTGAGCGTAATGCTGTTACCGATCTCGATGGTCCTCCGCCGGCGCCGCGCAAGGATCCACGAGTTACGCAACCACCTGCGCCCGTAGCGCCTCCGGTAAGCATCGGCCAACCGTTGAACAAAGGCGCCGCCAAGGAGGCCTTGGACGGATTTGAACCGGGCAAGCCGGCCCTTTCGGACCGGAATACAAAACCGCCCGTCGAAGTCACGATCCCGGAGAGGCAACCCGCCGTGCCGCCGTCTTTGCCCAATCGTGAGCCGGCGTCCGCTTCAATTAAGGTGGCCACAGCCCCAATCAAAAGGATCCCGGTAAGCAGCTCTCCCGAAGTGGATAGCTTTGACGAGGAAGTCTATCGCTGCAAGGCCGGCGACTCTTTCGACAAGATCAGCCAGCGCTATTATCAAACCGATAAGTACGCTCAGGCTCTGGAAGCGTTTAACCGCAATCACCCCCAAGCGGGCGACGCCATTCGCCAGCAGCCCGGCAATTTGGCTAATGGCCAGCGGGTTTACATTCCTCCCATCGCGATCTTACGTAAACGCCACGCCGCCATTATTACGGAGGATAGCCGCGAGCCGAACTCTAATGCCGCCGATGAAAAAACCAGTTCTTCGCGCCCGCGGACTTCTCTCGAAACACAAGACAATTCCATCCAGGCGCGGGAATACTCGGTCGACAATCCCAACGGCGAAACCATGCGCGAGATCGCTGAAAAACTGTTAAGGGACCCCAACCGCTGGATGGAAATCGCGCGACTCAATCCCGGTTTTCAACCACTCCTGCCCATCCCGGCCACCGCCCGCATCAAATTGCCAAACTAAATAGTGCTGAGTCGACCTGATTCAGCACCTGGCGTTTTCAATTCAGCCCTGCTTTGTGGGATTGACAGAAAAACGACTTCCGGCTATCAGGCCGCCCGACTTGGGGACATTATTCGTTATCAATTCTTGCGATCGCGCCTCAGAGAGCGGTGCGCGCAAGCTTCATGCGGAACTGTTGAGCTCTGCTGTGTGCTAGGTTTGCGGGAAACTAGCACTGCCCGCCCTCCTGGGCAGAGGCATCCAGTTTCCTGGACCAAAGTGGTTATTGGGTCGGCCACTCCAGGAAACGCTTCGCAGTGGGGCTTAATTTGTACCGAGGGCCGGGCCTTTGCGCCCGGTCCTCGGGTATATCTCTGAGTTTAGGGGCGAGCTTCGAGCACTTGCTCGAAGCTCGCCCCTAAACATTTCAACGTGATTTCACGGTCCTATCGCCTCGCTGCCCCGTTCTCCGGTCCGGATGCGGACGCAATCTTCTAGGGGTAAGACAAAGATTTTGCCGTCGCCGATTTGGCCAGTTTCCGGCGTACGAGCGGCGTGGACAATCGACTCAATGGTCGCCTCGACGAAGGCTTCATTGATGGCGATTTCCAATTTGACCTTTGGCAAGAGCCGAATTTGCACTTCGGAAGCGCGGTAGACTTCCGTGTAGCCGCGCTGCCGCCCGCAACCGCGGACATCGCTCACCGTCATCAAATACACATCCCGCTCATTGAGCGCCGCCTGAACCGCCTCCAGCCGCTCAGGGCGAATAATAGCCACAATAAGTTTCATGATTCGTTCGTTGTTCGTGGTTGGTGGTTCGTCGTAAAGAAATCCCCGGTTGATGGAGACACTGTACGACGCCCCTTACCTTCCGGCTATTGGCAACAAACAATTAACAACGAACAACGAACAACGAACAACGAACAAATGACCAGCTATTGCTCAATCCTGCCACGAACGGGTTGGCCGCGGAGCATGAGCTCGAAGAGACGCGTGAGGTTGTCACGCATCGCGTTGGGATCGCCGCCGCGGAAGGTGAAGCGATTGCCTTGCACAGTGGTAACGAAAGGATAAATCGCCTTGAACTCGGGCTTAACCGGTCTGGGCCCAGCTTGGCAAAGGTCTGACCAGATATCCTTAAGTTCTTGAGGCTTGACTCCTTCCACCACGACATGAAACCTTTTGTAACCGTTAGGCGGCACATCGGCGTGACGCGGCTCTTGAGGCGAACGCTCAGGAACCAGGTCGAGCGTCGGTCCCAGGTCGAACCCGACTTCGCCGTGCTGACTGCGGTCAAGCCCCTCGTTTTCGCCGCGGTCATCGAGACAGAATCCCCATGTGCGGTCGATCGCAAGAACTAGGACATAGGTTGCCACGAAAGCAAAAACCACGGAGACTACGCATGCAAGGAGTTGGACCAGGACTTGAGCGCCTACGCCATCGGACAAGACACCGACGGCGTTGGTATTGCCTGCGCCGGCCTGCGTATAAATCTCCCGGGCAAAGACGCCCGTGAGAATAGCGCCCAAAAAACCGCCCACGCCATGGACGCCGAAGGCATCGAGCGAGTCGTCATACTTGCAAAAAGGCTTAAGGCTGACGGCTACGTAACAGACAACGCCCGCGATAAGGCCGATGGCCAGGGCCCCCAAGGGTGTGACATAACCTGAAGCCGGCGTTACAGCCACTAAGCCGGCCACGATGCCGGACGCCAATCCGAGTGCAGTCGGCTTACCGCGATGCAACCACTCCGCGACCATCCAACTCAGTGCGGCGGCCGCCGCGGCCACCTGGGAGGCTGCCAAAGCCGCGCCGGCTTGCCCGTTGCTGGCCAAGGCGCTGCCGCCATTAAAGCCGAACCAGCCGAACCAGAGGAGCCCCGCTCCTGTTAAGGTCAGCACCATACTGTTGGGATGCACGGCGTGCTCCGGGTAACCAATGCGCTTACGTAAGACGAGGATTGCCGCGAGTCCAGACAGGCCTGCCGAGACATGGACCACTGTGCCCCCAGCAAAGTCCAGAGCGCCCATCTTGCCGAGCCAACCGGCAGGTTTTCCATCGGCGTCCACGGCCCAGACCCAGTGAGCGAGCGGGTCGTAGACGAAAGTGGCCCAAAGCAAAATGAACAAGCAGTAAGGACCGAAGCGAATGCGTTCTGCGATGGCGCCGCTGATGAGAGCCGGCGTGATTATGGCGAACATCCCCTGATACATGCAATGCACCAGGATCGGAATATTCGTTCCCGGGAAGGTCTTATGCACCCAGCCGTCTCCATCCGGGCCGAGAATGCCCGTCAATCCCAGGAAATCGTTAGACCAGCCCCAAATGCCTCCATGCGTGTCCCCGAATGCGAGGGAATACCCGAATAGAACCCATTGAATTCCGATGATGGCGAGGGCCACCATGCTGTGCATCATGGTGCCGAGGATGTTCTTGCGACGGACCATACCGCCGTAAAAGAGCGCCAGGCCGGGAACCATGAGAAGGACCAGCCCAGTGGACATTAGCATCCAGGCTGTGTCGGCGGCGGACTTAGCATTGTCCTCAACCTTTTTGAGCTGGTCGGAATCAACAGGCGTAGGGGCGGGTTTCGTTTCTGCCAGGGCAGGGCCGGAGAGGGATGCCGCCAGAAACAAGGCGACAATGCTGGCTAGAATGGACTTCAAGAGTCGGCCTCCTAAGACAATTTCAAGCTAGGATCGAAATCTCTTCCAAGGAAGAAACATAGGCATGATGGCAATGACTCGCAACAAGAGGGACTAACTTAGCATCCAGAATGCCAACAATTTTCCTATATCCCCTCACCTCTACAAAGCCTTTATTCCGAAGTGTTTGCGGCTCAACGATAAGAGGAACACCATAATGGTTGCGATTCTGTTTGCCCAGTTGCCTGGCATGAACGCCTATGGTGCGCGCAGGAAAAAGACGACGAGGCGGTCCCCTGGAGGGAAAATGGAAAAATCTTTATTTTGTCCGAATGGTGCGGGGAGCAGCCAAGGAAAGGTTCGATAAGTATAGGGAGCTAATTGTCTCTGCTACTTAGAAGCTCGATAAAGAAAGACCCACTGGAGGCAAAATAAGACTAGTCGACCAAAGTCTGCGAGAGCCTAAGCGATTGCAAAATGAGGCACTAAGTGGCAATTTTTCATCCACCTATGGGGCGGATTTGATCAGCGTGTCCAGATTGCTCCGGCACACGAGGGGTATAGCGCGAGAAGTGTATTTGGGATAAAGCTGATCTATTAGGGGCCAGGTTAACAGGGTATGGTACGAAACCAACTCGGCAAACGGCAAGGGGTGGATGGCAAATAATTATTTGGCATCCCATTTGCCATAAGGTATAGAAGCTTATGAGGCCCTTCCGATGGGAATGAATCCCATAGACCGGAAAGGTCTCTATCAGGACAAGGAGGTCCGTAAGTTGACTCAAAGAGGCAAGCAAAATGGAACTGAGTCTCAGGACAGTGCCGAAGATGGATCGCCATGGTGGGCGGAGCGAAAGGAATCGCCTCCATAGTCCGCATCATTGAATCGAGCGAACCTTTCAAGGAAGTTTTCCCCCTCCTCCTGCTCGACGATTTGCCGTCACCTCTTTGCGTCCGATATCCACTGAAAAACCAGATACCTCGGTATGAGGTGTGCGTCGCCTTCGTTGTTGCGGAGGAGCGCGGCACAAGTCCGTTCCGCGCTCGGAACAGAGGGAGGATTAAGGCCATGATTCCGCTCGATTACCTGCTGGCAATCTGCCTGATAACCACCCCCGTCGAACACGGGGAATCCTTCTCTTTGGAGGGCACGCCCGAGATCTTTATTGCCGTCCGCCCCACGCTCCAGGCCATGGCCGTGCAATGGGAGATACTCGATCCGCGCGAGGTCCGCTATGTCTTGACGCGGCCTGAGGACTTTAGCACGGACTTGAAATTGCTCCGCCGGCGCTTCCACGATCTGGCCGATGCGCCGCCCTTGCATGACTGCAACCGCTTTCCGGACCGTTCCACCGTAAGCGATTTACTATCATTCAATCGAGCTTATCGGCAGCATTTGGACAGTCGGCAGTCGGTGGAATTGGTCCACTGGTGGGATTTGCAGGAAGCGCTTCAGGAAGCTGACCATCTCTATCAAATTTGGGATACTGTCCGCGACGCGCGTTGCGACTACTATTATGTCACGGTTCGCCGGCAAGCGCTCAAGCGGCTTCGCGAGACTATTGGCGAACCGGCCTACTATACGAGCAACCTGCCGCCGCATGTGCCCCTCTGGCGCTTCCAGCGGCTTGACTAACGGGACCGGCCTGAAAAATGAAGAGTGCTCGAATTGAAGTCACAAGACCTCAATTCGAGCACTCTTTCGCTTTGGCGTCACGTAACGTCAATTTGAATCTCTTCGCCGACAACCTGAACTTTGTAGGCTCTAACGCCGGCTTGGGCGGGCGGGCAAAGATGGCTGCCAGTTATCAAGTCGAAAGCCGCGCCATGCCAGGGACAGATCACTTCTGTCCCGTCTAGGTCGCCTTCCCAGAGCGAAGCGCCTCGGTGCGGGCAAGCGTCGTCTATCGCGTAGAAAGAACCATCACAGTTGAACAGGGCAATTTTGCGGCCGCTGAGGTCGACCTGCTTGCCTTGGCCGATAGGCACCTCGTGGATGGTTGCTGCTTTAATGTATGTCATTCCACAAATTTCCCTAAAGATGGCTCAGCGAGCGCAATTGTCATCTTAGGGCCTGACCGTCGCAATTAGTGATCCCCACAACAAGGGCTTTGCCGCCGCTGACTCTTACAAGGATAGCAAATTCCATGGTTTGGTTCCCCGGAAGGTTTAGGGTAACTAATGACGCGTAAAGCTGCCTCTTGTCAACTTTGGTAAGAACTTCCTTATTCGCGTTGGGATTCTTTTCGAACTCCGCGATGGGCATGGCTTTTTTCATTTCGAACGTAATCTTCTGGTTCTGCGCCTGTTTGGCTTCTTCGGTGAAATTCTTGATGAGCTCTTCGTGAGTCGTGAAAGTTTGGTGTGTGTGAACGTGAAACGGAACGGCGGTGATCTTTTTGAAGTCGACCGTTTTGCCTTTGACCAAGGCGTCGAGGAATAGGCTGGCCACTTGCCGCGCTTCATGGGTCGGATTGCGTTTGAGCGGATCCACGTCGGCTTTTGCTAAATCGAGTCTTTCTCCCTCGCTTTTCCACCAGGCTTCCCAAGCATCGCGGCAGGACTGGCGTTTGGTCTCCTCCCAGGCGACCGTCGGCGCCCTCTCGCCGGCCATTCGCTGGAGCAGGTCTTCGGCTTGCTGAGCGACGGATGGCGAAGCCTCGGTTAACAGGACGGTTAGCGCCGGCGCTACGGTCTTGTCCCGAGCGGCGGCCAAGCCCTGAGCGGCAGCTAAACGCACTTCAAAAGAGAAGTCGGTCAGCAGGCTCTGAACGACTTTGCGCTGCTGGGCGGTTCCCGACCGGCCAACCGCCAGAGCGCCGGCAGCGCGCTTCACTGGCGTTTTGTCTCTCAAGGCGCTGAGAAGGCTATCTTCCACTTTCCCGTCGTGGACAGCGAGCACCATTAACGTGCCCACGACGGCTTCCTTCACGTTGTCGTCGTCCGCAAAGGGCAAAAAGGAGAGGAGGACGCCGCAAGGTTCTTTGGGCCTTTTGGCGCGAAGGAGACGGGCGGCCGCGGCAGCCCGCGCAGAATTGGGGCCTTTTTCAATAGTGTCGATGCACTCGCGGGCACGGCGCTGAACCTCTTGATCCAAATCATCCAGCGCTTGCCGGAGATACGGCAATGCCGGGGGCCCGGCCACGGCTAAAGCGTCAGAGGCTTTTTGGCGTTTTACGAAATCGTTGTCGCCCAATTGAGGAATAAGGAGGCCCAGGCGCTTCACTTCCGCTTCGCCCAGCGTCCGTTTGCGAAAGAATTCCAAGAGGCCCGGTCCGTCGGTTGCGAGTCCAGCGGTCGCCAGAAGCTTTTCATCTTCGGCGAAATCGGCCGCCGGTTGCGATCGGCAAACCGTAGGGGCAAGCGCGATGAGGGAAACTAAGGCAAATGAGAATCGGATCAACATGGGGGCAATCCTGGGTAACCTGGAAGTGTAAACGCTGAGTCCACAGCATAAAGGTTTCATCGCTCTGATCCAACTAGATTCAGTGCCAACTGTGAGAAAAGTGAATAGCTGCTTTGTAACGTTGGTACTTCTTACAGCTTTTGAAGGTGATTCTTACAATGGTCCGGGTCGTATCGATTTCGTTCTTTCGGGTAGCAGAAAAAATAAGTGCAAGCGGCTGAACCGCTTCCGGAGATTCGCGTCACCTGGCTTGTTTATTGGCACAACGAGTGCATTGGTCCCTCTCGTTCTGATCGGGCCTCAGGAAGCAACGGTCAGATAGCTCCTAAGCTAAACAAATCGTTCCCCCGATGATTTGTTAGGCAACCCCCGTGGGCGGACTAGGAATGGTTGAGGAGGTTCCCCCGCCTCCCGACCCAATGAAAACTCCAGTCCGCCGCTCTAAGGAGCTAAGCCCCGCTTCCTCCTCCTGCTCAACCCCCTCCCAACCCCGCAGAACCTCTGGGCCACTCGCTTCCCCCGGCGAGTGGCCCTCGCTTTTTTCAGTCGTCCTACATTGAGGTCACCAAGAATCGCCCCGTCCGGCCAAAAGTCACTTTTTGCGGTCGCAATTTCTCGGAGTTGATTCTTTCCCTTTGATGCCAAAGTTGGTAGCCTGGGACCTTGCGATGACCTAAGCGATCAAACCGCTGCTTTTGTGGAATGAAGAGGACCACCTTGACGATGAATTTTCAGCTTGAAATGGCGCCCATCACCGGCAGCCCGTCGGACTCCTATTCGTCTTCTAGTCCGGAGATTGCCGACCTGTTGCGACAGATCTTAGAAGTGCAACGGGAGCAACTGACGCATCTGCGCGTCGTTCATGATAGCAACGCTCGCTGGCGCGCCTTCTTGTCACGCTGGCAAATCGATTTTCCGGATCTCTCGGATGCCTGCCGCCATGCGGTGCCCGCACTCGAGCGAACGTATGTCAATTTGATTTCCGAACTAACCGGACGGCTTTGCAATGACGGCGAGGACGATTCGCTCGACAGCGAGTTCGCTCTTCGCGAATTTCTCGATCTCTACGGAATGCGCTTGGCTCAGCTGGGCACTATTCTGAACCTGGTGGCGCCTCTCGCGGAAGCCGGCCCGCCGACGTGATGCCTTGCCCGCGCACCTGGTCGAATGCCTCGCGAACGCTTCTAGCCAGATCCTCCGGCATAAAGGGTTTGCTGATGAAGCCGAGGATGCGCTCGTGGTCGGCCTGGCTGACGTGTTGTTTCGAGAAGCCGCTCGTGAACAAGACGTGCGCTTGCGGGTTTATGGCTAAGATGCGATGGAAGGCATCCTGACCGGATAATCGCGGCATCGTTAAGTCTAGTATAACGAGATCCGTCCGCGGACCTTCCCGCTCATAGATTTCAACCGCTTCCTGCCCATCGGAGGCCAGCAAGATCTCATAGCCTTCACCTTCGAGAACCATCCTAGCCAAATCACGCAAAGCGGGCTCATCGTCGGCGACAAGAATAGTCCCGTGTTTGCGCGCAATGGGTTGCTCGGAGATTATCTGAGGAAGATCCTTCTTTTCTTCCTCGGGCTGCCGATGTCGCGGCAAATATAAAGTAAAATTAGTCCCCTGATTTACTTCGCTGGCACATTCAATCCATCCGCGGTGCTGTTGAACGATGCCGAGCACCATGGACAGTCCCAGGCCCGTACCTTCACCCGGCCTCTTGGTCGTGAAAAACGGCTCGAAGATCCGGCTGCGAATTTCTGCGGGAATTCCATGCCCCGTATCACAGACGACCAGCCGAACGAATTCTCCAGCTCGGGCCTCCAGATGAGCACGAGCCTGCTTCTCGTGGACCACCACATTGGAGCTTTCTAAGGTCAACCGGCCGCCGCGCGCCATGGCATCCCGCGCATTTAGGCACAAGTTCATAAGGATCTGAGTCATCTGGCCCGGATCGGCTTGGACGGTCCATAGATCAGCATGTTTATTGAGCGTGATGGTGACCCGCGGGTCAATCGTCCTGGCTAAAATAGCGACGACTTCATCGACCGTATCATTGAGGTTGACAGGCTCCGGCCGCAGCAATGTCCGCCGGGAGAAACCGAGCAATTGGCTTGTCAGATTAGCAGCCCGCTGGGAAGCTTTTTCAACCGCTTCCAACAGCGTCTGTCCCGGATGTTCGGGCGGCAACTCGGCTTGCAGGAAGAAGAGGTTGCCCAGAATTGCTGTGAGCAAATTGTTGAAGTCGTGGGCAACCCCTCCGGCCAGCAAGCCGACGGCTTCCATTTTTTGCGACTGGCGGAGTTGGGATTCCAGCTCTCGTTGCTGGGTCACATCCCAGAAGATAATCAAAACGCCGTTGATCTTGCCGGAACCATCGCGGACCGGAGTCTTGACAACGCGTACGGTGCGAAGAACGCCGTTGGCGAGATTTTGCTCTTCCATCTCGAGTCGTTGGCCGGTTTCCAAGACTTTCTGGTCGTCGGCGTGGTATTTCTCAGCCAAGTCGGCGGGATAAAGGTCGAAGTCGACCTTGCCGATAATTTGTTCTTCAGGCAGGCCGACCCCTTCGCAGTAGCGCCGGTTGGCTGCTGCATAGCGCAGTTTGGCATCCTTAAGGAGGATGCTTTGTTCCAAGTTTTCAACTAGCGACCGGTATTTGGCCTCGCTTTGGCGAAGGGCTTCTTCCGCTTTGAGGCGTTGGGTCACATCATGGGCGACGATCAATCGAGCCGGCCGGCCTTCAAAATCCAAAGAACGCGTAACGATGTCCACGAAAATGATCGCGCCATCCTTCTTACGATGGCGCCAGGTGCCGGTTAGGTAAGGAACCTCCACATCACCGGCCACCAAGGCCACCAAGGCAGCCACATCTTCGGCCGGCCTAATATCCTTGATTGTCATCCCGAGGAATTCATCGCGCGAATAGCCGTAGCGCAGGACAGCCGCTTCATTGACGTCCAAGTAGCCGAGCGTTTCCTGGTCGTAGATGAACATCGGATGCGGGTTACAGGCGAAGAGGAAACGGTAGCGCTCTTCCGACTCCCGGAGGGCGATTTCCGCCTCCTTGCGCTCGGTGACGTCGCGAGCGGCCCCATAACCTCCAACCAGCACGCCTTCGCTGTCGAAAAAAGGCATGAACCGGTCTTCGATCCAGCAGCATTTGCCGGTGATCTTATGGTCGATCCGGTAAGTGCGCAGACCCGCTTTGCGACTGGCTATGATGGCCGCGGTCGCCTGTTTGACCCCCTGAGCGTCGTCGGGGTGAACTAACTGATACCAGAGTTGGGGATCCCGCAAGAATTCGTCTGCGTCATAACCGATGACGTCTTTGACCTGAGCGCTTACGAAAACCGGGATGCCGGCCAGTGGATCGTCCTTAATAGTGAGTTGATAGATGATCTCCTTGACGTTTTCCACCAAGAGCCGGTACTTGGTCTCGCTGCGGCGAATTTCCACCTCGGCGGCGCGGCGCTCGGTAATGTCGCGCGCCGTGATCAGGCCCAGCGTTCGCGACACGGCATGCAGCCGGGCGACGGTCAGGTTGACCGGCGTCCACATGCCGTCCCGGGCATGGCGCAGCAAGAAGCCTTCCTGCGAGTGGAAGGCCCCGGTCTTGCGGTAGGCATGGCGGAGCCGGTGCAAGCCGCCCTGTACTTCCGAGCGGAAGAGGTAGGTGATCGGGTGGCGAAGGATTTCCTTCCGGGCCATGCCGCAGAGTCGTTGCCCGACGGGATTGACATCGAGGACCCGTTCGGTGTCCGGGTCAAAGAAAAACAGCCCGTCGCCGCTCTCCTCGAACAGGGTCCGAGCGAGTTCAGCCGGGCTAATGACTTCAGCATCATTGTCCAGGTGGCTCACACGAAAAGCTCCCCACCGGTTGACCTATTTGCATGGCTTTATCTATATCCCCGACAAGCTTACGTCAAATAAACCCGATTGCGCCTGGGAGGATTGCCGTTCTGCCTCAGCGCGGCCGTAATAAGACTCCGTCCAGGCCGATTTCACGGCAAAGACGATTTTTCCCCCGCTGTCATTACTTCAATAAGCCAGACTGGCCCATGGAGGATAGCGACTGTGGCGGGCGCCTGCTGTGGCCTGCCCTGGCAATGCCAAGGCGGCCAACGTGTTGGCAGCCTTGGTCCGACGTTGGCAGCCTTCGAATGAAGAAAATGCAGGGTGGGACGAGTCTTCGAGTCCCACCAGGTGCGCGGTGGGACTCGAAGACTCGTCCCACCCTACGTCTTGAAATGAAAGGCACCTAAAGGCGCCAACTGCGCGCTTAGGTTTACAGGTGTAAACTATGTTGACCAATGGGTGCGGGTCTAGAAAGTGAGGCGCTTGAGCTACAGGGGCCGGAAGTCTTCGCCTCAAAAATACGTTGCATTGCATGCGCCCCCACCCGCGCGGCGCTGCGCCGTTGAGCGTCTATGGACGGCAATGAGCAGCAAAGTCGAGGCCCGGCATCAATTGAAAAAAGTTTTCTACCGTCTACGTGGGCATCCCTGCCCCGTAATTTTCTGATGACAACAACCATACCTCTTTCGGCATAGCTAGCATTTCTCCATGCACGATTTCGTTTGATAGACGCTCACTATTGGTCCCCTAGGCGGTCACTGTTCTTCAAACGTCAGCGAGCCTTGGCCTTGCCAGGAATAGTTGAGCGGTGCGCTGGAACCCAAAACGAAGGGCTCGGTGATGGCGTACATAATCCAGCCGCCGGTTACGCCCTCGAACATCCCGGTGCATAGGTCTGCCTGAGGAACGAACTCGGCTATAAAGAGAGCCTCGACAATCAAGGAACCGTCGGGCAGCACATCGAGAATAGTCAAGTCGAAGAAGCCGGGCTTGCTGGCGCCTAGGTCCGTTCGCCCGTAATTGCAAGCCAATTGATCCCCGTTCTTCTTTTTGAAGATGAACGGTGAGCCGCTGCCGAACTCGCCGGTGATATGCCCGGTCACCGGGTCGAAGGCAGCCGAATCGGTCTTGACCGTTCCTTCTCCCGTATACCGACCCAGGTAAGTTCCATTGCCAATTTCAATCGTATGGGGTCGAGGATCTTGACCGGGCAATGGAAGCCCCTGTGGACCGACGCCGGAGCCGGTGACCTTGAAGGGCTTGGTCACCTCATCAGCCTTCAGGCAGGTGAGGGCAAGGAGCATTACGCAAGCGGTGAAATAAAACACGAATTTTGAAAGCCGAAAGGTTTTCGTCATGAGAAATCTCCAAGTCCGCGGAATGTATTGGCCATTGGTTGCCGGGCGAACTCGACCGGCAAGCGTGCCAAAATCTATGCCCAGAAGCAATTGTTGAGGCAGGCGCGTGCTCGAAAAGGAACCTGAACGGTAAGAGTGCCTAGTGCTAACCTCCTTTTTCGACGGTCTCTAGCGGGCTTAACTATTTAGCTGCCGATGATGAACTCCGTGTCTGAAGAAGTCAGACCGGCGACTTTGTCCAAAGGACTAGCGAAAATCAAATCGGCCCCGGTCCCGCAGGCAATCCTTCCCGCGTTGTAATCGTTGAACACGGTCCGGTTTGGCCCGCTGCCGATCAGGAAATAGTTGCCGTTTAACCGGTTGGCTGAGAAGTAAGGACTGGTCGTCGTCACCACCGACTGAAGACCGGTGGAGTTGTTGTACGCCAGACCCGCAACGACTATACGACCGGAAGCATCGACGGCTACGCCTTTGGGGTTGTCTTGTTCACCGTTGCTGCCAAAACTGACCGTTAACTGGCCGGCATTGCCGAAAGTGGAGTCAAGGTTGCCTGCACTTGTTAACCGTGCAATGGCAAAGTACTGGGCGAAATTGCCTGAAACGGAACCGTTGAGAGTTCCTGCTACAACGATCCGCCCCGAAGCATCCACCGTAACGCTCGGAGCATAATCGGTCTCGTAGGGGCTGTCTCCGAAGGGGCCGATGACGGTTTCACCTCCGTTGCCAAAGGAGGTGTCGAGGCTGCCGTCAGCGTTGAGGCGCACGACGGCCAAACGATTTCCCAAGTAATCGGAGAAAGTACCGGCAATAATGATGTGACCTTGACTGTCGACCGTTGCCGCCACGGGGGCCAGGGAAACATTTGAATTATTGGCATAAAAAGAAGTTCCACCGCTGCCGAACGTGGAATCAAGGCTGCCGTCGGGGTTAAAACGCGTCACGACGGGCCTGCCAACGTATGCTCCCGGAGCTTGACTTGTCCCAACCAGGATAATCTTACCGTCCGGCTGGGTAATGGTCATGTCCGAGGCTTGATCGTTGCTCGGCCCGGTCACTCCTGCCGTGACTTGGCCGGCATGTCCCCAGCCGGCGTCAAGAGCGCCGGTAGCGTTAAGGCGGGTTACAGCGATAAGAGAATTATCGGCCGTTCCTGTCACGATGATATTGCCGCTCGAGTCTAGACCCTCTGCGACGGCACTGTCACTCTCCGTGGCGCTGCTACCGAATTGCGGAACGAGAGCTTGGCCGCTGACGCCGAAGTTGGCATCGAGGCTGCCATCCGAGTTGAGTCGAGTTACCGCAAACAAGCTGCTGTAATTTGCGGAGAAGTAAGCGCCAGCCGTCCCGGCTAAGACGATGCCACCGGAAGAATCTAGTGCCACCCCGGCGTCATAGTCGTTTTCATAACCCCCGACGGGGCCGAACTGAGTTACAGCAGTTTCACCGCCGGCGCCGAAGCTGCTGTCGAGGCTGCCATCGTTGTTCAGGCGCGCTGCCACCGTTCGATTGCCATAGTTGTCTGAGAAAAAGCCGTAGCTGGAACCGGCCACGACGATGTGCCCTGACGAATCGAGAGCAACGCCAGAGGCGATCTCGCTGGCATAATAATAATCGCTAAAGTGAGGAAGCAGGACTTGGCCCCCGCTCCCGAAGCTGCCATCGAGGCTAGCATCGCTGTGCAAACGCGCTATGGCGATCAAACTGGTATTGGTGAAAGATGAGCTGGAATAGCCGTTGGCTGTTCCTACGAGGACAATCTGGCCGGAGGAATCAAGGGCAACGCCAGCAAGGGTGTCGTTTTGGTAGAAGAAATTGGAGAATTGCGGAACAACAGCTTCACCGCCGTTTCCAAATGATGTGTCAAGGCTCCCATCGGCATTGAGGCGGGCAAGAGCGAAATTGCTGGAGTTTGCCGTTCCAGCCACGACAATCCGGCCCGAAGAGTCTAGTGCTACGCCGGATGCGCTGTCGTTTTCGTTGCTATAGATAAAATGCGGAAGGAACACTTCGCCACCCGTTCCGAAAGAAGAGTCGAAGCTCCCGTCACTATTCAACCGCGCCACGGCGAATTCGTTACCGCTGTCGCGTGTATCAACGGTCCCTGCCACAATGATGTGGCCGGAGCTGTCGATGATCATCGAAGCCACGTTGTCTGTGTTGTAATAGTTAGCTGCAGTGGTGAAATTAAAGGTAACGATTCCTCGGCTACCGAACGTATTATCCAAACTGCCGTTAGTATTGAAACGAGCAATATCGAGATGCGTGCTTCCACTGGAAGAGTCGCTATTCATGCCAGCAATGATTACTTTGCCGTCAGGCTGGGAAACGACTACAGCCCTGGATGTTGTAGGTGTCGGCCCGCCGATATTCGCATTCACCATTCCGCCCACCCCAAACGTCGGATCCAGCTGCCCGGCCGAGGGCGCCAAGCGATCTTCCAGCCGCTCCAAGGCCGGCTTCGCGCGGCGCGTTTGTTGATTCTGGATTTGCCGGCTAGCTTTGCGCGATCGGCGAGAAGACGCTGGAAACTGCGTGCGCAACCAGGAAGTGAACCGCATGCTGCATCTCCATTCGGGAATGGCCTGCTCTTAAAGAATGTCAATGAACCCGGCGCGCAGACCTAGCGCCAGGGGCGCAAAGCGACCGAAACCTCAGCGACGAGAAGTTCCCGGCCGGAGCGAATGCTCAAGCAAGTTAGTCAATCTATGAGACGAAAAGACCTTTCTTTGCGAAGCTGTGGCATAGGATTCCGATCCTGTGGTCTCGGCTTCACAGGATCGGAATCCTATGCCACATCCTTTACGGACAAACATCGTCATTGCTGGTCGAGGCGTGATTGCCGAAGATCAGCGATGCGGCATCAGGAAGGAAGGAGCCCAGGTTGTACACCCCGCCGCCGATGCCTTCGCCGGGCGTGCTTCCAGCACCCCCCTTGGCGCGATTCTTCACGATCAGGCTGGCGATCAGGTGGACGGTGGAATCGCTATCAATGAACAGCCCGCCGCCGTGCGCATTGCCGCCGACTCCTGCTCCGTCGCCGTTGCCGCCTCTGACACGGTTATGATCGATGGTCGTTCCCGTCACGGTGAGCGTGCCGGGAGCGCCGAAGAAGGCGCCGAGACCGCCGATGCCGACACCGCCGGCGATGGCGTCGCCGCCATTGCCGCCGTTGACCCCGGCGCCGCCGATGGCGGCGTTATGATCGATGCGCGAATTGGTGATCGAGGCGGTGACGCCGCCGATGTAGTTGAGAATGAAAACGCCGCCGCCCTCGGCAAGACTGCCTTTTTGAGCAGCGCCACCGGCGCCGGCCTGGGCGATGTTGTGCGTCAGTCGGCTGCCGGTGATGGTTGCCGTGCCCTGGTAGACTAAGATGGCGCCACCGGTGCCATTGTCGGGCCCGTCAACAGGGGCCAGGAAATCAAGCGGCAGGAAGGTTTGGTTGCCGTCGCCGCCACGCGCTTTATTGTGAGCGAAGGTGCTGTCGCTGACGTTGAGAGATGCGGTGCGCAAGCCGAAGAGGGAAGCGACCGATCCGCTGAAGATGGCGCCGCCGACGCCGTGGCCGGTGTGAATCAGGCCGACATTCCCATTGCCGCCGATGGCGGCGTTGCCTCGAAAGACGCTGCCGCTGACGGTCAGGGCGGTGTCGTTGTAAATGGCTCCGCCCCCGCCCAGACCGGCAAACTCACCGGAGTTCGTATTGCCACCCTGAGCCAAGTTGTCGTTGAATAGGCTATCAACAATAGTCGCGGAGCCGGTCAGGTTATCGATCGCGCCGCCGAGGGCCATGCCGGGATAGACGACTGCATCAGGAGCCGGAGCCTGGGTGTTGTCCCCGCCGACGGCGCGATTGTGTTCAAAGCGGGAGCCGGTGATGGCTAATGTGCCCAGGTTAAAAATCCCGCCGCCAAGGCCGTCGCCGTTGAGCGTGTAGCCGCCGGCCGAAATAGAAACGCTAGCGTCACCCACGGCCCGGTTATTCGTTAAGGCGACATCCGTCAATGTGAGGCTGCCTTCGTTGAGGATGCCCCCGCCCACGCCTTGCAGGTTGGCGGCATTCTTGTCCGCCCTGCCCTGGGCGATCGTCAGGCCGGAAAGCGACACGGATCCGCTCGTAATATCAAATATGCGGCTCGTGTTATTGCCGCTGATGCTCAACTGCCGGTAGCCCGGCCCTTGAATCGCCACATCGTCGGTGATAGCCAGCTCGCCGGTCGTCAAGGTAATCCCATGGACCGATTTGTTGAAAACGATCGTGTCCGCGCCGGCCGCCGCATTGGCGTCCAGAACCGCTTGACGTAGTGATCCCGGACCGCTGTCGAGACCATTGGTGACCTTGAACGTGCTGGGGACGGTGCGGTCTTCGAGCATTTCGAGGCGTGGGCGAAAGCGGTTCGGCGCGCGCCGTAACCGCTTGGGAAGTTTGATAGCAAACGTCATGGAGAATCTCCTGGTGAACGAATGCGATTTTTCTTGTTGGCACGGTCGGTTACTTCTCTAAGCTCCAAATCTTGGTAAAACGGACGCGCGTTTTGAAAAAATTGGCAAAAACTCGCTGACCTCCGTTAAGTTTCTTGTTCAGATCAAATCCGGCTGGTAGACTTTTGTGAATTCAGCTTCTGAAAATAGTTAGCCTTGGGTAATGGGTCGGCCCATATGGTCGCCTCGTCCGCTCTACCTTCTGATTCCGCTCGTCATGTCGAGGTCTGGCTTAGCGCTGCGCGGAAGGGTCAGAACGACTCTCTGGGCCTAATCCTCGAGCTTGCTCGTCATTATCTCCTGGAAATCGCCAATGCCGAGTTGGGAGCCGACTTGCAGGCCAAGGCGGGGGCATCAGACCTAGTTCAGCAGACCTTTCTGGAAGCGCAGCGCGATTTTGGTCAATTCCACGGGATCAATGAAGGCGACTTGCGAGCCTGGCTAAGGCAGATCCTTTTGAATAACGTCGCCTCTTTTCAACGCCAGTTTCGGCACACCGAGAAACGCCAGGTCGGCAAAGAATTGCCTCTGGGTGAAGCCGAGTTTCACAAGCATGTCCAAAATGGTGCGACCGAAACCCCCAGCGAAACCGCCATGGCCCACGAACGCCACGAAGCCGTTGCGCAGGCGCTCGCGGCGTTGCCCGAACGCTATCGTCAAGTGTTGCAGCTACGCCAGCGCGAAGGCCTGACGTTCGCGGCAATCGGCATCACCATGCAGCGCTCCGAAGAAGCCGCTCAAAAACTGTGGGTCCGGGCGCTGGAACAACTGGAAAAAGAGCTGCGTGGGCTGGGGATTGAATAGGCTGGATACTGATTCCCGCAAACGGGCTTGCTCACCGACATTTACCCCAACGGGCCCCAACGCGGTCCCCAACGGGGTAGACAACTCAGTCCAAGGTAAGCGCTAGCGCCACTTTGGGAATGGCGACAACGAACGTACGGATTTACCAACGGAATTGCACAAGCATGCCCTCCGAATCAACCCACGAACCCGATGATGCGTTCGTCAAAGCGCTGGTCGCTTTCGAGGAGGCGGCTACCGCTGGGCAAAGCTTGGCTTCCTCCTCTGCCGTCTTCAATGATGCCGACCAGCAGGACCGCTTTGAACGAGCCAAGGGGGCATTGGAAGCTCTCGGGGAATTTGGGCACGGCCATTGCCCCCAGAATCTGTTGAGACCCTGTCCATGATTCTGGGGCCGCTCGCCTCCGAACAAGGGCGGTTTCGCATCGTGCGCGAACTCGGGCGCGGAGGCTGGGGCATTGTCTTTCAAGCACACGATCGCGTCCTGGGTCGCCAAGTCGCTTTAAAAGTGCCTCGACCGGAAGTGCTGCTCACGGCGGACAATCGCAAGCGCTTTTTGAAAGAAGCCAAGATCGCGGCCAAGTTAAATCACCCCTCGCTCATTCCCATTTACGATGCCGGGGAATCCGGGCACTTTTGTTTTCTGGTATCGGCCTATTGCGAAGGTCCGACGCTGGCCGTTTGGTTGCGCGAGCGAACGGAGCCCGTTCCTTGCGGCGATGCAGCCCGGCTAGTAGGCCTTCTCGCCGAAGCCGTGGATTCCATGCACAAGCAGGGGATCTTGCATCGCGACTTGAAGCCGAGCAACGTTCTATTGGCGAGCGAGGAGCGTGAGCCCCTTGATAAAACGGAACACAGTCTATCAGGCGGCTCATGCACCTCGCTCACCAGCCTGCATCCCAAGATCACAGACTTCGGGCTGGCCGCCTTCCAGGAAGGCGAGGTCCTGCCTACCGGCCTAGGCGGTCTCACGCGCACCGGCGCCCTGATTGGTACGGCCGCCTACATGGCGCCGGAACAAGCCGATGGCCGCAACAAGGAAATCGGTCCGCGCACGGATGTGTACGCCTTGGGTGTGATCCTCTACGAATGCTCACGGGCAAGCCGCCTTTTACCGGCAGCAGCGATGTGCAAACACGCCTCAAAGTCGTCAGCGAAGAACCGCGCCGGCCACGGGTGCATCGGCGCGATATTCCGCGTGATTTGGAGACGATCTGTTTGAAGTGTTTGGAGAAGACGCCGGCGCGGCGCTACGAGTCAGCCGCGGCGCTGGCTGCGGATCTCAATGCCTTTTGTGAAAATCGGCCGATTCAAGCCCGCTCCGTTCAAGCGAAGCGAGCGGCGAAGAAATGGGTAGGGCGCTACGGGTGGGCTGCGTTTCTGCTGGTGAATGTCGGGATCATTGCCTGGCTTTTGATAATCAACAGGCCTCGGGAACGGCCAAATGACCCCAATCCTTTGGGCGAACGATTGGAGTACGTTCGAACGGTGCAAAGGATGAAGCAACTCCAGAAAAATTTGCTAGGACGTGAGTTGAAGGAAGAGTTAACCAAGTTACAGGGGCCGCGTGGCTTTGAGGTGAATTTGTTGGGTGAATCCGGTTCGCGGGGACCCAGTCAAGAGCTTTCTGGACATTCCCCCAAGGAGGCCTGGTCAGCCGCCTTTCATCCCAATGGCACATTGCTGGCAACCGGTGGAGACGATCACTTGGTTCGGCTTTGGGATCCCAACTCTGGAGCTGAAAGAGGAGCCCTTACTGGACCTGAGGCTACGGTTTCCAAACTCGCCTTTTCCCCTGATGGAAAGATCTTGGCCGGTGCGGGATTTGATTACCATGTCACAATCTGGGACATGAACAAGCGACAAGTCCTCGCCAGATTACCTCAGCCCGACCGGGTTCGCTCGGTAGCTTTTTCACACGATGGAAGACTCCTAGCAGCCGCCGGTGGACAACATCCCGAAAACACCCCCTCGATTGATTTTCGATACATATGGGAAGTGGACCAAAGGAAGCTTTTACTAAAGAGGCAGTCCACTACATCGATTGCGAGCCCATATTGTGGCTTGGCATTTTCCAAAGGCAAGCGTGAGTTAATTAGCGTGTGCGCGGATAAGGCGATCCATTTCTGGGACCTTCAGGACCAGAGTGAGCGCCTAGTAATGACGGATAGCGCTCTCTGCTGCATGGCCATCAGTCCCACGCAGGATATGCTGGCCACGGGCGACCGGGAGGGCCGTATTCGACTCTGGGATCTCACTACTGGCGAACATCGATTGACCGGCAACATTCTTGGCCCGTCCGTTTGGGGCTTGGCCTTCACGCCCGACGGGAAAACGCTGGCATCGGCATCAGAAGACAACCTCGTTAGGCTTTGGGACGTCGAAACCATGGAGCCCTTCTATGCTCTGGATGGGCATGAGAAACGCGTCAATTCGGTCGCGTTCTCTCCAGACGGTTCTATGCTCGCTTCAGTCTCCCATGACGGCGAGGTGCATATCTGGCGAACGGGCGTGCCGCTGATCAATCCGCCTTCAACAATTTCCAAGAAGGTGGGTCTAAACAACAAATGATATGAGCCGGCTAAAACACATCCATCATCTGTTCACCGCCGTGTTCCGGGTTGCCGATGAGGCGTTGATTCTTCGAATCGACAATCCAATCTAGGGCCTCCAGTGGTATTTGCCCGATTAAGACAGGAAGCTCGTCCGCAATCTCATTGACATCAATCGAGCAGTCGCGACCCTGAATGGTCAGGCGAACGGCACTGTAAATGGGCAAAGGAACAATGCCGCCGATGCCTCTGGCCTGGCGTGTACGCATATGCCGAAGACCTAATTGTTGAACATACCGTTTAGGGAGCATCAATCCTGTAGCGCCTGTATCCACCAAAGCGTCGGCAACTTCAACCGAGCGGACTTGGTCAGAAGGCAAGAGGCCTTGTTCCCTTCTTTCCACGTCGAATAGGTTTTCCATCTTGGCCGTCACCAAGACTTTGCCCATCGTTGGCGTCTCCATTATCAGTTCTCGCATTTGCAATCTGTGATTTTATGAGTTGAACCTATCACAAACTCAGCCGCCGGACACGATCTCTACCGCGACCTGCCGTAAGGTTCGTGAAAACCTTTTTGGATTGAAGGACCGCGGCTGCGAGTTGGACTACTTGTCCTTTGGTTTTCGTTCCGGCAAGCGGACTTCCCGTACGGTTTTGTTGTTGCCTGCAATCACCAGCGTGACCTCGGCGCCTTTGGTTAGGCGATCGTCTTCGATCCCTTTGTCGCTCTTGCCACCCCTTGGTCCGGTGAACTTAGTGTCGTCATTGACCGTGTACTCTTTCTTGCCATCGTCGGTAATGACAACGAGCATCTTCTTCTTGACATCTACGCTCGAGATTTTGCCCTTCACTTCCTTATCAGCAGCGAAAGCGACGCTTGCTAAAAGGAAAAACCCGATCAGGACTGCAATCGACTGGCGCAACATGACTTTACTCCTATTAACGAAGGAAGGAAAACCGCCATTCCTGCCACGATCCACCGGATGATAATACCCGCTATGACGTATAGACGCCCAAGAAAACCGGTACGGTCGCTGCGCACTTGTATATGGCTTTTCACGGCGCGCTGTTCATGAGTTTTTGGATTGCATTTTCCAGATGGTTTGTCACGTCCGCCGCCGCTTGGCGCACTTTGCCTTCGTCCATCGCAGCTTGCAGGTCAATCGGCCCTCCTAGGACAACCCGCGCCCGTCGTTTACCTTTGGGACGGCCAAACCCATCAATGTCCTCTTCAAACTTCTCAATAGTCTCGGCCATGCGCTCGACGCTTGGCTTCTCGGCAATGTAATCACCGGGATGGCTATAGAGTTGCAAGACGAGCTGAATATCGTCAAGGGCCCGGCGGGCGCGATTCCGCTGCTCGGCGTCGCCATCCTCCTGAGCCCAGACGTTTAATAAGTGCCTTCGCAGCGCCTTAACTTGAAGCGGCACTGTGTTGGCCGAAGGCGATTTCTTCAAATGCTCTAGTTCCAGTCGTTCCAAGAGCGTCCGAACAAAATAGGCTAGGCGCGCCGGCAGGTCTCCTTCCGCCTCGCGCGAGCAACCTAGCTTTTCTTTTTCCTTGATTGTCAATAAAAGCTCGCCAAAACGGACGATCCGCTCATTTAACGGCGACCCGGCAATGGGTTGCAGCAACATGCGTTGCTCCAACCGCGACATGGCCGCCTCCAAGCGCGGAACGATGTCTTCGACATACTGATAGCGGATCGCAGTCGGCACGATCCAAATCCGGCCTCCCGAACCGGCTTTGTCCAAACTCTTCTGGGCAGTCAAAGCCATGAACGCCACGCCCTCCAGCAAGGGCGTGAGGCGATCGTTGAGGTGATAGATCTCTCCCTCGGGGAAAACCACCAACGAGTTGCCGGTGGTCAACAAGTCCGTGGCCTGGCGTATGGCCCGCCGATCACAACCCTCCCGATCGACGCTGAAGGCCCCCATGCGCTGCAAGACCCAGCCATCGATGCCGTGATGCGTGCGAAAGATTTGCCAGGCGGCCATGAAATAGAAGCGCCGACCTAGGCGGCGACCGACTTCCATCATGACATGGGGATCACTGTCGTGACTGTGATTGGGAGCAATCATGACTCCATCGGCGGGGCCAAATCGCTTACCGAAGTCATCGGCTCCCTCTACAACAACGTCCGAGATCTGATAATAGCGGTGCAAATACCAATGCCGAAATGGAGCTAAGGCCCTGGCCCAAAAGCGGCTTGGCCGCGGAGGCCAAAAGTCGGGCATGGCGTTGTCGAACACCGCATTCCACATGGAAAAATTCCTCGCGCCTTGGACGTTATTTTCCTCGATAATGTTCCCTGGCGGCAAGCTGAAAACGCGCCACCGAGGATTAGGTTCATCACTTACCCAAGCATGGGGGGTCAGTTCAGAATGATAGGCCCCGTTCGGGTGTCGTTCATCATTCCCGCGCACAACGAAGAGGCGCTAATTGGCCGTACTCTAGCGGCGCTGGAGGAGTCCGCCAGCGCACTTGGGGAATCCTATGAGATCATCGTGGCAAACGACTCTTCAACCGACAACACTGCCGCTATAGCACTCGAATACAAGGCTCAGATAATTACGCTCGATCGGCGACAAATCGCGGCAACGCGCAATGCCGGGGCGCGGGCGGCTAAGGGGGAATTGTTTATCTTCGTGGATGCCGATACCGTCGTTACGGCGCGGGCGGTGAGGGCCGCCCTTCGGGCTATGCGAGGCGGATCGGTAGGAGGCGGCTGCTGTGTTCGCATCGACGGTCCGTTGCCTACTTATGCCATCATTCTGGAACGCTTATTATGGGCCGTTTCACCGGCGATTGGCTTGGTAGGTGGTTGCTTCCTCTTTTGCACGCGCCAGGCGTACCTGAAGGCGGGCGGGTTCAATGAAGATTGGTATGCCGCGGAGGAGGTCGCTTTCAGCGGCGAGCTGAAGCGCCAGGGCCGGTTCATCGTATTACGGGAGTTCGTGACCACCTCAGGCCGTAAATTGCGAGCGCACACCGCGCTGGATATGCTCCGGCTTGGCGTTCGATTGGTGCTAGGCGGGCAACGGCCCTTGCGCCAACGTGACGGCCTGGAGTATTGGTACGGGTCGCGTGAAGCACCGACCGGGAGACTCGAAGCCACGAGCAAATGAACTGAATCATTGGCAGTATCTGCGGAGAGTGATGGGATGACGATCTTGCATGTGGACATGGACGCCTTTTATGCATCCATCGAGCAGCGCGACCGTCCTGAGCTTCGCGGGTTGCCGGTCATTGTGGGCGGGCTTGCGGGACGGGGCGTTGTTTGCGCCGTCTCCTACGAGGCCCGGCCCTTTGGGGTCCACAGTGCGATGCCCATAGCCACCGCGCGCCGGCTCTGCCCCCACGCCGTTTTCCTGCCGGTTCGCATGGAACACTACGCCCAAGTGGGCCGTCAGGTCCGTGAAATTCTCCTTTCCTATACCCCGCTTGTCGAGCCCCTGAGCCTTGACGAAGCGTTTCTTGATGTCCACGGCTGCGAAGGCTTGTTCGGCCCAGCTCCGCAGATCGCTCAGGCCATAAAAGATCGCATTCGCGACGAAACGGGGCTCATTGCCTCCGTTGGCGTGGCGCCTAATAAATTTCTCGCCAAACTTGGCAGCGACCACGGCAAACCAAACGGGCTGGTTATTGTTCCCCTTGAGAAGGTGACGGACTTTCTGACGCCGTTGCCGGTGGCGCGGATTTGGGGCATCGGCGCCAAGAGCGAAAAGCGCCTGCATGCTCTCGGTATTCGAACGATCGGGCAGTTGGCCGCCTTGCCGGAGAAGTTCTTGGCCGATCATTTCGGCGAGGTGGGACGTCACGTTTGGCGGTTGGCTCACGGCGAGGACAACCGGACCGTGGTGCCCGATCGTGAGGCAAAATCGATCAGCACCGAAACAACTTTCGCTCGGGACGTTGGCGACCGCGCTGCACTTCGCGTTTGCCTTCTTGACCTGGTGGATCATTTGGCGGCTCTGTTGCGCCAGGCGGGTGTACAAGGACGGACTGTGGATCTGAAAGTGCGATCGTCCGAATTCCGCACGCGCGTTCGCACCCTCTCTATGGCCGAATCCACAGACTCCACGCAGGCCATTTGGCAGGCTGCCCTGACGTTGTTTGAGCGGTCTGTGACGGCGGACATTCTTCCCGTTAGACTGCTGGGCGTCGGTGCAACGAATTTGATGCGCCGTCGAACGCTGCAAGGGAATTTGTTCGAAGATGAGACAAGAAAGCGGCAGTCCGCTTTGGATCAGGCAATCGATGCCATTCGCGAACGGATCGGCGCATCCGCTATTCAGCGGGGGCATAACTTTCAGCGCAAGGCGTCGGATTGAAATTCCGGAAATTGCGCTGAGAACCACGCGACCCCTTCGGTTACAAATTTTCTTGCGGCCTGGGGCGCTGATTTCGATTTAGGAGGCCGACATGGCTAGTCAGCGCACGCGGCGTACGTTTCTGCAAGAGTCCGTAGCAGCGGTTGCCGGCCTGCAAGCGGCGAGAACCACACCGGGCGCCGAGGAGCAGCCCGTTAAGCACTTTCTCTGCATAACCTGCGGTATCCAATTCGCCGCATCTGAAAAGCCCCCTGCCAACTGCCCGGTCTGCGACGACGAGCGCCAGTATGTCGGCTGGAACGGCCAACAGTGGACCACGCTGCCGCAAATGCAAGGCAAGTATCACAACACCATCACCAAGGAAGAACCGGACCTGCACGCCATCCATACCGATCCCAAGATCGGCATCGGCCAGCGCGCCTTCGTGGTGCGAACTCCCAAGGGCAATATCCTTTGGGACTGCGTGCCGCACCTTGATGAGGCAACGATCAAAGCGGTCAAGGAACTGGGCGGCCTCGCGGCTGTCGCGGTGTCTCATCCGCACTACTACACCACCATGGTCGAATGGAGCCACGCCTTCGGCAAAGCGCCCGTCTATCTACACAAGGCCGATGCTCAGTGGGTGATGCGACCCGATCCTGTTATCCAGTTTTGGAAAGGCGATACCAAAGAACTTTTCGGCGGCCTGATGCTGATAAATACCGGCGGGCACTTCGAAGGCTTTCAGGTGTTGCACTGGTCAGGCGGCGCCAAGGAAAAAGGCGCGCTGCTTTCAGGGGATCAGCCGCAAGTATGTCAGGATCGCCGCTGGGTGTCCTTCATGTACAGCTATCCCAATCTCATTCCCCTGCCGGCAAAGGCGATTCGCCGGATCACGGCCGCTCTCAAGCCCTTCGCCTTTTCTCGTCTCTATGGCGCCTTCCCTGGGCTCAATGTCACGGACGACGCCAAGGGAGCGGTCGAGCGATCAGCGGCCCGCTACCTGCGCGCCATTGGCGCCTGAGGCTTTTGCGCAGGCTGCCGCCTTCCCAGCTTTCTGGGTGCTTTGGAAATCCGCCGGTTACCAGCATATAATTCGGACGCGGGACCTAATGGCTCTCATAAAGGGCTAATCGTTTTCTAATAATTCCATTGCCATAATTTCCGAGCGTGCAACCGGAGCAGAAGAAAAGTTTGGCTGAGTCCGCCGAGCTGTCTTACCAGGCTCTAAGTCCCAAAGAGAGGGATCTTTTGAGATTTCGTCGAATCTTTGGGTTTGCGGAACTTTCTGTCTTATCACTTGGCTTTCTTTTTTCCGGCGTCCTAGTCCTAATCATCTATCGATTGAATGGCCAGCTCGATCATCATGGGCTGGTCTCCCAGCCGCGCGCCGATGCGGTAACCACACTACTGACGGACAGCGATGAGCCGGAGACGAATTTTTCAGATCGAAGGCCTGTAAAAGACGAATTCTACGTTCGGCCAGGTCTGGCACTTCCCGCGACGACCGTCGCCGGCGAAGCCTTCATTCCCGAAAAGGAAATGGTAATTGGCATTGTTGCCGGAACTAGGGCTCGGGCCTATCGCTTACGTATCATGAAGGATCCCGACCGGCATATTCTTAATGACCTGGTAGACGGGGTGCCAATTTCTGTCGTTTATTGCAACTTAACGGATTGCATAACTGCTTACACTTCTTCGAAGACCACCGATCGCCTCCTCGATCTGAATCTGGGAGGTTGGCACAACGGCCAGCTCGTGCTGAAAATCGATGATCGACTTTTTTATCAGGGTTCCGGTAAACCGCTCCCTCCGGGCGCATTCGACAAGCTGGCCGTGAACGGCGTTACGGCCGATTTGGATACTCCATTTCCCTACCGAAGTTATCCTTTTGTACGCACATTTTGGAAGAAATGGAAAACGGCTCATCCACAAACCGACGTGTACTGGATTAACGGCTGAAGACGCTTAGTGAGGTCGGAATGCTTAACTCTCGGCGATGGATAATTTTAGCTGTCCCCCTTGCGGCGATTGCCCTATTGGCCTTGGTCTACTTTCTGGTGAACAAGCCAATCCAAAATCCGCAGGAAGAAGAAACCGCCGAATACCAAAGGCCAGCCGACCGCCCGGCCGGCTTTCGCGAACGGTCCTCGGAAGCAGGCCTGGACTTTTACATGAACCTCTTGCCCAACGAGCAAGGCGGCAATTACAACATCAATCCTTATGATCACGGCTCGGGGGTTGCGGTCGGGGACTACAATGGCGACGGGCTTGACGACATCTATTTTGTTAATCAACTGGGCGAGAACGCTCTGTACCGTAATAACGGCGACGGCACATTCACTGATGTAACCATGGAGGCGGGAGTAGGTGTCGGCGATCGAGTATGCGTGGCTGCCACGTTCGCCGATTATGATAATTCGGGTCATCAATCGCTTTTTCTTACCAGCACCCGCGGCGGCAATGTCCTTTTTAAGAACCTAGGCAACGGTAAATTCCAAGACGTAACGGAAGCAGCCGGCTTGACGCTCGTCGGTCATTGCCAGACGTCGGTGTTTTTCGATTACGACAACGACGGCTATTTAGACCTATTCGTGACCGGAACTGCCAACTGGACCAAGGATTTATATGACAAACAAAACCACTACTACCAGGGACTGCCGTCCTTTATCGATCTTGCCCGATGCAAGAAAGAAAGCAACGTCCTCTATCACAATGAGCCAGTCGATCCGTTGGATCCCTCCAAGGGTCGCAAGTTTGTGGATGTCACCGAGAAGGCAGGGCTAAAAGGAAAGGGCTGGGCCGCGGATGTCGCCATATTCGATTACGACGAAGACGACTATCCCGACGTATTCGTAACGAATATGTTCGGCGCCGCTCAACTTTACCACAATAACAGAAACGGCACCTTTACCGAGGTCACCAAGAACGCCCTAGCCCGCACTTCTTGGGGCGGAATGGGCTGCAAGGCGTTTGATTTTAACAATGACGGCAAGCTAGACCTTTTTATGGTCGACATGCATTCCGACATGTGGCTGCCTTCACGTGACGACCCCCAGCTCCTTCAATTCGCCAAGAAGAACCAGCGCGTCAAGTATCCGGATTCGTCAGGCGGCGCCCGCGAATTCCCGCAGTTGGTCTCGAATGTTGACGAGCAGGAGAAGGCCGTCGCCGATTTGCTGCAAATCAAATACGAGGACGTCGTTTTTGGCAACGCATTTTTTAAGAATCTAGGTAAAGGAAAGTTTGAAGAAATCTCGGATCGCGCGGGTCTCGAGACCTTTTGGCCCTGGGGCATCACAACAGGCGACTTCGATAACGATGGTTTCGAAGACGTATTCATCCCTTCAGGGATGGGCTACCCCTTTTTCTACTGGCCAAACGCGTTGATGATGAACAATGGCAATGAAACCTTTTCTGACCATTCCCGAGCGGAAGACATCGAGCCGCCTGCCCGCGGCATCTACCAAAAGCATCCCCTGGGTGGAAAGCCGGCGGCCCGCAGTTCACGCGCTGCCGCCACAGCCGATTTCCGAGGCGTCGGCAAGCTCGACATTGTCGTGAACAACTTTAATGACCAAGCTTATTACTTTCAGAACCAGTTCCCCCAGCGAAATTATGTTGAATTCCGTCTCACCGGGGTCAAGTGCAACCGGGATGCTATCGGCGCCGTTGTGCGGCTCTATAGCGGCAAGGAGATATTGACGCGGCAAGTAAATCCGGCCGGCGGGTACCTCTCTCAGTCTTCCAAAGTAGTGCATTTTGGATTGGGCGATCGCACTTCGATTGATCGGGTAGAAATCCGCTGGCCTGGCGGTCATCGACAAACCATTGAAAAGCCAGCTCTTAACAAACGTCATGAAGTTGTCGAGTCAGCGAATTAACCGGCATATGACCTAGATCAACGATTTTGAAGAGTCTTCAACAACCCGGCCCTTGTTCAGCGTGCATTTGTGAGTGGCAAGATTTGCCAGGCTGGGGTCATGAGATGAGACAACAAAGGTTATCCCGTTGGCGCGGGCTTGTTCGAGAAGCAATACGACAATCTTGGCGGATTCTTCGTCAAGATTCGAAGTCGGCTCGTCGGCGAGGACGATTTCAGGCTTTGTCACGAGAGATCGAGCGAAAGCCACTCGTTGCTGCTCGCCTCCGCTCAATTCCCTGGCCTTGATCGCCGCCTTATCTTCCAATCTCAATTGAGACAGCACAAGGCGGGCCAACTTATACCGGTCTCGCCGGGCGACGCCGCGCGGGATAAGGGGCACGGCAACGTTTTCCCAGGCCGTCAACCTTGGTATCAATGCGAAGTCTTGAAAAACAAAGCCTATTCGCCTTCTCATGCGAGCCATTTCGGCATCCGAGCACTCCTGCATGCATTCTCCTGCGAAGAAAATTTGGCCCTCCGTGGGACGTTCCATGCAGCCCAAGAGGGCAAGCAACGTCGACTTTCCTGAACCGGATGGGCCAGTCAACGTCGTGAAGGATCCGGCCGGCACAGTCAAGGAAACATCGTGAATTGCTTGAATCTCGGCTGCTGAGCCCCGGCGATACGTTTTGGTAATGTGACGCGCTTCCAAGATAGTCATGGGCTCGTCCCTAACGTATGACATCGCGGGGAGAGCCCGTTGCCGCTCGCCAGGAGGAGAAGAGAGTTCCGGTCAGAATGGCAGTCAAGGAAAGCACAAACGCAAGCAGAACGGGTTCGGGGCTCAATCGGTAATTCAAAGTGAATTCAGGCTTTACTCCGGCCTCAGAAAACAAGATGCTTGCGATCAAATAACCATTGAATACCCTTAGCCAAAGCCAGGCCCCTATTAGCCCGAGACAGGCCGCCGTTAAACTTAACGAAAGGCTTTCCACGAATCCGCGCAACAACACCTCATCAGTCTGCCACCCCGTTGCCTTGAGGATGCCGATCTCGCGCCTTCTTTCCGCTTGTCCTAAGCCGGATGTGACCATCACAACCAAAATGCAAACGATAAATGCGACTAGAAAGAGAAGATTAAAGATACCCTCACGATGGAATAAAGGACGCGGCAATAGAGACAGTATTTCTTTTTTTGTGATAATTCGGAGTCGGAACTGCTCATCCCCGGCGCCGCCTGAAACCTTTTCAATCTGCCCTATTGATCGACTGACATCGGTTTCAGAGCCCGGTCGGCACCACACGAGCAAGTCCGTTGCCAAGCCCGGTTGGTCAAAGATGCTATTGGCCGTGTCAAGAGAAGTCAGAATGAGTTTGGCGTGCCACAAAGGGCAATTGGGCTTGAAAACTCCAACCACGCGAGCGAGTCGTTCGCCCTTATTATTGTGATAAAAAGGGGGCAGTATGGAGCCTACCCTTAGATTTAAGCGACGAGCCAGCGTGTTCCCGATAACCAACTCGTTAAGTTTATTGGGCTGCGGCAAGCGTCCTTCGATGCAGTCAGCCCAAGGAGGAAAACTTGTTTCGGGCATGCCGACAAGGACGGCATGCTCTGATTCCTTTCCTAGCACGACCTCGCCTACGATTCGCGGAACAACCTTCAGGACTCCGTCAATCGAGCGAATCTGTTCAATGAATTCGACAGGAATACTGCTGCGACGGCCGAACTGGTTGCCCGAAATGTACAAGTCTGCGCCCAGTTGAGCCGAAGTCAGCGCATCCGCCTCAATGCCTTTGGAAAGTCCCAAGATCACTAGATACGGTAAGAGGACTACGACGACAGCAAAAACTGTCACCAGGCTTCTTAAGGGATTCAAAGTTACGGCATCAATGCCGGTGAAAGCAATTTCAAGGAGGGGACGCATGGCGGTCCACCCGTCGAATATCAGACGTGTCGACTTCCGGCGTCGGATAATAAAAGATTGACATCGCCTGACCGCGGCCCAAGTAATGGCCTAGAGGGAAGGGTGATTCCAGTGGAAAACTGGATTCAACCAACCGCGGATCAAAGACAAATGCCGGGCCTGACAAATCAACGGAGGGTCCAAATCCTAATCCGCCGACAAGATTTTGGAATTCCTCTGCATGCTTTTGTCGGCCATCCTGAGAATGGCTCTCAGCAATTAGAATCGCCCCTGAAACGCTGGCGAGGACCAACAATGCAAGAGTTAGCACGGCAGTTTGCGGTTTCATGATTCCGTGGTCGTTCAAAGCAATGGCCTAAAGCAGAATGTCGAACAGGTTGTCTACGCCAAGGCCAACTCAACTGTCATAATCACCAGTGATCCCAAGTATCCTAATAGTCCCAGCAAGAGCAACCGATGGATCGATTCGTTCATGAAGGACTTTGTTTCATGGCACATGCCGAGCCACCTGGCAACGCCGGCCCATCCCAAGCAGTAGAATCCGCCAACAAAGAAGACAAAGGAGACTATGCTGCCGGGCGCTTCTGAAATTAGGTCGTAAGGACAATTGTGATTAGGCATGTGTAGCAATATCGGGGCTGCGACTCTGCCCAAGAAAAGCCAATTTACGAGAGCCGAAATGAGGCCTGCCGACAACAATATGCCGAGCGAACTTTGAACGAATGA
Organism: Gemmataceae bacterium; assembly: GCA_045802525.1. Taxonomy (GTDB): domain Bacteria; phylum Planctomycetota; class Planctomycetia; order Gemmatales; family Gemmataceae; genus JBJMQT01. The sequence goes on from JBJMQT010000137.1 coordinate 130,719, forward strand.
CCTACGAGCCCAGAAGACCACCCATCCCAAACCCAGAACCATGAAGCTATTGATTCCATAATAGGCGGCATAAAACAAAGAGTCCGGGTATTCTCCCAAGTAGACTCGGGGCAAAAATCGGAAAGAGTCCGTGCTTTCCCTGAGAATAGTCGTGCAGCAACCAGCAGCCGCAAATTCTTCCTTCTTGGGAATTGCTAAGTAGGCCAATTCAGCGACTCCATCGCTTAATGACATAAGGGCGGCGCCCATAATAAATGCCAAGACCAGATTAGTCAGGGATGCCGTGCGTGTCCGACGGTTCAGAAGGTGTAGAACGAACCAAGCTCCGCTCAAAAAAACCAATAAGGGTTTGGTTGCCTGCAAGCACTGGAGAAGTATGGGAAGAAATCTTGCCGTTCCTTCGCTGCCCGTGCCTATTTGCATGACCCCGTAAATACACATGACGCCGGGCCATTCGGGCACATAACTAAGCAGCATCAGATAAAAAATTGGCCAGGAAACGACATTCAAAACCAACAGCAACACCGCCAACTGATAAAGAAGATGCAACGGTGCGTCAATGGATTGGTGTTTCTCGGATAGCGTCCGACGAGAAAACCAGGTTCGACATGCCGTAAACCCGACAAAGAGTATGAGCAGACCTAGGCCCAAGCGCAAAGAGGTGATGAAACCATCCAGAACGGCATAGGAATTCAGGATCATTAGCGTTCAAAGGCAGCGAATCTCTTCTATTCGAGGAGAATTCTGACCAAAAATCGTTGATGTCATTATGACGTGCCTAACAAGGCGTGGACCAGTGCAATTTGCTGGCGGACACACCGCCGGTGGCGAGACACGCGCCGAGCGCGGATTAAGCGCCAGCCGCTGTGGAGGGGGGTTGGGGGCTTGAAATAAAACGAATCCGGGGCGACCCCGGCTTCCTAAGTTGATTGCGACCCCGCATTTTCCTTAGAAGTTGATTCCCGCCCGCAAGACGATGCCCTGATCCATTAATTCTCCTGAGGTGCCGAGCGCGCTTAGCCTTCCTACCGTCCACCAATGCTCGTATTGGTAGCCCAGGAAAACCTGGATGTTTTGACAAGTAGGCGGCTGCCAAGCGACCCCGATTTGCACATTTAATATGGGCACGGCCTGGGAACTGTAGACACGCGTTTCGCCACCGACGAATCGACTCATCGGACCGACCGCCGTGGACGTTTCAAAAAACCCTTGGCGAATGCGGCCTAGCAATGTGGCGAAATCGCTGCTGCCAATGAAAGAAATCCCCGTTCCTTCCAGATGCCGACACAACTCGACGCCGACGTGAGGACCGAACCCAACATAGCTATTGCTCACCGCCCTTTGAAACACTCCGCTGCCGGCGGCCGCCAAAGCGAACAGCTCTTCCGCTTGGGCATCGAAAAACACATCGGCGTAGCGCATTCCCAAGCGCCATTTCATTTCGCACTTGGGCCACAGGGAAATCTCCCAGCTAGAGTAGTCGCAATCCACGACATTGACGTCCAGCCGGCTTCTTAATGCGGACACAGAATCGGGACCGAATGAAGAATTGGAACCGTCCGTCGCCAGAAAGCGGTATGCCAAGCTGAACCCGCCGAATCCCGATGGCAAGCGATAGCCGAATTCGAGGCGCGGCGAAGCGGTCCAGTCCAATTGGCCGACCGGCACTTGGACGAAGTCGGACGCTCGATTGCCCACTAGAACAGAGTTTCCGAGACCGCTCTTAATGTGAGAGGCGAGGAAACCGACTTCCGCGTCCGCAAAGCAGCCCGGTTGGGGCAATGGAGGCGGGTCAAGCAGCGGGTCCGGTTCGAAATAAGGCCCCGGTAATGCCGGTGCTATAGCCATTGGGCCCGGCTGCAACAAGAGAGATGGCGGTTCAACAGGCGGATGAGGAAATCCCGGTAATGGATTTGCATTTGATGAGGAGGCAGCCGTGTCCGATGCTTTCGGCAAGTGCTCTGATTTATTTGGTTGTGCTAGAGCGCGGGACGTCATGGCTAGGATCGCAACCAAGGCCGCGTAACCAACAAACCTTCGGCAAACGCCAGCGGCCATGTCAGACTCCTTCGCAGCAGCCATACCGGCCGATTTTGAGCGAGCGGCGATCTTTGGTGAGCTACTTTTTCTGGAACGGTTGTGGAATCTCGGGTGGCTTTTCCAGGTTTAGATCGTTCTCAAGCGCCGGGGCCTTGGACCCATAATAAACCGCCCGCATGCTCTTCACCCGCGAACGATTGAACGGTTTGTCCTCGACGACAGGCCCGGAATCCGGGACGGGCACGGTCGAGACAGTCGATTCGCCTTTAGTGGATGGGGCGGCTTGGTGAGCCAGCGCAGGCAAGCAAGGTTGGCTGCCCAATCCCGTTGAACCAACCGGACATTCGTGACGGCAGGCCCAAGCGGGAAAATGTTCCAGGTCCGGCAAGGGCGGGACTTCTTGGGGTTTTGCCAGCTGGTAAAGATCGTCGGTTTGCAAGTAGTCGGCGAGGGCGACCACCGAACTCCACAGTTGGCCAAGGAGAGACAAGTATGTTGTAACATTTGATGTCAGGCTCTGTTGAGCGGTGACCAAGTCCGCGAACGCGACATTCGGGTCAATATTACGCCGGGCGTAGACGCCGCGAAATGTGCGAACTTGATCGGGCAAAATGTAACGCCGATAGGATTCTAGGGCCTGTAAATTGTTTTGATAAGCCGTGTAGGCGGCAGCCAGGCCATTGGTCAAGGTGAGTTCGACGCGATGCGGCTCTTCGCGAGCCCGGGCCAGGGCGGCCTCGGCGACGACGATGTTGCCCTTATTTTGGTCCCAGATGGGCAAGGGGAAACCGATTTGTGCCGTATGCAGCCATTGGAACGGTGGATTTGCAAATTCCTTTAGCACGGCGAGGCGAACGTCTACATCCGGGTAGGCCGGCGTCATTTGGGCCAGCTTCAAGTTGTAGCGGCCCTTATCAATCCCGTTGCGTGCGGTTAATACGTCCGTGTGATTATGAACGACATGGTCTAGTACGCGGTCATAGTCAAAATAAGGGATGAAGAGATCCAGTCGGCCCTCGACTTCGGAGAGAGGCAGTTGACGAAGACCGACAGCGCTGACCAGTTGCTTCCACGCATAGATGTATGTAGCAATCGCCTGCTTATGGGCCAGCCTAGTCGTGTAGGCCTGGGCTCGGAGCGTTGCCGGCTCGTAGCCGGCGCCGAAGCCTTTTTCGGTGAGTTCCGCCTGAATCTGATAGACCTCATCCGTGAAGCGCGCCAGCGCTTTGGAGACGCGAACCGTTTCTTTGGCCGCCAAGAAGGCGAAATAAGCCGTGCGCACTTGCGTGGCCAGATCGCTGCGGGCCCGCCTCAGGGCGAGTTCGGCATTCTCCAAATCCTTTTCGGAGGCGGCGGCTTGAAGTTTGAGTTTGCCGCCCATTTTGATGGACTGGTCAACAAAGACGCCGCGCAAACCGGTGGATGTGCCATCGTTGGAAGGATCGGCTTCAAGGCCCACGGTTGGATTGGGGTAAGCTTTGGCCTGAATGAGATTACCTCGGGCCGCTTGGACATCGTAAGAGGCCTCGCGCAATTGCGGGCTGTTCTCGGCCGCCATGCGCTGGAATTCGCTGAGGGTGTAAGGTTTGCCTTCTGGGCCGGGCAAGGCCTTCGGTTCGCTGGGCAGGTCAGGAAGCTTCGGGTAGAGACGCCGCACCTCGCGCTGTCTGCCTGGTTCGTCTTGCGGAAGCTTCATGGGCGGTGATTCCGAGCCCGGAATCTCCTCGGGCACTTTCAACCGTTGGGCGAAGCTGCCGCGGGCGCCGGCATCCCCTTTTTCCTGTAAGAACGCGCTTGTTTGGATGTCGGTGGACGCAATCGCTGGGTTGCCAGGCTTTTTGTCAGAGGCGCTATCTTCCTTTAGCGGTTTGGCAGACGAATTGTCGACCGGCGGCACGGGGCCCTTATCTGGAGATTGCGAGGGCGCTCGATCATAAGGTTGAATCGCCAAATCGCATAGGACCTGATCAGCGCGTTCCTGGGCGTGATATAAGCACCCGCTAAGAAGGAGCAGACAGGCAAGGACGAGCAGCCTTCGTAGGACCATGATTCCGTTTCTTTCAAAAAAAAAGAGCGGACCTGGTGACTGCCGCTTTGTCCCCTACCCTGATTTGGTTGACTTGTCTTGGCGATAAAACGCCTAGTGCTTTGTCACTCTGGCTTCGACCGTAGCACAAGCGTCTCGCTTGTGCTGGGCAAGCGCACGAGCGAGACGCTTGTGCTACGTATCCTAATTCTGCCCAAGTCCGTTTCACGAGCTTCAACCACTCTGAGAAACGATCTTTTTCTTCGCAAATGCTGTCCCGCGTATCACTTAGGAAAGATCGTTTCTCCTACCTCCCACACACCCCCCTCTAAGCCAGCTTGAAACGAATCCGGCAAGCTAGTGGCGCCCCTAAGCCTTGATTTTGGGGTAGAGTGAGACGTTTCACGCCAATTTCTTGATACGATGCCGAATCCATGAACCCGAATTTCTGCCGTTGAGACGCACTAGGCAAGATGTAACGGTAATATCGGCTAGTTGCTTTCAAGACTTGAGATTATGTACGGAATTCAAGGATTAGCTAAAGTTTCGGCTCTATTTCCGTGCCAGTCAAAACGGACCTGAAGGCCGACTGGGACGCCATTCCCTTTAGCGGCGGGATCGGCTCCGATTAATGAGCCATTCCTCCCGCTCCAGCGGGCGGCTCGCGATGGCCGTAGAAGCTGTAAAGGACCGGAATAAGGTTGGTCAACAGCAAGGTCATGATCATCCCGCCTACGACGACAATTGCCAGAGGCCGCTGGGATTGCGAACCGATACGGGTGGAGAGGGCGGCGGGCAGAAGGCCGAAGATGGCCGCCAGGGCCGTCATGGTTACCGGCCGAATCAGCTTTTCCACCCCTTTCTCCAGCGCCTCGCGCAACGGCAATCCCTGGGCGCGGTAGGCATTAAACGAGGAAACCAGTAATAGGCCATTCAAAATGGCCACTCCCAGGATCGAGATGAAACCCACCGCGCCGGACACATTCAGGTAGGTGCCGGTGAAATAAAGCGCCCACAAGCCGCCCAGACCGACGCCAACAACTCCCGCCAATACTACGCCCGCATCCAAGATAGATTTGAAAGCTAAGTAGAGAAGGATGAGGATCAGGACCATGGCCAAGGCGAAAACCTTTACCAAGCGAGCCTCCGCTTCTTCCATCTCCTGAAACTCGCCGCTCCATTCGGTGCGGTAGGACGGCGGAATTAAAGGTTGCGCCTTTTCCTTGGCCTCTGCCACGGCACTGGCAAGATCGCTCTCTTGGCTGTTGACGCTGAATTTGATTGCAATGAGGCGTTGCCCTTGTTCGCGGTAAATCGTTGAAGCGCCGGGCCGAATGAACGATCCATTGGGATCGGAGTCGCCCTCATCATTGAGCGGTGAAACCAACTGCCGCAACGTCAAATGAGGTGTATTGGTGATCGGATTGGCCGTATTGATCGGCGTTCCGACCACGGCAGGCGAGGCCACGGAGCTGCCTGAGGGTGAGACGGCCGTCCCACCTAATACTACTTGGTTGTTCGTAATGTCCACCGGGATGTCGAGAATGGACGACTCGCTGCCCCGCCGCTCCGGGGCCCAGCGAAGCGAGATATCGAAAGACTTTTCCCCTTCATTCATACGCGACAGCGCTTTGCCGCCCAGCGCCGTCTCCACGACGTCATTCACGTCGGCTACACGTACACCCCAGCGAGCACATTTAACCGGATCGACACGGAACTCAAGATTAGATTGACCTTTGATATTGAAGACACCGACGCTTTCGACGCCTTTAACGTTTTTCAGGACGTTTTTCAATTGATCGGCCAATCTTTCAAGCTCATTCAAGTCCGGCCCGAAAATCTTGACGGAGTTGTCGCCCTTGACCCCGGAAAGGGCTTCCATCACGTTGTCGCGAATGTTTTGGGAGAAATTCCAATCGACGCCGGGCAGCTTGGCCGCCAATTCATCGCCCATCTCCTTAATCAGTTCGTCCTTGGTGCGCGGCCGCAGCGCTTTGTTCCCTGTGAGGAATTTCCGCCAGCCTTTAGCTTCCATTATGTCGGGCCAGTTGCTTTGAGCAAGCAACGGCACAAAGATCTCCACGTTATAAAAACCGGTCGGATCCGTGCCATCGTCGGGCCGCCCCACCTGAGGAATAATCGCTTCGACCTCAGGATAGGAGCGAATGATAGCCCGTGCCCGGGCGCTATCTTCGGAAACACGCTCGAGCGAGGAATTGAGCGGAAAAGTCGCCCGGATATAAAGGTTGCCCTCTTCCAGTTCCGGCATGAATTCGCGGCCAGGCAGAGCAAAATACGCCGTGGCGGCGGCGAGCGCGAGGAAGAGCCCCAGCGTGATCCAGCGATGATCGAGGCACAAACGCAGTTGACCGAGATAGATTCGTTTAATGCCTCGGACCAAGAAGTTGTCCCGCGCCGGCTTGATGGTCCGAAAGAGGAGCAGGCACAGGACCGACGAAAGCGTCAGCGCCAACAGCAAGGCGCCTCCCAAGGCAAAAGCGTAAGTATCCGCCATGGGGCCAAAAATCTGCCCCTCCGGCCCCTTCATGGTAAACAAAGGCAAAAGGGCGCAGACCATGATGATGGTCGAGAAGAACAAGCTCTTTTCCACCTCTCGGCAAGCGCGCAGAATACGTTCCTTGAGGCGCAGTTCCGCATGCTCGCTGGAACTGACATGCCGGTAAATGTTCTCCACGAGAATGACGGAGGAATCGACGATGATGCCGAAATCCACCGCCCCGATGGAAAGCAAGTTCGCCGATTTGCCACGCAAGAAAAGAACCGAAAAGGCAAACAGAAGAGCGAGTGGAATGTTGATGGCTACGATCAGCGCGCTGCGGATGTTGCTCAGGAACATGAGCAAAATCACCGTAACAAGCGCCATGCCGACAAGGAGATTTTCCTGGACTGTCTCCGTCGTGACGTTCATCAATTCGGTGCGGTCGTAATAAGGTTCAATTTGCACGCCGGGCAAGAACCGTCCCGGTGTTTCATTCAGCTCCTTGACCTTGGCTTCGATATCGAGCAAAGCCGGCTTGGACTCGGCGCCTTTACGCAGCAGAACGATTCCTTGGATCTTGTCATACTCGTCGCGCCAGGGCGGGCGGCCGTATTCATCCTTGGGTTTGAATGCCAGCGGCGAATCCGGGTCGGGCGGCCGGGACAAGCTGATGTGCCCCAGCCGCGTTTGATGACCGATCACCACTCCGGCCTCGCCGAGCGGAGCGCCGGGCGATTGAAGAATCGGCCCGCCTTCCACGATATCGTCGATTTTGGTCGGGAAATTGTTGACGGAGGCGATCACCAGCTCGCGAATCTCCCGAATGCGGCGCGCTTCTTCTTCGCGCAGCTTGGCGGACGCGGCAATAGGGTCCTTTAGCGCCAGGACTTTGACAACGGGATCGCGCCCGCCTCCGAGCTGGCCCACGCTCCGGACATTGAGCACAATATGGCCTTGTGTCAACAAGGCGCCGCCGACATTGGCGTTGCTGTTATTCAAGGTATCCTTGACCTGCTGCATAAGGATGCCCTTGGCGGCCAGCCGAGCCGGGTCCGGATGGATCTCGTAGCGTTTGACGGTGCCGCCGGTGCTGACCACATCCGCAATGCGCGGAATACGGCGAAATTCCCGTTCCAGCACCCAATCCTGCAATGCCTTCAAGTCATTGAGCGTATAAACGTCGCGCCCGGACGGATCCTTCGCATTGCGGAGCGTGTAGCGAAAGATTTCCCCTGTCGGCGTTTCGGGCGACAGTTGCGGCACGACGCCGGGCGGTAAATCTTGCTGAGCCGATTGCAGACGATTGATTACTTCCTGTTTGGCTTTTTCAAAGTCCACGCCGTAATCGAATTGGTTGCGCAAATGGGATAGGCCGAATAACGATTTGCTGCGCGTATAGGTCAAGCCGGGCATCCCGGCCAAAGCGGTTTCCAGGATGACCGTAACTTTCTGCTCCACCTGCTCGGCCGTCTGACCGGGAAACTGGGCCACGACTTCGATAATGGCCGGCGCCGGATCCGGGTAGGCCTCGACGTTGACGTTCATAAAAGAGTAAACGCCAAAACCGGCCAACGCGAAGGCCAACAAAATGACAATCAAAGGATTATTGACCGCCCATTCAACGAGCTTGCGAACCATCATTCAAAACTCCGAAAGCAGGGGCCGAAACCCAGCCTTGCCGCTGAGCCCGAAGGTCCGGCCAGGGTGTATGGTCAACCCCGCTAACGCTTCGGGTTAGTGTCTAGCAAGCCGTTCAGACTTATTTGCTATCGCGATGACGACCTTGAAGATATTCCATTCCAGGGCGTTATTTCCCTTTGGATTCTTCATCCTCGAGAGCCGCTTTCAGTTCGAGAGCGCCACTGGTGAGAACACGTTCGCCCGGCAATAACAGCTCGATGTCGCTTGCTTGGCCGTTTTGCCAGAAGTCCCAATCGAGTACAAACTCCTCTTCGGGAGTCCAATCGCTACGGACATAAGCCGTCTTGTCAAAGCGGTGCGTCACTTGCACGCGCCGCATGGTGTAACGAGATTGCTTGGGATCTGGCTGAACCAAAACGACGCTTTCCTTGCCGTCCTCCAAGATCGCGGTAATAGGCACTTCCACGACGCCGACAGGCGTTGGACGATCAATGGCGACGGAGACGAATTGGCCGCCCCGCACGCGGTCGCCGGGGTTGTCGATGTATCCTTTGACAACCGCCGAATGTTGATTGGGATCGATCAGATACCCGATATCCGTAAACATGCCTTTCTGCGGCAGAGCGCCGACCGTGCTCACTGTCCATTTTCTCTGGGACGGCTCCAGCTTTTCCAACTCCGGCAAAATGTCTTCATGGGCGTAAGCCAATACCTTCAGGCGATCGACCTGGGCAACGACGAATAAGTTCGCGGTATTGTCCACGACCAGCTCGTGGAGATTGACGTTGCGCTCGATGATGACGCCGTTGGCTTGAGATTTAATTACGACGCGTGCCCAATCCTCTTCCTTGGAGCGGTCGCGTTGTCCCTTGCGTTGGCTGATCTCCTTGGCTTCCTCGTAAACGGCCTGGATATCTTCTTTGGGAATGCCCCAGGTTTGAAGGGTGTTTACGGCGCGGGCGATGGCATTCTGATCGGCTTCGACGTTGCGCCGCGCCGTCAGGATGGTGACCGCAGGCACGGAGCCGGCGGCCGATTCGCTGCGTTCGAGGATTTCCTTGTCCAAGCGCAATTGAACGAGGGCGTCGACCAGTTCGCTCTTTTTTGTACCTACCTCAACGCTCCAAAAAACGAGCAGCTCATCGCCTTTGCCGACTCGATCTCCGGTCCGCCACTCACGAAAGGCGGTTTGGCCTGTGCGGCTTGTCTCCGGGTCGTCGAGAGCTTGCCCGATCTTGATCACTTCCGCGGGGAAGCGGGCGCGAATGCGCTGGAGCCGCGTCGGATCGAGAGCCGTCGAGCCGGATAAAGTTAAGGGAAGTCCTTTTTGAGGCGGGACGGCTGGAACAACTCCCTTGTAGTTGCCATTGGCGTCCTTGATGCCCAGCGTTTTTTCAGTCTCCAGCGGAACGAGCAGCGTGTGCCGATCCGTTTTGTCCAATTCCACGGCGATGCTTCGGGTGGGGGATGGAGGCTGAGCCGAGTCCGTATTGTTTTTCCAGGGCAGCGGAATTCCCGGCGCTAGCCACGCTAAGCCGACCAACGCAATGGCCGCAACGGCTATCCCGGCCACGATCAGGCGTACCTTGGATCGGTGAGTAACCGGCGGGGGCTGCGCTGCCGCCGGCGCCGGATTCACCTGTGTCGACGGCGAGACCCTAGGCGGCGGTAAGGGCGTTTCTGGTATCGGGGCTAAGGCGGGTTCAGGAATCTGCGCGGACCCCTTGTCCAAAGCGAAATCCACCGCTTGCCGCAGTTCCTGAAGATTTAACGGCTTGGCCATGACGCGGGTGAAATGGCTGGCCATTTCGGGATGGTCGCGCAAACGCAGCGGATAGGCGGTCATGAGAATCAGCGGAACATCCGCATGGCGGGACCGCAAGCCCTTGGCCAGTTCGACGCCATCGACATCCGGAAGGCACAGATCGACCAGGGCCACCTGTGGTGGCTGCTCGTCGGCCAGTTGAAGCGCTTGAGCCGCACTGGTAGCCCGAACAACCGTACGGTCATCGCGGGTCAGCACGCGCGCCAAGACCTGGCCGAGAACCTCATCGTCGTCAACAACTAGAATGGTTGGATTCTTGCCGTTCGCTTGCATCGAATGCTCCATTTAATGTCAGCTTTTTTCACAAAGCATAGTTGATGCCGTAATACCGACAACTCTTAGGCCCGACATAAGCTGCGCGCTTAAAGCCGTTTACGGCGAACAGCAGAGTGGAATGCGGTTTGAAGGTAAGGCTTGGGCAAACTGTGGCCTGGTCGGTCGACGACCAGGCTGATCGTTGCGCGATCAGCTTGGATGGACTTGATCGGCTCCCGATTCATGGTTATGGAAGGCGTCTCTGGTGCAAGATTGCGCGAAGCCGTATCGCAAGGAAGGAGGAGGTCATGAAGCGTTCAATTCGTTTCCTTCCCTCTTATAGTGTCTTGGCAGTGTTGCTATCAGCGGGAATAAGCCGAAGCGAGCCTCCCTTGCCGGCGGCGCCGGTTCCGTTTACCCCAGCCGATCAGCCTTCCCAGCAACCTGTTCTTGTGCCGGCTGTGCCAGGAGAACCCTACCCAGGTCAGCTACCGCAACCTTCGGACGTTCCCTTTCCTGGTCAAAGCCTCCCAGCCGACAGATGGGATGCACGGCCAGAAGGATTATTTGCGACTCTTGAAACCAGCATAGTTGGCGCGCATGTAAAAAATCGGCTCGCTAACTCCGTGCAAATCGGCGATCTCTTTACGGATACGGTGCGTTTGCCCAGCGCCGAACTCGGCGGTACGGTGTCGCCGCGCTTTGAGCTGGGCTACCGCTTGCCGGAGAAATATGGCGAGTTCCTGGCGTCGTATCGATTCCTAATTTCCGACGGCACGGCTCATGTATTCACCGATCTCGGTCCGGCCCAGTTGAAAAGCCGGATCAACTTGAATGAAATCGACTTGGACTATGTGAGCCGGGAATTCAGCTTGGCGCCGAGCTACGACCTGCGCTGGCGACTAGGCAGTCGCCTGGCAGGAGTGTTCTTCGACTCGCGCCTCGACGTGGCCGTACCGCCCGACAACTTTGGCGGCGGGGCGGCCACCGAAAGCATTAGCAACAACTTCTTGGGCGCCGGGCCCCATTTCGGCCTGGACCTCTCGCGCCGACTGGATGTGCCGGGCGCCTGGATCTTCACACGCGTCGATGGAGCGGTCGCCATCGGCCGTATTCATCAGGGATTTGATGAGACCTTTACTTTTGCGACTGATTCCACTTCTTTGGGCGGCGCGACTACCGTTAGCAAGACGCAGGCAGTGCCGATGTTAGGCGTGCAGTTCGGCGTCGCTTGGTCGCCGTTTGGTTGCAACTATGCGACCTACTCGCTGGGTTACGAGTTTGAACAATGGTGGAATATCGGTCGCGCCCAAGGATCAATGGCCGACCTGACGTTCCAGGGCGTGTTCTTTCGAGCCGAGTTTAGTTTCTAATCGAAATTAGAGCCGCGGGAGAACAGGGCCCTGACCGCAAGGGAGCGATAGCATCAACGTTCCCTTACGTTCGTGGCTCTGATTCCATCGGTCTCTGGATTATAAGGCCGGAGCCATTGGATGATCTCGATGCGATTGCCGTCCGGATCTTGGATGAAGAACCGGTCCGCGCCGGGGATGGGCGTGGTTTCCTGGATGGACACTCCGTGATCGTGGAAGTGAGTCCGTGCGGCCGCGACATCAGATACACGCAAGGCGAAATGCCGGGGGCTGATAGTATCCGGCATATCCTTGAGCAATAAGTGCAGATGCTGATTGCCGAGGTCGAACCAAACGACTACGAAGTCAAAAGTACGCGGCCGCGGGATTTCCTTGAGGCCCAAGATATCTCGATAAAAGCGCCGGCTTCTCTCAACGTCACTGATGATTACGGAACAGTGATCGATGGCCCTGATGGTCAATGTCATGGCACGCGCCCTTAATGGTTGCGGGCTTTGAATCGCCCGCCTGGCCCGCCAACAAAAAAGCGCGAAACCCTAAATGGGTTCGCGCTTAGCGATTATTGTCGTCAGGGCGACGCGCGTCAATTCAGCAGGAGCGGTAAGTATTCCCCCTGGGCGTCGAGCATGGTGCCCCAGACCGTGTGCGAACCTTGATGTTCCGCAGGACCGAAGGTCACGGCGCCGCCCGTCTCCAGAGCCAGGTCCTCGATAGATTCGATGGCGTCGACGAAGCGTTCGGTCGTGAGGTTCCTGCCGGTCTTTTCAAGGGCGGCGACGAAAACTCGAGCGGCGGTGTAACCTTCCAAAGAGATAAAGCCCAGAGGTTGATCGGGCGAGTATTTGCGCATGCAGTCTTCGTATTCATGCCGGCTGGTGGCAATGTACCTGAAGTGGGGCACCACTTGAGCCACGATCACGCCTTCGGCATACTTGAGCCCGATGCTCTTGAATTCGTTGGCCAGAGCCCCGCTGTTGACGAACGAGACCGAGGCGAAAAAGGCGTTTACATTCTCGTCTTTGAGCAGCTTGATGAACTTGGCAGCCGGCTTATAGGCCGGCACCATGACAATAGCCTTGATCCGATTGCGGTTACGCAGGATCTCCTGAGCAGCCGCTTCTACGTTTACCGAGTTGCGCTCATAGCCGACGCGCAGAATCTTTTTCGAGTCGCCGCCCAGCTGGTCGACAATTTTAAGCACGCCTTGATAGCCCGAGTCGCCATAGGGATCTTGCTGAGCAAAGACGGCGATCTGATCGAGCGGAACCTTTTTCACTTTGGCGAGGAACCGAACGATGGCCGCAGTCTCCTCCTCATAGGAGGCGCGGTAATTGAAAACGTAACGATCAGGAGGCGTCAGACGAAGCAACCCGGCGCCGGTATAGGCGCCAAAGAAAATCCTTTTCCGTTCCATAGAAAAGGGAACGGCCACCTTGGCCGGCGGAGTGCCGACATTGCCGATAGTCGCAAAGGCTTTTTGGTTGTCGAGGAGCTCATGCATGTTATCCAGGCAGCGGTTGGGCTCGTAACCATCGTCGAGGGAGACCAGGCGCAGTTTTCGGCCCTGAACGCCGCCCTTGTCGTTGACATCGCCTAAGCAGGCTTCGATGCCCGCGCGCATGCCCAGGCCGAGCTCTGCCGTCGGCCCGGTGAAAGCGGCGCTCATGCCGAGGAGAACCTCGTTGTCGGTAACGCCCACTTCGGGTGTGATGATCTCGGCGGTCGCTTTGTCGTCGGCGGCCTTAGAGGCGAATAGTTGCCAGCCGCCGATTCCGGCCGCGGCGGTGATCACGAAAAGAGCGGCGGCCAGGACGGCGACTTTGCTGGTGTCCGATCGTTGGGCTTCAGAAGCCACGCGGGCAAACTTGTCTAGGCCTTCGTCGCGCCAGACTTTCATGGTTTTCAAATCGCCGGCGTCAATGGGCATGCCGATGGCGTTGACGGGATGGGCATGCTGCTTTTGGACTTTTTTCCAATTCTCTTTTACCCGGGGATCTAGCGAGGACATGGATGTCTCCGGAAACGATGGGATCACTATCTGCGAGCAATGCCCTTATCGCAATGGTGTTGGCGCGGGTCTCGCTTTTTGTTTGGCAGTGTCAAAACTACCGGGAAGGCAAACTAACCGAGTCTTCCTAAGGCGACGCGGGAACTATAGCATTGAATTGTTCTTAAGGGCTGAATGGAACGGCTTTTTTGAGCCGCATAGGAAAGTTCAAAGGACCGCGGCGTGCCAAGTGCTTGGAAGAGCCTTAGGGCGAAGTTGTTCCAATGGCTGCCGTTCGATAGACTGCACTCAATTGCAGGGCGATTCGTCCCGGAATGGAGAATTGGCATGCGTCGTTTACTCTTGCTACTTCCTCTGGTGTTTATCATTCCCGATCAACAGGGCGGGAATTCATCGTCAGAAACAATCAAGTTCAATGATGATCCGAAGGTCAAACTCGTCGAGCCCGACGAGATGGAGAAGCTTGCCAAGAGCGACCCCGTCGGGTTCATCGAGAATTGTTTGCGCCGCTACAAACGCGAAGACAAGGGCTACACGCTGACGTTCGAGAAGCAGGAGCGCATCAATAAGAAATTGCAGCCGAATGAGGTGATTGCGGCCAAGTACCGTCAGGAGCCGTTTAGTGTGCTGCTTCGCTGGGAAAGAGGAGCGCGTATGGCCGATGCCATCCTTTATGTCGAGGGGCAAAACCAAGACAAGGTAGACGGCCAGATGAAGAGCATGCTGCTGGTTCATCCCTCGGGCGTGGCGGGCCGACTCATACAGTTCGTCAAACGCGATCCCGACGGCAAAGAGGCAAAGCAATCTGGGCGGTACACCATTAAAGGCTTCGGGCTTGAACAGGGCATGCTGTTGACCTGGAATAGCTGGAAGAAAGCCCAGAAAGAGGACGCACTCCATGTGGAATACCTCGGAGTCGTCAATTTGAAGGAGGCGGGCGACCGGCCCTGTTATAAGCTTCGCCGCACTCAGTACAAACAACCTGAAGAAGATGGCATTACCGAGTTGACCATTTACGTTGACAAAGAAACGTGGCTGCAAATCGGGTCCGAATTGAAAGGCGAGGAAGGCAAATGGATTGCCAAATACTACTTCCGCGACATCCGGCTCAACCCGGAACTCAAGGATGAGACGTTCAAACCGGAAGCCTTGAGCAGGTGATGCTGGCCCAATTAGGTCCTTGACAAGTGGCCTTAGACCCGCCTACATTTATTACGGATCGAAATGCAAGTTCGAGCGACTGCTGAGAGTTTCCATGTTCGCCACTCCGTTGAAAACCTTTGACGTTGACGCCGCTCTGCCTAGCGCCCATTTCCCTCTTTCTCGGACGATCTTTCACATCGGTTTTAGCTGACTTGGCGTTTCTTAGTGTCGGCGTGACCGGGCCTTTTCTCTCCCTCATTAGCACGCTAGTTCGCTGTGATTTGCCGGCTGCCTTTGGAGCGTACCGGCGACGTAATATTTCATCGAACACCCAAATTTCTCCCCGCCCCTGGAGCGATCTTATGTTGGCAACAGGCCGAAATCTGTCTCTTCTAATAATGAGTTTGGTTTGCGTAGCCGTCCCCGATGACGCCCGTGCATTTGAACCGGCCGGGGCGGACGCCAAACCAAAGAGCGTTAAAAGCCGGACGTTCCAATTCACTTACGCGGCCACGGTAACCGGTTTGCCAGCCGGAAAAACGGCCCGCATTTGGATCCCGGTGCCGCAAACGACTGATGACCAACAAGTGGAGTTGGTCTCTAAAGACTTGCCGGCCCAAAGCAAAATTGCAAAGGAATCGAAGTTCGGCAACAAAATCCTTTACCTGGAAGCGCCTGCCGATAAGGACGGCACGCTTCCCTTGAAAGTCACATTTCTGATCAAACGCTTTGAGGTCATTGGCAAGAAAAAGAAGCCGCTGGACGACAGCGACCGCTTAGCCATGTACCTCCAGCCCGACTCGAAAGTGCCGATTGATGGCAAGCCGCTTGAACTGATCAAGGGCAAGGAGCTGCCCATGAATCAGGAGGCAGCCGCTCATGTGCTCTACGATGTCGTTCGCAATCACATGCGCTATAGCAAGGAGGGCACGGGCTGGGGCCAGGGCGACGCCGTATGGGCGTGTGACAGCAAATACGGCAACTGCACCGATTTCCACAGCCTTTTTATCAGCCTGGCCCGCTCGCAAAAGATTCCGGCGAAATTCGAGATCGGTTTTCCCTTGCCGGAAAAGCGCGGCGCGGGCGAAATCCCGGGTTACCATTGCTGGGCTTTCTTCAAACCCAAGGACGAGGGTTGGATCCCGGTGGACATTTCCGAAGCCTGGAAGAACCCCAAGTTGCAGGATTACTATTTCGGCAACCTAACCGAAGACCGGGTAACGTTCAGCACCGGCCGCGACATCGACCTGGTCCCCAAGCAAGACGGCAAACCGCTTAATTTCTTCATCTATCCTTACGTCGAGGTGGATGGCAAGCCTTACGCGGCGGAGAAGATCAAGAAAAAGTTCACCTTTGAAGACGTCAAGTAACGATAGCAATCAGCCGAAACTTCAGAGCCGCGGCCGTAAAGGAGCGATTTCTCAACGCTGCTTCATGGCCGCGGCTCTGATGTTCCCATCTTCTGTTGGCCGTTCTCTTCATTTCGGGTAAAGTCTGGCCCGGGCTATTACAGGCATTGCCGATCTACAGAGCAACTGCGCATGGATGCGAACGGCCGACCGCGTGTGGTGCTCGTGCATGACTGGCTGACCGGCATGCGCGGCGGCGAAAAATGCCTGGAACCATTATGCCGTCGCTGGCCGCAGGCCCGGCTGTTTACTTTGTTGCATCGCCGACGTTCCGTTAGTGAGGCGATCGAGGATTTGCATCCTCGGTGCAGTCCCTTGCAACTGCTGCCTCAAGTCGAGCGTTATTACCGCTATCTCTTGCCGCTGATGCCTGCCGCAGCGGCGACCTGGCGCATTCCCAAAGTCGATCTGGTCGTCAGCCTTAGCCATTGTGTCGCCAAGGCCGTTCGGCCGCCGCGCGGCGTGCCGCATGTCTGCTACTGCTTCACTCCGATGCGCTATGCCTGGCACATGCGCGAAGCATACTTTGGCGGCGCGCAAGCACACGGCGTCAAAGCTCAAGCCCTGGACATTTTTCTCCAAGCCTTGCGTGAGTGGGATCGCCGGACGGCCGCGCGGGTCACCCACTTTATCGCCATCAGTAAAACCATTCAGGAGCGAATTGCGGAGTGTTACCAGCGGGCTAGCAAAGTGATTTATCCGCCCGTCGATACCAACTTTTACTGTCCGGCCCCGGTGCCGCGCGAGAATTACTACCTCGCTGTGTCCGCGTTCGCTCCTTACAAACGACTCGATCTGGCTGTCGAAGCATGCAATCGTCTAAAACGCCGCCTTTTGGTCATTGGAACGGGACAAGATCAAAAACGGTTGCATTCGCTGGCAGGCCCAACCATTGAATTCCTCGGCTGGCAGCCCGATGTCGCAATTCGAGATCATTTTCGCCGCTGTCGGGCTCTGTTGTTTCCCGGTGAGGAGGATTTCGGCATAGTGCCGGTTGAAGCGCAAGCCTGCGGCGCGCCGGTGATCGCTTTCGGACGAGGGGGCGCTACGGAAACCGTGGTTCCTTTGACAGCTCAGCGGCAGCCTACGGGTCTCTGGTTCGACGAACAAAATGTAGAATGTTTAATTGATGCGATAGAACAATTTGAGTTGCGACAAGAGGATTTTGTGCCCAGCGCTTCCCGACGCCAAGCAGTCCGCTTCCACCAGCAACGCTTTGCCGACGAGCTCTTTGCCTACTTGGATGATGTTATTTACCCGAGAGCCGGGTCGAAGCGCTTTGCTGCCTAGCGCTTACATCGATCGGACATGTAAGCGACCCACCTATGTCATAAATTGCTGCGTCATGGTCATTTCCGCAAATGATTCCAGAGTTCTTGCACGGCTCGTAGGCTTTTCAATGAAGTCGCAGTCAACAAATGTTTCGCTAGACACGGCCTAGCCTCAGCCGCAACCGAAGTTATAGCCAAAAAAAGAAGCCCACGGGAATTAACCCGTGGGCTAATTAACTTTTGCAGCTAGGTTTCTATGGCAGCTCTTTATCGGCTGCAAACGGGAACACGGACGGTCGTCTGATAGGGCACCATTTCGCAGTAGCTCTGTTTTCGCATGACCGTCTCGGCCTTGACCTCGCACACTGTCTTTCGGACCTCATAATTCTGCTCTTGAGGCCTGTAGGAGCAGACCCGGACGGTTTGCTCGACCTGGCGGGGAACACGTTCGCAGACGGTGCGTCGCGTCTCGTACGTACGTTCGACGGGTTTGTAATTGCAAACGCGGACGGTTTGCTCGACCTGGCGAGGAACGCGTTCACAAACGGTCCGTCGCGTCTCGTACGTTCGTTCGACGGGCTTGTAATTGCAAACGCGGACGGTTTGCTCGACCTGTCGGGGAACCCGTTCACAAACGGTCCGTCGCGTCTCGTACGTTCGTTCGACGGGCTTGTAATTGCAAACGCGGACGGTTTGCTCGACTTGGCGAGGAACGCGTTCACAAACGGTGCGGCGCGTCTCATAGCTGCGCTCGACCGGCTTGTAATTGCAGACGCGGACGGTTTGCTCGACTTGGCGAGGAACGCGTTCACAAACGGTGCGGCGCGTCTCATAGCTGCGCTCAACCGGCTTGTAATTGCAGACGCGGACGGTTTGCTCGACTTGGCGGGGAACGCGTTCACAAACGGTGCGGCGCGTCTCATAGCTGCGCTCGACCGGCTTGTAATTGCAGACGCGGACCGTCTCTTCGATTTGGCTAGGCACACAGACATAGACAACGCACTTAACTTTTTCAACGACCGGCTGATTGCGGCAGACCGTATAGCAGCAGCCCGTGCAGGGGTCGGTCATGGCCACCTGAACACGCTGACAACGGGTTACTTCCCGCTCAATTTCGCGGGGCACTCGGTTGTACACCGTGCGCATTTGCTTAACGTTTCTATACTCGGGCACCATTTCGACGGCTTTATGCGTCTCACGAATTTCGCGCGGCACTGTTTCGTAGATCGTGTAGGTCTGCTTGACATTCTTGTATTCAGGAACCATCTCGACGGCTTTGTGCGTCTCGCGGATTTCGCGGGGCACCGTCTCATAAACCGTGTAGGTCTGTTTGACGTTCTTGTACTCAGGGACCATCTCGACAGCTTTGTGCGTCTCGCGAATTTCGCGGGGCACCGCTTCGAAGACTGTGTAGGTCTTTTTGACGTTCTTGTATTCAGGCACCATCTCGACGGCTTTGTGCGTCTCCCGGATCTCGCGGGGCACCGTCTCGTAAACCGTGTAGGTCTGCTTGACGTTCTTGTATTCAGGGACCATCTCGACGGCTTTGTGCGTCTCGCGAATTTCCCGGGGCACCGTTTCGTAGACCGTGTAGGTCTGCTTGACGTTCTTGTATTCAGGCACCATCTCAACCGCTTTGTGCGTCTGCCGGATCTCGCGGGGCACCGTCTCGTAAACCGTGTAAGTTTGCTTGACGTTCTTATACTCGGGCACCATTACGGTCCGCTTTTCTTGGGTCACGACTTCCCTGGGAACTACGCGGTAGACAGTGGTGGGAACTTGGCGTTCCCTGTAGACAGGCCTGTAGCATGTCACCACCTTTTCCATCATCTCCACGGGGGGGGCGGCATAGCAGCAGGTTGCACCGCCCGCGCGATGACACGCCTGAGTCGGGACCGCTGCTGCAAGTGCGGTAAGCAGCGATAAGGCGGGCACAGACCACTTCATTTTAAGACCTCCCAAGGTTGTCAAAATAGTAAAAACAGTCAGTATGGGTAAGTTATGCGCATAAATGGGAAAATGTCTACCCTCTTCATTTTTGATTACTCGGATTTTGCTAAAGATTTAGAGGAGCCGAGGAACTTTCCGCATCGGTTTGAAATCACTAGCAAACTCCGCGCCGGTCCCTTAAACTGGCCGCGTTGTCCGCCTGCTGTCTTTGCACCCTGATCGAAGGAGCATCTCGATGAATCGACGAGAATTGCTACGCCGTGCCGGCGCGGCTGCGGCTGTCTTAGGCATGTCACACCTCTCTGAAACTGTGCCCTTTGGCTGGGCCGCTCCCGCTGGAAAGTCTGGAAAAACGGGTAAACGCAAACTCCTGGTCTTCACACGCTCGCAAACTTTCGAGCATCCCTGCTTGAAACGGGAAGCCCCCGACAAACTTTCGCTTCTGGAGCGAACCGTCACCAGCCTCGGTGAAAAACACGGCTTCGAAGCGACGTGCACCAAGGACGGCCGGATGTTCATCAAAGATGAGCTAGCCAAGTATGATGCTTTCCTCTTCGAGACGACCGGCGACTTAACCAAAGAAGGCGGCGACAAGAATCCGCCCATGCCGGCCGAAGGCAAGCAAGCGCTGCTCGATGCCGTCGCGGGGGGCAAAGGATTTGTCGGCTGCCATTGCGCGAGCGACACCTTCCATAGCCAGGGCGATAAGATTGACCCCTACATCGCCATGCTAGGCGGTGAATTCATCGTTCACGGCGATCAGCAAAAAGCGAAAATTGTGGTGATCGACAATCAATTTCCCGGCGCCAAGGATTTGAAGAATTTCGATCTGCATGAGGAGTGGTACGCGCTCAAGAATTTTGCGCCGAACCTTCACGTCATCCTGGCCCAGGATTCGTCGGGAATGAAAGGCGAAATGTATCAACGTCCTCCGTTCCCCGAGACGTGGGCTCGCATGCATCACAAAGGTCGCGTCTTTTACACCTCCATGGGCCATCGCGAGGATGTCTGGGAAAACCCTATGTTCCAAACCCTGCTCATGGGCGGTCTCACCTGGGCCTTCGGCGATGTCGACGCCAAGATTGAGCCCAACATTAAGGAGGCGACGCCCAAAGCAAACGAGTTTCCGGAAAGAAAGAAGTAGCGGGTGGGGGGAGTAGGGAGTGGGGAGTAGGGAGTGGGATGTAGGGAGTGGCATGTAATGTACACAGGTCGTATTTGCGCATTCCCCTTTCCCCGCTCCTCACTCTCCACTCCCTACTCCCTACTCCCTACTCCCCTACTTAACACAATTCAATTACCCAACACGGAGCCACACAATGATGAAATCATTGCTCAGCCTGGTCCTGCTTTTCATGGCAGGGTTTGTTCTTTTTGCCGATGAAGCGAAGAAGGAAGGCAAAAAGGATAGCGACAGCAAGGAAGGTTGGATTCAGCTTTTCAACGGCAAAGATCTGACAGGCTGGAAAACACATCCCGACGACAAGGCCAGGTGGGAAGTCAAAGACGGCCTTCTGATTGGCAGCGGCCCGGCCGGCCATCTATTCTCCGAAAAAGGAGACTACGACAACTTCCGTTATCGCGTCGAGGCTATGATCAACGATCAGGGCAACAGCGGCCAATTCTTCCGCACGAAATATGGCCCCAGCTTCCCTAAAGGCTACGAGGCCCAGATCAACAGCACCCACGGCGACCCGATCCGCACCGGAAGCCTGTATCCCTCATTCAATCCCAAGCTTTCAAAAGAAGATAAGGACAAGATTCTAGTTCTCAAGGCGCCGCATAAGCCGGATGAGTGGTTCACGCAGGAGGTCATCGCCGACGGCAACCACATCATCATCAAAGTCAACGGTGAAACGACCGTGGATTTCGTGGACAAGAATAACACGTACACCAAGGGCCATTTCGCTTTGCAACAGCATAATGACGGCTCCGTCGTGAAATTCCGGAAGATCGAGTACAAGCCGCTGCCCGCGTCCAGGAAAGAACCAGCCGCCAAAGATTAACAAGGACTAATAACGAATGAGGAATGACTCAGCGTCGTTTCTATTTTCAATTTGGATCTACTCTCCCGAGGATTCATTCCATGAAGAGCCTTCGTGCGTTTGCCCTGCTGACTATCCCGGCGGCGCTTCTGACCGCCGCTCTTCTTCATTCCAAGCCCGTGGAGAATGGCAAGGGCTATCTCACCCTGGGCACTATTGAGCGCAAAGACCCAGCTTTTGACAAGCTAATACCCCAAGGCGCCGTCATCGAAAAGCTGGCCGACGGCATGGATTGGACCGAAGGGCCTGTCTGGGTGCCCGAAAGCAAGTTTTTGCTCTACTCCGACATTCCCAAGAATCTAATCTGGAAATGGAAAGAGGGTGAAGGCAAAAGCGTCTACATGACCCCGGCCGGCTACACCGGCACCAAACGCCGCGTCGGCGAACCCGGTTCCAACGGCCTAACGCTCGATGCGGAGGGCCGGCTGGTACTTTGCGAACACGGCGATCGGCGCGTTAGCCGCCTGGAAAAAGACGACCACAAGACTGTGTTGGCAGACAAATTCGAAGGCAAGCGCTTCAACAGCCCCAACGATTTGGTCTACAAGGCCAACGGCGACCTTTATTTCACTGATCCGCCCTATGGCCTGGAAAAAAACTGGGACGACCCGGCCCGTGAGTTGGATTTCTGCGGCGTCTATCGCCTTTCAAAAGACGGCAAGCTGACCCTTCTAACTAAAGACCTAACGCGTCCCAACGGCATCGCGTTCTCGCCCGATGAAAAGACGCTTTACATTGCCGTGTCCGATCCGGACAAAGCCGTGTGGATGGCGTACGACGTGAAGGCTGATGGCACGCTGGGAAAAGGCCGCGTCTTTTTCGACTCTACCGAATGGGTGAAAGCCAAGCAAAAGGGCCTGCCCGACGGCATGAAAGTGGATAAAGCGGGCAACCTCTTTGCGACCGGCCCCGGGGGCCTGCATGTTTTTAGCGCCGACGGCAAACTCCTCGGCACGCTGGCCACCGGCGTCGCCACCGCCAACTGCAACTGGGGCGACGACGGCAGCGTCTTGTATATCGCAGCGGATAAGGCAATTTGCCGGGTCAAGACGACGACGAAGGGAAAGGGCTTCTAATAAAAAAGCAACCGGGCAATCTCAAAAATGGTGGGAGCGATTTTAGTGTATTTTTCCATATTTCGGAAAACGCAAGCCCAGTAGCCACGATCCGTCAGAGCGCGTCTCTGCCGAGAGTGCCACTAGCCATGTTCCTACAGCGGGCAACAAGCACCTTCGCCAAACGTTTCTTCAAGTGGCGACCGGCGCCATGTTCGCGAGTGTTTTATCGGCAACAATGGCCAGTTGCGAGAAGCGAGACAGTTGAACACAGCCGCCTTTTGATGGCTGCCATCTTAGCCACGAAAACACACAAAAACGCTCAAAAACAGACCCGTGGAAAGCATTTGTGAGTTTTCGTCCTTTTCGTGGCTTTTGAAGCTCTCGCCACCTAACCCTCTTGCCCAAGCATGAGACGGCTTAGGCAACTCTCGCCCTGACATCTATTTGCAGAGGCGAGCGCAGATCACGCGCTAACCGGCTCGGAGGGGGGGTGTCCGGGGGTTGAAATGAAACGAAACCGGGACGACTCTAACTGCCTAAGTATATCGTGGAACGCGCGTGCTAGGGAAGCACGGTTGCGATGCTAGACCCTCGGGGCCAACCATTATGATCCTGTTGCTCAAGTGATGACCTTGTGGTGCACCGCCCGCGCGCAAGAGGGTCAGCAGGGAAATAGGGACCGGGTGGAGCCCGTGCAATTTCAGGAGCGCCCGTAACCGGTGATCTCCTCGATAAGCTGGCGCACTTCTGGGCGAGTCTCCTTCGCATTCATTTGGTTAAACTCCGCCTCGCTCAGCGGTTTTGGTTCACTGCTCATATTACCGTTTGCCTTTTGCTTTTGGCTGAGTGGGCTGGGCCGGCACCACCGTAACATGGTTGGCGATGAGGTAGTCAACGAGTTTTTGCCCATCGTCTCCGCTAAAGGTATGTGTGCGGCCGGATATGAAGCGGACTTCGTAGATAGGCTTTTCCGCATCGGAATGCGCGGCGACCTGTACCAGTTCAATGAGGTCGGTATTTAACCACATTTGCCCCAGCAAAAGAAACTTTGGCATGGTCCGCTCCTAATTGGCTGAGCCTGATGATCCCTATTCCCGCACGCGGTGGTTCGGGTTTGTTCGCCCATCTTTCCTTTTAGTCGCCGCTACGCAACCACTAACTGAAAAAGCGATTCAAAGCCTTTTTCTTGCTTGACACTTCGCTTTCGTTCAATTTACCATGCACGTATTAAGAGGACCCTATCTTTTGCGTTCTTGCACAGTCTTAACGTCCAGTCGGTTTTCTCAGTCCTGAACGACAGTGGGCAAGCGGTATCGCATAACCTTGGGGCGACCAGAAGGGCCGCTCCGTTTCCAAGCTTCCGGAAGTGGGTATATGTCTCTGGCCCCCCTGAGACGTGACCTGCTTCCGGATCTTTTTTTGTCAAAGCCGTTTTACCAAGGCGGCAACGATCATGGCCACCTCTCCTTCTTGCTTTAAGGAAGGTGGCCCCTTAGACTTCAAATAAAGGGCCATACTGGATACGTATGACGCGGGTTATGATGAGCAATGACGCCCCGCAGCAATGAAAGATCAACCCATGGATTTTAAGGGGCGCCTTTGGTTAATCTCTTCGCTTGGTTGCTGGATTCTTTGCGCTTCGACCGCTATGGCTCAGAGGCTCGATAAGCCTACAAAATCCCGAGAATCACACATCCCCATCCCCGCAATTAACGGCGCCGGTCAGGATCCCGCGGCTTTACTGGATCAGATCCTAAATGATGCCAATGAAAACTCTTTCGCCAAGAAGCTAGCCGAGGAAGTCGCCAAGCATCCCGAGAGTTATAAAGCCACGCTGGAAGCGCTCAAGCAGGCTTTTCCCAACGAGTTCAAGGACGCCACGGAAGGTAAACTGCCAAGGAACCTGGACGCCAACGATCCGGCCCTCCAAGAAACTATCCGGCAATTCGTTCAGAAAAATAAAGATCTGGTTAAGGGCAACGAAAGGTCCATTGGCGATAAACTGCGCGAATTGCAAAGCGACCCGGAAAAACTTAAGGAACTACAGAAGCAAATCGCCCCCCTAGTTCGGCCGGCGAATGAAGATTCGTCCTCGGAGGGCCCCGACGGGCAGCCCGGCCATCCGCCGATGCCGCCGTTCGGTAAAAACCGCCATGCCGACGCAGGAATGGCTAAGCCTCCTGACGCCATGCCGGACAAACCGCCATCCAGCTCGCCGCGCATGCCTCCTGAAGGCGAGCCGGGATCGGAAGCCAGCAACTCGCTTACCCAGCGCGCCCTCGACTTTGCGAAAAAAGTCGGCAATCGCGTTGAAAACATGGTCGGCGAAAACGTTGATATCCCCAGGCTCTTTGCCGGCATGAAAATGTCTTCCGAAACCGGGGACCCGTCCTGGTTTGAGAAAAAACTCGGAGTGACCGGTGAAGCGCTGGACAGGTTAGGCAACCGGCTGGCTCCGGAGCGCTGGTTGGCTAGGATGGAACGGCTCCTGCCCGAGGGGACCAACGTGCCGTCGGTTTCCCTGGGCGGGCTGCGAGGCGGATTAGCCAATGCGGCCGACGCTTCGACAGAGGCGGCTCAATCGGAAAAGGGTTGGAGTCTGATTCTCATTTTCGCCGCCCTAGCGGTTGGTCTGCTTGGGATATGGAAAGGCACGAGCTGGTACAGGCAGCGCGAAGCCCTGGCCCGTGAATCGCGTACCCAATTGGGGCCATGGCCGGTAGAACCGAGCCGCGTACGAACCGCGACAGACATCATCAAGGCTTTTGAATACCTGTCCGTATTGCATTTGGGCCGGGTCGCCCGAATGTGGAATCATCGCGAGATCGCGAAGAGTTTTTCGCATACCAAAGCTGGCGCGGATGCCGAGCATATGCATGCGGCCGAAGCGCTCGCTTCTATCTATGAGCAAGCCCGCTATGCTCCTTGGGCCGAATCGCTCCCGGAATCGGACTTGTGTCAGGCGCGCCGTCATCTTTCCTTGCTGGCGGGGGCCCAGAGCCCATGAGCGGATCTTCCAGCATAGCCTTTCATCAAAGTCGTCTAGTCCTCGCAAGCCTTTTGACTCTAGTCGTTTTCTCTCTTCTGCCGCGTACTGCTCATTCACAAACTGCCTCACCGGATTACTTGCAAGGCACGGAGTCTTTTCGCTACCTCTTTAAGAAAAATGGTTTTGCAGCGCTGCACGAACTGAATGAATTGCAAGATCCCAAGGGGAAGGTCTTGGTTGTTTTGGGCGACTTGAGCCCGCTCGACCGTATCCCTGGCGGTCTGGCCAGGTTTGTCTCAAGAGGTGGAGCGGTATTGGCTGCCACCGACCAGCCAACCTTAGAAGGGGCGCTGCGGAAACAGTTCGGCATCATTGTGACCGGCGAGATGGGAAGAACGGAGCCGTCCCGGCAAGTCGCCTATCGAGGCATACCGGAATGCCCGATTGCAATGGCCTACGATAACGTGGATACAACCCTCTTCAAGGAACTCCCTTCGGGCCAAAGCGGGGGCCGCCGCCAAGGGTTGGCGACCAATTTGCCAAGTCGCCTGCTTTACGTTTCTCCGGCTTGGCAAAAAAGAGTGCAGGGATTCTTCGGTCTGGAAGATTTGGCGTTTGTAACGGATGATTGCCATTTCAAGGCGTCAGGGGAAGGCGCCTTTACCTATAGACCTTCGGAGGTCGGCGGGCTCCTTGCCGTGGGCGGTCCTTATGGCAAAGGCAAGATTCTTATCCTGGCTGACCATAGCATCTTTATCAACAACATGATGCAGCTCGATGATGACAGCAACATGGAATTTGCATTGCGGTGCGTCAACTGGCTGCAAGGCGACCAAGCCGAGCGCAGCGAACTGTTGTTTATGGAGAATGGGCAAGCCAAGTCGCTGGATATCCAACTCAAGCGTTTGCCGACCCTTCATCCCTTCATGAAGCTCGACATGGCGCAGGCGGTCAACCAGCTCCTCGCCAATGCCGAAGAGGAAAACATCTTCGACCTAATACTTCAAGGTTTGATGCCCAGGTCATGGAGCATGCAAACGTTCCGGGTGATCCTGTTGACCGGTTTCCTTTTGTCCTTCAGCCTGGTCAGTCTCGGCTTGGCCCGCTATCGACGTGACGGGAGCCAAACGCTGTTGAGCAAGGCCCTCACTCAAACGGCTTCGACTTCAGGCATTCTGGACCAGCGGCAAAAGGCGCTGATCAAATCCGGGAACTGGTGGGAAGCGGCCCGGGCCTTAGGCCTCCGCTTTTTCGACGAGGCAGAACTTAGAGGATCAAGCCTCCCAGCCAGCCACGTGACCGGAAGCCTTTGGCAGCAATGGCGATCCCGCCGCCGTTTATGGGGCCTTTGGAAACTCGCTCATGCGGAATCCCCACGACGCATTTCCCCGCGGCAATATCGCGCTCTTCGGCATGTCGTTAACCAAATGAAAGCCGACCTGGCTCGTGGCAGCTTGAGCTTTCCATCAGTAAACTCTTCTGGAGATTCTCCGCCGCCAAACTCACAGCGGCTCTAGTGGATCAACGTTGCTGGAAGGACGGATAATCCAGAAGGACCAACTGCCAATCCATCCTGCTCCATGCAAGCTGAGAACGCATGCCCATCGGTCCTACGTATCGATTGACTTTTCCCTCGACACTAGACCATGCCGTGCCTGGGACATTGATGGAGAAACCATGACGCTTGGGACCGAGAACAGTGAAGACGGCATGGCCATTCAAAAGACGGCTCAGCACATCCGCACCTTAAGGGATCAAGTGATCGCTCAGGTCAACCGCGTTGTCGTCGGCATGGAAGGGGTTACGGAACAATTCTTGATCGCCTTGCTTGCTAATGGCCATGTTCTTCTCGAAGGCGTGCCGGGCATTGCCAAGACAACGCTATCGAAAATATTTGCGCACGTGTTGGGCATTCACTACCAGCGCTTGCAATTCACTCCTGACCTGTTGCCTTCCGATGTAACCGGCACGTATATCTTCGACCGCAAAACCAGCGAGTTCGTCCTGCGCAAGGGCCCGATCTTTTGCCAGGTGCTGTTGGCTGATGAAGTCAACCGCGCTCCCGCCAAAACGCAATCCGCCTTGCTCGAAGCCATGCAGGAAAATCAGGTCACCATCGAAGGCACAACCCTGCCTTTGCCGCAGCCCTTTATGGTTTTGGCAACGCAGAATCCCATCGAGCAGGAAGGGGTCTACCGCCTTCCTGAAGCGCAATTGGATCGGTTTCTTTTGAAAGTGGAGATGGGCTACCCTCACTATAACGGCGAGGTGTCTATGCTCAAGCTGCATAGCCACCCGCCCGCGACGACCGATCAGCTCTTTACCGCTGAGCAATTGCTGGATTTTCAAAGCCAATTGGCTTCCGTTCATGGCGCTGAAAGCCTGCTTCACTACATTGTACAGTTGTCTTTGGCCAGCCGAAACCATCCCGATCTGGCGCTGGGCGCCAGCCCGCGCGCGTCTTTGTGCTTGTTGCGCTGCGCTCGGGCTAGGGCAATGCTGGATGGGCGGCATTATTTCACGCATGAAGACGTGCAAGCCGTCGTCCCGGGAGTTCTGGGTCATCGGCTGATCATGCATCCCGAGGCTGAGGTCGAAGGCAAGCAAGTTGCTGACGTCTTGAAAGAGATCCTGGGCCAGGTGCCTGTCTTGGAATCGGTTTAGACCAACTTTCCTTTAGTGGACGGATCATGCTGACCCGGCGTGGCTGGTGGTTTTTGATGGCGCTCGTCGGTCTCCTTATTCTTGGAGTCCTGGTTCCTTTTGTCGGGCTAGCCGTCGTAGCGTTGGGACTGTTGATTTGGTTTTTCAGCGAATGGGTCGCATTCGCCATTCGCGTTCGCCTCGTCGTCCCCAAGTTACGGGTAGTTCGGGAGGTCCGGGATGAGCGCGGCCGCGTTGACACGCTGTGGGCGGGTCGGAAATTCCGGGTGCATTTCGCACTGGACTCGCAGGCGGAATTGGGTCTTCCTTACTTCGTAATGAAGGATTTCTTGCCTTTCGGCGTTGAGCACGTCTCCGGGCCGACGCAGATCGAGTCAAGTCTCGACGCCGAAGAGTACATTGAAGCC
Organism: Gemmataceae bacterium; assembly: GCA_045802525.1. Classification (GTDB taxonomy): domain Bacteria; phylum Planctomycetota; class Planctomycetia; order Gemmatales; family Gemmataceae; genus JBJMQT01. Next base: position 159,323 of record JBJMQT010000137.1, read on the forward strand.
TCCTACCGCATCCGCTGTCCGTCAGCAGGCCACGTTCGCTTTGAAGGAGTTTCTGTTCAAGTCGCGGATCTGCAGGGCTTCTTTTATTACCGAACGTTTGTGTCCTACCCCAAGGGCTATCGCATTTTGCCTCCTCTTCTCGATCGCAAGGGCATGGCGAGCACGAGAAAAAAGCACAATGTCCTGCCTCCTCCTGGGATCCACCGCCTGCGGCGGCCGGGAACAGGCAGCGAGTTGTTGAATCTGCGCGATTACCTGGCCGGGGATCCTCCCAAGACAATTGCATGGAAAGTCTCGGCCCGCCGGGATCGCCTCATTACCAAGGAATACGAAAGCGAAGTGCCGGTCCGTTGCACGGTGTTCTTGGATACCTCTCAGGCCGTACGCCTGGGGCCGGCCGATCAGTCGCTCCTATTGCCGATGGTCGAATTGACGGCAATCGTCATCCAAGCCAACACACGCAGTCGCGATTTGACCGGCTTGTGTCTCTTTGACGAACATGCCGCGGATTTTACTGCCCCGGCTCGCAATGCTGCGCACGTTTCCCACGTCCTAAATGTGCTGGCCGATACGGCTGCGTTAACGCCGCGTTCGGAAGATGCGCCGTCCGAAGCGTTGCTAAATCTTTCCCATGCCTATGCCGGCGAGGTGTACCCGAACCTTCTTCATTCTCGCAATAACAAAATCCCGTTGTTGCTGCCCTGGCTGGGATCTGATGGACCGACCAAAGGCTTTTCCGGTTGTATGGGGTTAGTTTGGCGAGTGGTTTACTACTTTGTCGCCCTGCTCGTATTCGTTAGCCAATCTCTGCTTTATTTCAGGGTGTTGGAAATAACGGAAAGGCACATGGCGGAGAACAAAGAGTTGTCGCAGTACATCGCCAAGCCGCCTCCGGAATTTCATTACGTGCTGCTCGGGATAGCGGCAATTTATTACATCCGTTTTGCAAATGGTCTTCGCCGCGCATTGCCTCAGATTTTCTCCGTACGCCGCCGCAACTTGATTCGCCGCCGCAAACGATTGGCCGCGCTTCTTTCAGCCGAGCACGGTTTGGCGCCCGGGGGAGCGGCAATGCTCTTGGAAGACGACAAGATGTTGTCAAGACATCTGCAACAATTTCTCGGTGAGCATAGGGTGCCCTATGGACTGCCGCTCTACGACGACCGGGGGCGCTACCAATTCAGCGCACCTACTAAACTGGAAACTCTCGCAAAAGCGATTCTCCATTCAGTCAGGATGGGCCATGACAATGAATTGTTCATATTGGCGGTTGATCTATTGGAATTGGAGGACCATCTTGAGCCATTGCTACGCGCGGTGAGCGTTGCCCTGGCCCGCCAACATCAGGTGATGCTGATCTTGCCTTTGCCCGTTGGATTCCGCCTCGACGATTTGCCTGTCGCTCTGGATCCTTCCTTGGCAGAAGAAAGGCAAGCGGTCGTTGGTCTGGCCCTGCGGGAGCGCCTGCAGCGGTCGTATAGAAAGGCGGCCAAAGCTTTTTCTCGCAAAGGGGTTGCCGTGCTGCGCGCGGATAGCAAGCAATCCGTACGTTTGATTTTGACCCGCATGGAGCAAATCCGAATCGCGGGGAGAAGATGATGAACCGGAACCGCCAAGAAAAAGACGAGGATGCATCGGCGCCGCTCACGGATTACAGGGCTCTTTGTTACGGAAGCCTATTTGTTGTTTTGCTGGCGCTGCTTAACCGCGGATTCGGCGGCTGGAGCCTGCTTGCAGTCGTGACGGGCGTCCTGGCACTTCAATTTCGGTGGCAATCCGGACCGGTGTTGTTGCTGGTTGCAGTGGCCTGGTTATTTGTTTCAGACTCTATGGGACTCACGCCTGGTTCCCTAGCTTCTTCCGTATTCGGCGTCATTATGAGCCTTTTCGGGGCTCATGTTGCGCCATCTATTCGCGAAACTTCACATACGTCCCCGACGGAAGGAATGGTCTTCGCCGACCTGGTTTTAGTTATAGGCGCTCTTGGTTTTTGTGCCGGGCATTACCGTATTCAAAGCATCATTCAGCACGTATTTCCAATTGACCCACGTAACAAACAGCGACCAAAACAGAAAAGCAAGGGATTCTGGTTTTGGCGCCCGCGACCGAAGCTTGTGGAAGAGAAACGGCCAGTCGAGACGGCGACTCGGAAGGAAATAGCCTTGCTCGTTGTGAAGATACCTTTGTGGGCGGGCCTGGCTGAAGTGGGCTGGCTGCTGCTCTCGTCGAGCCGGGGCAACCGAACATTAAATATGCAGACTGGGTCGTGGCGTGTCATTCTGCTTATTTGGGTTTTTGGCTTGACCCTGGCGCTGGCTGGATTTGTCGTTAATTACCTAAGCTGGCGCAAACGATCGGCGCGAGAAGGTCTCCTGGCGTCGCAAGACATACTCTGGCAGGAGACGCGCGTCGAACAGCGCCGGGTGGCCCGATGGTTGGCCTGGTTTAAGCGAAAAGCCCCTGTGAGGAAGGACAAGCAATGACTATTTGGCTGCGGGAGATTGCCGGGTGGGCCCTGATGGCCATTGGACTCTTGGTCTTTTACGAGTGCTACGAAATCCTTGTGCCTCCGCCGGTCAAGGTAGGACCCGACAGTCAGGTCTTTCAGCCCCCGGGCAAGATCCTGGAGGGCGCCGAATTGGCCCTGGTGGGCATCATCGTATTTCGAGGAGGAATAGGCCTGTTGAAATCGGCACTGGCGGCTCGTGTTTGTGCTCCTCATAACGAGCCTATTAGAGCGGAAAAGCGGGCGCCCGCTCCTTTAACCGGCCGCCTTCTTCAACGAGGTTAGGAACTGCCCGGTAATTGCTGCAGAAATTCCAAACAAGTCAAAAGAGATAACCTGGATAGACGGCGTGAACCATCAATGCCAAGCCGGTCCACATCGTAAGGGAAACCAGGAATCCTAGAATTATGGCGGCGCCCGCTGGACCAAGGCCTTTATCCCACGGGTCCATCCGATATTGCCACCAGGCGACAATGCCGAGAAAAAATGCCAACGGACCCATGAGCAGGCCGACGAACGGGATTAGCGCGATGACGCCGCAGCGATAGGCAAACCACGCCAACTTATAATCGGCGGCCGGCTCGCTGGCCTCCGATTCGCCGTTTCGGCGGTTTCGGCGTTTGGTGAGCCGGGACCCACAGTTGATACAGTTGTGGTTGCCCTCCTCGTTCTCTTTGCGGCAAACCGGGCAGAGCATGGCGTTCCTTTCCGTGGCGTGGAAAGAAAACTACCACCCCCGCTGAAAGCCGTCAAGCGCGGCTAGAATTGGCATATCTTCAGCCCCGCACGAGTCCTTAGCCGCGAAATTGGCATTGCCCATGCCTTCATTTTTTAATGCAATTGCTTGCACGCATGCGCTATTATCCCGCTTACGATGAATTCGTCGAACTCGCCCGGGGCAAGAACCTGGTGCCAATCTTCCGGCAATTGGCCGGCGATACGCTGACGCCTGTCAGCGCCTTTTGCAAGATCCAGGAAGGAGACTGGGCGTTTTTATTCGAAAGCGTTGTGGGCGGCGAGCGCCTGGGCCGGTATAGCTTTCTCGGCTCGGGCCCCTTTTTGCAATTTCAAGCCTTCGGTCGCCGCGTGGTCTTGCAGTCGCGCCCCGCCGGGCACTTCTCTCAAGCCGGCAAAGGCTCGGTTTCCAGATTCAATGTGGAAGAAGTAGATCATGCGGACCCGCTTAAGCTTTTCGAAGAAAAATTGAACCAATACCGGGCGCCTAATGTACCCGGCTTGCCTCGCTTTTGCGGCGGCGCTGTCGGTTATGCCGCTTACGATGCGGTTCGCTATGTCGAGCGCTTGCCTAATGCGCCGCCGGACGACCGGCTGCTTCCCGATTTGTGCTTTGCCTTCTACGACCGCATGGTGATTTTCGACCATCTCAACAAAACCATCGCGGCCGTGGCTCATGCCCACATCGATCCGAATGATTTGCCGGGTTGTTACCAAGCGGCTTGCGGGCGGGTGGATCGTCTTGTGGAACGGCTGCAACTGGGGGTGGCCGATCTGCAATTGACAGATATCGCCCCGGTTGGCGCGGTGGACCGGCCTTATGAATCCAATTTCGATCCCCAGGCATTCGAAGCCGCCGTCGCCCAGTGCAAGGAATACATAAAGGCAGGGGACATTTTTCAGGTAGTCCTGAGCCAGCGCTTGAAAACCGAAACACGCGCCCGGCCATTTGACATCTATCGCACTCTGCGCGTCGTCAATCCGAGTCCGTTCCTTTTTTACCTCAAATCCGGTCCGCTTTGTCTGGTGGGCAGTTCACCCGAGATCATGGTCCGCGTTGAAGGCGACAAGGTTACCATTCGTCCGCTGGCCGGGACAAGGCCGCGCGGCAAGACCGAGGAAGAAGACGAACGCCTCGCCGCTGAACTGCTAGCCGATCCAAAGGAGCGGGCCGAACATATCATGCTCGTCGATCTGGGGCGCAATGATATTGGCCGTATTGCCAAATTCGGCTCCGTGAGCCTCGACAATGTCATGACGGTCGAGCGTTATAGTCACGTCATGCATCTATGCAGCACGGTAACGGGACGCTTGCAAGAGGGCAAATCAGCCCTCGACGCGCTGCGCGCCTGCCTCCCTGCCGGTACGCTAAGCGGCGCTCCCAAGGTGCGGGCCATGGAGATCATTGACGAACTGGAACCCCACCGCCGCGGTCCTTACGGCGGCGCGGTAGGATACGTTGATTTCGGCGGCAATATGGACACCTGCATCGCACTAAGGACCCTGGTTCTCACTGGCCAAACGGTTTACCTACAGGCCGGCGCAGGCATCGTAGCCGACAGCGTGCCCGCAAACGAGCGTGAAGAGACGCTTAACAAGGCACGCGGTTTACTGCGCGCGCTCGAAATGGCCGAAACCCAGCTTTAGCCGCGCCTGGGATTCCGGCAAGCCTTTCTGTTCCCTTTCCTATCGCTGCTGCCAATTGGTTCTCTCCATTTCGCCTGACCTCCCGTGGAATGAAATGAAAAGCATTTGGGACTCGTTATCGCGCAAAAAAGGGCGAGGCGGAGCCATTCGTCTCAAAGTACTACGGCGCAAAGACTTGCGTAATGGATCGCCGTTTGCGGCGGACGAAATGAGCAATCATTTTCCGTTTTTCATCCCCCACCTACCCCTGATGAAAAACGGAGCCACCGGATGAAAAACGGAATGCAAGCATTCTGTGTTGCAAATCGAGAGCGGGCGGTTTTCACTGAACTAGCATAGGGCGGCGCCGCGGGAGCAAAGAGGACGCGGGCAGACCGCGCCACGTTTGATTTTTCCCTTTAAAGCCGCCTGACCTGCTTCTGCCAAAGCGGAATAGCCATTACGTCCTTTTCGATGCTTGATAAAAAAATCATGCACCGCTTACGCTTGGGCTTGTTCGTGATTAAAACTCGATGGCAAAGAGGCCAATTAATTCATATTCAAGCAACCGATCAAGAATATCCACAATGAACTGAGGAACGAAGCCGATTGCACTACCGACCGTGCATTACACCGAGCAAACCTTCTGGCTCATTAGGTCTTATAGGACCTATAAGTCTTATAGGTCCTATAAGGCTTTTGAGTCCATCCTCCTGGAGCCCTCGATGAACCCCTCTCCCAAACAACCCGGCTTCCTTCCGCCCTACGGCAACTACCAGGAGCTGCTCTCCTATCAAAAGGCAGAAGTCGTTTACGACCTTACCTACCGCTTCTGTCAGCGCTTTCTAAGCCGGAGCGACCGCACCGTCGATCAAATGGTCCAGGCCGCCCGCTCGGGTAAACAGAATATCGCGGAAGGGAGCAAGGCGTCCGGCACTTCGAAGGAAATGGAGATCAAGCTGACGAACGTGGCCCGGGCCAGCTTAGAGGAACTGCTGGTCGATTACCGCGACTTCCTGCGCGTACGCGACTTGCCGCTTTGGGAGAAGGGCCTCGAAAGAGGCCCAGTTTGTTCGCAAACTGGGGAGCGGGCCCCATGGGACGTACGAACTCTTCCGCGAATTCTGCGAAACCCGGCCGGCCGAAGTCGTGGCTAATATGGCCATTTGCTTGATTCACCAGGCGAACTATCTTCTCGATCGTCAAATCCGCCAACTGGAGGAAGACTTCGTCAAGGAAGGCGGAATCCGGGAACGTATGACCAGGGCTCGCTTGCAATACCGAAATCAAATGAATCGGTTGTCCTAATGGTTTAAGCGCATCATAAATGAAACAATAGCCAACCAACGCCAAGAGAGCGGAAGTGCTGCAAACCATTCGGGTGGATGAAAATACCTCTAACGGCAAAAAGTCGCAGTAAGGCCCAGGAAGCAAAGAAGTGATGCCGGTCGGCGCTTAAGCAGCGCCCAGGAAGAGGTTGGCCGGGCCGCTAGATTTTAAGACCGCCCCGGAGTCAGGATCTTTCGATCCATTGCTTTGGTTGCTTTGAAAGCGTTATCTTACAGCAATGGCGAAACCTTGGGTCTATGTGAAACCACTATTCCGAGCTTCTACCATGAAGCTCGAACAACGCCCAACATCGTGGCGCGCCGGCAATGGACTCGACAATGGTGGAGCACGGCATCGACGAGATTTGAATTAGTGACAAGCGTTGCGGTTTTGGATGAGCTGGCTGGTGGTCCGCAAGACCGGAGTGGAGACTGGTTGACCCTGGTTCGTGACTTGCCGCTTTTACCTATCGAGGCGGCCATTGCGGAAATCATCGCCGCGTACCTGCAGCACAAGGTCATGCCCGCCGATCCCGCCGGTGACGCGTTACATTTGGCGCTGGCGTCCTATCACAAGTGCGATTTCCTCCTGACCTGGAACTGTCAACACCTGGCGAATGCCAACAAGTTCGGCCATATTCGCCGCATCAAAAGTATGCTGGGCCTCTATGTTCCTCTCTTGGTGACACCGCTAGAGCTTTTAGGAGAAGACGATGCACGAGAAACAAAATGACGCGATCATCGAGGAGGTTCGGGAAATCCGCCACCAGATTTCGGCACGTTTCGACCATGATCCTGCCCGGCTAGTTGCCCAATACGAGGAACTGCAAAAGCAGTATCAGGGCCGTCTCCTAGACACCTTAACCAAGAGAGATGAGAAGGACCAATCGGCCGCCTAAAGGAAGGATTGTCTCCAGGCGACCCCAGCAAGTACCTCAATTCCGCCAAACCGAACCCGACCTCTCCGGCAGCCGCGATCCGCAAACGCTCGCCAAGCTCCCCGAACCCGAGCAAGAAACCTGCCGCAAGCTGTGGGCCGATGTGGCAAGCTTGCTTAAGAAAGCGGATAATAAGTAGGTGGAGGTCTCGGATGCCGGCCTTGGACAAAATCCATGCTGCGGTTCGTAATGCGCTTATCAAGGATGGGTGGACGATTACGCACGATCCTTTCACCATTCAGTACAAGGACGTGGAGCTGTTCGCCGATTTGGGCGCCGAGCGACCCCTGGCCGCAGAGCGGCACGAACAGCGGATCGTCGTGGAAATCAAGAGTTCCTGGGGCCGTCCCTCCAGCGTGACTGGCAATCCGCTTTAGGCCAGTATGTAATCTATCGTGATTTGCTGGCTCTTCTCGCCCCAGAACGAGAACTGTTCCTCGCTGTGAGCGGAGCGGTACAGATCGGATTCTTCGAGCGGGAATCTGTCCAGCTTGTTGTGCAAAACAACCATATCAAGCTTGTGGTAGTTGATTTGGACACCGAGGAGATCCTGCGATGGATAAACTGACCCACTACCGTGCTTTGGTGAAGAAACATCTAAGCGACTTTTGCGCTTATGCCAATCGAGCACGCTCCAATGGCATCGAGACGCAGTGCATTTTCGACGAGGAACATGACCAATACTTACTCCTAACGTACGGGTGGGATAAGGATCGCCGGGTCAGGATCACGCTCCTCCACGTCCGCCTGCGCGACGGCAAAATTTGGGTCGAAGAAGACGACACTGAGGAAGGAATCGCCACCGCGCTGGTCCGCGCCGGCGTGCCGCATCAAGACATTGTGCTGGCCTTTCATCCACCCAAGCTACGGCACTTGAGCGATTTTGCGCCTGCTTGAGGTGAATTACCACAGCAAGTGCCGCCAAGATGGAAGACCCAGCCTACGAGCCCATGGCGTTTCAGCAATGGCAAACCCACCTCGCCGGCATCCGCGATGCGCAGCCGCTTGCCAAACTCCCCGAACCCGAGCAAGAAACCTGCCGCAAGCTATGGGCCGATGTGCAGACGCTGCTCAAGAGGTCCAGAAACTAAATGAATAAACGCCTGGTCTTCGATCACGATCAACGTTTTAGGTAGGGGTCTAGGTCCCTTGCTTTTTTCATTCCTTGTTTGAACCGAGTCGCGGAATTCTTTCCATTCCACGTCGTCTTAAAATCAAATGAGTCCTTCGGACCTCGCCAGGCTGATCGACGCCCAAGCCGCTCCGCTGGTGCTTTATGCGCGGCAGTGGTGCGATACGCCCGAAGACGTCGTCCAAGATGCGTTTTTCAAACTGGTCCGTCAGCGCCAGTCGCCGCTGGACGCGGTGGCCTGGCTTTACCGGGTAGTCCGCAATGGGGCTTTGGATGCCGGGAAAATGACGCGGCGTCGACGCCGGCGGGAATCGGCGGTTGCGCGACCGGTTAAATGGTTCGTTGAAAGCGAAGTCGATGGCCTTGACGCTGAATCGGCCGTGGCTGCTCTGCAAGGCTTGCCGCCGGAGCAACGCGAGGTCATTGTGGCTCGCCATTGGGGCGGCCTGAATTTCGAGCAAATTGCGGAGGTGATGGGCTGCTCGGCGAGCTCCGCCTTCCGTCGCTATACAGCCGGAGTGGAAGGTCTTCGAAAGCTCCTGGGGGTATCATGTCCGAACCTATCCTCGAACGCCTGAGCCGATTTACTCCGGAAGCCGGCAGCTTGGATCGCGATGGCTTACTGTACACGGCCGGCCAACGCTCCGCCCGCCCGAACCGGCCGTGGATTGCCTTGGCGGCGGCACTGGCGGCCACGCAGATGTTGACGCTGGCGCTGTGGTGGGAACGCCCTGCCCCGTCTGCCGCCGCTTTGCCGCTCAACGCCGCGCCGGCGCCTGCCCAGACTTCCCCTTCGGAACCTTCCAGTCCCGATTCGTCCGATAGTCCTGGGCTGTGGTCCGCTCGCCGCAATCTTCTGGACGCGGCCGAAACGGAGGGACGTCTTCCACCGTCCCAAACCGGCAGCTTTGTGGAAAGCGGTCCCCCTTTGCGGGCCTTCGCCGCGCCGTCGACGTCGATTCTCAATTGACTTAATTCCTTTTTGTTCTCTTTGCTCGTCTGGAGGCATCCCGTGTCTCGAACACTGCTCTGTGTCGCCGTGTTGATTTCCCTGACGATTCCTTCCTGGGCCGATGAGCCGGCCAAGCCCGCCGAGACGGTAATTCGGCTGACCGTACAGCCGATGGCAGCGCCCAAACCGGCTCTCCGGTACCTGCTCTTGCCCGAACTCAACGAGATGAACCCGGGCAATCCCATTCAGAACTACTTGAAATGCTTCTCCGAACAGCAGAACTTCTTCTTTAACAAGGAAACCTGCGAGCGCCGCGAGAAGTTGCTCGTCATGCCGCTGAAGGAACTGCCCGCTCAAGAGCTGCGGGACTATGGCAAATTCGCTCTGCGCCAGGCGGATTGGGCGGCCCGGCTGGATAAACCTGATTGGCAGATTCTGCTCCAATGCAAGACCGAGGGGATCGGTCTGCTTTTGCCCGACGTGCAAATGATGCGGGCCCTGGCCCAAGCGCTGAAAGTTCGCTTCCGTGGCGAGGTCGCGCTGCATCACTATGACGACGCGGTCCGAACCGCCAAGACGATGTTCGCCATGTCCCGCCACATGACCGAGAGCCCAACGCTCATTAGCGACTTGGTGGGCATTGCTATCGCTTTCGTGGCCATCGGGCCGCTGGAAGAAATGCTGGAGCAGCCCGGCTGCCCCAACCTCTACTGGGCCCTAACGAATTTACCCAGTCCCCTGGTTTCTCTCGACCTGGGCTTGCAGGGCGAACGCATGTTGCTGCGCGGAGAATTCCGCGACCTCGACCAAACGAACCCGATGAGCGAGGAGCAGATCAAAAAGGTGGTCAACCACATCGACAAAATCGCGACCGATAGCAAAGGGGTCAATCGCATGCGCGACTTCCTGGAGTCGCGAATAAAAGACGAGACGGCGATTAGCGCGGCGCGGCAGCGGCTGATCGAAGCCGGGATTCCCGAGGAGCGCCTTTTGCAGTTTCCGGCCGGCCAAATCATCCTTCTCGATGACTGGCGGGATTACGAGGCCCGCCGGGACGACATTTTTAAACTGGTGAACTTCCCGCCCTGGCAGGCCGAGCAGTTGGGCATCACCGGCCCCAAAAAGGGCACAAAAGATATGGGGATCCTCGCGGGGTATCTTTTGCCTGCTCTGAATAAGGTGCATAGCGCCCAAGGGCGCCTGGAACAACGAATTGCGCTTTTGCGGCACGTCGAGGCTGTGCGCCTTTATGCGGCCGACCATGAAGGGAAATTGCCCCATTCTTTGGCTGAGATCTCCGTGCCCTTGCCCGTAGATCCTTTCACGGGCAAGCCGTTTCTTTACCAAGTGGAAGGGGCCACGGCCCACCTCCGCGGCACTCCGCCCAAGGGCTATGAAAGCAATGCGCCTTTTAACATCCATTACGAAATTACAATTCAAAAGTAAACAAACCGATTCACTTTCGACTTCGTCCGTGGTCCCTTTTGAAGCCGGGGGCTTCCTGCAATGACTCGCGTTGTCCTCGCTGCATTGACACTGGCTGCGCTCCCTCTCGGTTCCCTGGCCGGGGAAACCGTGATCAGACTCAAGGTCCGGCCCATGGCGGCGCCCAAACCGGTCTTGAAATACCAGCTTCTTCCGGCATTGCGCGAGTTGAACCCCGGCAATCCCGCTCAGAACTACTTGAAGTGCTTCGCGGAGCAGCGCAACTTCTTCTACAGCAAAGAAGCCACCGCCGACCGAATCCGCTATCTGTCGATGCCGCTCGCCGATCTTCCTGTCGACAAATTGCGCCAATACGGCGGGTCCGCGCTGCGCCAGGCCGATTGGGCGGCACGGCTGGATACACCCGACTGGCAGCTGTTGCGCCAAGTTCAGAAGGAGGGAATGGACTTGCCTCTTTTGGAATTAGGCCGCCTTCAACTTCTCGGACCGGCCTTGCAGGTCCGGTTTCGCGGCGAAGTGGCTGGACGCCGCTTTGATGACGCCGTGCGCACTGCCAAAACGATGTTCGCCCTGGCCCGCCATCTCGGCGAGCATCCCACCGAGTCCGCAAACTTGGTCGGTTTGTCGGTGGCCCAACTGGCGATCGGCACGTTAGAGGAGATGGTGCAACAGCCCGGCTGCCCAAACCTTTACTGGGCTCTAACCGATCTTCCCTCCCCCCTGGTGGAGCTTCGCAAGGGGTTGCAGGGCGACGGCGCACTGGTAGCCGCGGACTTTCAGCTCCTTCAGGAAGACGCGCCTATGACCGCCGACGAGCTGGAGAAATTTGTCAGCCGTCTCTCCGGCTTAATTAGTTTCGCGAGAGAGCAGGCGGGCGAAGCTCCCCGAAGATTGCGCGCCGAATTGGCAGCGCGAGTAAACGATTCCGAAAGGGTCAGGGCGGCTCAAGGCCGGCTCATCGAATCGGGAGGTAAGGAAGACGTCATCCGTAAGTTCCCCCCGATCCAAATTATTTTGCTGGATGAAAAGCTGGGCTACGAGACACGGCGCGACGAAGGTATGAAGTTTCTCGGACTGCCGTCGTGGCAAATTGACGCGGTGGCCGGAAGCGAGGAATTGAGGCAACATGGGGACGGATTGTTTGCCGATCTAATGCCTCATGTTGTAGACGACCGCCGCGCTCAGGCCCGCCTGGAGCAGCGGTTGGCGCTCTTGCGCCACGTCGAGGCGCTTCGCTTGTACGCCGTGGATCACGACGGCGGGCTTCCTAAGACGTTGACTCAGATGTCGGTGCCATTGCCGGAGGATCCGATCACCGGAAAACCGTTCGTTTACAAGGTTGAGGGGGCGACGGCGTACCTTTACGGCAGTCCGCCCCGCGGCGAAGAACAAAACCCTTGCTTCAACGTTCGCTACGAACTGACGATTCAGAATTAAGCGACGCGATATCAATAAAGCTGCTTGCACTCAGCGATGGGTGGTGAAATGGGCCTGGATTGTCGACAGTTTTGTCACCGGCCCCACCGAAGGCATTCTTCCGAAAAGCGTTTTCCCGACGATCGAGGTGAAGCATGGCCGACAAAGTTCCTCCTTTAGTACAAGTTGATCCTGCCGAGGCTTGGCTTCCCTGGGAACCGACGCCTGCCGATCCTTGGGGGCGCAAGTGGGTTGCCCACCTCTACCGCCGTGCCGCATTTGGGGCCGGCCGCGAAGACCTCTTAGAGGCACTTCGCCTAGGTCATCAAGGCACGCTCGATCTCTTGATGAAGGGAAGGCCCGATGCGGCGGAAGTGCTTGAAACGATTATCGATGTCGGCAACATCGCCGCCGCTCGCGACAACGGCGGCGAACTTCTAGTCGGCTGGTGGTTATACGCCATGCTGCACAGCGGCCATCCATTGCGCGAAAAAATGACCCTGTTTTGGCATAACCATTTCGCCACCAGCATTGCCAAGGTGCAAGACGTCGAGCTAATGTACCGCCAAAATTGCCTGCTGCGATCCCACGCACTTGGGAAGTTCGGCCCTTTCCTACAAGCCATTAGCAAAGACGGGGCTATGTTGGTCTGGCTGGATTCCAACAGCAATACTAAGGGTCGGCCTAACGAGAATTACGCGCGTGAATTGATGGAGTTATTTAGCCTGGGTGTAGGGAATTACACGGAAAAGGACATTCGCGAAGCCGCCCGCGCCTTTACCGGCTGGCACACCGACGGCAAAGTTTTTAAGTTCGAAGCCCGGTTTCATGACGACGGCCCAAAGACATTCCTGGGGCAAACCGGCGCCTGGAATGGCGACGATGTGGTCCGCATAGTGCTGGATCAGCCCCAAGCCGCCCGCTTCCTGGTCCGCAAGCTCTACAGCTTCTTGATAAGTGAAAACGCCGTACCGCCGGATGCTCTGCTAGAACCTTTGTGCATCAGTTTCCGCAAGAGCGAGTATGACCTCGCCGGATTAATCAGGACCATGCTGTCTTCGCGACACTTTTACTCGGACCACGCGTTTCGCCAAAGGATCAAAGGGCCCATCGAGTTCACGTTGGGAGCAGTGCAGGCCGTGTACCGGCGCTATGGCGAGAAAGACGCGGACTACAGGCAGTTGCCGCAGCAGACGCTCGTAGGTCGACTTGGAGCAATGGGTCAGCAATTATTTGCGCCGCCTAACGTCAAAGGCTGGCCCGGGGGCCGTTCCTGGCTGAACACCGCCACAGTGCTCGAACGCGACAATTTTGCCGGTGCACTGGCCATGGGCACGCTATGGGATAGATCGGTCCCGGAACCGAATGGCATGCAGGCCTCCGCCCTCAGCACAGCGGAAAGCGGCGCCGGAAAGACCGCTAAGAGCGCCGAGCCGGCCGAGGGCGCCGAGGAAGCTATACCGCCGCGGGCTTTTGACCCGGCTCGCCTCTTGCAAGAGGAATGGGTAAATCGTCCGGAAGACGCCGTCCGCGCCCTTCTCGATCTGTACATGCCTGGCGGCTTCACGCCTGAATTGCAGGCGAAACTAACAGCCTTCATGGCCGAAGAAAATCCGACCGGTCCTGCCCTCGACCGCCGCGTGCGCGAGGCGGTGCACGCCATCTTGGCCATGGATCAATTGGCATAAGACTCGTTACCGGCGGGTTCAGGATTCCGGTCCTGACCAACGATTGTGCGTCACGTTTGCAATCGTGACTCAACTCTACTTGCTCAAGATTCCTTCTGGAGTACCAAAATGTTCACACGTCGCGAGTTTCTGACGCGCACGCTGCGAGGCTCGTCTCTGGTGGCCTTGGGCGCGGTGATTCCCCAGTTCGTGGCCCGGACGGCCCAGGCGGCTGCCCCAGGCAAAGACAACATCTTGGTGGTGTTGGAAATGAGCGGCGGTAATGACGGCCTCAATACGGTCATTCCCTACGCCGACGACTTGTATCACAAGGCCCGGCCCACCTTGCGCCAGACGAAGGACGTGGTGATTCGCCTGGACGACCATGTTGGCCTGCACTCCGGCATGCAAGCCTTCAAGCCCCTTTGGGAGCAAGGGCAGCTCGCCGTTGTGCAGGGCGTCGGCTACCCCAATCCGGAACGCTCCCATTTCGAAGCCATGGACATCTGGCAGTCCGGTGAACCTAAAAGGACCGCCTCTACCGGTTGGCTGGGCCGGGCGACGACCGCGATGAAGCTCGGCTCCGGCGGTGTGCCCATCCTGAACATCGGCAACAAAGTCCTTCCCCTTGCCGCGGCCGGAGCGCCCGGCGGCGCGGTCAGCATCAACGATCAAAACTCCTTCCGGCTCGAAATTGGAGGGGGCAAATCCGGCAATCAGAAAGCTCGCCGCCGTCTCCTGGAAGAGTTGGCCAAGCCCTCGGGAATATCCAGAGACGACGACTTAGCCTCATTCGTGCAGCGCCGCCAAGTGCAAACGCTGACGGCCGTCGAAAACCTGCGCCAATTGCTGGAGGGACCAAACGCCGTGGCCCGCCAAGGCGATGGCCTCGCCCAAAAGCTGCAACTGGTCGCCGGCCTCATTGCCAAAGGGTTCGGCACGCGCATCTTTTATGTCAATCTGGACGGCTTCGACACTCATGCCGGTCAGGGCCCCACCCATAGCACACTCCTTGCAGATTTGGCCGCCTCGATAGCCGGTTTCTATCAGACGCTGAAATCCTCGGGACACGATAGCCGAGTGCGGCTCATGACGTTCTCGGAATTTGGCCGTCGTGTCGGGGAAAATAATAGCCGGGGAACCGATCACGGCGCCGCGTCGTGCCTATTTGTGGCAGGGCCATCAGTCAAGGGCGGCGTCGTCGGCCAGCATCCTAGCCTGGCGGACCTCGATGCCGACGATCTGAAGTTCCATACCGATTTCCGCCGTGTCTACGCGACGCTGCTCGACAACTGGCTAGAATGCGACAGCAAGACAGTGCTAGGCGCAAAATGGGACCATGTCAAAGAGCTTGAGCCCAAGGGGTAACCGGAGAAAAAGAACCTTCGCAAGGTTCGAAGGGCGAGGGTCGAGGCGTGATCCCGATTAGTCATGACAGCATCCACATCGGGCTTGCGCCTCGGCGGTCGCCGCCTATGAGCTGGCCAGGGAAACTCAGAAGCTTCAGCTCACGAAGAGCCGAACACTTCCTCCAATGCATCTCGCATCACCACGGGGTTTGGATCAAGGCCCGTCCACAGGCGAATGCCGATGACACCCTGGTTGACCAGCATGCCAAGGCCGTCCAGGGTCCGGCAGCCACGAGACTCGGCGTCGCGCACGAGCCGGGTGCGCGGCGGATTGGGGATGACATCGCAGACCAGCGTGGCTGGCTGAAGGGCGTCAATCTTCAGAGGGACACGGGCATCAACATCGGGGAAGAGACCGATTGAAGTGGCATTGATGAGAACATCTGTGCCGGGCGGAACGGCATAGTCGCCTTGCCAGGCCACAAAAGTCGCCTTGCCGGTCGCCACGCGGTTAAGGATGGCGACCAGCTCCTCGCCGCGTGGCCGACTGCGATTGACCACCGTGATGCCCGCGCAGCCGGCCCGCAACAATTCCACGCCGATCGCTCGGGCCGCCCCGCCGGCGCCGAGGAGCACGGCTCTTGTGCCTTTGACAGGCATGACTTCCTGGAGCGATTGAAGAAAGCCCTTGCCGTCGGTGTTCTCGCCCAGCAAGCGATTGCCCTGGCGCACGATGCAGTTGACCGCGCCGATAGCCTGAACGGCAGGCGATAGCTCGTCGAGATATAGGACCACGGCGACCTTGTGCGGGATCGTACAATTGGCGCCCCGGAAGCCCATGGCGCGCATGCCGCGAATCGCGTCTGCCAAATCGGCAGGAGCGACCTCGATCGTAAGGTAACGCCAGTCAATGCCCAAGTCGCGGAAAGCAGCCTCCATCATGCACTGGGTTGGGTTCTCGGCAATTGGCTGACCGAAAACAGCAACCAGCTCCGACTTGAACTGCCTTGCCGCGCTCATCGCAGGCCTCCTGTTTATCGTGGCGACTTGTTTGTTGGTTAGTTGTATCCTTCGCCGGCTACGTTAGGATAGGAACCTAACAAACTTTCTCCTTCGGTCTCTAGCCAGGAGTTCCCGATATGACTTTTCCAGCCACTCCACGCCGAAGCTTTCTTGCTTTACTCACCCTATGCTTGGCTTCGACGGCCGCCCCGTTAGGTCCGGCTGCTGATACGGCGAAACCATCGAGTGAAGATATTTTGCGGCTGCATCTCCGCACTCGCGTCGAGCCATTCAAAGGCAGCAAAGCCTGGGATGAAGTTACGCTTACCAAGGACTTTGCGGCCCGAGAGACAGCCATCATCGTTTGCGATATGTGGGATAAGCATTGGTGCCAAAAAGCGAGCGAGCGCTGTGCCGAACTGGCCAAGAAAATGGAAGAAGTATTGAAATCCGCCCGCGCGCAAGGCGTGCTGATTGTTCATGCGCCATCGGAATGCATGGAGTTTTACAAGGCCACACCTCAGCGCCGGCGCTTGGCCGACGTCCAACGGGTCAAACCGCCTCAGCCAGTTGAAATTGCGGAGCCGCCCTTGCCCGTTGACGCGTCGGATGGCGGATGCGACGACGCCAAGCCGGATCGAGAGCATCGCACCTGGACTCGCCAGCACGCCGCCTTGACCATCGGGGATGAGGACGGCATTTCGGACAACGGCGAAGAAATCTACAGTCTCTTCAAAGAGCGGGGCATCAAAAACGTGCTTATGATGGGGGTCCATACCAACATGTGCGTGCTGGGCCGGTCGTTCGCAATTCGCCAAATGACCCGATGGGGCATGCGTTGCGTCCTGGTGCGCGATTTAACCGATGCCATGTATAACCCGAAAAAAAGTCCCTTCGTCAGCCATGAAGCCGGAACGGAGTTGATTGTTCAGCACATCGAGAAATATTGGTGCCCAACTATCTTGAGTAACGATCTTCTTCAAGCCAAGAAAGAGGTTCCCCAAAACAACCGCTAATACGCCCGCCGATAAATCTCTTCCACTTGTTCCACCGTCACAGTGTGTGGATTGACGCGGAGGATGCGCTTAATGCCGGCGGCCTTCTCAGCGAACGGGCGAAGCTGCTCTTGTTTGACACCCAGGTCGCGTAACCGCTGCGGGATGCCAATGTCTTTGCGGAGAGTTTCCACGGCTTGAATCGCTTTATCGGCTGCCTCCTTTTCACTCTTGTCGGCGACGTCCTCGCCCAAAAACCTAGCGATCGCGGCAAAGGAGCGCTCCCTTCCGGGCAAATTGAAACGCATCACGTAGGGCAACAACAACCCATTGCCGGCGCCGTGGGAACAATGCGTCGAGCCGCCTACGGGATATTCCATGGCGTGAACCAGTGCCACGCCTACGTTGGAAAAAGCAAGACCTGCCAGCGTTCCGGCTAAAGCCATGCCCTCCCGGGCTTCCAAATCGTTTCCATCGGCAACGGCCCGGCGCAAGAATTGGCCGATCAAGCCAATGGCTTTCTCGGCCACCAAATCTCCCATGGGATTGCGGCCTTGATAGACCGTGCGTTCGCCGCTGGGCAGAGGAAACCTCTCATTATCAATGGCGGTATAGGCTTCGATTGCGTGAGTAAGGGCGTCAATCCCGCTGTCGGCCGTTACCTTGGGGGGACAGGAAACCGTCAGCATGGGATCGACTAAAGCCACGGCCGGCCGCAAGTGATTGCTGAGAATGCCGACCTTCATTTCATTAGCGCTGTCCGTCAGCACCGCCGCGGCCGAGACTTCGGAGCCCGTGCCGGCGGTTGTTGGCACGCAAATGAGCGGCGTAATACGCCCGGGGACTTTATCGTCGCCGGCGTAGTCCAGCGGGGAGCCGCCGTGCGCCAGGCAGGTTGCGGTAATCTTTGAAAGGTCCATATTGCTGCCGCCGCCCAGACCAAGAATCACGTCAGGTTTGAACGAACGAGCATTATCGATAGCCGCCTTGGCGGCGTGGAGGGACGGCTCTGGTTCGCCATCCGAAAAGATATCGGTCTTCACGCCCGATTCGCTTAACGGCACATGGATGTGTTCGACTAGGCCCGTCTTCAGAAGCACAGGATCGGTCACTATGAGCAGCCTTCGGGCGTCGAGACGGCGAACCACATCGCCTAGTTGCCGCGTCGCCTGACGCCCGAAGAGGATTTGGCCGGCGGAATGAAAGGTCCACGTGGTTCGGGTCATGTTGAATTGGCCTCGGTAGGTATAACCCGGTCGTCCTTGACCTTCGAAATCGCAACAAACCGGCAAGTATTTCGCCTGCCCTGGCCGGATTTTGTTTCAATTGCCAAAGCAAGGGTTATATTACAGCCTCAGAATGGCCTGTCCGTGCCTTTATGCCGGAAACCAGACCAAGGAGAAGCGGATGGGAAACCCGCCGGAAATCAAGCAGAGGCTCGATGGGATTGATCTTTTGCGCGGACTCATCATGGTCATCATGGCCTTGGACCATACGCGTGATTATTTCACCAATGTTTTCTACGACCCTGTCGACCTGACCAAAACCACTCCCGGGCTGTTCTTCACCCGCTGGATCACGCACTACTGCGCGCCGAACTTTATTTTTCTCGCCGGGACTGGGGCATTTCTTTTCCGGACGCGGGGCAAGACTAGCGGCCAACTGGCTTGGTTTCTTGTTACACGCGGCGTCTGGCTGGTCTTTCTGGAATTAACCTGGGTGCGGGCTTCATGGATGTTCAATTGGGATATTCACGAGCATGGCGCCGGCGTCTTTTGGTCCATAGGCTGGTCGATGGTGGCGCTATCGGCGCTGGTGTTTCTTCCCACATCCGCGATCGCAGCGTTCGGCATTGTGATGATCGCCTTTCACAACACCTTGGACAATATGACGGCCGAGCAAGTGGGTTTGCCGGAATGGCTTTGGGTGATTTTGCACCACGGCGACAACTTTTCTTTCCAGCCGTATTTTAGTTTCGGAGCCGGGTATAAGTTGATTCCTTGGATCGGCGTCATGGCTGCCGGCTACGGCTTTGGCGCTTACTTCTTGCTAGAACCCAAGACCCGGCAAAGGGAGATGCTCGGCCTGGGAGCGATCCTTACGCTCTCGTTCGTCGCCATGAGGGCCATGAACATTTACGGGGATCTTCATCCTTGGATGTTGCAAAAAGACGATTTCTACACGTTCTTATCTTTTCTCAATTGCTGGAAATATCCGCCTTCGCTTGACTACCTGCTGATGACCCTCGGCCCGGCTATCATGGCTCTGGCCTGGTTTGATCGCGGCGTGGGTTGGTTGGGCCGCCCGCTAGTCATATTCGGCCGTGTGCCGTTGTTCTTTTACCTTCTCCACATTCCGCTGATCCACGGTTTGGCGGTTGCGGTTGATTACTATCGTTTCGGCTGGTCGCCCATGGCCGTGGACGGCCCGTGGGTTCCCAGGCTGGAAAATGGTTATGGCTTCCCGCTTTGGCAGGTTTACTTAATTTGGCTTGGAATCGTAATCGTTCTTTATCCCGTGTGCTATTGGTTTGCACGGGTCAAGCAAAAGTACCGCTCGCCATGGTTGAGTTACTTGTAATGAGAATGGCCTACCGGCGACAAGGGCCGCCGTACCAGCGGTCTAGCTTCGGAACTGCGGCAACGGCGCTTGGGTACGCATAACCAGGCGGGTATACTCGGGGTGGTATGAGTCGCCCGGATTCATTTCATTTCAATCCCCGGACACCCCCGGCAAGGGGTTTTGGCGCGGGAAATGCGCCTTGAGCAGAAATAAACTTTGGAAACGAAGTTGCCGAGTTCATCCACCTAAACGAGGGTTGTCGCCGTGGCTACCGACGCGCCAATTCGTATTGGGATCCTCACCGTCTCGGACCGGGCTAGCCGGGGGGAATACCAAGATCTCGGCGGACCGGCCATCCACGATTGTTTGACGGAAATACTCTCCAGTCCCTGGGAGCCGGTTCCGCGTGTCATTCCTGACGAACGGCACCTTATCGAAGCCACCCTGCGGGACTTATGCGATAAAGCAGGCTGCTGTCTGGTTGTCACCACCGGCGGCACCGGACCTGCACGCCGCGACGTGACGCCCGAAGCCACCGAAGCCGTATGCGACAAGCTCCTCGATGGCTTCGGCGAATTAATGCGCGCCATTTCGCTAAGAGTAGTGCCGACCGCGATCCTTTCGCGGCAAATTGCCGGGATTCGCGGGAAGTCGCTGATCATAAATCTCCCGGGTAAGCCGAGCGCCATCCGCGATTGCCTTTTGGCCGTCTTTCCCGCGGTTCCCTACTGTATTGATCTGATCGAGGGCCCCTACCTCACCACAAACGACGCGGTCGCCAAGGCATTTCGGCCCAAGAAATGAAATCCCGCAACCTAACGCCATCCAATGGAAATCGATATTAACTGCGACCTGGGGGAAGGATTTCCTTTCGACGCCGAACTCATGGCGCTCATTACTTCGGCCAATATTGCGTGCGGCTTTCATGCGGGCAATGCCGCCATCGCGTTCACGACGCTACGGCTGGCAGCCAAACACGGCGTGCAGGTCGGAGCGCATCCCGGTTATGCGGATCGCGAAAACTTTGGCCGGCGTGAAGTCATTTGCTCCCAGGAGCAGATCTTTGAAGAGTGCGTCTATCAAATTGGCGCGCTGGCGGGGTTGGCCCAGGCCGCGGGTATAGCGCTCCGTTATGTTAAGCCGCATGGCGCGCTCTACAATCAAGCGTGCCGCGAAGCAGGTTACGCCGCACCCCTGGTTAAAGCAGCCGAATTATTCCATTTGGCAGTGATGGCTCTGCCCGATTCCCAGCTCCAGCTAGGCTGCCAAGATCGATGCCCGTTTGTTGCGGAAGGATTCGCCGATCGGCGCTACTTGGCGGATGGATCGCTGGTTCCCCGGTCGCAGGATGACGCATTGCTCGAAAGCGCCCAGGAGGCCGTGCGTCAGGCCGAATGGTTGATCCAAAGCAAAGGCGTGAAAACTCTATGCGTCCATGGGGACAATCCAAACGCCCTGCCCTTTGTCCGGGCCCTGCGTGCCGCGTTGTATGTGCAAGGAATCAGCGTGAGAGCATTCGCAATTTGATCCGAAGCGTTGCGCTCGTCGCACGCCGGAGGCGTTATAGAGATTAGCCTGTGGTTGAGCGCAGCAACACCACCGGAAAACGATTGCACCAACCCAACTCTTTACGCCGGAGGCGTTACAGCGATTAGCCGGTGGTTGAGCGCAGCGACACCACCGGTTCGCGATTGCCATTAACCCCACGGTAGAGTCGGGAGGTGGCGCGGTGGTTTAGGGAAGCCATGCGTGTTGCCGGCCCTTTCGGTGATGCCGGTGCCAGAGTATCTGCCCATGCTCCGTTTCCACACCCCCGCTCATCGAACCGGACGTGCGGATTTCCCGCATCCGGCTCTCGGACAAGAGCTCATGCGTTCGCCCACGGCAAGCGGTGCGGTTTGGCAAGCAGTTGGACCAAACCCAACCGGTCGTGCAAGTACTCGGTGGGAAAACG
>JBJMQT010000138.1:0-26876 GCA_045802525.1 Gemmataceae bacterium
CCGTCAACCGCGCTACCTCCACATCCTTGACACGCGTCGCTCGGTAGGCTTTTCTTCTCATGGGGATGACCTCCTACATCGCGGCTTCGGCAAATACCACATTTGCCCCTAATCCGCCTATTGAGGCATCCCCCTCTACACTCGTCTATAGCCAACTGTGGTGCACCGCCCGCGCGCCAGAGGGTGATCAATAATTGAACACCTGATGCCGACTTGCGCTCTTTCGTTGTCTTCGGCGTCTCTCCTTCGAAGGTGGCCAACGTCGGGCTCGAAGGTGGCCAGCGTCGGACCAAGGCGGCCCCGCAGTTGGCCTGGCCCCCTTTGATTTTGAGAAGCTTTGGGGGCCTAACACCTTGAACGCGGTCTCGCCCGCTGATGTGCTAATTCCTGTAAATTGACTCAAGTCTCCAAAGCCCGGTTTCGCATTCAGTCGGCCCGTACAAGATGCCGAAGAAAGGTAGGCAGACCCTATAACTAGCGGCCAGTCAATCTAGTGCCGGCCGGGAACCCGGGGCGATGTGCGCAAGGAGTCGCGCCTCCCAGGGTCAGCGATCCCGCAGGAGGCGCGAGCGCATGAGAGCCAAGGGACGACGGCGGCTCCTGGACGGCCTACTCTTGGTCATGGTCCTCAGCGCGGCGCCGGGCTGCCTATCTTATCTTCATCCGGTCGAGCCGCTGGAAAAGCCCGCTCAAGCTTCGTGCGTCGACATCCCGCGCTGCTGCCGGGATCATGTTTATGTTTTCTGCATCAACGGACTCGACCCGTTCGACTATTCCAATCAAGACGGTCTCCGCGATTACATACACGAGTTGGGGTTTAACAAGCTCTATAACGGCGAAATGTACCACACGACGTATTTCCAGAAAGAATTGCATCGGCTGCATGAAGAAGACCCCGAAGCTCGGTTCGTTTTGATTGGTTTCAGTTTCGGCGCCAATTGCGCCCGCGCGGTCGCCCGCGACGCCAAGGACAAAGGAATCCCCATCGACCTGCTGGTTTACCTGGGAGCGAACACGTTCAAGAATGAAGAACGGAATCAGCCCGAAAACACTTTGCGCATTCTCAACATCCTAGCGGAAGGGCTTATTTGGAACGGCGACGTCCTGGACAGGGCTGAGAACATTCAAGTAAAAGGGGTTTGGCACTTTGGATCACCGACACACCCCAAGACGCTTGAACTGCTCGAAAGCGAATTGGCCCAAGTCGCCAGCCGCGTGACGGTAGTGGAGATTTCCGAAAAGCCGCGACCTCAGGACGCCGAGCCGACGCCGCGCGTCATGCCTCCGGCGGTTCAAGGTCCGCGCGATGATTGGGATTTCTTGAAGCCGGTTTCAAGCCTGAGCAGGAATCGCAGCATTTCAACGTCCGCCAAGCCAAAAGAGCCGAGCCCACTCACGGCATTCGCAGCGGGGCAATAGGCCAGGTGCGGAAAGCTGCACATATCTTTATCATTAATCAGCATAACCAGTCACAAGCTCAAGGCCCGTCGCGGGACGACATTGAAGCTCAAACAGCAGCCTGAAGATTTCCAGGTCGAGGAGCTGACGGACGTTGAACTCAGCGAGATAGGCACGTTCGCTCTCTATCGCTTGGAGAAAACGGGCTGGTCAACGCCCGATGCGTTGGCGGCCATAAGTCGACGCTGGAAAATCGACCTGCATCGCGTTTCTTACGGCGGCTTAAAAGACCGGCATGCCCAGACCATTCAATACTTCACGATCTTGCACGGACCGCGCCGCAATCTCCAGCATGCTGGAGTAAAAGTCTCGTATCTCGGCCAGACCCGGGCGGCTTACGGTCCGCAGGACATTCGGGCCAACGCTTTCCGGGTGACCCTTCGGGCCATGGCGCCCAACCAGATTCCAGCCCTTAGCGAATCTGTGGAAGAAGTCCGACGAGACGGGGCGCCAAATTATTTCGATGATCAACGTTTTGGCTCCGTGGAACAAGGCGGTGAATTTATCGGACGCCTATTGGTTAAAGGCAAATTCGAGGAAGCTTTGCAATTGGCCTTGGCAGGGCCCTATGAATATGACCGTGCGGACCAGAAAAAAGAAAAAGCTCTTCTCTTGGCGCATTGGGGCAATTGGGCCCGACTTATGCGTGAATTGCGCCATGGCCATGCTCGTATTCTGGTGAATTACCTCGTCAGCCATCCGAAAGATTTCCGTGGAGCTGTGGCGCGCCTGCGGCCGGAGCTGCGCGGCCTGTATCTGTCTGCCTATCAAAGCTATCTTTGGAACCGCATGCTCGCTGAAGCCTTGCGGACTTATTGCCGGCCGGACCAGCTAGTGACCGTCCGGCTTCGATTAGGCGATGCGCCGATGCACCGCGGGCTGGATGCCGGCCAGCGAGATAAATTGACCGAGCTTCAGTTGCCTTTGCCTTCCGCTCGGCTGAAGTTGGCTGCCGACAGCCCGGCATTGCTTTATGTGAAGGCAGTTCTACAGGAAGAGGGTTTGCAACTTGACGAACTTAAGGTCAGAGGAGTCCGGGAACTGTTTTTTTCCCGCGGCGAACGAGCGGCCTTATGTCGACCAACCCGAATGACCTTTGATGCCCTCCCCGACGACCGCCATCCGGGCAAACAAGCCGCCCGGTTAGCGTTCGAGTTGCCACGCGGCAGCTATGCGACGCTGATCGTCAAACGGGTCACCGCGGCACATTAGCTCAGGTTGGTAGATTTGCTCAATCCTGGTGCTCGATCCGATAAAGATGGGTTTTGGTGCGGATGAATATGGCTTTGCCCGCTATGGCGGGTGTAGCCATGCAGCCGGCATCAAGGTTGTTTGAGGCCAACAGCTTCCAGGCTTTGCCGCCGGGCTCGCCTACCAGTGAGTTTCCCTCTTGGCCAAAGAGATAGAGCTTGCCGTCGGCATAGAGCGGCGAAGCGATGTATTGACCGCCCACACGCTCTTGCCAGACCAGCTGGCCGGTTTTCGCCGTGAGGCAAGACAGAATGCCTTGCTCATTGATCATGACCAACTTATCGTCGATCAACAACGGCGAAGTGCGTGAAGGAACCGCTTTGTTGTATTTCCAATCAACGTGCGTTTTTGTCACGTCGCCGTGACCATCGTGTCGGGCAGCCAGCAGGCGAAAGCCGCCGTCCGAGGTTGCGATGAAGACCTGGCCGTCCTGGTACAGCGGCGGCGCCGAAGCGTTCATGCCGCCGTGGTTGATCCGCCAGAGCTCGTCGCCCGTTCGCGGATCGTAGGCGATGGTTGCCCCCGCCGACGGGCTGACCAGTTGCGGCTTGCCATCCACTGCGAAAACAGCCGGCGTGCCGTACGCCTTTTTGATATCGCCGTCGTCGCGGTCGTAGGCGATATTGCGGTCCTTCTTCCAAACCGTCTTACCCGTCTTTTTGTCCAGGGCAACTACGTATTGCACATCAAAGCCATCGAAATTGACGATGAGCAGATCGTCGAAAAGAATCGGCGAGGAGCCCGGGCCACGGTGGTGATTGCAGTTAAGGTCGCGCCGCTCCCAGATTTTCTTGCCGGTTGCGGTATCCAGGCAGGCAGTGCCGTAAGTGCCGAAATGCACGTAAACTCGTCCCTCCTCAATAACCGGCGATGGGGACGCGTAGCTGTTAAATGCAATGCAAAATGCCGGCTTTTCCACGTCGAAAATCTTGAGGTCGTAAAGGATCTTGCCAGAGTCCCGAGCCACGCACACGGCGAACATTTCCTTGCCATCTTCACGAGCTGTTGTCATCCATATTTGTTGGCCCCATACCACCGGCGAGGACCAGCCTTTGTCATGAATGGCCGTTTTCCAAACGACATTTTCCTTCTCAGTCCACTTGACCGGCAGCCCCGTGGCGTCGGAGTGACCAGCGCCCTGAGGACCGCGAAACTGCGGCCAGGTCTCGCCCGCACTAATGCCGGTCGAAAAACAGAAAAGTAAAAATAAGCTACAACGCATGGCGTGCCTCGAATGCGCGGATGAGAAGGAGCAAACTTTCATCGGGGTGTAGGCAATTAACCCGCCGAGCCAACATATCGCGCGTGAAGGCGGCTTCATCCCAAACAGGATCTTCGCCGCGCAAGGACAATTTGAAGCCATTTTTGCCGTTTTGATTGCCGTGGCAAGCACCCTGATTGCAACCGCCCTTCGATAAGACGGCCATTACTTCATTGCGGAAGCTCATTTTTTCGGCAGCAACCGCATAACCGAAAATACCAGCAATGTGGCCGCGGCGGGGAAAAAGTGATTACCAGTTCTAATGACGCGTGTCATGCTTGCAGCTCAGAAGGCGAGAGGCACTAGGCAGAAAGAAAGCATTCAAAAGTAGGAAACGAACGACGGCGTGCCGCAGGCAGGTTAATATTCTAATCGTAATGATAGCAACGTAGTCCTGTCCAAGGGATTTCTGGCGGTAAATAAATGCGTCTTTAGCAACGCTCGCGGGCTTTTATCCCAAATCGACCGCTCTTGAATGGGAATCGAACCCAATGCGCTGCTATTATTTAGGGAATATCGTTCTCTAGTTGATTTCGCTTTTGGAGTTGTGCCGCGATGGCCGAGCCGAATGTCCCCCAGTTAGGCGCTGATATCCTGGTGCAGTGCCTGATCAACCACGGCGTTGACGTCGTATTCGCCTATCCGGGCGGAGCAAGCATGCCGATCCACCAGGCGCTGACGAAGTTCGCCTCCCAGGTGCGCACTATTCTACCGCGTCATGAGCAAGGCGGCGGTTTCGCGGCCGAGGGCTATGCGCGCAGCACCGGCAAGGTAGGCGTTTGCGTGGCCACGAGCGGCCCCGGCGCGACCAACTTCGTCACTTGCCTCGCCGACGCCAAAATGGATTCCGTGCCGATCATTGCCATTACCGGCCAGGTTGGCACCGCCGTCATCGGCACAGATGCGTTTCAAGAGACGCCTATTGTCGAAGTGTGCCGTGCTGTGACCAAGCATCACTACCTCGTTACCCGTACGGAAGATATCCCGCGCGTCATTAAGGAAGCTTTTCATATCGCCAATTCGGGCCGGCCCGGTCCGGTGATCGTGGACGTGCCCAAGGATCTCCAGAACCGCGAGATCATTATTCCCAATTACGATCCCCCCATGAACCTGCCGGGCTACAAGCCCGATCGAAAAGCGAGCAAAGCGGAGCTACAAAAAGTTTTGGAGGCGATTCGGCAAAGTCAAAAGCCAATTATCTACGCCGGCGGCGGCATTATCGCCTCAGGAGCGGCGGCTTGGCTGAAGGCGTTTGCCGAAAAGACCGGCATCCCGGTCGCACTCACGGTGCACGGCCTGGGAGGCTTCCCTAGTGAACATTTCCTCTGCCTGCGCATGCTCGGCATGCACGGCACCGTGTACTCCAACCTGGCCATCAACGAAGCCGATCTCCTCCTGGCTCTCGGAGTGCGCTTTGACGACAGGGTGACTGGCAAAGTCAGTGAATTCGCCAAGCATGGGAAAATCGTCCATATCGACATCGACCCGTCCGAGCTAAATAAAGTCAAGGTGGCCCATGTGCCAATCGTCAGCGACATTGGCTATGCCTTGCGCGAACTGGTCCAGTTGATAGACGAAGAAGGCCTGGCCACCGCCGGCAAGGGCCGCTATCCGGAATGGATTCGGCAAATCGAGGAATGGCGCAGCACGGAGCAAATGCGCTTCGATCAACGCGACGATGCCATCCTGGCGCAGCATGCCATCGACCGCCTATGGCGAATGATCAAGGAACGCGGCCAGCTTGAAAATACGTATGTCACCACCGGCGTCGGCCAGCATCAAATGTGGGCTGCCCAGTATTTCCATTTCAATCAGCCGCGCCACTGGATCACCAGCGGAGGCCTGGGTTCGATGGGGTTCGGCCTGCCGGCGGCGATGGGCGTTCAGGCAGCCCATCCCGGCAAGACAGTTATCGATATCGACGGCGACGGCAGCTTCCTCATGAACATTCAGGAACTGGCCTGCGCTTTTACTGAAAAGCTGCCGGTGAAGGCCATGCTTCTTAACAATCAGCACCTGGGCATGGTGGTTCAGTGGGAAGATCGATTCTATGAAGGCAACCGCGCCCACACGTATCTCGGCGCCGGCCCTGATGAAGCCCCTTATCCGGATTTCGTCGCCATTGCCCGCGGCTTCCGAGTTGGCGCCCAGCGCGTCAGCGAAAAAGACGACCTCGATGCCGCTCTCGAAGAAATGCTGGACAGCCAGGGACCCTACCTGCTCGACGTCCAGGTTCCCTATCAAGAGCACGTGCTGCCCATGATCCCGGCTGGCCGGACCGTGCGGGATATTATCAAGGCGTGATGAAGTTCTGCGTGGAAGAGAGTGTGCACTTCTGGTGGAACAGACATTTCTGTCTGTTCAAGCACCGACAGGAATGTCGGTGACACCGGAGCCAAGCTCGCTTCGGCGCAAAAATGGTTGAACCTCTCCTCTTTTCCTATGTCCTCTTCTGTGGTACTTACTAACACATTGAATTTACCAATGGAATGAAAGGAGACTCATGAGTTGAAAAGCAACGCAGGTTCACGTTCTTCGGGATGGCTTAACACTTCCGGCCGTCCTTGGTTCTGGAGCCAGCTCGCGATCAATGTCGTTCTGGTGAGCGTATTGCTGGTTCTTCTCTTTTATTCCAAGAAATCTAAAAACACTTTGACGGTCGGTTGCGACATGGGCGGGGGCGCTCCGTACTACATCGAAGAAAATGGGACGATCAAAGGCTTTGAAGCGCGGCTCGTTCGCTATCTCGCGGCCAAGCAAAACACCAAGGAGGAATTTGTTAGCGCCGCCTGGGACAGCCTTTTGCCTCTGCTCAAGCGCGGCAACGTCCGCATGGTGGTCAACGGGTTCGAATGGTCTCCAGATCGGGAGCGGGAATTCGCTTCCACTATCCCCTATTACATCTACCGGCTTCAACTAATCGCCCGAAAAAACGACCCTTCGATAAGAGTATGGAACGACCTTTGTCTTGCCGCCAACCACGGCAAAAAGAAAATCGGCGTTTTGCGCGGCACCAAGGCGGAGACCTATCTCCACGAAACCTATGGCGACGAAATTGAAATCGTCGCACTGGCCGAAGAAGGTTCCACGGGCGTCATGGAACTAGTTAAGAATGGGCAGCTAGATGCGACCGTCCAAGACACGCCCGCCGCAGTTTACTACCTGAAGGACCCGATATTCCAGGATCTGGAAGCTTGCGATGTGCCAATTGAACCCGACTTCTATGTGATCTACGTGAGGAAGGATGATCTTCAACTGCTGCGAACCCTGAACGAGAATCTTCGTGAGGCGATCCGTGATGGCACGCTCGAACGGGTTTACAAGGAGTATGGGCTGTGGAACGCCGACCAAGAGGACTTAGCAAAGACTGCCTTTGATTGGCCTCCCGAAATCCCAGCGCCTGAAATAACTTGGTGGATGCAGACCTTCGGCTATGCCGGGCTGCTCCTGCAAGGCGCGGGCATGACCATAGTCCTCTCTTTGCTCTCCATGCCCCTGGCGATATTGGCCGGTTTGATCATTGCGGTCGGGCGGCTATATGGCCCTCATTGGCTGGAGCGGTTGTTGCGCGGCTATGTCGAGCTGATCCGCGGCACGCCTTTGCTGCTACAGATTTACGTCCTTTACTTTCTATTGCCGGAGATCGGCGTGATGGTGCCCGCGTTTGTCGCGGCCATAGCGGGGCTGGCTATTAATTATTCGGCCTATGAAGCAGAGAACTATCGAGCCGGCTTCCTGGCCATTCCAAGCGGGCAAATGGAAGCTGCCCTGGCATTGGGAATGAGCAAGGGCACGGCGCTACGTCGGGTTATCGTCCCGCAGGCAGTCCGGGTTGTCATTCCGACCGTTACCAACGATTTCATTTCGCTCTTTAAGGACACATCGATTTGCTCGGTGGTGGCGGTTTCTGAGCTGACCGGGCAATACAGCCGGTTGGCGGTCAATAATCCGGGCCAGATTTTGCTTCTGGGAGGAATGACAGCCCTCCTTTACTTGCTCATGAGCTACCCGCTGGCCCTTGTGGCTCGGCGGTTGGAAACGCAATACACCCCGGTTGCACAGTGAGGAGGGGCTGACCGTGATTGAAGTACGCAATTTGGTGAAACGGCACGGCACTTTACTTGTGCTCAACG
The DNA here is from genome assembly GCA_045802525.1 of Gemmataceae bacterium. Lineage (GTDB taxonomy): Bacteria > Planctomycetota > Planctomycetia > Gemmatales > Gemmataceae > JBJMQT01. Next base: position 8,104 of record JBJMQT010000138.1, read on the forward strand.
GCGTATCGCTCACTGTGCACAAGGGTGAGGTGGCCGCTGTCATTGGCCCGTCGGGCGGCGGCAAAAGCACGCTGCTGCGCTGCATTAACGGCCTGGATACATTCCAGCAGGGCGAAGTGCAGGTCGGAGAGTTGAGGCTGGTGCCATCGCTGCCACGGTCGGAATCGGGAGCCACCTTGCGCGCCATCCGACGCCGCGTCGGCATGGTGTTTCAGCAGTTCCATTTGTTTCCACACCTGAGCGTGCTGGACAATGTGTTGACCGGTCCCCGCTTCGTTCTCGGCAAGACACGCGAAGAAGCGGAACCCGAAGCCCGTCAACTCCTCGACCGCGTCGGCCTGGCGGACAAATTGGATGCCCGCCCCGCACACCTCTCCGGCGGCCAGCAGCAGCGCGTCGCCATTGCCCGCGCGTTGGCCGTGCATCCGGAGGCGGTGCTCTTTGACGAACCGACCAGCGCTCTCGACCCGCGCATGGCGGGCGAGGTCTTGGCCGTCATTACCGACCTGGCAAAATCCGGCCTGACCATGATCGTCGTCACCCACGCTATGGCTTTTGCACGCCAGGTAGCGCACATGGTCTACCTAATGGAAACCGGCAAGATCGCCGAATCAGGTCCACCGGCGCAAGTTTTCGAATCGCCGCGGAGCGAGGCGACGAAAGGTTTTTTGACGCAGGTGAGCGGTCTGTAACTATCGCGCGATGCGTCAAGGGGACAAGGAGACAGGGAGACAGGGAGACAGGGAGACAAGGGAACAAGGAAACTAGGAGACAAGGACACAAGGAGACAAGGAGACAAGGAGACAGGGAGACAGGGAGACAGGGAGACAGGGAGACAGGGAGACAGGGAGACAGGGAGACAGGGAGACAAGGGGACAGGGAGACAAGAAATACTCTACCATCTCCTTGTCTCCCTGTCTGCTTGTTGCCTCCTTTTCGTGTCTAATCACTTTGCTTCCGGAACGACCTCCACCTTGTGCGGCTCGATGGCCTTGGCGTTGCTGACGGCTTCATCGAGTTCGGCGACTTTGGCCGATCGTTCTTTCATGGCCGCTTCGCGCTTCGGCTCGAGGTCCTTATCTTGAAGATAATCGGGCACCGACGCCAACACGATGCCACGGTAGATGCGATCGTGGTACGAACCGTTTTTGGCCTTAACGGCATTCCAAAGTTTGTTTACCTGATCCGCGACCGGTCCGGCGGACAGCGCGGTCTCGGTAAGGTTGACTCCTTTGGCCAACTCCTCGGCGGTAAAACTGGCCACTTTCTTGCCGCCCAAGCGAACTTCGTATTTTCCGTCCTTGAGGCCATTGACTTTGAGCCTATACTCGTTCAGCTCCTCGCGGATGGGCGTCCATTTGAGGATGGTTTTCGCCTCTTCAGGAAAGAAAGGCAAAGCGTTGTCCTGACGCATAAAGCTCAGGCCGCCGTCGCCCGTCTTTACCTCCGTAACTTTGCAGTTTTCGATTTTGCCCGGTGAGCCTGAACCGGCGTCAATTTCCACCGAAGAGACGAGAGCCGGGAAATGCAAGCCGCGCAGAATGGAGGCGGCCATCAAAGCCTGGCCCGGGCCGCCGGGATGAACGGCGTCGCCGCCTCCCACCATGTCCTTCACTTTGGCCGCGCGCGCTTTATCAAGAACGGCCTGGTACGGATGAAATTGATCGACGAAAAGCCCGCCATTCTTATCGGCGATCTCCTTCACTCCGGCGGAGTATCGCTCCAGCGTTTGGTTGTACCCGAGAATGCCGCCGGGCTCCTGCGGATGTTCAACCGGCTGCGGAGTAATCCAGGCGACGCGGATCCTCGCTTCTTTGGCTTGATCCGCCATGCCTTGAAGACCGGTCATGTACCTCTTGTAGCGCCCTTCATCGAAATCTTGATAGCCTCCGTCGTTCATGCCGAAATCGACGGTCATGGCGGTTGGATTGAAGGAAAGCACGTCGCGCTTGAATCGACCATTGCCCCCCGGTGAAACGTCGCCGCCAATGCCGACGTTGCGGAACGCCAGCTTCCAGGCCGGAAACCGGCTCAGCGTCCACATTTCGACATAATTGCTGTAAAGATGCTGTTCGGTGATGCTGTCGCCAATAATCACGATGCGATCGCCGTCCTTAAAAAAAAACTCCTCCGCTTGTAAACGGCTGGACAACTGACCGAGTAAAAGGAGCGCGAGGAGGGGCGCGACGGCGTGAGATCCAATTCGCTTCATGGTGCTAGTTCCTTGGGAAAACGAGTCAAAAGGTTGGCAGGCAGGCGACGAGGCTGCATGGTAAATCGTGACGGGACCTTTCGCAATCAAGAAATTGGAAAGACGCAACGGGTTGTCCCTTTTGGTTTCCTGCTCCGTTACTATTTCCTACCGCTTGATTCCCCAGATTGATCAACAAGCCAAGCTGGGCTAAAATTTACGCAGACTGGGGAGATCTCATGCGACCGGATAGCATCCTTCCATACGTGCGCGCCGTTCCTTTTCGTCCCTTCCGCCTTTTGACGAACAACGGCAGACCTATGACGTGCGGCATCCGGAAATGATCCGCGTCGGCCGGGATACCGCTTTGCTTTTTTACGCAACCGATCCCGAGGGCCCATTCGAGCGGTGGGAAACCGTTTCGCTCGTCTTAGTAAAAAATGTCAACCACATCGATGCCTCCGCTGCCGCAGGTTAGAACGCTCAATGCCGCGGGCTGCAATTGGCATTAGCATCGATTCATTTCTTCATTTCACCAACCAGTTGCTCCCTCAGTTTTTTCCACTCGCCTTCACCCCAATCCCGCTTCGGTTCGGCCTTGACCTTCAGAATCTCAGCGAGCTTCATGGCAGCGAAATTACGTACTTCAAGGCGAGGATAAAGGTAGCCGGCGTGCAGACCCTCGTGCATCTTGGGGTTTGATTCGATGTCGCGAACGGACTCGTCGTCTAAAAAGCTTGCAAGAAAGGCGATTTGCTCCTTGGCTTGGCTTCCTCTGCAGACCTCACTTAATATTTCCATTCGGAGCCCGACGTCGGATCGTTTCGCGGCTCTTGTCAAAGCTGCCCAAGCGCGAGGTTCGGTAATTCGGCCAACCAGCGTAGCCCATTTGGCTTCGGGGCACGTCCAACAGGGCTCGGTTGGGCTCTTAGGGAGTTTATCGAGTGTTTCCTCAAGAATATCGAGGAATCGGTCTTTGTCCAAATCATGAAGCGCCCAGAAGGCGCCCAGGCGATGTTCTTCGTTGGCGCCCCTAAAGGCCTTTATTAATAGCGGGGCTTTCTCGTCATAAGGCAAGGCGCTATTAGCCAGGGCCTTGGCAAGCGGATGACTTACTATCCAGGGCCGGTCTTCGAGAAGCGTTGCATACAGTTTCGGGAGATGCTTGGGATACTTTTTCGCCAATCGCTTCAACATGGTTTCGTTAGGCCACTTTCGCTTAGGATCGGTGGGCAGAACGTATTCGACTAGATACTTCTCTTCCCCTGTCTTTTGCGCTTTTTCCCACCAAGCTTGGGCATCGGCTTTTGCGACGGCATAGCCGTGCTGGCGGTCGAGCCAGTTCTTATTCATATCGTCCCCCGCGATCTGCTCGAGCAATTCGCTGACGACATGCTGGACATGCTGATGCCAAGTTGGGAAATTGTTGAATCCATCCTTTATGTGATGAGTGAGCCTTTCGTCTTCTAGATGTTCGATCAGGCCGGGAACGGCTTCGAAGCACAAGGCTTCTAGACGATCATAGGGTGATGCGCTGGTCGCCTTTTCATCCCCGGATTTTTTCTTGCCGCTAAAGTCGGCCAGTTCATCAATGAGGGCATCCACGCTGCCGGGTTTGGCCTTGCTGGGGACGAGAGCCTTTTCCAACGAATCAAGCAAGTAACGATTTCTCCTCGAATCTAAGGTCGGATTAGCTTTGTAAAGAGCTTTAAGGCGCTTGGCAATCATCGCCCCATCGGCGTTCGGCTCTACGATTTCATTCGCCCAGTGGACCAACGCCAAATGGGCCAGGGCTTGCCTCGGTGGCAGATCGGAGGGTTGATAATAGCCGCCGTAGGGGTGACCACAATCCTCTTTGAGGCTGACCTCCAAGAGGTGCTGGGCCAGATCGTCCCAGCCCCGTGCCTTACACTGAATGGCTACTGCCAAACCGCAATTCATCTCAAAAGGCCAGTGCGTGTTGCATGGGAAAAAGTCCTTTGCGGCATCTACCTTGGGCTCAACCTCTTTCATTTCAAATTCTTCTCTGTCTGACTGAAATTGCTTGGTCCCCACAAGCAAACGTGGTGGTCTTTTCTTGTCGCCCGCTTCGAGCAGGAAACCGAGGTGGTGTTGAATCGTTTCTTTTCCAGCGCCGTCGTCGGCATAGGAGCGCCATCCATTGGGAAACCGTACTAACTTGGCCCCCTTCGGAGGCATGGGCAACCCGTATGCTTGATAATCCTTCAGGAGCTCTTCGAAGATCTTCTTGTGTTTTCCTTCTACCTCTTTCGGTTTCGAATCGGCGTGGTCGGCGGTTGCCATGGGGACGATAGAGAATGAAGTGCTTATGGCTATAAGGAAGGACGAGGCAAGGCTTGCAAACGAGCGGCTCGGCATAAACGGCTCCGATTGGCAGCACCTTATGAAACTGCTAGCTTGAGAAATCGGCCAGCAGACATTGTAGACCTGCATGATGCTTTTCGTGTTTTTTCGTGGAAAATGCCGGGGAAGCTTCTATGGACCACCAAGTTCGTTTCAAGCTGGCTAGAGGGGGGGTGTGTGAGGGGTAGTTAGAAACGATCTTTCCTAAGCGGCAGAGCCAACTGCATTTGCGAAGAAAAAGATCGTTTCTCCGACTGGTCGAAGTACGTGAAACGAACTTTAGGGGGCTAGAAGCTCTTACGCGGTCCGCCCGCCGACGTGCTATGGAGCCTGTTTTGCAGATGGTCACGACGCGAAATCGGCCAAAGGCAAGGTCACGGCTTCGCCGCGGCGGGCGCTGCGGGCTACGGCTTCGGTGAACTCCATATAGGCGACGCCTGTTTCGAAATCGGTTAGCTCGATTTTTTTTCCGTTGCGAATCGCGTCGATGAAGTCCGCTTCGACTTGCCAACTTCGCGCCTTCTCCTGGGGAATCGGAATCTCTTCCGGCTCGCTAGTTCGGGAGTTCTTGTTCAGGCCGAAAATCCGATCGCTTACCAAATCGTAGTGCAAATAGCCTTCTGAGCCGTAAAAGTGCAGGCCCATGCCCTGTCCATGAGCAGTGACGCCGCTGAGCTGATAGACGCCCCGCGCGCCGTCTTCCATGATCGTCAAGACTTGAACGCTATCGGGTGTTCCGGTTGGGCGGCGCACGCCGCTGGCCGGATCGATGCGCGTCGGTATGAACGCGTGGACCTGAGCCAGCACGCGCACGGTTGGCATGGCCCAGCGCAGAAGCGTCTCATGTAAGATGCCCAAGGTCAACATGTTGAAGCCGGACAGGGCGGCGTCCTGCCGCCATGACAGCGGGGCGACCGGGTCAGCCAGGGCCCCGCCGAAATGGTAAACCGAGACTTCCCGCAAGTCGCCGAGATAGCCGTTCTGCATCAAATCGCGCATTACATCGTGGGCTTTGAGGCCATAAGGGCTGGGGACGATCTGCGCAACCAGCTTGGGATTGCGTCGGGAAGCCGCCAGCATGCGATGAGCCTCGGCGGCATTGAGGCTCATCCGGGCTTCGGTAAGCACGTGCTTGCCGGCTTCAAGAGCCGCGAGCGTCACGGGGCAATGCAAGTAAGGCCAAGCGCCGATCACCACGGCATCGATGTCGGGATCAACGACGATATCTCGCCAATGCTCGGAAGTCTTGGGGATGCCAAATTCCCTGGCCACGGCAGTGGTGGACTCCGGACGGCGGTTGCAAACCGCCACGATTTCCACTCCAGAAATAGGTGTAAGACCCGGTATGTGCCGAGCTCTCATATTGGCCCCGGCGCCAATCAGCCCGACACGTATAGGCGAGTGCGTCATGGTGGCTCAGGCGTAAGAGTTAGGAATCTGGGCATCGCGTCCTTTAAGGATTTAGCTTCCTTGTTGACGTTCGAAGCCATTAGCCACTATTACCCGGAAACCCTTGCCGCGCCAACTGCCGGTAAGGCGAAATGCAGGCAGCCATTTTTTTTCACGATAGTCAACTCGCGTTGAAAGTGCTTGACATCCCTCGGCAGTACCCGTTTCATAGACTGTGAAACCGCCTGTTCCCTCTACTAATACTTCGGCCGTTCGTAAGGTCCTAGTTGCCCGTGCCTGCCTTGGAAATGGGATCGCTCTGGAGCGCTTGTCCCTTCCCAACAACGATTTGATAGAGTTAGCAATGTTTCGAGTAAGAAAGACAGAAACTTGACTGGCGCTGGCATTAAGCCCCACTAGCGGAGGAATAGCATATGACCCGTTGGGGTTTCTTCGTGGCTGTTGCCGCCGGCTTGATCCCCGCAATCGCGCAAGCTCGTCCGGCTCATAAGAGAGCCTTGGCAGATTACTTTGGCCCATTTCTTGCCAAGAAGCTCAACGATTGTCAAACGTGTCATGTGCCGGACAAGCCCCGGGATGCCAAGCCTTTCACCGAGGCCAAGGACAAGCCGCACAATGTTTTCGGGGCTCGGCTAAAGGCAGTTAAAAAAGAACTCGACAAAGCAGGCAAGAAGTCCGACATCGTTTCCCGAATCGAAGCAATCGCCGAGGAAGACAGCGATGGCGACGGCGTTGCCAATCTTCTCGAAATCCTGACCGGTCATTTTCCCGGCGACCCCGCCGACAAACCGAGTGCTGAGGAAGTCGCCGCAGCTAACAAGACGGTGGCCGACTTTCTGAAATATAGAAGCGGGTACCCGTGGCGGCCGCTTCAGGTTGTTCACCGGCCGGCCGTTCCTCAGGTCAAAAATGCTTCGTGGGTTCGCAATCCCATTGATGCCTTTATTGCCGCCGACCACGAGGAGCGCGGGCTGAAACCTCGTCCGGAAGCGCCCAAAGCCATTCTTCTGCGCCGCGTCTATTTGGACCTAATCGGTTTGCCGCCCACGCCGGAAGAGCTGCATGCGTTTCTCACCGATTCTTCAACGGATGCTTATGACCGGGTCGTCGAACGATTGCTGGCCAGTCCGCGCTACGGCGAGCGTTGGGGGCGTCATTGGATGGATATCTGGCGTTACAGTGATTGGGCCGGTTGGGGTGAAGAGGTTCGCGACAGCCAACGGCACATCTGGCATTGGCGCGATTGGATTATTGAATCTCTAAACGAGGATAAGGGCTACGACCGGATGATCCTGGAGATGCTGGCCGGCGACGAAATCGCGCCGGAGAACGATAAGGTCGTCCGTGCGACGGGATACTTGGTCCGCAATTACAAGCGCTATAGCCGCGAAAAATGGCTGCAAGACACTGTGGACCATACCTTTCAGGCATTTTTGGGCACAACCCTGGGTTGCGCCCGCTGCCACGATCATATGTACGATCCATTTCTGCAAAAGGAATATTATCAAGTCCGTGCCGTCTTCGAACCTTATAACGTCCGCGTGGACCGTGTGCCCGGTCAGCCGGACATCAATCGGGACGGTCTGGCCCGCGCTTACGATGCAACGCCCGAAGTAAAGACGTTCATGTTTATTCGGGGTGACGAGCGCACCCCGGATCAAACTGCACTCGAGCCTGGCGTGCCTGAAGCGTCAGGTGGACGGCTGCCCGAGACCCGGTCTGTCAAATTGCCGAAAGGCGTAGTCATCCCGGGTAAACGCGAATTTGTGGAACAGGAAGACCTCGCGGCGAGCGCTGAGGAAGTGAAAAAAGCTCAGGCTTCTCTCAAAGCAAACCGACTAAAAGTCGCTCAATCCATCGCCGAAGCAATCGTGGGTCAACCGCTCCCCATAATGGCTAGACTGGCCAGTCCGCAGGATTCATTTAACGCTATGTTCCTTGCCGAGGCGGCGTCGACTTTGGCCGAGGCACGTCATTCCTCTCTCGTGGCCGTGCTCGGAGCGGAGCATCTAGAAGACGCGGGCAAGAAAGACACCGTAGAAGGTCAGGCGGCCGCACTTGGCGCAACGGCCGCCCAGCGATCCGTTGCCTTTTACGAAGCCAAGTACAATGTCCTTGTAGCCAGGGAGGCTTTGAAGAGGACCTCCCCTCCCATGCGGCCCGAGGCAATGAAAAAGGCGGCTGACGCTCAAACTGCCTTGGCCGCGGCCGAGGTCGGATTAGGGCAGCAGCCGTCGACGGCTTATGTAAGCCGGCCGGTCCCCATTTATCCGGCGATCAGCACCGGCCGGCGCCTGGCCTTCGCAAAATGGCTTGCCGACCGGGAAAACCCGCTCACGGCCCGCGTGGCCATGAATCACATTTGGCTCCGCCATTTCGGCCAGGCCATCGTTCCAAGCGTCTTTGATTTTGGACGCAACGGCCGTCACCCTTCGCATCCCGCGTTACTCGATTGGATGGCTGCCGAGCTTGTGGAACGAAAGTGGAGCATGAAAGCCATGCACCGGCTCATCGTGACGAGTTCCACTTACCGCATGGCGTCCACCCCTGATTCTGCGAATGCCGCAATTGATCGCGACAATAAATACTTGTGGCGCATGCCGCCCCATCGAATTGAGGCCGAAGTGGTTCGCGACAGCGTCTTTTATGTCGCAGGCAAGCTGGATTTGACTACCGGCGGTCCTGACATCGATCAGAAGCTTGGCTTGACCGTTCCCCGTCGCAGTCTTTATTTTCGCCATGCGGCCGAAAAGCAGATGGAGTTTCTCAAAATCTTTGACAGCGCCGACGTGTATGAATGTTATCGTCGCAAGTCGTCGGTGATGCCTCAGCAAGCGCTCGCGCTTATAAACAGTGAATTAACGCTCAAATACGCGCGCCTCTTGGCCAGAAGCATGGCGGCTAGCAAGAATGCAGATGACGATTCCCAATTCACGACCGCTGCGTTCGAGCGCGTCTTATCGCGGCCACCGACGCCCCAAGAACAGGCGGAATGCGTCCTTTTCCTCAAAGAAAGAACGTCGGACTACCAGAAAGAGAAGCCTCAACAGGCGGCAGCCTCTGATCTCGAAGGGCAGCAACCTGCCTCCGATCCTGCCTTGCGCGCCAAGGAGAACTTGGTTCACGTGTTGCTCAATCATCACGATTTTGTGACGATAAGGTAATGGAGATATCGCCGTGCGTTCGGTAGGTAAGTTCTTGGAGATTTAATGAAATGACTCCAGAGATCAAGTTTTATGGCGTTGAAGATGTCTATTCAGACACAGGAATTGATCTTACTTTGCTGCGCCGCAATCTTCAGTTTTCACCCACACAACGACTTGAACGGGGCTTGAGCGCTCTAGAGTTCGCGAAGGCTTTGCAACAAGCAGGCAGCAAAATCAATACCCGTCAATCGCAGCCGATTGCCAGGGGAGCCGACATGAGCTTGAATCTGGAAATGATTATAAGGCAGCTTCACATTCATAAGGTCGATTACGTTTTGATCGGCGGTCAAGCCATGACCGTTCAAGGATCCGCCCATATTACGTTTGACTTAGCCATTTGCTATGCACGAACTCCACAGAACATTGCCGCTTTGGCGACTGCCCTCGCTCCTTACCATGCTTACATGCGAGGATCGCCGGTCGGCCTGCCATTTCAATTCGATTCCAAGACTATAGAAGCGGGTCTCAATTTTACATTGCAGACTGACTTAGGCGAAGTGGATGTTCTAGGAGAAGTTTCCGGATTAGGTCGCTTTGATAAAGTTCTCGCAAAGTCGGAGCCCAAGGATCTTTTCGGAGTTTCGGTCCAGGTCCTTACTATCGATGGCCTGCTGGCAGCCAAAAAAGCCGCGGGTCGCGTTAAGGATCGAAACCATATTCTCGAACTTGAAGAAATGAAAAAAATCCACGACGCCGGACAGTGAGAATAATCATGAATGAGCCAACTCGATCTACTTGCTGCCCAGGTGTCACGCGCCGCTCCTTCCTTGTTGACACCGGCTTAGGCTTCACCGGCCTGGCTCTCGGCGCCATGTTGTTTCGCGACGGCAACCTAAAGGCTCAGGAAGCAACCATCGCCAAACCGGACGGCCAGCCGCATTTCACGCCCAAGGCTAAGGCGGTAATCTGGATCTTCATGTGCGGCGGCGTCAGCCACGTGGAAAGCTTTGATCCCAAGCCTGAATTAAACAAATTCGCCGGCAAGCAAATCGACGACACTCCGTACAAAGACGCCCTAAACCCGGAAAAGCTCAAGAACATAATCTCGCCCAACCCCGCTCACGGCGGCCGCAAGGTCTTGATGGCGCTTAATACCGGCATCAAAAAGTACGGGCAGTCGGGTCTGGAAGTAGCCGATTGGTGGCAGCACGTTGGATCCTGCGCCGATGACCTTGCGGTCGTCCGCTCTCTGTGGACGACCGATAACGATCATGGCGCCCAATTGCAGTTCCATACCGGCCGTCATGTTCGCGAGGGCGCCTATCCGACGGTCGGCTCTTGGACGTGTTATGGCCTGGGCACATTGAATCAAAACCTGCCCGAATATGTGGTTCTCGGTACGCCGACGGGCGATTGCTGCGGTGGGGAATGGACTTATGGATCCGCTTACCTCGGACCGGAGTTCGGCGGCGTGCGTCTGAATCTCGACGGCAAAGAACCCCTTCCCTTTGTCAAACCGGAAGGCGGCATGAAGGCTGAGGAGCAGGCCGCCGAACTGAGCTTGCTAGGCAAGCTCAATCGCCTGTCGGGCATCGACTACCCCGATGATCCCGACCTACGCGCCCGCATCAAGGCGTACGAACTAGCCTATGGCATGCAGACTGCCGTGCCGGAGACGCTTCAATTGGACAAGGAGTCGGAGGCCACGCGTAAGCTGTACGGGCTGAATAACGATGTCACCAAGCCGTTCGGCAAACTCTGCTTATCGGCTAGGCGCCTCGTTGAGCGAGGCGTTCGATTCGTCCAGATTTTCCATGGGGGAGGAGGCGGCGGCGCATGGGATGCGCATTCCGCCATCAAGAGCAACCATAGCTCTCTAGCAGCGCAAGCCGATCTCCCGATTGCCGGTTTGCTCAAAGATCTGAAACAGCGCGGCATGCTCAGGGACACGCTGGTCGTTTGGGGCACCGAATTTGGCCGATCGCCCGGCGCTCAAGGCGACGGCCGCGATCATCATCCGCAAGGCTTCTGCGCCTGGCTGGCCGGCGGCGGTATCAAGGGTGGGATTGCTCACGGCAAAACCGATGAGATTGGTTTTCACGCGGTCGAAGACAGACATTATATCACCGACATCCACGCCACCGTCCTTCACCAACTGGGAATCGACCCGCGCAAACTGGAAGTCCCCGGCCGCAAACGTCTAGACATTGACTACGGCAAACCAATCAAAGAAATCATCGCTTAGAAGGGTGGAGAAGCGGAATGCCTTCACGCGCTGGGGTGGAATATCGCTATGAAAAGCTTACCTGGCCTGAAATCGACGACGCAGTCGGCATGGGCAAGGTTTGCATTGTCCCCTGCGGTTCTGTGGAGCAGCACGGCCCGCATTTGCCGCTGGATGTCGATATTGTGTGCCCGCAGGGGGTGGCGTATGGCCTGGGCAAGGTGATGCCCGACAAAGTGCTGGTGTTGCCACCGGTCTGGTATGGCTACACTGGCCATGTGATGGATTTTCCCGGCACGATCAATACTCACTATCAGACGTTTATCCATCAGGTTCTCGACATCACCAAGTCGCTAGCCTATCACGGCTTCAAAAAAATCATCCTTCTGAACGGGCATGGCAGCAACATGCCGAACCTGGATCTTGCAGCTCGAAGGACCAACCTGGAGACTGACGCCGAATGCGTCTTGATCGCCTGGTGGAATTTGCTGACCGTGGACAAGGAGTTCTTTCCGCGCTGGCGGCAGAGCAAGTTTCCCGGCGGCTGTGCCCATGCCTGCGAACTGGAAACGTCGATGTATCTTTACCTCGACGGCGACAACGTGCGCAAGGACGAGATAAAAAACGGCGTGGTGAGCTTCAACGAGGACAATAGCCCATTTAATTGGGTTGATTTATTCGCGGCAGGACCCGCTACCGTCATCTCCTGGACAAGCAGCTATTCGGAGACCGGCGTGCTGGGGGAACCGGAGCTGGCCACGGCAGAAAAGGGCAGACAGGTCTATGAGGAATCGGTCAAGCAGCTTGGCCGCTTTATCAACTATTTTAAGGATCGCCCCAAAGACGTGCGCCGCGACCGCCATCGCCGGCCCCCGTCCATGCCCATTCCGTGGAATCAACGGCCATTGGCTGCTCCGCCAAACCAATAGGCGAGGCGAGCCCGAAGCGCCAATGAATGGTTTGATCCACCTCCGCGGCGCTTCGGGCTCACTTGTCTATTACTTCATTTGCGCGCCTGCTGTTTGGCGGCGCGCGGGGCAAGGAATAGAAGTATTTTCGCCTTCATGCTCAAGCGCATCTTCAGCGCCTCGCCTCCTTCGACGGAGGCCGTAATCTTGAGGCCGTCTTTGTCTTCGGCGGCCGCCTTCTCCAGTTGTTTGACATAATCCGCATTGGCTTTGGTATTGGCGATCAGCGGCGCTAATCGGGCAAGCGAAACTTCGACGGAAAGCGGCTTGCCGGTCTTGGGCGTCAAGGCAATTGCTTCCTTGAGCGCGTCCTCGGCTTTTTCACCGAAAGCGAACAAGAACGCATCATCACGGATGGCCAGGAATATGGCGCCTTCGCCGAATATCTTTCTGGCCTCGGCGTCCATTTCCTTGCCGGGATTGACTTGATGAATGGCGGTCTGCCCTGCCTTGGCCACATCAAGCTTGACGGCGGCTCGCGCCTCCGCGGGAATGTCGTTGGCCAAATCGCGTGCCGCCTTTTCGATATTGGCTCCGTCTTTCAGCTTGATGCCGCCGACGATGGTATAGCGCTTTCCCTCGGTGGGCCCGCGCAAGTCCACGCCCAGGTCCAGTTCGCCGGCCTTGATGGAAGGAGCAAGAGCGTCAATGAGGGCCTCGGCATGTTTCCTGACTTGCTCGTTATGCTCCTTCTTCAAATGCTCTTTCAAGGCGTCAACCGCCATGGGCCCGAAGTTCTGCCGCGCCTTTTCAGGCAACAGGGAATAGACCGACGCTGACACTGCCGAGTTGGCTTGGTGCAACCCGGCAAAAAGGCTCTTGATTGAACCCAAGCTGGAAATCGCTTTGGCCAGCCCCGTATTGGGCTTGCCTGCGAAACTGACTTGGAGCGAAATATCCTCGGCCTTACGGTCCACATCAAGGTCGAAGGAGACCGGTCCGCCTTCCTTGACCAGACTGTTAATGCCGTTGAGAACCTGGTCCAAACCTTGCGTGCGGACCGCCGCCTGCTCTTTGGTCTCGTTGGGTTGCTTCTTGCTCTTTTCCTTGGCGACGCCCATTTCGACCTGGGCCAAGAACGCCTTTTTCAGACCTTCGGGTATTTGATCGATTCGAGCAATCACGGAAAGGGCAGGAGTCTTGCCTTCGGGAAATACGTCGGCCGGCTTGAGCATCTTGTCGTTGTCGAGGACTGTTTTGTCCTGCGCGGTGATATAGGCGTATTTATTGGCGAATTTCAAATAAACGGGGACCGGTATCGGGATTTTTTCAAGCTGAATCGAATAAATGTCGTTCTCGCCCTTGTCAGCCTTAATGTTGAGGTTTTCGAGAAGCGCCAAGACGGCTTTCTCATCGCTAACCGGCACGAGCACCACGACGGTGCTGTCGATCCCGGCGGCCCCAACGTCTCCGTACAGCCCAAGCGGCCGCTTCATGTCGATGCCTTCCAGCCCCTTGTCGCCGACCTTCGCCTTGATGATGCCTTCCAGCTGGTCGCCCTGGTCTCCCAACTGGTTGACTTTGGCGAGGAACTTGATGTCCTCCAGCAATTCCGCGATGGGCCGAATGCGGACCACGACTCCTGGCTTGGTGTTTTTGGCGTCCTCGGCCCGCAGAGGAACCGGGGCGCCAATCAGCAGCAGCATGACCATGCCGGTCAACAAACGATTACACATTGCGAATCTCCTGTAACGGATAGTTTTCGGGTTCGGGCGCAAAGTTCCCAGTAAGCGGTCTCGGTAATGGACCCGCCCCGTAATACTCTTTATACTGCGGCTAAGTGTCAACGAACGCCTGTTATTCTCAGGAACATGCCATGCCGCTAACTCGCCTGTGTACCCTGCTGGGCCTTCTCGTCCTCGCCTTAGCTTCTAAGTCTGGGCCTGCGGCTGAAACGGGCGAAGTGAAAGTAGAAAAAAATAAGGATACCATCGATTTCTTGATCGGGAAGGACCTTGTAAGCCGCTATCACTATGGCGATAAAGTTGCCAAGCCGTACCTTTGGCCGCTCAATGCACCAGGCAATGTTCCTTTAACGCGAGCGTGGCCAATGGAGCCGGCCAAGCCGGGCGGGACCACGGATCATGTCCATCAAAAATCCGCGTGGTTTTGCTACGGCGACGTGATTCCGGAGGGCCTGGAGCTCAAGCACCGGATCAAGGGCGTTGAAGGCGTCGATTTTTGGTCCGAAGCTCCCGGCCATGGCGTCATTGCCTGTATTGATGTCGGAGACGCCAAGTCCGATAAGAATCACGGCTGGATCATGACACGCAACGAATGGCGAACCGCGGACAAGGTGAAAACCCTGGAGGAGACGCGAACCATCCACCTTTACGATCTAGGCGAGGCCCGGCTCATCGTTTTCGACATCGACCTTCAGGCCGGCATGGCGCCCGTAACGTTTGGCGACACCAAGGAGGGCGCTTTCGGCGTGCGTGTCAACGACGCCATCCGCGAGGACAAGAGCAAAGGCGTCATCGAAAATGCCGAAGGAAAGAAATCCGAACGCAATTGCTGGGGCCGCATTTCGAAGTGGTGCGATTACTCCGGATCCGTTGATGGCAAAAAGGTCGGCCTCGCCATTCTGGACGACCCAAGCAACCCCTTTCCGGCGTGTTGGCATAGTCGCGGCTACGGTTTGATGGCCGCCAATCCCTTTGGCCGCATCCTGTCGGGGTTCCCCGCCATGCAGGAAAAGAAGGATCTCGTGAAACTCGCCAAAGGCGATCATCTCAAACTGCGTTACGGCATTTTGCTCCACAGCGGCGATGCCAAAGAGGGCAAGGTGGAGGAGCATTTCGCAAAATTTGTCCAGCTAAAGTAGTCCGCTGCTGCCCTGTGACGGCTGACGCTGTCCTTGGCATTCGGCCCAGCTGGCCTCCCCCCAAAATACGTTGCATTGCATTCAACCCCACCCGCGCGGCGCTGGCGCAATGAGCGTCAATGAATGCCTTTGATGGTCACCTCCGCGGCTGCCGTGCAGCTGTACGCCTCAAAAAGATCCTTTGCTTAGCGAAAATTTCCGCCTGGCCGTCGGGCATCCAGGGCAGGATATGCCGCCAGATAGTTAGCGTGCCCGATCCACTTTCTGATTTTCTGGCCGATTTGTGCGTCCCTCCGGATAGGTATTGCGAAGGCTTGTGACAATCCTTGAAACCTTGCCACAACCCGGAAGGCGTCAAAGGGAAAGTTGGTCCCCTTGAAAAGACCACATAAAACCGTTCAAGCTTACCAAGGAGAGTTTCAGATGTCAGTTGGATACCGAATCGAATTTGGATGGGAAGATGACGATACACGAGATTACTTCGATACGGAGGCCATTTCCCACTTGCCGTATTATTACGGCCAAAAAAAGCTGCTGCCCAGGCCTAAGTCCAATGAAATTGAGGCCGTCCATGAGCTCCAGCTGATCAAGCGCCAAAGTACATTTTCCACCTTGGTCCCCGACGGACCCGGAGCGGGCCATATTATTCACCGGCTTTTGAAGTCGAAAGCGGAGAAGAAGAGGCTGGGATTGGGTATTCAAGTCTATCGCTATACAAAAAGTTCGCCCGATGGCACTGACGTGTTTGACGACACTTTCTGGGCCACGTTCGTCAACATAGTCCCCGGGCCGGACGATAGCAGCGTCTTCAATTTTGAAGTTAAGAGTGATCCTATGGAAGAGCCTCGGGAAGATGAATAAGAGGAACCGCAAAAAAGGGTACCGTCGGGAAAAGTCTCCGGAGGGCCCTCTGGGTCGAGGACATTTAGCTAACGACAACCGACAAAACCCTTCACGAGCTGACCAAATAGCGGTTTAATCCTGATTTCGTTGACAAGTGGAATGCGGCTCCCGGCCCCTAGGGATTGCCAGAAGGATTCATGAAGTTTGCCTGCGGCTTGGGAATATTGACTGAAGACGTGTTTGGGACCGTTGTCATGAGATTATCCCGCGGTGCTCCTTTGGGGTGGCCGGTATTTGGATACCTGGGATCCAGGAGCGGGTATCCGTTCAGCAAGAAGTGACCAAGTTCGTGAGCGACCTCCGGCCAGCCGGATATATCAGGCATTATGCAGCAGTTCAGGACACTTAAGGCAGGCCCGTTGGGATCACCCGGCGAATATGCCACTGTTACGCCTTTGTTTGTCGGATCGTACACCTTGTGAACGAAAAAGATATTGTAGTCGGATTGCGGGTCTCTATGACTGAGGATGAGGGATTCGACGCTGGCATCACCAGCCGGCACGCCCAAGGGCAGGTCGAAGGGCAAGGAGAATCCCCCTGAATCGCGACGAAACATCATCACGTTCACCCACGGAGCTAAGAGCTTATTCGCCAGCTCCATCATTTCCCGGGCTTCCGGCGCCCCTTTGTTCGACGAACGCTGGCTCTTGTCGAACACGAAGTGGATAAAAGTTGAGAGCCTCTTTTGCGCTTTGACGGTGATCTCGAGAGTGGCCTGCCCCGATCCGGTGGCCTCGAGGCGAACGGTTCCCGGGTTTGCTCCGGTGATCACGATCGGCCGGCCGGCTGGTGTGGGGGATAGTTCCTTGAATGTTACGATACCTGTTTTTGCGATATTAAGTGAGAGCCCGTCCCCGTCCCTCAAGATCACCGTCTTCGTGCCGCCCGCTGCGGGAACCATCAGCCAAGGCGGCGAGGCTGTTTCATCAAACCCGAGCCTCGTGATCGCTGGAACAAACGTGGAAGCCATGTAATTAAGCAGATCGTTAAGGATTATATCCGCAGTGTTCCGCCGGCAAAGGCTCACTCACGCCTTGACCGTAGGGACACTGACTGCGACAGCCGACCTTGCGCAACGCCTCTTCCGTCTCGCGAGCCGTAGCTTATCGTGACGTCAAGTCATTTGCAATAAGATGCGCCAAATCCGAGGTCGAGGTCCTCCATCAGTCGCAGCTTCTGAAGGTCTTTGTCGAAATTTCTGCAACCAAGGGCGGGCGACGACATTCGGCTACCTGCTTGGTGGCGCAGCGCACAAACCGTGCGGCGTTTTTCTCTCAGGTAATCGTCCACCAATCATCCGATTAATGAAAAGATAAAGCCTCAGCGTCTTGCGGCCTGTTAACTCAAACAGAGAGTAAACGTAGAGTGCGTCAAGCGTACTCGCGCCGACGCACCGAATGCCGCCAAGGCGGGGTGGCAGTGCATACTTGCTCGCCCGCTGCATTGGCGCGTATATGCTTGACGCATCCTTTAAGGTCAACTACAACTGGAATCAACAACGACCAATACCCTAGTTTCGCCAGCGCCGCAAAGCGCTGCCAGCCATGCCGACAAACCCGATGCAAAGCAAAGTAACGCTGGCGGGCTCGGGTATGGGGGGTGTTACGGATGCGTTAACTCGCAGCACAAGGTTGCCTCGGTCCTGAGGGAAACCGACGACCGGGTGCTGGTTTCCCAGAACGGTCAAGTTTCCCGTCTGGTCTAGATTGTAAGGGGCTCCTTGCTGGGGCGTGCGCGGATCGGCCGATCTTCGACAAACCGTTGAAGGTTCTCCGCCAAGGCCGCCGCCGGTTGGTAGCGACGGTTGTGCTCCCGGTCGATAGCCTTGTGAATAATGGTTTCGAAGTCGGCGGGCACATCCGGTGCTAATGACCTTAGTCGCCGCACGTCGTCGTGCATGACACGCCGAATGACCTCGTTATGTGAAACAGACGTGGCGTCCATTTCCGCGACAGTGCCCTCCGCAGGCTTCCGTCATTCTGGCTCCGGTTACTGTTCTCGCAAAAGTAGGCCGACCCAGAAAGGTCCACGTGCCTGCGGTGACGAAAAGGTTTACCGGATGCCGCATGGGCCGGGTCGCACAGCAGCGAGCTGCACGCCGGTACGAGGGGAAAGGCATCTGAGGCGCTAATCAAATACAATGTTTCTTGCCACTGAAATTGTGGGATGGTAGCGACTTCGAACGCTCGCAAGATATTTTTCGGAGAGCGGCGGGCGGGCTATTTGGTTCAATGCCAAGAGGTTGGGCATTATGATTACTCGCTTGAAAACATTAGTTCCAATGACTTCCTGGCACTGTCCCTGGTTAGCGTTGGTAGGTAACCTCGCTGTTTGTTTGGCTCTAATTTTCTTTATTGGGTCATTGATCGTGGATATGAATCGCAGCGAGCCAGTTGTGAAGGCTGACTCAGGTAAGCAGCAATACGTTCCGCTTGCTGCTACCACATCACGTCTGCCCTCCGGAGAATGGGAGTACAATGGTAAAATAAGAATTGTTAACAATGGAGACGATCCAATATCAATCACTTACCAGGTCAATAGGGAACTAGACGATCGTCTAATCATTCATATTTACGACTTAGAGGGTGTTCCTAAAGGTCACGCAGCGCGCTTTATCCGATTTGCGGTGTAGCCATTAGCCAATCTCGATTCGCTGGGGGCCAGACGTTGGAGCATCAAATGGATCGAAGCAATTTGCACCATGGCTTCGCTCGAATCGCTCCGCCGTTCGTAGTCCTTGCTC
>JBJMQT010000139.1:0-164952 GCA_045802525.1 Gemmataceae bacterium
CGATGTCGAGCAGATCGCTCGCGCCGCCAAGGGACAGCCGGCGACTGGTGACGGCATGGTCGTTGCCTTGGAGCTTTCGCAATTCTTCTGGAAATCCGGACGGAAACGTGTGCGAAACGACAGCGCTCTCCTCGTCCACGACAAAGACGTAGGCCACGCCGGCTGTTTCGAGAGCTTGAGCGATTTGCTGCTGGACGGCAGGCGAATCATTGTTAACGTGCTTTTCAAGACGCGCCGCGGCAATAGCCTTGGCCAGGGCGGCGCCTTTGCTGAGATATTCTTGGGATAAATCGCGCTTGAGGACATAGGTAGAGAAAAACGTGGTCGTCACGATGGTCAGGCCAAACAGGCCGACGACGGCCAAGAGCGCTCGCCTGAACAGCTGGGAGGATCTCATCATAGCTGCCGTATTCCTCTGATTGCTGGAAAAGCACGACGCGGTTAAACTTGTTCCGAGGAAAATCGCAAGGAAAGCAAACGGGAATGAACGGCCGGTTTAGACCATCCGCCACGCGAGTGAATCATCCCAACTATAGAATGCTTTTGGAGTTTTGGATGAGGGCCAGAGGCGGAGCTCCCTCGATTTGACTTTTTGGCTCGTCAGAAATTTATCGTGGCGGTTGAATGGAGCGGCAGATCCTGGCATGCGGCTACCGACCGGCGAAAGAGTTGCGTCGCCGGAGACGCGCTGCTTACGCCATCCCAAGGCGTTATTCCGGCTTCTTACTGCCCAGTACGAAAGGCAATGTCAGGCCTTGCTGGTCTTGATACTTGCCTTTCTTATCGGCATAGCTGGTCTGGCATTCTCCATCCACACGCAAGAAAAGAATCTGAGCGATTCCCTCGTTGGCATAGATCTTGGCCGGCAACGGCGTCGTGTTGCTGATCTCAATAGTGACCCGGCCGCGCCATTCCGGCTCGAGCGGCGTCACGTTGACGATGATGCCACAGCGGGCATAGGTGCTCTTGCCCACGCAGACGGCGATAATATCGCGAGGAATGACCAAGTATTCCACCGTCTCAGCCAGCGCGAAGCTATTGGGAGGAATAAGGCAATCGTCGCCTTCGATGTCCACAAACGACGCTGGGTCGAAATGCTTCGGGTCAACGACGGCGCACCGCGCGTTGGTGAACACTTTGAATCGGCGTCCTACGCGGACATCGTAGCCATAGCTGCTGACGCCGTAGGAGATATGCCCGGGCCGCGGCGCTCCATCCGCAAAGGGTTCGATCTTAATGTCTTGCTGAATCTGCCAATCCGCCAATACGCCCATCGTGCCGTGCTCCGTGTGCAAATCCTTGGTTTTCTCCTGCCCAACCTGGGTCAGGTTAGCGGAATCGCGAGTCAATTTCCACAAGATGATTCTAGAGGGATACCGAAAGATCGTTCAATCGGCTTGCCTGAGAAGGGAGAGAACGTTGATTCACTCAACTCCAAGCTTGCCCGGTGCCGATTCCAGATAAGGATTGTTCGCGCCTTGGCGCTGATTGCAGTCTAATCCCCCACGAGCAGCTCAATGCGGTTCTCGCCCGTTTCCCTTGGCATGGTCGTTTTGCTAAGCCTATTGATCGCCCTCGGGTCGACTGTAGGCGGGGCATCGGCGAAGGAAGAAAAAAACGCCGCTGGACCGTACTCTTTGCCCGGCGAATCGGCTCGGCCTGTTGAGCCGCGAACGTGTTGGGAAAGACTGCGGACACGCATGATGCTGCGCAGCAAAACCTGGTTGGACCTTCGCCCTACCCGTGACCCGACTGACCATGTGCGATTATTGGCAGATGTGCCTTACGGCGCCGAGCCGGGCCAGAACTTGGACCTGTATCTTCCTAGGAAGGGCAAGTTCCCGGTAATGGTGTTCGTCCATGGCGGCGCCTGGATTTCCGAGGACAAGATCTATTACGGACTTGTCGGGCGCTACCTGGCGGAAAATGGGGTGGGGGCGGCGGTTATTAATTACCGCTTGCCGCCTCAGACGAACGGCGAGGGCGAGCTGCGCGACGTTGCCGCTGCATTTGCCTGGACCCGTCGCCATGCCCATGATTGGGGCGGAGATGCCGAGCGCATTTTCCTGGGCGGGCACTCGGCCGGTAGTCATCTCGCGGCAGTCGTTGCCACCAACCCCTGCTACCTGGCATCGGAAGGGCTTACGTTGGCTAATGTCCGCGGCGTTGTCGCCTTTTCCGGATTTTATCAAATCGGCATCAACGTGCGCGTGCTCGGCGTGGAGTATGTTTTCGAAGGCATGGACAAAAAGGCTATCTCGCCTATCAAATGGGTCGGAATCGAGCTGCCGCCATTCCTGCTGCTTTGCGCAGCCAAGGAAGTGTGGTATCTACGGGAGCCTACGAAGGCCTTTCACCGCAAATTGATCCAAGCCGGCAACCAATCCGAACTTTTTATCGTCCCAGGCGAGCGGCATTACGGCCAAATCTTGAATATCGAAGCGCCGGACAGTCCGCAAGGACCGCGCATCTTAGAATTTATCCGGCAGCATTGAAACCGAAGGCACGTCAGAGCTCCGACCACATGAAAGCGATTCCGTTAAGCCTCCCTCCCGGTCGCCGGTCTGACGGCGCTGCAGCTTTGACGGTTGTAAAAAAATCATCTCTTCTTTGCGCAAGAGCTTAGGAAACAATCCGTTCACCAGCCGAATTTTATTATTGAACATTTGTCCCTTCGCTCTTCTAATACGACCCATCACTCGGTCGCATTCCCAAGCAAAAGGAGTTGCACAAAGTCACTTGATTTCGAATTGGGGAATGTGATAGTGTAATTGCGTCTAGTTAGTGCTTGCCATGCGACCCAGACGGTCTCCAGGGCGGAACGGCTGGGCTAACACTTTCCATTTACCAAGAAGAATTCATTAGGAATCCGTTTGGGCTTGGAGTGGCGCGTCCGTTGTCCGTCTTGAAGGCTACAGCAGCGTGTGAAAAGAGGGTTTGCCTTCGCTTGGCCGTCCCCTATTACCGCAGTCAACCGGCACGAAAATAGGATCTCCCGATGCTGATTTCCCGTCGCTACACTGTGGAGGGCAGTGACCCCTTCGCTTCCACCATTTTCATCAAGCGCACGTCGCGGATCGCCAACCCGGACGGTTCGGTGGTCTTCGAATTAAAGGATCTCCTAGCGCCGGAAGCCTGGTCGCAAGTCGCGGTTGACATCCTCGCGCAGAAGTATTTCCGGAGGGCTGGCGTGCCGGGGCGCTCGGAACGTCTTGCCGAGCCGGGAGTTCCCGAGTGGCTCCAGTGCAGCCGTCCAGCCGCTGGCGATTCTTGCACCGGCCAGGAGACAGACGCCCGTCAGGTTTTTCGGCGTTTGGCCGGCTGCTGGACTTACTGGGGCTGGAAAGGCGGCTACTTCACCACGGAAGCCGATGCCCATGCCTTCTTCGACGAGACTTGCTTCATGCTTGTCAACCAGATGGCGGCTCCCAACTCGCCCCAATGGTTCAACACCGGTTTGCACTGGGCTTATGGCATTGAGGGGCCGCCGCAAGGCCATTACTTCGTCGATCCGCGCACGCAGCAGGTGACGCGCTCGACTTCCGCTTATGAGCGCCCCGCGCCCCACGCGTGTTTCATTCAGTCCGTCAGCGATGATCTGGTGAATGAAGGCGGCATCATGGATCTGTGGGTGCGCGAGGCGCGCATCTTCAAATATGGTTCCGGCACCGGCACGAATTTCTCTTCCATCCGCGGCGACGGCGAACCGCTCTCCGGCGGGGGTAAGTCAAGCGGCCTCATGAGCTTTCTCAAGATCGGCGACCGCGCCGCCGGCGCCATCAAGAGCGGCGGCACCACCCGCCGTGCTGCCAAGATGGTCGTCCTCGACCTCGACCATCCCGACATCGAAGAGTTCATCAACTGGAAGGTCGTTGAGGAACAAAAAGTCGCATCGCTGGTGAGCGGTTCGAAGTTGCTCAATCGCCATCTCAATGCGGTCATGAAAGCCGCGCACAAGTGGCCCAAGTCCGAAGAGCGCTTCGACCGAACCCGCAACGCTGATTTGCGTAAAGCCATTGCCGCCGCCCGGATCGGTTTGGTCCCCGCCAACTATATCGAGCGCGTCCTTCAGCTGGCCAAGCAAGGCTTCACGGAGTTGAAGTTCGAGGAATACGACACCGACTGGACCTCGAAGGCCTACTTCACCGTTTCCGGCCAGAACAGCAACAATTCCGTGCGCATCGATGAAGCATTTATGGAAGCCGTGCAGTTCGACGGGGATTGGCATTTGTATCGCCGCACGGAAAAAGATAAAGCCAAGCAAGCCAGTCGAGCGCCGAAGCCGTGGAAGACGCTCAAAGCGCGCGACCTTTGGGAACAGATCACTTATGCCGCCTGGGCCTGCGCCGACCCCGGCGTCCAATACGACACAACCATCAACGAATGGCACACCTGCCCCGCCGATGGGCGGATTAACGCGAGTAATCCATGTAGTGAGTATCTTTTCCTCGACGACACCGCCTGCAACCTTGCCTCCTTGAACTTGCTCAAGTTCTACGATACGGCGACGGCTCGATTGGATGTGGACTCGTATCGCCATGCCTGCCGGCTGTGGACATTGATCCTGGAAATCTCCGTTTACATGGCTCAGTTTCCCAGCGTCGAGGTGGCGCGGAAATCGTATGACTTCCGCACGCTGGGACTCGGCTACGCCAATCTCGGCTCGCTGTTGATGGTGCAGGGCATTCCTTACGATTCGCCCGAAGGCCGGGCCGAATGCGCGGCGCTCACCGCTCTCATGCATGCGGCTTCTTACGCGATGTCGGCCGAGATCGCCGCTGAGGTCGGTCCTTTTCCGCGCTACGAGGCCAACCGGGAAGCGATGCTCCGCGTCATCCGCAACCATCGCCGGGCCGCTTACGATGCCCCCAAGAGTGAGTACGAGGGATTGACGATCAAACCGGTCGGGCTCGATGCTCGTTACTGCCCGCCTCACCTGGCCGAGGCTGCTCGTCGCGAGTGCGATCGCATGTTGGCACTGGGCGAGAAGCATGGCTTCCGCAATGCCCAAGTCACGGTTATCGCTCCTACCGGCACCATCGGCCTTGTGATGGATTGCGACACGACCGGCGTCGAACCGGATTTCGCTTTGGTGAAATTCAAGAAGCTCGCCGGCGGCGGCTATTTCAAGATCATCAATGCGTCGATTCCGCCGGCCCTCACCCGGCAAGGCTACACGCCGCGCGAAATCGAAGACATCGTGCGCTATTGCCGCGGCTCCGGCACCCTTCAGGGCTGCCCGCACATCAACCCGGTGAGCCTCAAGGCGAAGGGATTTACTCCCGATGCGCTAACGCGCCTCGAAGCTCAGTTGCCCAGCGTTTTTGAGTTGCCATTTGCCTTCAATCGCTGGACGCTGGGAGACGAATTTTGCATCCAGCACCTTGGCATCACGAAGGAACAACTCGATACGCCGGGTTTCGATCTGTTTGCGACGCTCGGTTTCACCAAGGAGCAGGTCGCGGAGGCGAATGCCTATGTTTGCGGCACGATGACCGTCGAAGGCGCGCCGCACTTGAAGGCAGAGCATTACGCCGTCTTTGACTGTGCCAATAAGTGCGGCCGGCAGGGTAAGCGCTTTCTTTCCGCCGAGTCGCACATCCGCATGATGGCCGCCGCCCAACCGTTCATCAGCGGGGCGATTTCCAAGACGATTAACATGCCTTACGAGGCCACGATTGAGGACGTCAAGCAAGCGTATTTACTGAGCTGGAAGCTTATGATCAAGGCCAACGCCCTGTATCGCGACGGTTCCAAGCTTAGCCAACCGCTTAACTCGGTCAACGATGCCGACGATGAGGGCCAAATCGCGCTGGGAGCGCCTAGCCAGACGAAGGCGGATCCGGTGCGCATCGCCGAAAAGATTGTTTATCGTTACATCGCCCATCGCCGCCGCCTGCCCGATCGCCGGGCCGGCTACACGCAGAAATCGCGCATCGGCAACCACAAGATCTATCTGCGCACTGGCGAATATGAGGATGGCGCGCTCGGTGAAATCTTCCTCGACATGCACAAGGAAGGGGCTGCCTTCCGCAGCATGACGAACTGCTTCGCCATTGCCATCTCGCTCGGCCTGCAGCATGGCGTGCCGCTCGAAGAATATGCCGATGCCTTTCTCTTCACGCGCTTCGAGCCCAATGGCATCGTGCAGGGCAATCCGCACATCAAGATGTCCACGTCGATCATCGATTACATTTTCCGCGAGCTGGCCATCACGTACTTGGGCCGCCATGACCTGGCTCAAGTCGAACTGGAAGATTTGCGCGGCGATGCGCTGCACCGGGAACCCGGCGACGAGCCGGAGTTTGAATCGGAGGAAGTCGTCTCCGAGCGCATCCTGGAACCAACGCCGGAGCATTCCGCTTTTACTACGCCGCGCAGCGAACATCTCCGTCCGATGCCTGAAAACGGCGGCGGCAACGGCCACAAGATCGCCCAGCGTGAACCCTCCACCGCCGGGTTGGCTGAGAAGATCCGCATAGCCCGCTTGAAAGGCTACGAAGGCGACCCCTGTGGCGAATGCGGCCAACTCACCCTCGTCCGCAGCGGCGCTTGTTCGAAGTGCGACACCTGCGGAGCGACCTCAGGCTGCAGTTGACAAGCCAATCTCAAATGGACCCAAAGGGCCGGCGAGAGAGTTGCCAAACTCCCTCGCCGGCCCTTTGCATAATGACACTTTTCACAAATCCGGAAGATTCCTAGCATTCTGCGCCCACCGTGTTATAAGAATTATTGGTGAAGAAAATGCCTCGTCGGCGATTCGAAGATTTCATATAGGGCGAATTCTTCGAAATCCGCCGGTGGCCTGAAGGTGGCCTCCAGTTCGGCTTGGCGCCCTTGATCCGGGACTACGTCGACCGGATCCCCCGGTGCGAACGCTTTGGAAAGGAGTCGACGCTGTGATATTTGGTGAGCCGGAAACACTGCGGTTTCTGGCGGCAGTGCAAAAACTTAAGAGACAGCAACGTCTCAAGCAACGGCAGACTCGTCTGGCCAAGCAGCGCGTAAGACTCGCGTTAAGAAAGATGCGCGATTGCTAGGGCCGGTACCAAGTTAGCTGATTTAGAAATTATCTCCCTGGCTGGAGCCTCAACGCCTCTCTCCTTCGGCCAGGGATTTTTCGTTAAGCGCGGCAATATCTGCCGGGCTCTCTATCCATCCTTTCTCGAATGTGTTGGTTCTTTTCTTTGCGTCTGCTCCTGCTTCATGGTTAATTGTTGGGTGATTCTTCACTTTCACCTGCGGGAGATCATCATGAGCAAGCGCGGAACGGCGGCCTGGGCGATCCTTATGCTATTCCTGCCGATTGCCGGCCGAGCGGACGACAAGCCGGTGGTCGAGCCGGGCTATACGGCACTCTTTAATGGCGTCGACCTGGGCGGCTGGCACATCATGAACAAGGGTCAGTTCTCAGTCAGGAAGGGCGTTATCTATCTCAATAAAGGCGCCGGCTGGTTGCGCTCCGACAAACAATATAAAGACTTCGAGCTGCGCCTGGACTTCCGCTTTATTGACAAGGGCGCCGACAGCGGCATCTTCGTCCGGGCCGGGCTCGAAGGCGACAATTGGCCCAAGAAGAATTACCAAGTGCAAACCAAGGACGATGATTCCATTTGCTCGCTCATCCCCAAGATGCTTGCCAAGGGCAAGGAAAATAAAGACAAGGATAAACTGAAAAAAGTAATGAAACCCACGGGCCAGTGGCAGTCTTATGCGCTGGTCTTTAAGGGCAAGAACGCTGAGGTGAAGATGAACGGCGAAACGATCAACACAATCGACGGTCTCACCGATGAGGCGGGTTATATCGGCCTGCAAGGCGAAGGCGGTCAATTAGAGTTTAGAAACATCCGCATCAAGGAATTGAAGGAATGAAAAGCAAAGAGCCGCGGCCGCAAGGGAACGGTAGCAGAATCGCTCGCCTTACGGTCGCGGCTCTAATGTTACTCCACGGTCATCGCCACACAAAAGGGCGCACAGATCGTCGCCTCGGCGGCAACATAGTCGATGCTGACGACCTTCTTATCGGGCTTGGGATTTTCCCAAGTCGAAAGATATAGCCGGATTTTTCTACCAGCGAGTTTGGCGGACTCGTTCTCCCCTTTCCAGGCGACCTTGGCGCGCGTCGGTTCTTTATCTTCTTCGCCGTACCACCAATCGCGTACGTCTTGGCCGTAAACGACCTCACAAGCCGCGCTCGTCTTATCGCCGTAATGAATGACGTAAAAACCGATCACGGTGTTATCGTCGGTGCTGTGGCCCGTGGCATGCAAGATGTGCAGCCTTGCAAAATTGCGGCCAACTGGAATGCCGTCTACCCTGTCCGGCTTGTCCTTGACTTGGGTGCTGCCGAGTTGAATGAACCCCTCGCCGATGTCGACAACCACGCCGCATAGTTGCTGCTTGCCGGCGGTCAGTTGAGCGAGGTTGTTGTTTTCGAAGGGATTCTCATGCAGAGTGTCCTTGAGCTTTTGGTTCGCCTTGGGCTGCAAATTCAAATAGGTCCTCTCCTTGTCGGTCGCGAAAGTCCGACTGACAAGGAATCCCAGTAGCAGGGCGGTCAGCATCTTGAACGGCGTCACGGGCAGGTCTCCGTCTTATTGGGTCCTGCAATAAAGCTACTTCACTTTTTGACCCTTTCACTCAAAAGCCCGTACATTTCCGGTCTGCGGTCAGCCGTGCGGTCCAGTTCATATTTGCCGGGAATTTTGACAACCCGTTTGGCTCGGGCCTTATCGGGATCGATCTCCGCGTAAAGAATCTGTTCCTGTTCGCTGCCGAGGACCAAAATTTCTCCCGTGTAATCAATGATTTGACTGCGGCCGATGAAGTCGAAGCCGCGCTCTAGTCCGATGCGGTTGACCGCCATGTAGTAGATATGATTTTCCAGCGCCCGCGTTTGGCTCATGAAGCTGGCAACGCTGGAAGCGCCCCGCGGCCAGTTGGTCGCCAGGATTACCAGATCGGCGCCCAAGAGAGACAGAATTCGCGCCGACTCCGGAAAACTGCCGTCGTAGCAAATGCTCATGCCAACGCGCAAACCGCCCAGGTCGTGCATGGCAAAGGGACGGTCGCCGCGAGTGTTAAAACGGTCGACGCCGAGAAAAGGCAAATGCAATTTGCGATACGTGCCCGCAAGCCCGTCGGGCCCAACGAGCGCGCAGGCGTTAAAGAGCTTGTCGCCGGCGCGTTCGAGCAGTCCGATGATGGCCCACACCTTGAGCCGCCGGCAGTCGGCGGCCAGCGCCTCCGTGGCCGGGCCGGGCAGCGACTCGCTATGCGGCCAAGCCTCGTCTTTGCTTTCAAAGCAATAGCCGGTCAAGGCGCATTCCGGAAAGACGATCAGCCCCGCCCCCTGTGCGGCCGCCTCGTTGAGCTTGGTACGAATGGTGTCAAGATTGCCCCGTGGGTTCCCCAGCCGGCAATCCATTTGCACGCCGGCGATTTTCCAGGTTAGCATGCCCTGCTCCTGTAGCTGAAATCACATGGTCGAATGGAAGAGCTTATTCTAGTACGCCATTCTCAAGCTATTGAACAACTAAAGCCTTGGATCAACCGGCTCGCTCTCCAGCGCCAGGACGCCGAAAACGCATTCATGCACCCGGCGCAAGGGCTCCTTGCGGACGAATCGCTCCAGTCCCTCGATGCCGAGAGCGAATTCGCCGAGGGCGAGGGATCGCTTGTGGCCCAGACCTCGGTTTCGCAGCCGGGTGATGTTTTCGTCGGCGGTGTAATCCGGGCCATAGATGATTCGCAGATACTCTCGTCCTCGGCACTTTACGGCTGGTTGAGCCAACCCGCGCCGGCCCCGGAATATGAAGTCGAGTGGCTTGACCACCATGCCCTCGCCGCCACGACCCGTTAGCTCGGTCCACCAGCGTGCCCCTTCTTCCACCTTGGCGGGGTCGGTCACATCAATGACCTTGTACGAAGTTGCCAGCAGCAAATCTGGGGCTTCCCGACAGACCCTCGCAAGGGTGTCCATGTGCCAGACATGGCTTTTGTCCGTGTGGACGCGGCCCTCGGAGGCGAGCAGATGAAAGGGAGCCAGCTTGAGATCCGTCAACGACGCCACAGACCAGCAATACTGTCGGTAAGCGGCGACGAACTTGCTGATATGGTCCTCCCGACGTTGGCAAGCCGCCATCACTTGCTCAAGGTTGGTTCGCTCTTCACCGGACAGCCGCCCTGCGGTTTCCGTCAGCGTGGCAACTACCCGAGGCAAGGAAGCTTGGCCCGCCGCGCCGACTGCTGCGTACTGGGACTTGAGAAGCTCCTGTGCCTTGGCCGACCAAGGCATGAGTTCGCAATCCAGGCAAACCCATTTCGTGTCCAGTTCACTCCAGAGGTTGGCGGCGGTCAATGCCGAACGCAGCCGGTCGAGGAATTGTGCTTCCAATGCCGGTTCGTTGAAGAACCGCCTGCCGGTTCGTGTATAGATGATGCCAATCTCGCCTTCGACAACTCCGAAGCGTTCCCTGGCTGCCTGGTCGTCCTGGCAGACAATCACGACCGCCCGCGACCCCATGTGCTTCACTTCGCAGATGACCTGCGGCGCACCCTGAGTACGGAAGTAGTTGAACGCCTCGGCGGGATGCTCCAGTAGACCCGGTTCGCTGGTTGTCTCGCAAGGCGACATCGTTGGCGGCAGATAGATCAGCCATTTTGGGTTGGCAGCGAAGCGGCTCATCACCTCCAGAGCCGCCGTGGCGTGAGCCTCCCGAATTGTGACGTTGCCACGCAGTCGGGTCGAAACGATCCGCTTGCCGAGGACATCATCGGCATCAAGAACGTCATCGTGGGCTTGCTGCGCGGTAAGCTTGGGAGCCTGCTGTTCGTCGGCCAGGAAGGGCCGGGCCGGTTCGCAGTAAGTGCGAGCTGCTGGGACCGAGACAAACTCTTTCTCGGGGTAACGCAATGCAGTGAGCTTGCCGCCGAAGACGCACCCGGTGTCGATGTTCACCGTTCGATTGAGCCAATCGGGTTCAGGCACGGGCGTGTGGCCGTATACCACCATCGCCGAGCCTCGATATTCCGCCGCCCAGTTGAAGCGAACCGGCAAGCCGAAATCATCTGTCTCGCCTGTCGTTTCGCCGTACAGGGCGAAGTCACGCACCTTGCCCGATCCCCGCCCCTGCATCTCGGCCTTCATGCCGGCGTGAGCGACGACGAGCTTGCCGTCGTCGAGGACGTAGTGGCTCACCAAGCCGTCGAGGAATTCGGCCAGTTCCTTGCAATAGGCGTCACGAATTGACTCGGGCAAGGCGTCGATTTCGGCGAGCGAGTTCGCCAAGCCATGCGTGATCTGCACGTCCTTGCCGCGCAGTTTCCGCATCAGCTTCATGTCGTGATTGCCGGGGACGCACAGGGCCGCGCCACTGACGATCATGTTGTGTACGATGCCGACCGTGTCCAGCACCCTTGGCCCCCGATCCACTAGATCGCCAACGAAGACTGCCTTGCGGCCCGCTGGATGGCGGTAGCCGATGCTCCCCCAGCCTGGGTTCACGCCGTCGATGGTGAATTGCTCGTAGCCCAGTTGCCTGAGTAGGGATTCAAGCTCATCGCAGCACCCGTGAACGTCGCCGATGATGTCGAAGGGGCCATGCTCCTGGCGTTTGTCATTCCACAGCGGAACCCGTTCAATCGTCGCCGTCTCGACCTCCTCCGGACTTTCCAGCACGAACACATGCCGAAAGCCTTCTCGGCCGAGGCCACGAAGGGAGCGACGAAGTTGCGAGTGCTGCTGCCGAATGACGTGGGGACCGAAGTCCCGTTCGCTCCGAGCTTGATTTCGATCCTGACACAGTCGTTCGGGAAGGTTGAGCACAATGGCGACCGGAAGGCAGTGGTACTTCCGCGCCAGCTCGACCAACGGCTTGCGAGCCTCGGGCTGCACATTTGTGGCATCGATGACCGTAAGCCGGCCTAAGGCCAGACGCTGGGCCGCGATGTAATGCAGGAGAGCAAAAGCTTCGTTCGTCGCGGCCTGGTTGTTTTCGTCGTCGCTCACCATCCCACGGCAGGCGTCCGACGAGAGCACCTCGGTGGGTAGAAAGTGCTCACGCGCAAACGTACTCTTGCCCGAGCCGCTGGGACCGATCAGGACGACAAGAGACAGGTTGGGGATGGAGATCTTCATTAGTTCTACGGACTCGGATAGGGAGCAGTCGGAAGCATTCGTTCCGCCATATGACTCACCTCAATCTTCCTTGCGGAGCCGGATACGGACGAGCAGGTCATGTAGCGCCGCAGCCCCACTCGGTGCTTCCGGCAGTTTGCTCTCCTGATAAGCCAGCTCGAGTGCGGCCCGCAGCCGTTCAAACTCCCGTTGATGAAATCCAAGATCGGGCTTCTCCAGGCGTCCTTTCTCCGTGCCACCGACTTTGCGGTCGATCAATTCGGGGATGTAAGCGAGGTTGAAGCTTTCGTTCAGCCGTCCCAGGTTGGCTTGGATCTCGCCCGTCTGCATCAGATGAATCCCGGTTAGAAGAACACGATAGACGTAAAGCAGCGGCTTGACGTGCGAAGGATCGTCTTTCTGGAAGAGCTTCCACTGCGTTTCCGCAAAACCCAGGTAATGATGGGCATGATGCCGGGTGATGCAATTGTTGGCGATCTCACTCAGTTCAGCGTGTTCCGGCGTCGTGTGGACAACAAGCGGGGACAAGATCTGTTCCAGCACATAGCCGTTCTTCTTCAGTAATAATGTGAAAAACTTGTGGGCGTCGTGCGTGACCAAATCGATCTCCAAGCCTTCGCGAATGCCCGACTTTTCGACCGTCTCTAGGCCGGTCTTCAGCCCGACTACTTCTTCAAGCGGAAGCAGATGTACGCCGCGCAGGTCGTAATCGGAGTCCGGCGACGGAAAGCCGTACAGATGCGCCCCGCTGATGGTAGCAAAGAGCAACGGATAAGGATGCTGCTCCACCTGCCGCTGCAAGCGTGGGTCGTTCATCATGGCAGGTTCTCCGATAGAGCCGAGCGGCGGGCCTCGATCAGAAACGCATTGGCCATCTCGTAGTCTGGACGCTCCGGTAGGTTCGTCGTCTCCGAGGCGGCATTGAATTCGCGATGTAGACGCTTCCGCCAGTTCTCGACTTCCTCCCACGGCAATTCGCCTCGCCGTATCGCCAGCAATTTTTCTCGATGCTCTTCCACCCGGACTACCACGAAGCCCTCACGCATGATTCTGATGCCCGAGAGCAGCAGACGGATCAGGTGCATGACGTGCTTCCATTTCACCTGCCCCTTATTGCGGATGTCTGCCTGCATCTTCTTGAACTGGGACAAAACGTAGCCGTTGTACGTTTGGTACACCATGCGAGAGAGGAAGATCGACCGCATCGCCAGCAGCTTCTCTGCCAGAGGAGTCGCCTTCTCGACCATTGGCGTGTAGAGGCATTCCAGCACGTTCGGGTTCGCCTTCAGCGCCAGCACCAAGAACTTCTGGACCTCCCAGTAGGCTTCCTGGGTTTCGTCGTTTTCCAGTTGATCCGGCACACTGTAAAGGGACCAGTGCAGGTCAGCGCGCGGCAAGTAGATGCCCCGGCGGTCGATGTCCGACCCTTCACCAGCCAGTCCATACGCTTGCGAGCCGATGACGCACCGATAGATGACCCGTTCATACAAGTTGCAGCGCAGGGTTGTCATGGCGGTGTTGCCTATTTCGGATTCCTTAAACCGCGCCAACATGGTCACTTGGTCGCGGTTCAGCGACTCCTCGACGCCATCGGCGAACCGGACCCGATACGGATGATCCAGATCCGCCGGAGAGTGGATCACAACACCGACTGATCCCCGGGGTTGCAGCACCTTGCCCCTCTGGCCAAGAACTTCGACCAAAGTCACGACCTGTGTGCCGGGGGAGTAGATCAGGTTTGGATGATGGTGGACTCTTTCGGTCATGTTCGTGGCCATCATAGGACTTTCAGAAGTTTGCAAAGGAACGTAGAGTAGCCGTCCTTCATTGCCAACTCAAGGTTGCAACGCACTCGCTTGCGCCTCAAAGACTCCCATCTGCGTTGGGGGACCATACCGAGCATGTTCCGGCCCCACCGTAAGAAACCGGACAGCGTAGCCGAACCGTTCCCCGATCGCCTGCGCCCAGTCCTGAAACTCCTGCCGGGTCCATTCGAAGCGGTGATCGGGATGACGGAAGTTCCCCGCCGGCAACGTTTCCCAGGTCACGTTGAACTCCCGGTTCGGCGTCGTCAGCACCACCGTCTTGGGCCGGGCAAACTCGAACAGCACTCGCTCAAAGGCCGACAGCCGTGGCGGATCGAGGTGTTCGATGACCTCGACAACGGCGGCGGCGTCGAAACCTTCAAGCCGCTTGTCGCGGTACATCAGCGAGCCGTGAATCAACTTCAGACGGTTCGCCTGAATGGTCGGCAAACGATCCACCTTCAGCCGACGCTGCGCCGTTTCAAGGGTGCGGATCGAGACATCGAGGCCCACGATTTCATCGAATTGTTTGTCCCTGAGCAGTTCGCGAATCAACTTGCCTTCGCCACAGCCCAGGTCGAGAACTCGCTTGGCTCCGCTTGCTCGCAAGGAAGCCACTACGGCTCCGAGCCGCTGCTCGTTGAGGCTGATGGGTTTCTCCAGAACTTCTTCGGCCTTCTCTTTCGGCAGGTCGTCTTGCTGGGCATCTGCCGGTTCCTCCTCCTCAACGAGCCGGGCCAGCGCCAGCCGGAAGAGGCTCGGCTGGAATTTCAGGTAACGCCGAGTGATCTCTTCTTTCTCCGGGTGGTTTGCCAGCCAGCCTTCCCCCTTGGCCAGCAGTTTCTCCATCTCGTCGTCGCCGACCCAGTAGTGCTTCTGGTTGTCGAACACGGGGATCAGTACGTACAGATGGGTTAGCAACTCGGCCAACGGCGTCGTCTTCCGCACGGTCACCGCGAAATAGGGACTCTCGCCCCACTCGGGAAACCGCTCGTCCAGCGGGGAACGGGTAGCCTCGACTTCATATCCAAGCGCCTCGAAGACGCCACGAAGGAACCGCTCGCCCCCTCGGACGGGCAGCACGTCGATCCTGGCCGTCAGGGGAATGGCCGTTGTCGCCAACTCGGGCCGGTCCTTGCAGCGGCCTTGAAGGGCCGAGCCGAAAACTTGCGCGATGGCCACACTCATGAAGGATGAAGCGGCGTAGGGCCGGTCGTTGACGTATTGCGCCAGTAGGAAGTTCTGATTGGCGTTCTTGCCCCGCACTATCCCCACAGCGTCTACATCGAGAAGCAGGCACGCCGAACATCGCTCCGCACTCACCTCGGGGTAGTAGACATGGGCCTTGCCAAAGCTCAGGTCGAATGACTGGAACCGATCCGGGCGCTTGTGGAGCAGGTAGCCCAGATCATTTGCCGGTTGATGAGTCGTCGTGATCGTCAGCAGCATCGTTTGGCCTCTGGCCGCAGTGCAATCAAACCCGAATACTTGCTATTCCATCGAGTGGGCCAGCATTGGCCAGTCCACGGGTCAGGCCAGCGCCGAACCACCCGCGTCCAACAACAAAAAAAGCCCGCAGCAGCCTTCGCCGCCACGGGCTGTCTTATCCGTAACTGCCGGCGTCAATCCAGAAACGCCACGTTTCGCATCGCCTTGGACTGACCCTCCGTGTTCATCAACACCCGATGCCAGCCGTGCAACGTGATCGCAGCATGGTCGGCGTGGCGGACTCGACCCTTGACGTAGACACCCGGATTCCGACGCATGGTGCGCCAGCCCCAGGCTTTCGCCTTCGAGTGGCCGTTCAGGAGTTCCTTGTACTCCCTTCCAGACACGCCATTGGGGCGGCGGGAGCAAACGTAGACCGTTTCGCCGCCGGTTCGGTAGCAGAACTCGGCCCAGTGAGGCTTGCCGCCGTCTCCCCGACGCAACGGCTCGTTCGCCAGCACCAGCTTCTCGTCCACCGCCGAGTCTCCATCGAGGATGAAGAACCACTCGCCCTGACGGATGTAGGCGGCGTTCTTGCGACGGTTGCGGGCCTTCCCACGGAGTCCCTTGCGAGCCTGGGCCGTCTGGACCTCGGCAGGCTTCAGGGCTTCCTTGGCCTGACGAACGGTTCCGACCGGCGCCTTTTCAGGAATCCCGGCGATGAACCAGTGGCGCTCGTCGTGGCCGCAGAGGAACTTGCTCTTGTCCTTGCCCTCTCGGACGAGGAGGAGCAGGTGGCGTTCGTCAGGCTGCACGTCGAGGACGGCGATCTCCGCGTCGACCCCTGGCTGGCAAAAGATCTCGAAGAACTCCCCCTTGTGGTCGGCCTGGACATCGAGCGAGAAGGGGCCGGACATGCGGGTACGACGAACCGGACGGTCGGCAACCTTGAGCCGAGCGCCGATGCGAGCAAACTTGAAGTTGAGGAGGTTCGTGTCCATGCGTAAGAGGACACGGTCATCTGGCGGCAGGTTCACCGTTTGTGATTTCTGGCCTTGGTTTCCGTCCTCATCGCCTCCAACCCACGCCGAATAAGCGAATCAAGACCGTGCTGTGTTCCCTCGCCTCATCGAGCGGGACGCCCCCCGGCCAAAAAGAAGACGAGTGGGCCGTCGCCGCTGGCTCGGGTGCAAGGAAGCAACCTGAATCACCCGGTAGTTACGGTCATGAACGAAATCACCGCCGGCAAGTAGAATACATGCAACGCCGTGAAGGATTTTCCGGCCCGACGGGGCGGTTCTATCAGCCCAGGTCGAAGGCCTGAGGACGGCGTGGCGGCCCCGTTTCGGCCCTGTAAGGGCCGTTCATCCGGGTAGCTCCCTCCGCTTCTCTCGGACGCACCCGGAGCGCCTCAGCCCGACCCAAGGCCCTGGTGAACGGCCCTTTCAGGGCCGAAACGATTTCGGTTGATTTGTTTCCCAGGCCTTCGACCTGGTCTGATAGAACCGGCCCTTCAGGCCGGAAGACACAAAACTATATCTTTCGCGGCGCTGGCCGTGTCCTTCACGGCATTGCCGGGCAGGCATTAGTTTTGAGGTCTACAAAGTAAGGCACATCGAATCTGTTGAAGTTCACGGTCATTAATCCGGTCTTAACAGTTGAAGCACTTTCCGCTGGGCGATCTGGTGCGCGTCTTGCACGGCTTTGGCATGCAGATCATCGAAGCAATTGCTTGCATCTTTCTTTCGATTAAAATGGCGCTCGTCATCGAATCTCTTTTTTCGAGTTCGGTAGAAGTTGTTGGTGTCCTCCATTTTGGTATTCTGGCAGCCCGGCACCAGTCCATGGAACTCGAATTCGGGGAATTCGCCTCGAAGGTCGTTGCTTACGGCTTGAAGGAAGTTGTCCGCCTGGTCGGCTACAACGGGGGCCCTTCTTTCTGGGTCGTTCTCATCATCGAAAGCGGCATCAATGAGCCCCAGGTAGTCGATATGGATTTTTTCGTTGACTAGACGGCGAGCCAGGGTGGCGCAGTTCCGCCCGCCGATGCTCGTGCCAAAGACAATCATCCGCCGGAAACCAATCTTCACCGACCCCGGAGTCTGAGCCGCCTGCTGCTGGGCCAGGATCAAGTCCAAGATAGTCTGAGTGGGATCGGAGGCGGGATTGGCTCTGCCGCCTCCGCCGAAGAAATTGATCAGTACAAGGCGGAGATTCTCTGCTTTGTACTCAGGCGTTTCGACGGCAGCCGAAAAGCCAACGGCATCAGGAATGAAGGCCAGGCTCTCGCCCTCCGCCGTTGGCTTTCCGGCAAACACGCTCTTGGGATCCTGTCCCATGATCCGTACCACAGTATCAAACGTGACGCCATCGGGAAGAACGGGGGGCGGGGGTGGATTATCGCTGCCCAGAACCTCGTGCAATCTCCTCTCCGTTTTAGCTCCCGGATCCACGACTCCGTCTTCGAAGCCGAACTGCTTCTTTTGGAATCGGCGAATCGCCAAGATCGTAGGATCGTTCGGCCCAATTATCTTACCTGTAACGCTTAATCCCGGAGTCCCGCCGTCGTCCGCTGAGATCTGACCGAGCATATCTTGAATGGTGGAGACCTCACTCGTGATGTTTTGCACTTTCCGATGACCGGCAAGGGAGCTAAAACCAAATCCCACGGGTTCGGTAATATTGACAAACGTGGCCATGATTCCCTCCGAGGCGAAAAGAGGACCTCAACCTCATTGTTAGTTCTAAGATCGTTAAAAGCTCCGCCAGCTGAAGGGCTGGCTGATGGGCGCAGTCATACCAATTTGCGCCAACACCTCGCCAGCGCTATTGATCCGCCAAGTGAAGGGCCGGCTGATGGGCGCCGTCATGTTGGAATAGGTGATTACGTTTGTCAAGCTTGTATCTACGCTTGCCGAACCGGCATCGTTTAGATGGAGACTGGCTGTGGGGGTCACCGTTTCAGCAGGCGTTTCCAAAACAAGCATGCTTCCCTGGTTGTTGTTAGCGGCTGCCCCCTCGATAGCCGGCTCCAAACCGGTCCAATCTGCATCCGGAATAGCCCGTATCCATGGGCCGGCAGGGTCCGGGAAGGACGGTTGAGGACTAACAATATCTTGTTGCACCTGTTCCGAAGCCTGGAACAGGTTCGTATCCACGCTTGCCGAACCGGCATCGTTCAGATTGAGACTAGCTATGGCGGTCACCGTTTCGGCAGGCGTTTCCAAAACAAGCATGCTTCCTTGGGTGTTGTTAGCGGCTGCCCCCTCGATAGCCGGCTCCAAACGGCTCCAATCTGCTTCCGGAATAGCCAGTATCCATGGGCCGGCAGGGTCCGGGAAGGACGGTTGAGGATTAACAATGTCTTGGTGCACCTGTTCCCAAGCCTGGAACACGGGAGCGAAATCCTTCCAATCGGAATACCCATCATTGCCGGTCACGGACCAGCCCATGGCGCCGGCATAACCTTGTTGATAGATGTAGTCGAGGTACCACTGGGCGGAGTGGGGAGTGGCATCGCCTAGGGTGTAGGACATTTGATTTTGGCCGTTCCCGTCGTAGGCGGCAGTGGCGAACTCTTCAACCACGCAAGGCTTGTCTAGACCCAGAGAAGCAAAAGTGGGCAAACCCGATCCAGGCTGGCCGGGATTATCGAACCCAGGGTAGTAGTGGACCGCGTAGAAGTCCAACCCTAAGCCCTCCCAGGATTTTACCCAGTCGGGCTTGGCGGATCCCACCGTGGCAAGGGCGCCTTGGTCAAACTGGTGGATATCTTTGACGCAGTCGACGACGAAAGTGCGCATCTGGGCAAGCGTAGGGGCGTCGGGACCGCCGGTGAAATCGGCCAAAGCCCATTCGGGTTCGTTCATTATGTTGTAGGCCATCACCGTGTCCTTGTACGGGCATGCGGCGATGTGCTGCACCAGGGGCAGGACGATGTTGTCCACCATGCTGCGTTCCACGGCGGGGTCGATAAGCACATTGCCATGGCCGCCGGCGATGCCCCATTGCGTCTGCTGCGCGGGCTGGATCATAGCAAAGTCAAAGAGAGTGAGGTCCAGATAAATCTGATTGTCAGCAGCCGCCTTTAACTGTTGGTCCAAGACGTTGAAAAATTGAGGCGTGAGACCGGTCACGTGGCCTTGGGCATCGAACAAACCTTGATAATTGCCATCGCCGAATAGCCACCAGCGCAGAGCATGAACGCCTTCGCTTTTGAACTGCGCGAAGTCGGCGCGAACGGAATCCAGATCGGCCTGAGATGGGGAAGCGAAATCGCCATCATAGTTTTTCCAAGCATAGTTGACGCCCAGCAAGTAGGAATCGCTGCCGTTGTAGCTAATCGTGGAGGGCACCCAGCGCGACTCCAGTTCCTCCAGCGCCGGCGTGGTTCTGCGCGGCGATGGGCGACGGCATTTTGAAGTCCCGAGTAGAGAACGAAAAAGACGCATCGGTCAACTCCTGGATGGTTTTGGCGCGAAAAGGCCTTTGCGAGCACTTCTGAGCCGCCTTGGCTGTGTCTCAAGGCCTCACCCAGGTATGCGTTTCTTGATTCGTGACCGGCAGATTGTTTTCAAGAAATGGAAGCGCGGGAAACAGCGGTCGGGCTGGAGTGAAAGGATTAGCTGCTATGTTAAGGCCGCCGCACGAGTTAGGCCTTAAGGAGTCACGAGCCTATTGAAATGAATAGGCGGTTATCCTGCAAGTCTGCTGTCCTGCATAGAGCTTGACGGAGCGAGCAAAGTGTTTTTCACGTCCTTCTTCACCCGCAAAATATACCGAATGTCATTCGCCGGGATCCAGCGGCATAGGCGTCTTTCGTACCAGTCCAGCCAGCTCGTGTTGAAATTGATGAGCGGTTGCAGGACGGCTCGCAGGAGCTTTTCCATCCAGGATTGCTTGAGTAGGCGGCATTCGATTCCCTCAACCTTAAACCTTTGAGGGAGATAAAAGCTGGGCACTTTACGGCGGGGCTGGTCGGCAGCGTCACAGAAATAAAAGAAGGAGTAAAGCCCGAAGAAGCGAACGTGGGTCGGGTCCGAGTAGCCATAGGGATTGGAGAAGTGGGGGACAATGATTTCGATGCGCCCGTCCGGCCTTGTTATGCGATGCAGTTCACTCAACAGCTCCATGAATCGGGCAACGTGTTCAAGCGTATGACGGCAATAAATCTCCTTGACGCTATTGTCCGGCAGCGCGGACAGGGATTCGTTGAGATCGGCCAGGATATCTACGCCGGGCAATGCCAGCTGATCGACATTGTAAAAGCCCGCTCGCGGCCGCATCCCGCTGCCGAGGTTTAGCAGAAGGCCTTTCCCCGCTTCGAGATCGCTAACCACGGCTTCATTGAGAATTTTCATAGACGGGCTTTTGGGACCGCTGGGAAAAGATGGAGCTATTATCGGCATTTGTCGTTATTGACTTTGATGCCATACATCATTCCATTTGGCTCAAGGGTTGGCCTCTAACGCGCCATTTTCCAGCAGTGTCTTTACCATGCTTGACCGGGCCTCGGGAAACGGTTCAAGCGATTTAAGGATTTGCGAGAATAATCGAAGCAATTCGGGGTGGGCGGCCAGCGCGAACTCACCGCCGTCAGCCTCCTCCGCCTTGGCGGGATTAGTCCAGCCGGGCCTTTTCTCGGTGCCTTTGCCGGGTCCGAATTTGAGCCAGAACTTCGCGTCTTCAGCCAGGACGATGAACTCCGCCTTGAGGCGGGCTTGAGCAATCGCTTGGCGGATGCCGTCGGCGAATTCTCGGTAAAGTGGAGCAGCGTCCGGCTGATTGCCGAGATCTAAATACTGGTCGTACAGCGAGCGCGGCAATCCGTACGCTTCGGCGGCGACGTGCGGAAAGGCGCCGGCTCGAATGGCGGAGGCAATGCGGTTGCCAAGCGCCGGCGTGAGCGGATGAAGCTCAGACGGCATGGTGAATCTTCCGGTTTTTCAAGAGCCGCTCCGCGATCGCTCGATCGAGCGATGGTCCCGTATACTCAAAGCCCGCCGTCAGGCGTGTCGAAGCGTGTCTAATCAATGCGCCCCTGGGAAACGGCCGGCTCACTGCCAAGGAAGGCCGCCTCACCATCCGCCAATTAGGCGAATTCAGGCGTGCGGCGATGACTGCCGGGTGCGTTGTCGTCGAACACGCGCGATGCCCCAGGCTTTTCCACAAACCGGCGCACAAGTTGGCCAGCGCGGAACCGATGCCGATCCCTTGAAAGTCGGGCAGCGTCACCGTGCGGTGCTCGCGCTTGCCGCCGAATTTCGTGAAATGGCTGATCCAGGCGCTGAAGGCGACCGGCCGGCCGTCGCGCTCGAGAAAGGCGGCAAAACACACGGCCGAAGGACATATCGAGTGGCTCAAATAATGATGCGGTGCGAAAAGTCGCCATAAGGCGCCCGGAACACGGCGGACGAGCAAGCCGATAGCGGGCCGCCGCTGAAGACGCCTCCATAGAAAGGTATTGTTGGCTGGACAATATAACCAATCCGGTTGCAACCAGTCGATGACGTCCTCATGACAGGTGACGGCCACGAAACGCTGTCCGCGCCTGCGCACCGCTCGCGCCAGGGCGGCGCTGCCGATCTGCGCCACCGTGCGATCTACGACCGAGGTGTACTCGTCCATCACGGCAAGGCTGGGACACTCGGCGAGCAACCGTGCCAGCGTCACGCGGAATTGCTGACCCGTGCTTAGCACATGAAACGGCCTTAACCACGCAGGCGGGCTGGAAAAGCCATCGGAGGATAATAGTGCGACAATTTCCTTGATGCCCAAGGCCGCGGGGAATCCGTCCAAGACCGAGGCGTCAGCCGGCCACTCGAACGGGCGGCCCACGGCGTTCGGCCAAATATGACGGGCGATGGTCGATTTGCCGCAGCCCGAAGGACCTGTGATGAGGCCGATGTGCCAGGGCCGGTCATCCAAGGGCAAGTGCACGTCCCATTCAACGCGCGAGGAGGCTTCCACCGGCAAATCAAACATGCCGCGAACCTGCTGCACGCGCGGCGTCGCCCGGATGGTGTGCTCGACTACGAGATGAGTGCTTTGCATGGCAAGCCCTCCTTCTGTAAGCGCTCCAGCAAGTCAATTTGCTCTATCTCACTGGCACAGGTGACGAGGATCAGCCATTGTTCGGGGATGACCGGCGGCTCAGTTTCCGGAATGATCGGCGGCTTGCCGTTGGCTGCGGCCATGTCCCAGAGATCGCGAAGCGCTTGCGAGTCCGTCTCCAGAATCTGCGCTAATTCGCGAGCCGCGTCTTCATCCGTCTTGGCCAACGCGGCCAGGGGATCGAGCGTGAGCAAAAGCTTGTTGGCTTCTTCGGATGTCACGTCGAGGATTTCGACGACCACATTGAGATTGGGGTCTATCTCAGCGCGTAGGTGGCCGTCGATGAGTTGAATCCGGCCGTCGGGCAAGCGATATCCGACCAGGCTGCGCGCGAAGCCGATTTCTTCGAACGAATCGGCAAGCGCTTGACTTTGGCGATCGGGGTGCCGGCGAAAATTATGCGGATGCGGCACGAGATCGCCGGCGCGTACCGTAATATGATCGATGATGCGATTGCGGATAGGGGGCTTTTTCATTGTGGCAACTCGAATAGGATTGGTAAACGCGCAACGGATCCTCAATCGGAGAGCCGGGGCATGAACGTTTATGAACAGACTTTGCTGCTGTGGCGTGGGCTTCTCGGCGATTGGCTTTCTTCTGGAGCCGGATTGGCTATATAGCGTCGTTACGCTTCTTGTGCTGGGCATTTTGCTTTTCAGCCTGATGGGTCAGCATCCGTGACGATGGGGCAAACGCAAAGAAGGGAAGCCGGGCGGCTCCCAGCCGCCCGGCCCGGGGGATGGGACGTGGCGGTCCGCTCACGCTTTGGGGGGTGGCTTCAAAATGTCTTGCGTAGCTCGGTCCAGGGCGTCTTGGATGGCTTGACGAATTTGGTCTTGAGCGCGCGTCAGGATCAGGTGCAGCAGCGGATGATCGGCCGGGGCGGGCGCAGGACCGGGCGGTTGCAGCTTGGGCCGGGCGATCCAGCCGATCAGCCCTGCCACACCCATCAGGATGTAATAGATCCACTCAGGATTCATGGGATTTCTCCTTGGTTAGCTTTCAGCTCTAAGCCGTCAGCAGGATTTGATGAATAAGCCGACCGGCGGCTATATTTTTTTCCACACGAGCGTAATGAGTAGGATTGCCACAACGACTCCGCCGACGATGACCGGCCGGGAAGGCAAAACGAGCGGAGCTGCCGGTGCGTCTGGGGGTTTGGTCAAGTCCGGCGTCTTTTCGGGTTGATACTTCGGATCCGGCTTGCGCAACGCTTCCTGAAGCGCCACCGCCAAGGCGTCGGGGCCGGAATAGGACGTCTGAGCATGGAGCGCCTGGCCGCGACCATCGGGCCCCGGCGGCCGTTGGATAGAGAGATAGAAATCTGTAGCCGGCAAGTCTTTTAATTTGAACGGTTCGACGGCCCAATGGTCGGGCCGATAACACTGAACCAACAACTTGTCCTTGAAGCCGGCCAAAGCGGGAGACTGGTCGAGGTCCTGGGTGACTTGCCGGCAAGCCGACTCTGAGCCGATTATTGTAACGCGCAGCTTCCCACTATCATCGGCGAGGGCGCCGCCTTGCGCCAGCGCTTGAAAAGCAGTGCGTGAATCGACGCGCCGGCCGTTGACGCGATACGACTCCTCCCCGTTGCCCAGATTAGGAAAGAGATCGCTGCGGACTCCGAAGTTTTGCAGCGCCAAGGCGGGGGGCTGGATAGGCGGCTTGGTCGGAGGACCCCAGGAGTCCTTAGCCGCGTTGTAAGAGCGGTAATAATCCTCGGCATAATCGTAGCCGCCTATCTGCCGACCGTTTCTGAAAAGGTAGATGCGGGTTGGGTCGGTGGGGATTGTTCGCCATTGGTGCCCTGGTGCTACGGGCACGGGCACGGGCACGGGCTCGGGCTGGGGCTCGGGATGGTGGGGACCGACCGGTCCACAAGACGAGCCACCCCAGCTTGCGGGAAAAAGCGTGGCGGTGAGAAAGAAGAAGGGAAGCATGGCCTGGATCTCCTGAGGGACATTGATGGGAATGGGAGGAGGCGGCGGCGCCAGCAACACCACGGCCCAGCCGCCGCCATTCATTTGCCAGCGGCTAAAGAACTCCTGAGGCGCCATCCACTCGTAACGATCTTCGCCGGGAAAATTGTTGTCCAAAACGGCGGCCCAGCGGTCGCTGAGGTGCACCAGGTTCACCATATGGGCGATGCGGCCGCCGTAGCGCGGGCTATAGCCATAGGTGACCGCCGGCATGCGGCCTGTCTTGAGGGCGAGCTTCAACAGAGCCGCGTCGACGCCGTTGTACTGGAGGTACTGGGTGTGCGAGGCGTACTTGGCCAGCATGGCGTCGACTTTCTCCGGCCAGCCGCCGCCCGGCTGGCTGCGCATTTTTTGCTGCAAGCCGCGAAGTTCTGCGACGT
Source organism: Gemmataceae bacterium (assembly GCA_045802525.1). Taxonomy (GTDB): domain Bacteria; phylum Planctomycetota; class Planctomycetia; order Gemmatales; family Gemmataceae; genus JBJMQT01. Next base: position 24,845 of record JBJMQT010000139.1, read on the forward strand.
TTTGCCAGTGGCCCGCGATTTCGAGCGAGCTAAACACGCAGAGGCCGGCCCCGTCGCGCCCTGCCGCATTTTTGATGTGCTCTTTGCCCGGAAGATCGCACTGGATCTCCTCCTTGCCGTCGGGGGAAATGCGGCCGGCTATTTGCGATGAGCCGGCGAGAGCTGGAATCGCAACCCCAAAAGCACAAAGAACGCCGAGGAGGGATTTGCGCAATGTCATAGTCATTTCTCCGATCGCTGTTTTTCAATCGTTGATAGTCTGCGTCCTTTGTGCTTTTGCGGTGCATCCTTATCACAGTTGGCTGGTCGGGAAGGTTGGCACCTGCCGCGCCAGATACACGCGTAGATAATCGTTGCCGCCGCCCCAGCGGACGCGTTCGACGAATACCGTCTTGAATTGCGTCCCGTTTTTATCCGGCACGTAAATCGAATCGTTCTGCGTGCCGCCGCCGAAGCCGTCGCGGATGTCGGTGTCGACCGGAACATAGACGACATGCGTGTAAGTCGTCGTGGTCTTGATGTTGCGAAAGCGTCCTTCCAAATGGCATTTGACACCGGCCACAGCCGGCGCGGCGGGCGGGCTTGTGCCGACGCGATAGATATCGCAAGTCGTCGTGTACGGAATGGGCAACGGAGCGGACATGGCTTACCCCTGATTGGTGGCGACGGTGTGGCGGACATAGGGGGCCAGCAAGACGGCAAGGCTTGCCGGCGGCTTCGATCCGCTCGAGGCGGCGGCTCCGAAGTCTTGGGTGTTGCCTTGCAGAGCCAGCCGTTTGAGCTTGGGATCGCGCAGCGTCTGGTAATACTGAAGGGCCACCCATTCCGCGCACGCTTCTTGGACCCCTTCAGGCACGGTGCTGAAGCCGGCCGTGTACTGAATGCGGAAATTATTGATGCCCACCGGCCAGATGAGATCCTCGGGATGCAGCAATTCCGGATCGGTGTAGGGAATGGCCCGCAAGAGCCAGCCGCGCGTTTCGTCGATCTGGTAGCCGGCCAGCTCGTAAGTGTGCATCTTCAGCTCGGCGAACTGGCCCGCAGCGGTTAGAGCGCCTTGTGGGGTGCGCAGGTCAGAAGACGGCCAGGCGTCATAGCCTTGCCCCTGGGCCGACCAGCCGTTGCCCAGCGCGTTAATGGCAGTCACCAGCGCGGCCAGCGTGGCGTTGCCGGCAAATGCAACCGTCTGCGTTGTGCTGACGCCATTGCTTACGATGACGAGCGACAACCCCGTGCTCGTTACCGACACGCGCGCTTGCGGCGTGTTGATCAGGTTGTTGATGACCTTGAGGACGGTTACCGGGCGATAGCGAACGCTCTGCACGGAAAGAATCGGGTATTGGCGGAGCAGCAAGCGCCGATCGCCGTTGCCGTTGTAGACCTCGTCATAAACCGTCGCGACAAAATCCCGACGGCAATACTTTTCGATGGCGCGCGAGACGGCGGTAATCAGCGTGCCCAAGAGCGTGTCCTGGCTGGCATCCGTGATTGACTGGATGTTCTGTTTGGCGCGGGCCAGGGTAATGAGGTCGTTGGCAGCCATAGTTCAATTACAAAGGCAAAAGTAAAAAGGAGAAAAGAAGGCAACCAAGGCGTTGCTCGATGACTTCTTGTCCTTGTGACTTTGTCCTTTGTCCTTTCTTGAGGTTGCTCGATGACTTTTTGTCCTTGTGACTTTGTCCTTTGTCCTTTCTTCAAGTTGGCCGATTACCTTTTGTCCTTGCGACTTTGTCCTTTGCCTTTTCTTCAAAGGCGGGTGGCCCAGAGAAACTTGGAAAGCTTGATCGGCGTTAGCTTCAAAGCGTGGAGCGCAGGCGGTGGGCCGGAATCTCGGTCCGTCGATTTGAATTCGAGGACGCTGGTCCAGAGGCGTTTGCCGGCCTGGGTATGAATGCCCGTATCGAAAGTGAATCGATCGCGCTCGTTTTCCACGGCATAGCGGCGAAAACAAATGGTCGTGACTGGAACGAGCGGCTTGTCCTGCGTCAGATCGGCGAGGCGGGCCAGCAAGTCGCCCGAAAGAAGCGCGGCCAGGCCGACATTCATATTGCCGTCGAGCAGAAATTCCGCGGTAGGCGGATCGAGGCTAAGCCGATACTTGGCATCGTCTGTCTTGGCCGACAAGGCATAGGCGCCCGAAGGTTGATAACAGCGGATGCGCAAGGTGAGGTATTTGTTGCCGCGGTTACGAGCCTTGCGCAAATCGAAGTCGTTGGTATCGAAGTAGGTGGTTTCCAGATCTTGCCCACGAAAGCCGGCATCGAAAGCTTCCAAAGGCAAAGACTCCGTCATGACGTGAGCCAAGCCCGGCGCCAGCGCGGCTGGAACCGACCAGGTGCCGAGATTGCTGCGCAGATCGAGAGCCGGTAGAGCCGTCATAACGTCTCCAAGAATTTAATGCCAGAAATGCGTTTTCCGAGCCGCGACCGTTAGAGAGCAGGGCGGGGAGCGCTTCCTAACGGGCGCGGCGCCGCAAGACCATTAGCTCACGACGGATCGCTGCGCCACGGCGGCCACATCGTTTTGATTGCCCGGTTTGCTGACGGCTTCGCCGCCCAGGGCAAGGCAGGCCACTTGGGTGGCGGCTGTGCCGACGGTGACGAGAGCCCGCAAATAGCGTTTGGTAAGTTGGCCGGCTCGGGCCTCCAGCGTGGCCAAGCGGTTGTTGCCGCCCCCGACAGCCAGTTGAGCTATGCTGACGCCGGTCCCCGCCAGGTCGGTCCAGGTAGCGTTGTCCGTCGATTCCTGGAGCTTCATGTCCACGGTGGCGCCGGCGCCAAACGCGCCGACATCGAGAATGAACAACGCCCGCCGAAACTTCGACATATCGATGCCTCCCGTTCCCGTGGGCGATCCGGAGGCCAGGCTCTGAGGATGAATGGGATTGCCCGCAATAGACAAACCCTGGGTCATTTGCTCGGTATACATGGATGGCTCCTTGGTTTTTTGTTCGTAGTTCGTAGTTCGTAGTTCGTGGTTCGTAGTTCGTGGTTCGTGGTTCGTGGTTCGTGGTTCGTGGTTCGTTGTTCGTTGCCAGCCAATGATCGGTAGTGGGTCCTGTGAGGAGGCCCTCGCTGCATTTGGCAACTAACAACGAACAACGAACAACGAACCACGAATAATGTGATTCAATTCAACACCGCAAACGGACTCACGGTGGAAGCGGCGTCTTGGAGGGTGATGGGTTTGTCGAGCCAGGGTTGGCCGTCGACGCGTTCGACGACGCGCCAGGTCATCTGGTTCTTGAGGAAGTTGACGTGTTCGCTGGCGGCCACTTCGATTTGCATGCGGTCGCCGATGACGTAGAGGCTGGGGTCGATGAGCATAACGTCGCCCTTGGTCCCCAGCGTCGGTACTTTTTCGGAGACGAAGATCGGCAAGTTGAAGAGGTAGCCAGGCACCTTCTCTTGCGCCCCGCCGATATTGGGCACCCACACCAAGCGCCCGGACGAGTCGGCCAACTGGACGGCTTTCTCAATGACGTACGGATGCAGCACCCAGATGCCGCGTTTCTGCGAAGAAGGCAAGAGGCGGGAAAGCATCTTGGCGGCGTCGGCGTAAACAAACGTGCCGCCCGTATTTCGTGTGACGGAAATGGCCGCGTTGGCATTGAGAATCCCCAGCGGCTTGCCGACGCCGTTGCCCTGGAGAAAAGCAAACTCCTCGTACCAGCCGATTGCTTTGCCGAAGATCGTGTACAGGAACTTTTCCAAGCCGAAATTGGCATCTTGCAGAAGGATATTGCTGCTGATCGCGTAGCCGGAAAGTTCGTGCGCTTTCAGTTCCAGCATTTTGAACTGCGGCTCGGTTTCGGTGCGCGTCTGCGCTTCCTCGGTCCAATTCAACACGACGCCGCCAAAGAAAGGCGAATTGCCGGCGGCCTGCACGGTCGTCACGTCCAGGTAAGGAAATTGAAGAGTGGCCGACCCCATCGGCTGCACATAAGCGCGCGGTCGGATGAAGCTTTCCTCGGCCGCCGTGCTGAGGAGTTGCTGAGCGAACTCCGGAGGCACGATGTAGCCGCCCGTCACGCCGCTGTTCTCGGCCATTGCGGTTTTGGTGCGGTACGATTGATACTCTTTTTCCAGATAGCCATCGTCCTGCCGGGCGACATGCAAGAGCCAGTCGCCAAAGCAGTGCTTGGGATTGTGACGCAAGAGCGAGGCGCCATCGCCGCCGAAGATCAGCGAACCGCTGTTCTTGCGCGCCTGGCTCTGAGCGTCTTGAAATTGCTTGAGAGCCGTGCTGATCACGGAATCCAGGCTTTGCGTGAGCCGATTGGTCAACTGGTCGATGGACTGCGCCACCAGCGGGCCGATGGGATCCTCGGTGACGGCCTCGGCAACGCCCTGCTGAACGAGAAGCCGGGCCTGAGAGTCGGAAACATGCAATTGCTTACCGGGCGGGTTGCTCATGAACTCTTTGAGGAGCTTGATAAACATGGTGGGATTCCTTATTAGACGGATAATTAAGAGCGCTTAAGACCGCAAACCGATGAACCGACATTGGCATGGCTATCCGTTTCCAGGATCGGGCGGGGAAGGGCTTGGCGTCCCTTTTACCCGTCGAGGGCCCTGACGGCTTTCTGAGGACGAGCTTCACACGCGTCCGCGCCACCGATCGAGATGCTTTTGCACGAGGTCTTGGGTGAAGGTTTCGAGATCGAGATTGTCCACATGATCGCGTAAGAGGGCGGCAATGTCGTCTAGCGATAAGAAACTGCCCCGTTCTTGCCCGAGCCCGAGCCCCAGCTCGAGCCCGTTTTCTCCGTTCCGGAATTCGGGCTCGGGCGCGGGCTGGGGCTGGGGCTCGGGAGTGGGCGCTGCAATGGAGGCGCTGTTGATCCCCAACGCCTTGCAAACCGCTTCCGGCAAGGCGGGCAGCGTTTTACTTACGGCTTCCACGACGGCGTTTTGCTGCGCGGGCAAATAGACGCAAGCGTATTCGAGAAGGATCCACTCATCGATGACTAGCGCGACATTTTTCCAGCCGTTGCGGGTCATTTCCTTGGCATCGGGGACGTGGACTTTGGTGGGCAGGAAGCCGATGCTTTTGCCGCGCAACAGGTCGGCCTGTACGAGAGCGAACGCCAAATCGGGCACCCACGTTTCCTCCGTCCAGTTGGCGGGCCGAGCGGGATAGACGGTCTTGGCCTTGATGCCGCGGCTGGACCCGTCCTTGACGACCTTTCGCCACAGCGACTTGCCGGCCGGCGGCGCCCAGTAGGCATGATTAAGGGTTACCAGTGGGTTGAGCCGAAATTGGCTGTCGTCCATGCCGCGGGCGATAACTACCTCGCTCATGCGATCGGGATGCTCCGTGCTGATCCAGCTCACATCGGAGCGCTCGCCCGGCGATACCTCGGTCGGCCCTTGATCGACGAGCGACTTGCGATAGCTGAAAGTGTCGTCCTTGGGCAAATTCCTCAGGATCGCTTCGAGGGCAAAGGCTTGCTTGTCCAAGAGAGGGAAGCCAAGCGGGCCGGTTGCTTTGCCGTAATGCTGAGTGAGGATGGTGCTCATGGTTGTGTTAATCATTGCTGCTTTGTGCGGTCACATTCGTAGACGTAATTCTGCTTTGTCGCGCTGATCACGTTTCTTTGTGTTGGCCCATGGATCAAAACCAAAATCAAGGCGTTATCGCAGTTGGGCTAGGGTTAGCCACGGCCGTAATTCCGACAGTCATTCTGTTCATGATGTTGAACGTGCTCTTTTGGATGCCGTTAGCGGTCGGCCTATTGCTCGTTATTCTTGGCATTAGATCGATCCTGAATGACTCCTGGCTGAGTCAACGAATCGGCTGGATTGCTCTTGTATGTATGATCCTTGTCGTGGGCGGAACATTTTGCCTCACATGGTATGCAAATCGTTCTGGGCCCGATGTTGTGATAATTGTTCCCAATGGTTTTCGAGGACCCTTAAAACTCTCTCTTGACCCAAAGAATGGAACTGAAATTCCTATGGAGGGAAGTCGGTTCATTGTTCGAATTCCGGCAAGCGGCCATCTGGTCATTAAGAACGCCGATCCCTTCACTCAGTGGCATTCCGAAACCGCGATGTTCGAAAACGGAGAGTCACTTTCAACAAATCATGACGAGAGGTTGCCTCCTGAAAAAGTCCGGCTAATCGATCTCGGATCAAGCCTTTCACGCAGCGGTCATTCGAGCGATGAATCATTGAACTACTTCGTCGGTAATGAGTTTGACTTCCGCCTATTCAAAAAAGGGTAAGCCGGGTTTCTAGATTTCTCTCGTTTCCACGCTCTGCGGGGTAACGAGGGATTCTCAATCCTTGGCCCTCTATCCTCTATCCTCCATCCTCAGTGGCTGGCTTGCGATTTCTTCCCGCTCCCCGGCATCTCCTCCGGTCGCCGTTCGAAATCCGTCGGCGCCCAGTTCAAGGGCAACCAGGGTTGGTCGCCCCAGGGCACGGGCGGCAGACCGCGTTCGCCGCGCACTTCGTTGATCGTGACGATGCCATATTTCAAGTCGAGCGCTTGCTGCTGGAGGCCCGCGTCTTGATCGACCGGCACGGGATCTTCGCTGGCCAGGAAAAGGCGCCGCGTCGGATCGTAGAGCGGGATGAGCTGCTCGTTGAGCTTCTCATCGCGGCGTTTTAGGCGCGGCTCAATGGCCAGGCTCATGTGCTGCGTCCGGGCGGCTTGGAGGTTAGCTAGGTTGGTGGTGCTGGTCAGATACGCCAAGGGCACGTGAAACGCGTTGGCGATGTCTTCCTTGGTGGCTTTTAGATCGGCCAGGGCCGCCAGGTCGCCCATCGAGTGGCTAAGCAGATTCACCTTCATGCCGTGCTGCGTCACAACGACCTTGCCGGCGCCGCCGCGGCGATACTGGCTGTTCCACTGCGTTTCGAGCCGATCGCGTTCTTCTTCGCCGATGATTTCGTCGGGCGAGATCAGGGCGTCGGGAATGGCATGATTCTGGAAGCGCGCCTCACGAAAGGCGGTGTAATCGCTGGCCAATGTCACGTTTTCGAAGCAGGCGCGCAAAGGCGACAGGCCGCCGGTATACGGGTTGCGCGGATCGGGATAGCGAAAGGCAATGATCTCGTCGGGCCGAAAGCGCTGGGCTTTGGCGCCCGTGCGGTACTCGTAGTAATCGACGAGCTGCCGGCTCTCGGGCTCGCGTTTGGCGATCACATTCTGCGCCGGCAGCGGCCAGATCTCCGTCGGCACGCCGAGCACATCATAAGAGACATACCAGTACGCCGAGCCGATCACCTCCAGGTAGAGCGTGGTCATTTCCCAGAGGTCGAACGCGTTGTGCACGGGGTTGACTTGTTGCAGAAGCGTCAGCAACGGATGCTCCAGGACTTGCTCGATGCGCGACGCCTTGGTAATAGGGGCCGGCACGCCGGCCCGGGTGCGCAGGCTTCTTTCGAACTTGGCATCAAGCGGCCGGGTCGGGCATTTAGGCACGGGCTGCGTCCCGGTCATCGTGGCCACGTAGAGCTTGGGCGGATAAGCGGCACAGATGCTGGCGTTGATGGTCGCGCAGGTCCATGCCGTGCCCTTGAGTTCGGCCAACAGCTCGTTGTTATTGGGCTGGCGATTGCGCTGAAAAGAGTCCAGGTATGATGTGCCGGTCCATTGATTGCCGGTCAGCGAAGCCGGAGCGCTTTTGGGTTTGAACCAGGCAGCCAGGCGGGACAGCGTGTTGGCGAGCGCGGTACGCATGGGAAAATCCGGAAAGTGGAATCACGAATCCGTAGGAATCACGAAAGCACGAAAGACGAAAACGCGAAAAAGACGGCCGAGGTTGGGAGAGGATTTAGCCTGATTTGTAAGCAAGTGAGTGATCCATTTTTTACTAGCTCCGTTTTCGGGCTTTCGTGCATTTAGCATTTCCATAATTGTTCATTGCCCAAGCTTAACCAAGGCCGGTTGCTAGGGACTGGAACCGCCGATGAAGGAGTTGCTTTCTTCCGCAACCGCGCCATGAAGTCGTGGTCGATTTGCGCCACTAGATAGCGCAGAGCGCTGAGGGCATGGTTGTGCTCGTCGACGGGGAGCTCCGATTCCGAGCGACCTTCGTTCTTCGTCGGATAGCGATAGAGCTGAGCCTCGGCCATGAGATTGGGACAGGCGCCGGGGTCCACGCGCAGCCGGCCGGTTTGCAGCCGCGCTTGCACCGCCGCGATGCCGGGGCGGAGATCGTTGTTCGCCTTGTAAACCAAAAAGCCGGCTTGGCGGAGCGACGCGATCTCCTTGCGCGCCGGCCGGGTCGGCATACCAGGTCACTCCGGCAGGCAAATGGCGGGCGTGGTCGTGAAGCGGCGTTTCGCGAACATAGCGCTCGCCGGTGATGGTCAAAACGTCGTCGCCATCCAGCGTGCCCCAGAGCGCGGCAAAGGGATTGCGATAACCCCAGTCGAGGCCGCCCACCCCCTTGCCTTGCGGCGCCGGGCCGCTCCAAGCCACTTGCTGAGCAAAGTCAGGGAAGACGAGCCCCACCAAGGCTTCGAAAGAACATTCATATTCCTGTTTGACCCACGAACCGCCCAGAGACCGGCGTTCTTGAGCGAGAAATTCCGCCGTGATGCGGGGGCACTCGGCCGCTGTAATCCGGACGCGTTTCCACGAAGCGCCGCCTTGTTCCCACGCTTCGTAGAAAAAGCCGCGCTGGCCAAAGGGCGTCGATAGGCAAATGAGCCGGCCCTGCGAAACCGCCAGCATGGGCCGGACGCTGCGGTAGAGATCGTCGGGAACGCGTGCCGCTTCATCAATGAGGATGAGGGCCGGGCCGGAAAACGATCGCACGGTATCTTCCCGGCCGGGCAGGCAAACGACCCGGGCGCCGTTGTCCAACTCCAGCCGGGTTTGACTGCGGCCTACTGCGGGCACGGGCCGGTCCAAGGCCTGGTAGGCAACCAAGACCTTGCGAAAAAGTTCTCCGCTTTGCCGCAGCGTCGGCGACAAGATCAAGATCAGGGCGTCGGGGTTAAACAGCGCCGTATGCAGGGCCAGCGCGGCCACGGTCGTGCTCTTGCCGGATTGCCGGGAACAATTCAGCAAGATATGGCGGTTCGAGGAATGCAACAGTTGCTCCTGCCAGCAGTCCGGAGCGAGGCCTTGGCCGCGCAGGGCCTGGGCGGGATCAAGAGCTAACAGGAGCAATTGGCGAGCGTTCGACATGCGATTTCCAGGTTTGTAGGGTGCGACGACGTTTATAGTGGGACGATCGCCAGCTAGGCGTGCTTTGTTTCGATGCCGTCGAGATACGTTTGCAGATCGCGCGTTTTCCAGCGGACGAGGCGGCGGTTGAAGCGAATCGGCGGCGGGAATTGGCCGCGCGCTACCAGGCGCCACAGCGTGCTGGGGGCGATGGAAAGCCGATTCGCCACTTCTTGAGGAGTAAGAAGGTCTTTAGCGATAGGAACCTTCGCGATATTCCAGGGTGGCATACTTGGCTCTCCACGCGGGTTTCCACATCATTCTCTGGCCGTCTCAAATACTGGACACCTATACACTATGACGGCAAAAAACACGAAATCAAGCTCGTGCGGTGAAAGAGCGCTAGAGCCGTCCAAAGATATTGAGAAAGGTGCAATTCTCTGAAGATAAAACCAGCGAATGAGGTGTTAGCGCTACGAGGAACGCCAGCTGACGGTAAAGCGATTTAGATTTGCGTGGATTGATTGGGTATTGAGGAAATGCTTTCCATTTCTTTCCACGGGGGGGCAAGCGAAATGGAGAGAACCATATGCCAATTCTCGGCCTCAGATGGCGTCAGGGTTGAAACGGAAAATGCCGACCTTCTCGGGTCGGCATCTTCCTTAATTCAGCGTGGGTCGTACGGGACTTGGGGTCTTAGGCGTACGCCAACTCGCGAACGAGGCTACGTCGTTTCAGCTTGCGCCAGCCGGCCGCGCCCAGGAAGGACAGGCCGGTGCCCGCAAGCAACAAGGTCGAAGGCTCCGGGGCTTCGCCGCCACCACCGCCGCCGCCGGTGCCGCCGCTGCCGCCCGGTGAGAATTCATCGACGCTCACATGAGCGCTGATGCTGCCGGCGTTGGCCGCACTCGGGGGGCCAGGAGGAGCGTAGGCGCCGATTGTTACCGTATAAGTGTGGCCGCCCAACGCCGCCGTTTGCGATGCCGACCCGGTAAACGTGTTAACGATATTGGCGCTATTGGAGGACAGCGAGCCGCTGAAGAACCCGCTAAAGACTAACGCCTTGCTCGCTCCAGACTTATCGTCTTGGAGGAACAGCGTCAGCGTATAGCCTCTATTGGAAAAATGATCCGGGTTGGAGCGCGGCGCGGAGCTGAAGGTGCGAATGTTCGTGGCAACGATGTCCGAAGAACCAATAGCGTGACCGAGGGGCTGATCTGTGAGCGTCAGACCGCCTGTGCCGGGAGTGTCCGCGGCGATGGCAACTGGGGTACGCGCCCAGTTATAGGTCCAGGGCACGAAGTCCGCCTTGGCGTGGCTTACGGCGAACGTGACCGTGGCAAGGACTGCCGAGAAGAGGTGAACTGCCAACTTTTTCATGAGAATTTTTCCCGTTCCAATGGATCTTTGACCTTTGGCCATCCAAAGCCGGGACGGAGTGTACTAGGAAGCTGCGTCGCAAGTCAACGCGAGGTGCGAGTCAGCAGGGAAGGCGAAGAAGAGCGTAAGATTGGGGAAAATAGGCTAGTCAAGGCGGCCCCATTTGCCGGACAATTCTTTCCTCCCCAGCAAACTTTTACCCGGCTTGACACGTCTAAACCATTGGACGACTAGTCCATTGCCATACCAGGTTGTTAGGGCGGACCATTCGACCGTAGCACAAGCGTCTCGCTTGTGCTGGGCAAGCGCACAAGCGAGACGCTTGTGCTAACGTACCCTAAGGAGGCCTATCGTGCGGCGAACCATCGTCTCTTTGACCGTGGGGGTTGCCTTCATGTGCCCTGTACGGGCCACATACCTACAAGCTAAGGACGCCAAAGGAAAAGCGCCCTTGTCCGCCAAGGAGGGTAGCGAAACCGGTTGCCATGGCACGTCGATCGACTTTGTCGGCACGCCCTCGCAAGCCGCCAAGGAGGCGAAGAAACAGGAGAAGCTCGTCTTCGTTCTCCACGTTTCCGGCAATTTCGAAGACCCGCGTTTCACCTGAAACAACGCCGAGGCGCTCCGTGTGAACGCCCTGGCCAATGAAGAAGTCGGCAAGTATATCAACGACCACTTCGTCTCATCCTTTCAGAAGGTCGCCACTTTTAAGATCGTCGGCAATCAAAAACAGGGCGGCAACGTCGCCTCTTATTTCTGTGCTCCTGACGGCCGCGTCCTCCATGTAGTGGCCGGCCCCGTCGATGCCGCGACTATGTTGCGCGAAGCGAAATGGGTCGTCGAGACTACGCAAAAAGCCATGAAAGAAAGCCAGGACGACGGCGGCAAGTTCAAAGCTTTCTTCCGCAAGGCTCACGCCGATCGGCTGCGCGCCGAACACGGCCTAGTGGTCGAGCCGGTCACCTTCGATTTAGCGGAAGTTCAGGATGACAAGAGCGCGCTCACCTATGACGACCCGTCGGGCCGGCCGCTGGCCCCGAAGCTGCCGCCGCCGCCCGTCGACGGCCCCGACGTCACTTTCAAAGACAAGCAAGAAGCGGAATCCAAGGCGGCGGGCGTGCGCAACTTGGCACTTCGTGGGGGCGGTCGCGCCGTCCTCGGCAATCAAGGACGAGTCCACATGCTCCTGGCCGCGTATTCGATGAACAAGATCGAAAAACTCTACGCCACTATCTTTCAAGATATTTTGGGAGAGAAAGTGTCCACGAAGCCGGTGGAGGTCGTGACGCCGTTTCCGTGGTTGGAGAAGGACGGTTTGAGGAAACAATAGTATAGCTTTCTACCAACTGGCAGCGTTAGCATGGAGGTTCAATTTGCTTCCTTTGCTGGCGCTGCGGGTTTTTGTCTCTAAAGAGCAAAAGTGCTGCAAGGTCACTACCAGGCAACTCGTTGTGGACGATTTCTATTGAGCCGCCAAACGCGCAAGCATTCTGGCGCGGCCTGGACCACACTTCCCATGCGCAAGGCCTTCGTTTTGAAGGCCGGGTGATGAAGAAACCGACGGATGTAACGCGCGGTTAGCGACTTTCCCACCTTGAGCGACACCAGGCAATATTGCGCATGTACCAATGAGAGCCGACGAAATCGCGATCACGAGTGAAAAAAGTTGACCGGCGTTGCCTGCTAAGAAGAGTTATGATGTTCTCATCATCCATTCCAGCCTTGCCAATTTCAAAACCAATTTGACGTACCCGAATCCGCCAAGCCCGTAACTGGGCCACTTGGTTTTCCGGTATATTCTCGTCCAATATAATCACGCTAACACGCGTTTTTCACTTTTCCTCTTGGATTGAGTCGCAGGATCGAGGAATGCCTGGCTAGCCAGTTTCACGGCTTCGCTGATAGCTTGTTTTGAAATGAATCCGTGGCACTCGTAGACGATGGCGTCCCAATTCATGTCCTCAGCGACCATGTCCAAAACATCTCTTACGAAAATGCGTGTCCCTCGAAATGTGATCCTGCCGTGACAAATTTTCGGATCGGCTACGACGTACTTGCCGAATTCTTTGTTATGCTCGAACTTGATATCGCCCCGGCGCCATGCGGCCGGCCTTTTCTTGGCGACTGGAACACGTCTTGGATTGGCCGCTGATCCGACCTTATTTTGCGATTTGGTTGGCATTATGGAGGATTCCTTCACTTCTTATGGCCGTTTGCAGTCTATCGCCTGCCGTTCCTACCAGACAACTACAATTGCCAAGAATGCCGAGCCTCATTCCAGGTTCGTCGTCGATAGATACAATGGGCCATTGGTCTGGGTCGAAGATTTCTGGCGAGGAGTCCTTCATGTCCGCAGCCCTTTCTCTGGCCGTCCGCCCTGACGGCATCGGCATCCTAACCTTCGATCAGCCCGGCAGTCGGGCCAACACACTAGGCCAAGCCGTTCTGGGTGAATTCGAAGCGATCCTGGCCCAGCTTGGCGATCGCAAGGACTTGAAAGGGCTCGTTCTCCGCAGCGGTAAGCCGGGGATGTTTATTGCCGGCGCTGATCTGAAGGAACTTGGCGGGGCTAAACCGGATCCCGAGCAGACGCGCAAACTTGTCAAGCGCGGCCACGATATTATCGCTGCATTCGAGACGTTGCCCTTCCCTACGGTGGCGGCCATCGATGGGCCGTGCATGGGAGGCGGCACGGAAGTTGTCCTGGGTTTTGATTTCCGGCTGGCCAGCACGAACCCCAAAACGGAAATTGCTTTGCCGGAAGTAAAAATCGGCCTGATTCCCGGTTGGGGCGGCACGCAGCGTCTATCGCGCCTCGTCGGTCCCGCTCTGGCGGCGGAACTGATCTGTTCGGGCGACGGGGTCAAACCCGACCGCGCGCGGGCCTTGGGTATTGTCTTCGACGCCGTGCCGGCCGAACGTTTGCTCGACGAAGCTGTGCGGCTGATTGGTTGGGCCGCCGATTCTTGGTCCTGGCAAGAAGCTCGCAAAAAGAAACGCCAACCGGCGGGTCTGAGCGAAGACCAGTTGAATTTCATCTATGCCGTCACGCGCGCTCAGGTGCTCGAAAAGACAAAAGGCCAGTTTCCCGCTCCGTTGGCCGCGCTCGACGCCATTGTCAAAGGTTGCAACCTGGCCCTCGAAGACGGGCTCAAGGTAGAAAGGGAGGCTTTCGTTCCACTCGTGGGCAGCCTCATCTGCCGCAATCTTATTGGCGTCTTCTTCATGAGCCAGCGGTTGCAGAAGGACTCCGGCATTGCCGATGCCTCCATTAAGCCGCGGGAAGTCCAGCGCGTCGGCGTTCTGGGCGCGGGCATTATGGGAGCGGGAATCGCCGGCGCCCACATCCGCAAGGGCATTTCTGTGATGCTCCTGGATTCCAACGCGCAGGCCCTGGAAAAAGGCGTGGCCGGCATTGCCAAAAACATGCAAAGCCGCGTCGAAATCGGGCGCATGGCCCCCGTCGATATGGTGGCGGCGCTGGCCCGGTTGAGTTCCACCGGCTCGCTTAACGCCCTGGGCGATCGCCATGTGGTCATTGAAGCGGTCGTCGAAAACGAAGAAGTCAAGGTTAGCCTCTTCAAAGAATTGCAAAAAGTGGTTCCGGCCGAGGCGATCCTGGCATCCAATACTTCAACCATTTCCATTGCGCGCATGGGCCAGGCGGTTGCCCGGCCTGAGAACTTCGCCGGCATGCACTTCTTCAACCCAGTCGAACGCATGCCGCTAGTCGAGGTAATCCGAAGCGACAAAACGAGCGACGCTACAGTCGCTACGCTCGTCGCGCTGGCCAAGAAAATCGGTAAAACGCCCATTGTTGTCCGCGATTGTCCTGGATTCCTCGTCAATCGCATTCTCTTCCCCTACATGAACGAGGCCCTCGTCATGCTCGAAGAGGGCGCCAGCCCACGGGATCTCGACAAAGCCGCCACAAAGTTTGGCATGCCCATGGGTCCTATAACGCTTCACGATGTCGTCGGCCTGGATACAGCCCTTTACGCCGGCAAGGTCATTGCGACGGCGTATCCCGATCGCGCGACGGCGCCACGGATAGTCGCTGAGCTGGTCAAGGCGGGTCGGCTCGGACAGAAATCGGGAGCAGGCTTTTATAGCTATGCCAAAGGCACACGCGGCTCAGACGATCCTGCTTTGGCGCCATTGCTTAACAAATCTCAGACTGACAGGCGGGCATTCACCTCGGATGATATTACCGATCGTTTGTTCTTGCCAATGCTAACCGAAGCGAGTCGCGTTTTGATGGAAGGCATTGTTCGCGAACCGGGCGACGTGGATATGGGGCTGATCCTGGGCATCGGTTTCCCAACCTTCAAAGGCGGGATACTTTGCTGGGCCGATGAGGTGGGGCTGGCCAATATCGTGGAGAAATTGAAGCGATTCGAGGCATTAGGACCGCGCTTTCAGCCGACCGAGCAGATGAAGAAGCTGGCGAGTGAAGGGAGGGGATTCTACGGATTGGCATAACGGGAACTCGGCTTGTACGGTTCGGCCTTCGAGGCAAGAATAGCACGAGTAGGCTGCTCAAGGCCCAACGGAGTCCGAACGTGGTCCAACCCGAAGAAATACTTCAGCGATTGCGGAAACTGCCCTTTGAACCGTTTCGCGTCATTCTGACAAATGGAAAGTATTACGATATTCTTAATCACGAAAACAACATTGTTTATACATGGTGCTTTGACATTGGGATCCCACTAGCGGGAATGGAAGACCCTTTGGCCGATCATTTGGAAACTGTAATGTTGGAGGAGATAGACCATCTAGAAGCAGTCGAATCGACCATTCAACCGGCCTCCTAGCAGAGGTTTCACCTCGGGCACAGCAAGCATAAAGCAATTCAGTTCCAAGTGGATCGGAAGAGCCTAAGGAGCGGCAGGGATGCGAGCCGACGAGTTAAGGCAATTGTTACGTAAAGAGCCGTTTATTGCTTTTACAGTCTTTGTCACAGACGGCCGCAATTTCATCATTCGGCATCCCGAATTCGTTGCTTTATTGCCCTCAAGTTTTCAGATTGGCGTTCCCGCCACGGAGCTGCCGATTCCCGTGCCTGAACGGAAAATCGTCCTGTCTTTATTGCACTTTACGGGCTACGAGCAGGTCCAGCCCGCCGTTTCCACCACTTCCAACTAACCGCATGGCCAGCTACCGTGGACATCTGGCGTTTTCAACGGCCCTCGGAGCCGCTTACGGGGCGTTGGGCTCATGGTATCTGGGCTTGGGCTGGGGTCCGGTTTGCCTTGGCGCCGGTATGACCGCCATTGGCGGCCTGCTGCCGGATCTCGACAGCGATAGCGGCGTTCCGGTGCGCGAATTATTCAGCCTGCTGGCCACTATTACGCCATTGTTCTTGGTTAGCCGCTTGCATGAGAAAGGACTTGACGGCGAGCAAACCCTGGTTGCCTTGGGCGGCTGTTATTTCCTTATACGTTATGTGGTTCGCTATTTGTTTCGTCGCATGACCGTCCATCGCGGCATGTTCCACAGTATCCCGGCGATGCTAATTGCCGGCCTGGCCGTCTACCTGTTGCACCATGGACCCAGCCCGCTCCACCGGCTTTATCTTGCCGGAGGCACCATGCTTGGCTTCTTCTCCCATCTATTGCTGGATGAGATCTACAGCGTCAACTTCATGGGTCTGCATTTCCGGCTGAATAAATATGCCGGCAGCGCACTCAAGTTTTTCTCGCCGTCGGCTTATGCCACGCTGATGACGTATACGGTGCTGGGTGGGATGGGATATTTGGTCTGGTTGGGATGGAAAATTTGACTGTATTCCAGGTTCACGAATAGAGATCACTACTATCCCACCGTTGAATGCCAGGTTGCGCGGATGGCCAATGGGGCCACACGACGCTTGATCAACAGCGGCAACCCAACGATAATATCAAACAGAGTGTCCGGTTTTAGTAGCGAGGAGCATTGTCTTGCAATTTGAAATGCTGAACAACCAGTTGCGCCGTCAGCCTTTTCACCCATTTCGCGTCTATACCGGCGACGGCCAATCCTATGAGGTGCGCTTCCCAAAATTGTGTCTGATTACTCGCAATACGATGGCAATAGGCCTCCCCGACAAGGAATGTCAGGAAATCGCGGGTGAGGTAGCCTTTGTTTCTCCGGAAGAGATAATATGTTTGGAAGTTCTTGACGCATCGGCGCCCTCCGCTGCCTCATAAAGCAGGACCGACGATGAATCAAGAAGACGTCCTTCGTCAGCTTCGCCAGCGGCCTTTTCGCCCGTTCAAGATCTTGGTGACGGATGGCGCTGTCTATGAGATTCGGCATCCCGATCAGATTATGCTTACACGCAGCAGCTTGCTAATCCCGGCTTCCGGTCCCGGTCAAGGCGCCGAAGAATCCTCGGACACCGAGGCTTTACTGCACATCACGCGCCTACTGCCAGTTATAGTAACCGCCTCTGCCTCAAAGAACGGCGAATGACCGAAGTCTTGCTGGCTTTCAGTGACTGGGCCGACCACTGTCGCCAAATACCGTCATCCCTGCCGCGCGGGCGCTTTCCAGAACTCTTCGCTCTTCCAGAATTGCTCGTCCGGCTTCGCGCGCTTCGACCGCGCGGCGATTGGCCTCTTCGCGCGTGCCGATGGCCGCCGCCGCGGCCCAGGCGTTGTCTCCTTCGCCGTGATGGCCGGCGAAGAGGGCTTCGCGGCGGGCAGCCAGATAATCGTGCGTCGCTACATCAAGCGGGTCTTCATCCGTCAACCAATCCCGTTGTTGGCCCAGCGTCTGGAAATCTTCATCGTGAAGCGTAATGGCTTCGAGATTGGCTACGATGAAATTGTGCTCGACCAGGCCTAAAGCGATCGCGCAAGCCAGGTCGGGATCGAGTTTGCCGAGAATCAAGTCGCGTGGCATGGCAACATCCAAATTTTGACTAATACGTACAATATAGCATGCGGGATGAGAACAGTTCGGATCGGCTAACCCTTCGCTATCCAGGAACAAATGCCATGAATCAAGCAGTCGTCATTGATGCTGTTCGCACGCCAATCGGCCGGGCCCATCCGGAAAAAGGCATGTTTCGCGATGTCCGGGCTGACGATCTTTCGGCCGACCTGATGCGGGGCTTGCTGGAGCGCGTCGGCTTACCGGCCTCGGCCGTTGAAGACATTCAGTGGGGCTGCGTCAAACAGCAAGACGAGCAGGGCTTTAATATTTCGCGGATGGCGGCCCTTATTGCGGGATTGCCGATTGAGGTAGGCGGCGTGACGGTAAATCGTCTGTGCGGGTCCAGCTTGCAAGCCATCAATGCCGCGGCCCAGAGCATCGCGGCCAACTGCGAGGACGTGCAGATCGCCGGCGGTGTTGAACACATGCACCACATTCCCATGGAAGCCGGATTCGACGTCAGCCCGCGTCTCTTTTTTCATCACAGCCCGGCGACAATGAACATGGGAGTCACCGCGGAAAACCTGGCCATCAAATACAAAATCAGTCGCAAGGAACAGGACGAGTTCGCCCTCCGGAGCCATCAGCGCGCCGCGCGGGCGACCGATGCCGGCGCGTTTGCCAAAGAAGTAATTCCCACTTGGGGCCGCGATGAGGAAGGCCGTCGCAAATTGCTTACCGTGGACCAGTGCATTCGCTGGGATACCAGCCTCGAATCTTTGGCGGCGCTCAAGCCGGCCTTCATGCCGGACGGCGGCACCATAACGGCCGGCAATTCCAGCCCGCTGAGCGTCGGCGCGGCGGCCGTTCTTATTATGTCGGCACAACGTGCCCAAGCCCTGGGTCTCCAGCCGAAGGTGAAAATCCGGGCAATGGCCGTCGCCGGCGTAGATCCCTCGCTCATGGGCATCGGTCCAGTCCCGGCAGTGCATAAGGCCCTAGAGCGAGCCGGTCTTAAGCTGGAGGATATCGAGCTTATTGAACTGAACGAGGCCTTTGCGGCTCAGGCCTTGGCCGTATTGAAGCTGCTCAAAGCGGACAGGGAAAAAGTTAATGTTAACGGCGGGGCGATCGCCATTGGCCACCCGCTCGGCGCCAGCGGAGCGCGCATTTCCACGACGCTCATTCACGCGATGGAGGGCCGTAAAGCGCAGTTCGGCCTGGCGACCATGTGCATTGGCGCCGGACAGGGAATTGCGACGATCTATGAAGCTGTGACTTAGGACTCGGTACTTCCTTACCGCAACGCTTTCGTGGATTGGCGGTCCGGATTAACCTGCGGCCAGCGATCGAGATGCGGCGGGACAAGAGCCGGCGTGAAGCTGCGACTCTTGGGAAGAGAGGCAGCCGGCGCAACAATGGGCGCCGGTTCTTTTGCTTCATAGCCGTATTGTCGAATAACAGCGCCCCAGCGGCGTCCGATTTCTTCACGCCTTTCCGGAGTCACAACATATTGATTCGTCTTGTAGTCCCCGGTTCGCGCTAGGTACTGCTCCAGGCGCGGCTTCATCGCTTCAAAGCCATCCAGGTTCAAATGTTCGTACAGCTTCCGCATCTCTCCCACGGGATCGCGGACCAGGTCTTCATAGCGAAGCTCATAGAAGTGCGCTGGATCAACAAGACGGCGGCCTTCCTCAAGTTTTTCGTACATGCGCGTGAAGGTTTGGAAGACATGTTCTTCCAACCCGGCGAATTTGGCCATTTGGATGCCATGCGTCTTATAGAGCGATTGCCAAAGATTGACCGTGGACGGGAAGACCACATAGGGATTGCGGACGATGTGGATGAAGCGCGCTTCGGGGAACATTTCCAAGAGGGTCTTGACGCGACAGGTGTGCGTCGGCGACTTCAATATAAGCCGGCCCGGCCGGCGGTACGTGATGCGCTGCATGAACCCCAGCAGGGCGGCCTTCCATTTAGCTACCGCTCGGGGGGACAGTCTTTCCAGATCCAGCGCATCTTGATCTTGAGGAGGATGATTGGGAAACGCGATGGTTAAATACGGCGACGGCTGGCCCATCATGCACAGCGCGAACTCGTCTTCTTGCGGCCGGTCCCAGCCGGAAGCCATATTGTCCATCGGCCGGCTCGACGGCATAAAAAACCAGAACAGGCGCGTCAGCACGGGCTCGCTTAGCAGGAAGTGATTGGGCTCCAGACATTCATAGGTGTTGGGATACGTATGCCTTGGATCGAGGATCAGAAGCTCGTGCAAGAGCGTTGTGCCGGTGCGCCAGTGGCCGAGAATGAATAACGGCGGCTCGGTCAGCTTTGTTTGCCGCACGCGCTCGCCGAACCACAGGTCCTGCACATAGCTGAGCAGCGTATGGAACACGCTAACGAGCGTAACAATAAAAGCGATATACCAGCACGACGGGTGAACGGCGAAGCGATTGCGCATGAGCAATCGCATCCAACCGAAGAAATCCATTCCTTGCCACATATGCGGGGTCCATTCTTTCCCCGCCGAGCCGTAGAACTGGATGGCGACTTTTTCGGGCGCGGCCATAAGGTGGGTATCCCGGTGGGATGGCCTTCCTTGGTGGACCTGGTAAACAGCGGACTAGAGTGTTATTTCTCCAGCAAGTCCCCGCCATTCTGCCAAAGCGAGTGCACCTGACAAGGGCATTTTTTACGAGGATCAGCGACGTTGGACAGGGAAAATGGGCCAAATGAGGGCCATTTCATTTTTCCAGGGATGTCCAGCCATTCCTTTATGATCGCTCCTCAAAAAAGCCCCCCGGATTGAGCTATCCTGCGAAATAATAGTCCTCCACATTTAGCGTCTCGGCGGGCGGGACCGCGTTTTAAGGTATTAGTCCCCAAAGCTTCTCCAATCAAAGGGGGCCAGGCCAACTGCGGGGCCACCTTGGTCCGACGCTGGCCACCTTCGAGCCCGACGTTGGCCACGTTTGATTGATCACCCTCTGGCGCGCGGGGCGGTGCACCAGAGGGTCGTCACTTGCGCCACAGGGTCCACGAAAACGCACGAAAAGGAACAAAAACTCCTAAATGCTTTCCACGGGTCTGTTTTAGAGGGTTTTCGCGTATTTTCGTGGCGAGAATGCCAGCCATCAAAACGCGGCCTTTGTTCACCTATCTCGGCGTTCTCGCAACTAGCCGTTGAGGGTTGCTGATCGCTTCTCTTGTCTTTTATTCGGCGGCTTCCAGGGTGACCTTAATTTCCTTGCGGTCGCCATCGCGCAGGATGCCGACGGTGACCGTATCGCCGACCTTATAGTTTTCCATGGCTTTCAATAAATGACCGGGAGTTTTTATTGTTGTCTTATCGAGGGACACAATGATGTCGCCCAATTGCTGCTTATTGACGTTTGTGCCGCGCAAGCCCGCCTTGGCCGCCGGCCCGCCCGGAACGACGCTAACGATAAGCACGCCTTCGGTGATATCGAGCTGGCGCGCTTGCTGATCGGACGCCATGACCACGCCCAGCCGCGGCCGCGTAATCTTGCCGTGGGCGATGAGCTGGGTAACCACTTCGTTAACATCGTCTGAGGGAATGGCGAACCCGATTCCGGCGAACGCGCCCGACGGGCTGAGAATGGCCGTGGTGATGCCCACAAGCCGGCCGGCGCTATCCAGGAGCGGGCCGCCCGAATTTCCTGGATTGATCGCTGCGCTCGTCTGAATAACGCCGTGAATTAACCGACGGCTTTCGGAGGTTATTTCGCGATTGAGAGCGCTGATGACGCCGGTGGTCAGCGTCCCGTCCAGGCCGAAGGGATTGCCGATCACGACAGCGAGTTGGCCCACTTTTAGATCGTGCGAGGTTCCCAGGGGAATCGGCTTCAATTTGCTCTTCGGAGCGTTAATGGTGATTACCGCGATATCTTTATCGGGATAGACCCAAACATTGGTAGCCCGATAGGAAGTCTGATCGGACAGGATCACTTCCAGCGCGTTGGCGCTTTCGACGACGTGGTAGTTCGTGACAATATGGCCGTCTTGGTCCCAGACAAACCCAGACCCCGATCCGCGCGGCATTTCCTGGACATTGAACCCGGAATAACGATTGGCCAGATTATTGATATGGACGACCGAAGGTAGAGCCTCCTCGTAGAGTTTGACGAGGTCTTTTTCATCAGAGAAAAGCGGGCCGCGCTCGGTGACTTCACGAGGCTTCACATTGGGATTAAGGCCGCCATTGTTGGCGGGCCAGAAGTGCCAAAGAAGGAAGCCCGCTCCAACCAGCATGATCAGCAAGACAAGAAGCGCCGATGCCGGGGATGTGGAGCGAGTCGGGCGGGGGTGCGGGGCGTCATAAGGCGAAGATTCATAATACGACATGAGGGAGACTCTCCTATAATCCTTGCTCGCCGGCCCGGCATTGCTTAGCTCCTGGAGCGCTCACGCACGCCGGTTCGCCGGTTGGATTTCACGCTTACACTTTTTCGGCTTCCATCTTTCTTTGTGGCTTAAAAGCCAGCTGGCCCGACCTCGAATCGTAGTCCACCTGGACTAGGCTGTTGTCTCTTACTTCTCCCTGCAAAATGAGCCGGCCCAACGGCGTCTCGATTTCGCGTTGAATTGTCCGTTTCAACGGACGGGCGCCATAGGCCGGATCGTAGCCGGTCCGCACCAAGTGGGTCTTAGCCGCGTCGGTCAGTTCCAGTTCAATATGGCGATCGGCCAGGCGCTGGCGGAGCCGCCCCAGTTGAATTTCCACAATCCGCTTGAGGTCTTCTTCGCTGAGCCGATGGAAAACGATGATTTCATCAATGCGATTGAGAAACTCCGGACGAAAGCGTTTTCGCAGTTCATCCAGAACGGCGGCTTCGAGATGTTCGAACCCGCCGCCTCGACCCGTCCCCTGGTAATTGAGGATGCGGTCGCTGCCGACATTGGACGTCATGATGATGATGGTGTTCTTGAAATTGATCGTGCGGCCCTGGCCGTCGGTCAAGCGTCCGTCGTCGAGGATTTGCAGAAGGACGTTGAATACGTCGGGGTGGGCCTTCTCGATTTCATCGAAGAGGACCACACAGTAGGGCCGCCGCCGCACCGCCTCGGTCAGTTGTCCACCTTCATCGTAACCGACGTAGCCCGGGGGCGCGCCGACGAGGCGTGATACCGTGTGCTTTTCTTGGTATTCAGACATATCGATGCGGATCATCGCTCGTTCATCGTCAAAAAGAAACTCCGCCAAGGCGCGGGCAAGCTCCGTTTTGCCGACGCCTGTCGGGCCCAGGAAAATAAACGAGCCGATAGGCCGATTGGGATCGCTCAGACCGCTGCGCGAACGGAGCACCGCTTCCGCAACCGCCTCGACAGCCTTGTCCTGCCCGATGACGCGCTTATGGAGCTCTTCTCCCAGGTGCAGCAATTTCTGTACCTCGCCTTCTAAGAGACGGGAGACGGGGACGCCAGTCCAGCGGCTGACGACCTCCGCGATGTCTTCTTCATCGACTTCTTCCTTGATGAGTTTGTTGACGCCCTGTTTTTTGGAGAGCTTTTCCTCTTCTCCCTTGAGGGCGCGCTCTAACTCATTGAGCTTTCCGTATTTCAGCTCGGCGGCTTTGTTCAAATCGTATTGCCGTTCGGCCAGTTCGATGTCTACTTTGGTCTGTTCGATTTGTTGGCGTAGGTCGCGCAGCTTTTGCACCGCATCCTTTTCGGTTTGCCACTGGGCTGTCAAAGCGTTGCCCTGGGCTTTCAGATCGCCCAACTCTTTTTCTATTTTGTGCAGCCGTTCTTTGGAGGCAGCGTCTTTCTCCTTCTTGAGCGCCTCGCGCTCGATTTCTAACTGCATGACGCGGCGATTGATATCGTCCAGCTCGGTCGGCAGTGAATCAATCTCGGTGCGCAGCTTCGCGGCCGCTTCGTCAACTAAATCAATGGCTTTATCGGGCAGGAAGCGATCCGTGATGTAACGATTGGACAAGACCGCCGCCGCCACGAGAGCCGAGTCCTTGATGCGCACGCCGTGGTGCACTTCATAGCGTTCGCGCAAGCCGCGGAGAATGGAGATCGTATCCTCGACCGAAGGCTGGTCCACCATGACAGGCTGAAAGCGGCGTTCCAGGGCGGCGTCTTTTTCAATGTGCTTGCGGTACTCGTCAAGCGTGGTCGCGCCGATACAGTGCAGTTCGCCGCGGGCCAGCATGGGCTTGAGGAGATTGCCCGCATCCATCGCGCCTTCGGCTTTGCCGGCGCCGACAACGGTGTGCAGTTCGTCAATAAAGAGAACGATGTCGCCCTGGGCGGACTGCACTTCTTTGAGAACGGCTTTAAGGCGTTCTTCAAACTCACCCCGGAACTTGGCGCCGGCAATGAGGGCGCCCATGTCCAGGGCTACAATGCGTTTGTTTTTCAATCCCTCCGGCACGTCGCCACGGACGATTCGCAGCGCCAGACCCTCCACGATGGCCGTTTTGCCGACGCCGGGTTCGCCGATGAGCACGGGATTGTTCTTCGTTCGCCGCGATAAAACTTGAATAACTCGGCGGATTTCCTCGTCGCGGCCAATAACGGGATCGAGCTTGCCGGTTTGCGCCAGGTGGGTGAGATCGCGGCCGTAACGTTCGAGCGCCTCATAGGTAGTTTCCGGGTTGGGTGTTGTAACGCGCTGGTTGCCGCGAACCTCTTGCAAGGCCTTCATAAGGCGATCGCGCGTTAGACCGAACTCCTTGAGGATTTTCCCCGTCGCGCCCGCGTCTTCCGACATGGCAAGCAAGAGATGCTCGACGGAGACATAGTCGTCCTTGAATCGTTTGGCTTCCGCTTCGGCCTGGGAAAGCAAGCGATTGAGCCGGCCCGTCGGATAAACCTGATCTTGGCCGCTGCCGCTAACGCGCGGCAGCCTCGCCAACTCCCGATCCAGGCGCTGTTTGAGATCGTCGACGGGGATGTCCGCTTTGCGAAGAATCGAGACGGCCAACCCCGGTTCCTGGTCGAGCAGCGCCTTGAACAAATGCTCGACATCGAGTTGCTGGTTGCCCGCCTGGATTGCCAATTGCTGGGCGGCTCCCAGCCCTTCCTGTGCTTTTTCGGTGAATCGATTGATGTCCATTGGGCTTTCCTCCTTCTCAACTCCATTTTACGGATGAAGGAAGCCAGGGATATGGTGTAGGGCAAGATGGCGAGGAAATGAGACGTAGAAATTACGCGACTGAGTGGGCGTAAATCCCGCGAGCCGGCGACTGACGGCAAGGCTTACGGCCGCTTGGGCGGCGTCAGTGGCGGCGGGTGCGGAGTGGCGCTTTCCTTATCTCCGTGGAAGGATTGAGGACCGGACCTGGGCCGTGCACTCGTTGCGGTCGGCCGAGAGCTGTCGTCGTTATTGCACCCAAGAGGACCATTTGAACCGATCAAGGCAAGCCCTACTAACAAGGCGAAGCGCTTCATAACGACTACCTCTTCGGAAAGTTTAGGCGGATCAAACAAAAATGGACCCCTTCTGCAGGATGCAAGGGGTCAACGAGAGAGGAAGGGCAGCGTAATCGATTGCTCCCACCGGAGCCCTTTCTCTCATCGAAACGGAACGGCTGGAAAGGCAATCAATTAATCAATTTCCAATTAGGGAGTAATCGTAATTGTAGCCGTCGTGCCAGCCGGAAGCGGCGATATAGGAGAGATAGTCGGGGTTTTTGTTGACGCCGCGGACTGAACCGTCGGCGAAACAGAACTGGACTACTCCGGTGTGCCGGCTTCCAAAGGTATACCACTGGGCGGGATCGGGAAGGCCCCACCCGGTCGGCATGGTGCCGACTCCCATCCAGCTAAATGATAAGTCCCGGGCGCCCTGGCTAGTGCCGCCCAACGATTCGCCGAACAGCAGGGTGTTCGAAGTGCCGTCGGCGCTGGTAAGCCGGCCGAGCGAATTCTGCTTTTGCGTGATGAAAACGCCTTCCCAGACATCGAAGTTCGGGTCATGGATTTCGCCGAGCAGTCCGGCCACGCCTACGTAGTTGGTGCGGCCGAGATTGTCGCCGCCTCCGCCTCCCTCACCGAAACCGAACCACTCCAGGGTCGGTCCTCCCGTCGCGGGAGTGGGATCTATGAAAGTGGTCAGGATGACAATAGTTGCGTAAGTCGACGTGTAAGGGTCGTCGGAGGGACAGAGAAATAATTTGACCTTCGTCTGCGCCGCGTTCCAATTGGCATCCACGTCCCACCAGCCTGGACCCTTGGCGGTCGCGTTCCAATTGACGTCCATTTGCTTGAAGAGGTTGTCTTGCTCGACGTAGGGTAGGAGGATGGCCAGGAGCCCGACGTGTTGGTAGTCCCAGAAGTCGGTGGGCGTGGCAAAGGGATTGCTGGCCGGAGTAGCGCCCAAGGCGCCCGGCGGCAAGCGGTCGAAGGCGCTTTGATAATTGTGGGCGGCCGTTCCCAGTTGCTTCAAATTGTTGGCGCAGGATATTCGGTTGGCTGTTTCCCGAACCTTCTGCACGGCGGGCACGAGAAGGCCGATCAGGATGGCGATGATGGCGATTACCACCAACAACTCAATTAGCGTGAAACCTTTTCTTGGGCTTGTGCATCGCATGGTGTTTTCCCCAACACAATATGAAAATGAAAGAAAAGAGGCATGAGCGCACCGCCAGCCTGAGCCGAGATCCTCAGGCTTCCCCAAAGCGATATGCGGCTGTTAGAAAATTACCCTGGAATGAGGGCTGCTAAGCTCCTACCGCCCAAATAAAGCAGGATGTGACATCGGCTCCGGATATATTCCTGTTCCACCACTTTGCCGCATGGGATGCGGCCTTTCTGGGATAAACTCCGCGACTTAATCAAGCATCCAAACCGAGCCGACAGAAAGAGCCTTTGGATTTGATAAATAAGAAAGGCCTCTTCGTTCCTTACGAACGAAAAGGCCTTTTCGAATCGCGTTCCGGCTAGAACGGTTAGCGATTGCGGTCAACCTTGGCCGCGGTGTCCCGGGCCATCTCGAGATGTTCCTTGAGAGTAGGCAACGTCTTGGCAGCGAAGTCCCGCACATCGGGATCGCTCGCCTTCTTGGCCTCGTCGGCGAACTCCTTAACGTCGTTCTCGTGGTCCTTCACCATTTCCTTCATGTAAACGACGTCAAATTCGATGTCCTTCAAATCTTTGAGGCGGTTCATCATATCCTGATCTTTTTTGTTCAACTCTTTGGGAATCTTCAATCCTTTTTTATCCGCCAGGTCCATCAGTTGTTTGTTGGCTTTCGAGTGATCACCGACCATACGATCGCCGAATTTGCGGACGGCTGGGGTATGAGCCCGCTTGCTGGCCAATTCGCCGAGCTTCACTTCAAGCATGCCGCCACTGGCCGCTTCCTTAAGAAACTTCACATCATCGGCGCTCGGTTTATCCGCCGCTGCACAGCGGTTCAGGCCAAAGACGGCCATGGACAGAGCTAATCCGGTCACAGTTGCAAAGCGCTTCATTTTGCTTCCTCCCTCTTCTTGGTGAGAATTGATAACTGGGCGGTGACCCACTCAGGAATTGTGGCAAAGCTCATGCCACGCAAGAGGTTACTTTGGTAACTGGGGGTCACTGGGAATTGGATTTCAATTGGCTTATCGTGAAATAGGAAGCCAGAGAGCGGGCTGTTGAAAACCCGCCCTCCTACTCAATATCTACAACAATCTCCGCGGCGCTCATGACGGGCAGGCCGCTTACTTCGCTTAGGCCTTTGAGCTTGACGTAACGAGCGTTGACGGAAGGTATGGTTACATACTTCGTGGTGCCGTCATTGGGCCAGGTCCCTTGTGCGACGGGTTTGTTCCACTCCTTGCCGTCGGTGGAGACGTAGACCTCGTAATCTTTAACGCGGCCATTGGCGCTGCCGTCGTTTCGCGGCACGTAAACCAGGCCGCCCACCGTATGGTTTTTGCCGAGGTCGATGGCGAACTCATGGGGATAGCCCGGGGTCGCGCCGACATATTCGGTGTGCCAGAAAGTCGCGGTGTCGCCATCCAGAGCATTCTTTGGCGGGTAGGCGGGCGAGTAGCTATCCACCGAAGCCGTCCAGCCCGTCTGGCCGCTCTTGCCGGCTGCCACGCTGGCCGAACGAATCCACGTTAGGATTTTGACATAGGCCTCGTGTTGCGTGCTGTCCCAGCGGGGGCCGCCCACGTGAGTTAGACCGGTCGGGCTATCGGCGCTTTCGAAGCCCTGTCCTTGCGGACTGCGCGGTTTGCGGAGCACCAGGCTCTGCTCTGGGTCTCCCAGGTTCACGATTTTCATCATGGAGTTGTAATTGAGCATGATCTCGTCGCTGGTGAGCGACTTGCCCGGCGGCGGCGCTTCAGCCAGGCGCAGAATTGTGTGGTTGACATGGCATTTGGCGCACGCTTGTCCGTCGCTGCCTGGTTTGTAAAAGAGCGGGTTGACCTCGCGACGGAAGTAGCTGAGGTTGAGCATGCCCGGCCGCTGCACGACCACATCGGCAGCCACCTTGGCGATATCAACTCGGTGCGCTTTGAGCAAGCTTTCGGCCTTGGTGCGCAGGGCGGGCTCCGGATCGGCCATGACGCCTTTGAGCCGGCGAACAAAGCGCGGTTCCTTGTCTAACAGCTTGTGTTGCTCCACGGCGGCCAGCGCCTCGGCGCGTATTTTCTTGTCGGGGTCGACCAGCAGCTTCAAAATGTATTCCGAAGTCTCTTCTTTCTCCCACAATTTGCTGTTTTTGGCGCTGAGCTTAAGGCATTGCAGGCGGATGGTTGGGCTATCGTCGGCCAGGCCAATGTAGAGTAGCCGGCCGGCGATGGACGTGGGCCAAAGCTCTTTGGTGCCGGCCAGCAAATTGAAGGTCCGTTCGCGGACCGGCACGGCCGGATCCGTCGCGCCGCGGCGCAGGAATTGAACGATTTGCTCCGACGGCCGCGCCTGGTCAATGAGCGCTTTGCGGGCTTCCAGCAGGTTCAGAAGGGCTACCCGATTCTGCACCTCTCCGACGGCCGACCAACCGCGGTCGACGGCATCGAGCACTTCGGCGTCGCTGAACGACGGGTGAGTCAGGATCGGCAGCAACACCAGCCAGGAATCCTTGCCGCCCAGCATGGCCCGCAGATCTTTAAGTAAATCAGGGTTATCAAGCAGCGCCTTATTGCGGCCAATCGTTTTTACGAGAACGGCCTTGGGCAGGTGTTCGTCTTTGAGCAATTGACGCAGCAGCCCGATTCGCTTAGCGTCTTTTTCAGCGCCGGCGAGTGCCAAATCGGTTTCGGCGATCTCGCGCGCTGCGGTCCGTACTTGCTCATCGTTGTCGCGCAGTGCTTCAAGGAAGACGCGCTGGATCTCCGGATCGGTGCTCTGGGCCGGAAGATGGAAGAAGGCGGCTAGCTGCAGAGCATGCCGGCGCACCGCCGGCCGGTGTTCATCCTTGAAAACGGCCAAAAACGTCCGGTCGAGCAGCGGCATGGGCGGCTCATAGAGAAAGTCAAATTCGCGGTCGTTGCCGACGTCGATCATGCCGCGCGGGTTGCGCGCGTAATAGCGGCCTTTGAAAAAGCTGCCGTCGAACGAGTTAATGAGGGCTTCGCGTTGCAACGCGTTGCCGCTGGCCAGGGCAGCGAAAACGGGCGCCAGAAGAATGTCCTTCTCGACTTCCTTGCGGTTGTCCAGCGCATGCTGGCGGATGCGGGCGGGCATATTGATCAAGTTGTATTCCAAGTGCACCCCGCCCGTCAGGTTTTCATCGAGCATGATATACATGCCCTGGGCCAGGTTGGCGCGGACCGAATCCGGCTCCCCGGCCACACCCATGCGGGCGATGTAGGTGTCGATGATCTTGCGCTGCTGGGTCGCATTGTCGGTGCGATAGAACCATTGCCGCAAGGTTTTCAAGGCCTGGAGGCGCGTCCATAAGTCCGGATCGCCCGTTAGTTCCATGAGCCGGGCACACAAGTCGAGCCGTTCGTCCATGCCGAAGAATTGATAAGCGAAGACCCGGCACGCTCCGCGGCGTACCAGCGGATCGCCGGAATGGAGCGCTTGCTTGATGGCATCGACCCCCGTGCCGAAATTGCCTAAATGCCGCAGCGCCCAAGCGGCCGAGCGCCAGACGATTTTGTTCGGATGGTCCAATTGCTTCATGAGCGGCGGCACGGCTTCCGGGCAACCGACCCCGATGCGCGCCAGGCAGGCCGCAGCGTGGGCGCGGACCAGCGGCTCTTCATGGTCCAGAAGCGGCACAAGGGCGGCCACAAAACGCTTCTGATCCCTTTTGGGCACTTCCCAGAGGTTGTCCAGATCATCGAGAGTATGCAGCAAGCGGTCGGTTCGCGGCAAGCGGGCGGGTCGATCGTCGCGGTTGGCCCAGCCCGTCGTTGTGCCGTCCTTTTTTGGAAAAGCCATGGCCAGGGCCTCGACGGCATAGCGCGTCTCGCGCATGGGCGTGCGGAAGTTTTCGCTCGTTGTCGTTTGAAACCAGCCGCCGAAATTGAGTTGTTCCTTGAGGAGATATTCGCAGCCTTTTCGGATGCGCGGATCGTCCCGGGGCACGCCGGCTTGCATCAGCGAGACCATCATTTGCCCCGACGTATAGACGGCACTGGGGCTGCCCTTGGCCGTGAATTCCGGCCAACCGCCGTCGGCGTTTTGCAACGCCATCAGGCTGTCAATCTCTGTTTTAATCTCGGCGGCCTGGCCTTTGGCGTCGATGAGGGCTGTGCCGTATAGCCGGTGCATGCGGTCCTGCAATTCGGACGTCGGCGCTTTGGATTGATTGATCTGCTCTTTGGAGGCAGATCGGGTCAAGAGATCGGCGACATGGCCGGCCACTTTTTCATATTCGGGGTCTTGCGTTCGCCGGGCGACCTCGCTCAAGACGCGCCAATCGCGCCAGGTGTACCCGAACTTGCTGTCCAGCGGGACGACGCCGTTGAGTTCATCAGGCGGCAAATTGGTCCTCTCCGCCCAAGCCGTCTTCAAAAACGGGCCGAAGCGTAGAAACGTCTTGGATTCCACGCCGGTCACTTGCGCCTCGTAGTCGCGCAGGATGCCGCCTTGCTTGCCCTGGGCCTGAAACGGAATCGAGATGAAACGCTGGTAATTCAAGCCGTCGTGGCCGTAAAGCGGCGAGATCGAATTGTAGATGCGATTGACGACGTATTGCAGGTTCTCCTTGGAGCGGATCGGATAGCCGAAGCGATGCGCGACCAGGTTGGACTCGGTAGAGAAGACCGACGGATGACACGCCGTGCAGCGCGTCGCCGTGTCGTGCATGTTTTGCACGCGGCGATATATGGCCCCCTCGCGCGGCACTTGAGCGAACCAGGCGTCGCCGACGTTCATGATGTACTGCATGCCTGCCTCGACCGCATCTGTGCCGTTGTGATACGGCGGCACAGGCAGCTTCCGGGTGCGCAGAAGGTAATCGGGATGGTTGGCGTTGACTTCCAGGTAGTAAGTTCCTTTGGTCAGGACGCGCGAGATATGCTTGCTGTAGCGCTCCTCAACGCCGCGCATGGGATTGCCTTCGCGGTCGTGGATGATCTCCATCGGATCGATGCCGGATGCGGTAACCGTCGTCTCATAGCGCGCCTGGCTGCCGTCCGCTTTACACGGGTAAAACTTCACCTCACCGGTTTTATCGTCCGCCTTGTACATGCGCAAGTTAACTGACACGTCCCGGTCGAGAATATCCAGATAAAAGTAAACGAGAGCCGGCTGGTCGTCGGTGTAATCAACGCGGTACCAGCGCAGGCCGCGCTTGCCTTCGTCCTGATTGTCAAGGTAATCGACTTCATCGACCGCCCCGTAGATGCTACGGCCAAGAATAAGGGGCGCGGCGGTTTTGACGTCATTCGGTCCCGGGTCAAACGCCGGCGTCTCTTCGGCGTTAATAGGCAGCTCATGGAAGCTGACTTCGATCGGTATCTTACTGGACGTTTTTTCGCCTGCTTGGATTTGCAAGCGGCAATCGCCGTCTGACTGGGGCCGATAGTGCGTGTAGAGATCCGGATCGCCCGCGTGCAGATCTTTGTGGATTGCTGTATGTGCGGGGCCTTCCAATTGGACGCTGATGCGGTCGTCATTGCCCAGCGTCCCCGAACGCAAAGAAGCGCTGAGAACGTAGGTGTGACCTGCTTTGACGTCCTGAAGGCGCCATACCTGTTTGCCGTTCGTAGATAGCGAACCGGTCCACGCCTTGGCTAAAGGCGAATCCTCAGCCGCCGCCTTTCTCTCAGCGCGGTGCCAGATCGACACGCCGATGCCAACAGCCAAAGCTAGGAGGAAATAGGAAACGCAGTTGCGTTTAGCTAGACGCATGGCAAATAACCCTGGAAGAGGAAAGCGGGGCGAGCAGCAAGGCAGGCATCTTCTTGTTAAGCGCAATAGACGAGGATCGCAAGGGAAAAAGTGGGGACGAAAGGGAAACCGTCCGTTACTTCATTAATTCCTGAACGGTCTTTATGGGGAGAAAAAGATGCAATGCGTTATCTTCGAGTGGAAGGAAGCCATACTTCTCGTAGAAGCCCTTAGCTGCCATATCTAACGCCAAAACTTCCACTGCAAAAATCCCTATTTCTTCCGATAGCTCCCGGCACCTTGCCAGGGAGTCCATCAACAGGAATTCCCCGAGACCAGCCCCTTGAGCAGTTTGATCGACGGCCAACCTTCCCAAAAGTACAACGGGAACAGGATGTTTGGGTAATCTTTTTGCGATGGCGGCCGGCAGGCTTTGAAACGGCACCGAGCTGTTGGCCAAGGTGTAATAGCCGACTATCCGGCTTGTACTGGGCGCGACAGCGACATAGGTGCGTCCTAGCTTTCTTTTCTCATATTGGCCGACGAGCGAGTGAATGAAGTCATCAAGGGGCGCTTTGCCGCAGCAAAACGTCGCTCGATCGTGAGATTTGTTCAGGCGCTCGATTTGCCAATCATCCATGGCGTTTCTTGTATCGAGACGCCGCGCGGCGGAGGGCCTTGTTCGGTTTAGGCGGATTGTCCAGCAGCGCTAGGAATAGATCTCGGTCATGATCGGAAAGGGCAACAACCGAGTCCTCGTAAAACCGGATTTCCTCCTCGGCGATAACCTTGGCCTTGCGAATGCGCACCTCGGTTTCGCTAACGTGTTCAACAATGACCGTCGAATTGGCAAAAGACTTTGGAAGCGTAATGCGGGCTTTTTGATCCGTGGTACGAGTTTCGGTTGGCATGGGAAGAACCGGTTAAGGCGGCAAAAGGCGTTGTCTACCTTACTAAATACTCTGAAGTGGGAAAGTGGTCAATTGGGAAAAACCCTCCTTGTCACCATGCCCTCCGTCCGACCAGAGCGGTCGGACGGGGGCCACGGCAAAATAGTGGGCATGCCGCAACGGCAAGAACGGCGCGATCGCTTACAGTCCCAACTGACCGAGAATCGTCAGCAAGTTCAGCGTGCCGTTCGGGTCAAGCAAGTGGGCGACATTGTACAGCAGGTTGCCGAGGACCTGGCCGGTGCCGGTCTGAGCAATCAGTTGCGCTTGAATGTTGCTGGTGGTCACCACTAAGCCCAGCAAATTCACGTCCACCGGCGGGGTCGTGCCGTCGGTCGAAGCGATCGCCAAATTCAGAATGGGCGCAGTCGCGGTGCCGGTCGCGTTGACAAGGTTGGGATTAGCCAACAGTTGGAGCACCGGGCTGAGCCCAGCCAAAGCATTGGTCGCCAGCGTGAGATTGGAGGCGTTAAGGACGCCGACGATCTTAGCTAGCAGCGCATTTAGATTGGAATTTAGCGTAGTCAGGTTCTGCGGCGTTGCTCCAAGCGTATTGAGCAAGGTCGTCAGCACGTTGCCGAGCAGATCGCCATTGCCGGTCTGAGCATTGGCGTTGACTTGGATCTGACTGGTCTTGAGCACCAAGCCGAGCAAATTCAGGTTAATGGGCGGTACGGTGAGCGCCAGGATCTGTTGCGTGCCCGAGGCAATCGGCGGCGTGGTTATGGGTGCGCTGCCAATGCCCGGAATCTGGGCATTAAGTTCGTTGAGCAGACTCTGCAAACGGGCGTTGATGAAGTTTAGGTCCAGCTTTTTCGGCAGCGGCGGATTGAAGAGGTTGGCCAAATCGGTCACGACGTTGCCTAACACCAGACCCGGACCGGAATGGGCAGTGATCGTTAGATGGATCGGACTGGTGTCAACGAGCGCCCCCAAAAGGTTCAAATGAACCGGGGCGACAAATAGGTCGAGGACCGGGGTGGTGGCGACTGGCCCCGTGCTGAGCGGCCCCGACGTGGTATTGACGCCGCTCACGTTAAGGCTGGCCGAATTCAAGAGCGTCACCACGCCGCCGAGCACGTTATTAAGTGCGTTGTTCGTGGCCGGCAGGTTCACCAAATTGGCGGCGACGGTAAGGAGATTGCCGAGCAATTCGCCCTGTCCCGGTTGAGCGGAAACGGTCACTTGAATCTGATTCGTCTGAACTTCCAGGCCGAGCAAGTTAATGTCCAGCGGGTTCAGATTCAGCGTTATGAGGGCCGGATCGTTGGCATTCGTCCCGGAAGACGGCGTTCCAGGTGGCGTACCAGGTGCTGGGCTGGCAAACACGGTCGCGTTGGAAATCCCTGCCGACCAGCTGCCGTTGCTTGCCAAAGCGGCAATATCCGCCTGGAGATCATTGGCTAAGCCGCCGCTGTTAAACTCGGTGGACAGACCAGCAGGGTGCATCAATTCTTGACCGGGATTGAAATCGATCGGGTTATGGCCGACCACGAGCGCGGTTGCGTTCTGCGGAATATTGAAGCTGGCGAAGGGCTGGGTGCTTAGCTGGAAGGTATCGCTGCCGCCGGCGGCGCCGGATTGAGAGAGCGCCACTGTCCACTGGCCTTGGTTGTTAAGAGCGATAATATCATCGCGCTGGCCGGCGCCCACATGGCCATCGGCATCGCCAACGAATAGACCGGTGAAGCTCTTGGGATCGCCGAGGTTGGCCCAGGCAGCGCCGGTTGACAGCGTCCCGGCCCCGTTTGATAACCCGACAAAAATACTGCCATTGAAACCGACGCCGGCGATGTCCGTCTTGCCGTCGCCGTTAAAATCGCCGACCAAAAGGCGACTGCCAAGCCCGCTGTCCGAGGAGAAGACATTCGTCTCGCCCATCAGCGAAGGAGTCTGCGTGGCCGATTCATCGATCCAGTTGCCGGGGCTGCCCCAGTTGGCCCATGGAGCGCCCACGCTGAACGCGCCGGTTCCATTAGACAGGCCGACAAACCAATTGCCGTTGAAGCCAAAGCCGGCGATGTCCGCCTTGCCGTCGCCATTAAAATCGCCGACGAACGTTTGCTTCCAGACGCTCGAGCTTCCCGTCCCGAAGTCAGCCCACGAAGGGCCGACGCTGAACGTGCTTTGATCGGTGCTGCTCCCCGTCGCATGCTGCGACAGGCCTACGAACCACTGGCCGTTGAAGCCGAGGGCGGCCACGTCGTCCTTGCCGTCCCCGTTAAAATCGTTAACGAACAGCTTGGTCCAGACGCCGCTATTGCCGCTGCCGAAGTTAGCCCACGGAGCGCCGGTGGTAAAGGAGCCGGCGCCGTCCGACAAGCCGACGAACCAATCGCCCGCCATGCTCAATCCGGCCACGTCGGTTTTGCCGTCTCCGTTGAAATCACCCGTGAACAGTTGCCGCCAGGAAGCCGGAGAGGACCAGCCGGCCCATGGCGTCGGAGCGGCAAATGTCGTGACGCCCCCGGCGCTGCTCGTGTTTAGAGAGACTAGCCAGCGGCCGTCAGTCGTGAACTGAGCCAAGTCGGTCCGGCCATCGCCGTTGAAATCCCCGGAAAAGAAGGCTGCCGTCCCCAGCGGCAACCGCGCTAGCGGCGCTACCGCAGCCGGTACGCAACGATCCTCAAGGGCTTCCAAGTTGAGTCGTGAACTTCGGCGGAGCTTAACATACGGTTTCCGGCGCAGAGACCGTTTCCACCATCTAACAAGCGGCACCATGGCGCACCTTCCTCGCAAGAAAAGAGATTAGGGTTAGAAAAAGGGTGGGCGAGGTAAGAAGTGACGTCTTTGTCGCCCCGCGCTGGTGCAAAAAGAATGCCGTCGGACGCGTTTAGCGACATAAATCAAAGCGCAGAATGCGACGCCTCTGTCAATGGGGTTGGAATGACGCGGTTTCAGCCAGTTGTGACACGGTCTCCCGACCGTGTCACCCCGGCTCGACCGAAGGTCTCCCTTCGTGTGCTCAGTTGTGACGCGGTGGCCCGACCCTATCACTCAATCTAGACCGCAAGTCTTCTTCCACGTTGTAAGCCGCTGCTTCTAAAAACGGGCCTTGCCCGGATCGGCGCCTCCTTTACAATTCTTGTTATGCGAATGATTCCTCAGGTCTTCCTCAGTTAGAGCATTTCCTAGCCCGCATCGGGTATCTGACGTGCTCTGCATCTAACACGACCATAATCACGGTGCGCACCCGGTTGCCGTACCTCCCCCAAAAGGGCAGTCGGCCGCCTTTGCGCTCAAAGGAAGACCTCATGAATCCCAAGAAACAAAAAGTGAAAGACCGACGGCGCGCTCGAAAACTGGCGGAAGAGGCCTGGGAAGCCGCCAACGAGGGCAACTTGGATCTAGCCGAGAAGATCATCCGCCGGGCCGTCGCGGCCCAGGAAGACAACCCTGTCCTATGGAATGATCAAGGCATGTTGCTCTCTCTTCGTCAAAAAGACGTCGAGGCCGCGGAGTCCTTTTGCGCCGCGCTTAGCCTCGCCCCGGCTTATGCCGAACCCTACGCCCACCTAGCCAGCCTACGCATTCGCCAGGGGCTCGCCAGGGAGCCGGTCGCCCTTCAGGCCCTGGCGATCAAGTATGCGCCTCAGAAACCAAAATACATGGAGCAAATGGAGGCATACCGAGCGATCGCAGGCCGGCGGACCGTGGAGCCCGCCCAGGTTCAAGCCACTCAGGAACCACCGACCCTTGTGCCTTCCACTGATCCGGACGGCCGTTGGTCAGAGGAACTGGCGTCTTTTGATTGGTACGCCCTGGGCGACCGGTTGACCCGAGACGGCTGTGTCGTGATTGCGAAGATGGTCGATGCCTCGACTTGCGAGCAGCTGTGTGGAATGTTCGATGACGACGAGCGGTTCGCCAAGACCGTCGTGATGGATCGACCGGAATTCGGCCAAGGGGTGTATCGGTATTTCGCCGATCCAATCCCCAACGTCGTGAACCAATTGCGGCGAGCCGTATATCCGCACGCCGCTCGCACCGCCAACCATTGGCAAGAGATGCTAGGTGAGCCAAAGCGATTTCCGCCCGAATGGGAAGCTTTTCGGGACGAGTGCCATCGTGCCGGACAGACGACGCCCACGCCGATCCTGATGAAATACGGTCCTGGCGGTTTCAACTCCCTGCACCGCGATTTGCGCGGCGCGGTATTTTTTCCGATTCAGATGGCCGTGGTTTTAAGCCAACGCATGGAATCGTCTGACGACCAGACGAGCGGCTTCGAGGGCGGCGAGTTTCTGTTCTGCGATGTTCCGGAAGGCGGAAAGTCACGCCGCCAGAAAATCCCTCTCGGTCGGGGCGGCGCCGTGCTCTTCTGCACGCGCGACCGCCTGGCTCGCGTCGGCGGCGTTTACGGGCTGCAACCGGTCGAATACGGCGTGGCCCAAATCACCGCCGGCACACGCTTCGTCCTAGGCGTGCCATTCCATGAGTATCGCTGAGGGGTAAGGGGCGCTTCAGTCGGCATAGTTCTCATCAAGATGGAACCGGATCGTCCGGGGCATCGGAGTCCTTTTGCCGAAGCTTTTTTCGGAGCAAGGACGGAAGGGCCTTTGCTTTCATCTCCTCGACGAGTCGCCTACCCTCCGAGATATCGGCATCTATCCGTTCGCGATGCTCATAGTAGTAGGCCAAGGCCGCGTGGACGTCCGATAGGGTAATGCTTGGGTGGGACGAGACAATTTCGTCAGGGCTCATGCCCATTCGCTCGTGCCAGACGGCCACATCCTCGACCGTGATGCGGTGACCATCGATTCGCGGTCTGCCGCCGCAGGTTCCGGGTGTGCTCACAATGCGCACCCGATCCGCGGGTACGATACGGTCCGCCTCAGTGGCCTGGGTGGTGATCTGAGTCGCATTTGTTTCCATGACTTTCATGGTACCCTGAAAGAATCACCCCAGGCAATGCAAAGTGCTTCAACGGCCCAGTTGTGACACGGTCTCCCGACCGAGTAACACGGCCTGACCGAAGGTCTCCCTCCAAGTGCAAGGACAAAGAGGCCTGCGGTCGGGGCCCCGTGGCACGGTTAGAGATCTTGCAACAATACGGTGCTTCCCTTGTTCAACAGGTCAATTTCTGATTCGGTTTTCCCTGACTCAAGGACCGTTCGGCGTGTGCGCTGGTTGTCGCCTTTGCCGGGAGATAGTCAAAAGACCGTGCCCCAACACGGTTCGCTAGCTCTCCAACACTACCACTTTGATTGCTTTAAGGCGATCACCGTCAGAAACAGTATCGAACTCCACAGGGGTACCATCTTTGAGAAACTCCCCAGGTCGATTTACAACGTCGCTAATGTGTACAAATGCGTCTTCTTCGCCGCTGGACTGTTTAATGAATCCATATCCCCGGTCCCCTTTCCACGTAGAAATTCTCCCAAGACTGCGCCCGTATCGTTTAGAGGAGCTTGCGATGCCGGAGAAAGTGGAGAGCGCCTCAATCTGTTGTTGCAGCGTTTCGATCACTCTGTTTTGGCTTGCGTAATACTCGTGCTTGGGCATAATGCAATAGTGCCTATCCTCGCTTATTAGATACTGTGCGAAGCTCTTGATGACCTGTCTCCGTTGGTCAGCCAAATCCACTTGCAGGCAGGCATTTATCTCACTGACAACTTCACTTTCCAGCAAGGGTGTTACCTCGGCCATTGACTCAAGGTAGACCCAGTCCTTTAGGCCCCAACTAAGGTGCTGTCGGCCCGCCGGTGAGATTTGGATCCTAAAGCAGTCATCGATCCGTTTTGCAGTTGGATCATAGCTCAGGCAAAGGCCTGTTTCCAACATCGAGTTCAAACAAAGTCTTATAGCGCGTGCCTCGATATTCATTGCTTTCATGTATTCAATCACTTGCTCGACAGTCACGTAGCGCGAGTCATTCTCGGCATTTCCATCCCACGCTACTTCGAGGTACTGCAAAACTCTGATGGCGACCAATGGAGTGGTATCCACTTCAGTCACTAAGTTGTATATATTTTGCACGAACGAGTTGTTATTCGCAGGGTAAATGTCGTACTTTCCCCGAATCATTGCGAGTTTGATTTCGTCCTGGCTAACCTCCATTGCCGTTTTCGAGACGTATGCCTTTAGGAGTTCTTCAACTTTTAAGTGCGGTGACGAAACTATTTCTCTGGTGAACTGCAGACAGCGCCGAATGTCTTGGTTGGCCAAACGGCCTATCCAGTCTGCAACTTGTCCAGTGTTGATAAAAACGGTTTGAAGGCAGGCGGCGAACGCCTTAATGTTTTCAATTGCAAGTGGAATGCCTCGGGACAAAAAGTATCCGCGCCCCGCTTCAGGTTTTTCTTCGGCGATTCGTCGTTCCAGGTATTCGATCCTCTTGCGCAATACTAGTTCTGTTGGTGGCGAGGGCAGAAAAAACGATTCGGTGTAGAAGGACTGCATCGGACCTTGTCGAGCCAGTTGCCAACTCGTCGTGTCGGTAATTGGCACGAGGACCAAGCAAAGGCACGCCCGGTAGAGCGAGTGGGCATACTTAAAGACCTCTTCCTGGAACGGAACATCAAAATGATCGGCGTTATCGAAAACTAGACACGGGATTTTGGCCAGTCCTTTGACGATTCGCGAGAGCAAATGCGTGATGTACTCATGGGGGCGCTCTTCCCTGCGCTTGGCAATGTGCTTGCCAAATTCAATCTTGAAAGCGGTTTTGTCGGTATCGTAGAGATGCTTTGCGTGTCCCTCCCGCCACTGTTTGTATTCCCACCAATATATTCCAACGAGTTCATCATAGCTCGGCGGCCTATTTGGAAAGACGGCTCTCTCAGCCGCTTCCAAAAAGTGCTGATCAAGCCACGTTATGATTGTCCTGGAGTCGCAGCCGCAATCTGCAAGGTCAACCCGAACTATTACGCAATCTTCGGCTAACTTTCGGGGTAGCACATCGGCGAAGAAACGCTCAATAAAGGTCGTTTTGCCCGATCCTTTGGTCCCGACGAGAAGAATAAGTTCGTGACGGCTCATATCCAGCGCACGCTTGATCGCCTCCGTAATCTCCGAGACGTCGGAAGTCGCAAGCGAGCGCACTGTATCCCGCAATTCCTCGGAGATTCTGGCGATTCCTTGTTCTGCAGCGATACTCTCTGTGGTCGTTACAAAGCAAGTCCTCCTCGCTTCGCCATCATCCTCCCCCCCAAGATCTTGGAAGAATGGCAGCATAATGCGCTCGATGTCGATAGCAAGCTGATCCAACTTTAGATAGTTTCGCGACTCCCGGCGGCGGACAGGAGCCTTGAACGCCTTGCTACGGATCGGCTGTCCCTCTTCCTCCTGAAAGATCGCCCGGTAACGGAAATCGGAGTCGGCTTCGTATGAGAGAAGGTCGTAGAACTTTTGAAAGCTTTCCTTTACGGATTCAAGACTCCCGAAAACGCACGCCTTCCCTTCTAGCGTGTCCATTCCGTCGGCCACGCGATTGCCCCGAAAAACGAGCCATTGCCTACCGTTTGTTACGCAAGCCAGCTCAGCACCTTTGTGCCCACAATAGTTGATGGCCTGTTCGATGCCTTCTTGCGCAGCTTCTGTATTAAATACGGTGCCGTTGAGCTTGAAGGAACGTCCAGCGTGTTCTCCGCGGATCCCGAGGTTCCGGGCCTTCTTTTTTGCCTCCACAATTAGCCGGTTGAGCCCGCTTACCGTTAAGCGGTAATCAATGAAGCCCTTCCCGGCGTTCGTCTCCAAGTGGATTTCTTTTTCCGGCCAGCCGAGAATACGAACGAAGATTTTATCAATGATCTTCAATCGCGTGTCGGCTTCGCTTTTGATCGTGTCCCAGTAATCGGGACTGATGCTTGCAAGAAAAATGCCGTATTTCTCGAAGGCGAGGTCGAGCGGTTCCATTGATTACTTTAGCCCCTGTCTTTTCAAAATGCAGCCGACCAGCTATGCGTTTACCGGAATTGTATGACGACCACAACGATGACGATAGGGAAGAAACGAGATGTCGAGTTGGCTCAGATTCTTCGGTGCGCCTGGAGATCGACCATTCAACGGCCTAGTTATGCGCCAGCGTATGGCAAGTTTTTGCGCCCTGGTTCCCGCTTAGCTGCGCACCATAATTCCCGATTGCAGCAGCACGTCAGGGAGCGCCAAAGCGAGTCGCGGCGGAGATTTGCCCTCGGGCCAGCAAGGCGAGGGCTTCCAGGCGCATCAGAGGGGTAAAGCGGATCCATTGTAGTTGCAAAGACGAAAGGCCCGACATGAGGTCTCGGTGGCAGGTATGGCGCCGCTGGATTTAAAACGCGGTAGAGCCGCCGAACGGGCGACCTACGATGGGGTAAAGCGCGCAACACGCGTGTCGAAAAGCATGCCTGGCACCTTTGGTTTCTGCTGAGGTGACGGAAACGCTAGCCGTGGCCGTCGGTAAAATTGCTCCGGAGCCGCGCGTACTCCGTCGCAGAGCGCCAACGGCTCGATGACTTCCTCGCTATGTTTTGGGATTGCCTAGTCGGAATTGAAAACGCCCACCGCGGACCAATAGACCATGCGTCTAAAAGTGGTTTTTGAACCTTCCGATGAAGGCGGTTTCACCGCCTATGTCCCGGCACTGCCGGGTTGCGTGTCCGAAGGGGATACCCTGGACGAGGCACGCGAGAACATTCGTGAAGCGATCGAACTCTATATGGAGCCGCTGGAGGAACTCGTTGTCCCCCAAGGAGGCGTAGTGGAAGAGATCCCGGTCTGACAATTCGAAAGTAAAAACAGCCGGCAGTTTACGCAACTCTTGTCCTAGCTGAGACTTCCAGAGCAATTCGATCATTCCGCCCGTTCATCCGCCGTTAGGCCCAAATGCTTTCCATTTCTTTCCACAGGGGGTGTGGCAAAATGGAGAGAACCATTTGGGAGAGGGAACTCGGCTTATGCAACCGCGTAGCCGGTGTGCTGGCGAACATCGGGTATGCGGTAGCCCAGGACGATGTGCTCGGCGGGAATGCCGGCGTCGCGCAATTGGTTGGCCAATCCTTCTTCGGTCCCGTCGTGCTGGATCCAGACTTTGTCGCCGATGAGGTCGATGTGGCCGAGCACGCCATATATTCGCTTCTGGCTGCCCCAACCGACTTGCACGAGCAGATAATGGTCGTTATCGCGATCAAAAACGGTTTGGAATTGAACCTCGCCGATGGAAGAGGGGATCTTTGTGTGGGCGAAAAGGACCTGTTCGATGACGTTGCGATAGCGGTTCACGGTATCCATTGGACAATCACCTCCTCCACCGGGTCAAAGCTGAATGCGCGAACGGTTCTAGCAACTCTCGTCGCAGCTTACCTGTTAGCCCAAATGCTTTCCATTTCTTTCCACGGGGGGGTGTGGCGAAATGGAGAGAACCATTTGGCAGGCTGGTCGAACATCTTAGGCAACTGAATAGACTAAAGGGTACGTCCCCCTGCTTCGTCGCTGCGGTAGCGACTCCCTCCACGAGCCAAACCATGAAAGCGTCCTCTCCGTCTCCCGGCGCCACGCGCACGGAAACCGATAGCATGGGGCCGATTGAGGTCCCCGCGGAGGTTTACTGGGGCGCTCAG
The DNA here is from genome assembly GCA_045802525.1 of Gemmataceae bacterium. Lineage (GTDB taxonomy): Bacteria > Planctomycetota > Planctomycetia > Gemmatales > Gemmataceae > JBJMQT01. The sequence goes on from JBJMQT010000139.1 coordinate 66,957, forward strand.
ACCGCGCGCTCGCTGCATCACTTCGCCATCGGCGGCGACAGGATGCCGCCGGCGCTGGTCCATGCCCTGGGCTTGCTCAAGCAGGCGGCGGCGGAAGTGAATCGCGATCTCGGCGTCCTGCCCAAGGACAAGGCCGACCTCATCATCATGGCGGCCAAGGAAGTGGCGGACGGCAAGCTGGACGACCAATTTCCGCTGCGAATCTGGCAAACGGGCAGCGGCACCCAGACCAATATGAATGCCAACGAGGTCATCGCCAACCGGGCCATCGAACTGGCCGGCGGCGTGCGCGGCAGCAAGAAACCAATCCATCCCAACGACGACGTCAATTGCTCGCAGTCGTCTAATGACGCGTTTCCCACCGCCATGCACATTGCGGCGGCGCAGGAGATGGTGCACCGGATAATGCCCGCGGCAGCGCGGTTGCGCGATGCCTTGGCAGCGAAGGCGAAAGAGTATCGCTCGATTGTCAAAATCGGCCGCACTCATTTGATGGACGCCGTGCCGCTAACGCTGGGCCAAGAGATCTCCGGGTATGTCGATCAGCTTGATTACGGCCTGCGGCGCTTGCAGAGCGCGTTGCCCGATGTCCTTGAATTGGCTTTGGGCGGCACGGCAGTCGGCACGGGGCTCAATGCTCCCCCGGAATTTGGGGAACGCGTGGCCAAGCGCCTTGCGGAGTTGACCGGCCTGGCGTTTGTCAGCGCGCCCAATAAGTTCGCGGCCCTGGCCGCGTCGGACGCGCTTGTCATGGCCAGCGCGGCCTTGCGGACGCTGGCTGTATCGCTCATGAAGATTGCCAATGATTTGCGGCTTTTGGGTTCCGGACCTCGTTGTGGTTTGGGCGAGTTGAAGTTGCCGGAAAACGAACCGGGTTCGTCCATTATGCCGGGCAAGGTTAATCCCACGCAATGCGAAGCCATGGCGATGGTGTGCGTGCAAGTGATCGGCAACGATACGGCGGTCGCCTTTGCCGGGTCGCAAGGGCACCTCGAACTCAATACCTATCGCCCGGTGATCCTGCATAATGTCCTGCACTCGATTACGCTGCTCTCGGATGCGTGCCGATCATTCACCGATTTTTGCGTGGCCGGCCTGGAAGCCGACCGCGAGCGCATCGCGGAACTGGTCGAACGGTCGCTCATGCTTGTGACGGCCCTGAGCCCGCATCTAGGTTACGACAAAGCCGCTAAGGTCGCTCGGAAAGCCCATCTGGAGGGCAAGACGCTGCGGGAGGCCTGCATCGACATGGGTTTTCTTAGCGGCGAAGATTTTGACCGCTTCGTACGGCCCGAAGCCATGGTGGGCGCCAAATAGCAGGGAGTTCGGTTTGTAACGTCAGCGCGAAGCTCAGCGAAACAGTTGCACGCATTATGACGGCAACGGAGATCGGGTAGACCAGGCAAACCGGTAAAGCGTACCCCGCTGTAGGGTTCGTAAGATGCGAAAGAAAACCGCGCGGCAGGCAAGGAGCTAGACAAGTTTCTCTCAGACCGGCTTTCACACCGATAGGAAGGGAGGACTAGCGGCGTTTCCCTAGGATAGGAAACTTGGGGCGGCGTGCAATCGGCCAAGAGCCTACCCCCGTGAGGAGTCAGGAAGATGCCACGTCGAGGCCAGGGATGGTGGACAGCCGGGACGGTCTTGCTACTGGGCCTGAGCATCTTGGGCTGCCAATCCACATCGCGCTCGCGCGTCGCCAACTCCAGCCCGGCCTACACGGCTTATGGATCGGGCGGCGTTCCCGGACCCTCGGCCACTCGCTTGTCGCCCAATAGCATGGTAGCCTGGTCCATCTCTTCTGGGCCGAACGGCTCGAAACCCGTCATGAACAGCAAAGAACTCATTGCAGCGAACGGCACGCTCGAGCTGGGGCCCTATGGGACCGTACCGGTCTCCGGCATGACCATCGACCAGGCCCGCGTGGCCGTCGAGCGTCATCTGGCCAATTACCTCACCGAGCCCCGAGTTGATTTGCAAGTCGTTCGTGATAATGAAGTGGCCAGCGCCGCGCCCAAGGCCAATGCCTGGGGATCCGCCGTGCAACTCGATACTCCCCGGCCGGCTAACGTCGTTGCCGCGGATTACAAGACGCCGAACAAAGCGGACGTTCTTCGGGCACAAGCACCCTCCGAATTGACGGGCGACATCAGCACTTCCGACGACAAGGACAAAAAAGATGACAAGGTCTTTCGAGGGCCCGAACCGGCGCGCTTGCACCCGGAGCCGATGGTGCCAGTTCCCGTCGTGGTTGGACCGGATTCCGTGCCGCGCGAATTGCGGAAGATCAATCTGCCGCCTTACGTGGTGGAACCGCCTGATATCTTGCTCATCGAATTGACTCAGGCCGCCAACGAAGGCTTGACCAAGGAACAAGTGGTCCGGGGTCAGCACCTCGTTCGTCCGGATGGAACGATAAACCTGGGCATTTATGGATCCGTCCTGGTCAGCGGCTTGACGCTGGACCAGATCAAGGAAGCGGTCTACAAGCAGTTGATGATCCGGCTTGGCAAAATGACCGCGCCGCCTCAACTGCAGGACCTTGATGTCGATGTGTTGGCTTACAACAGCAAGGTCTATTACGTCATAACTGATGGCGGCGGCTACGGCGAGCAGGTCTACCGCATTCCGTTCACCGGCAACGAGACAGTGCTCGATGCGTTCGGCCAGATCAATGGATTGCCGGCGGTTTCTTCGAAGAAGCACATTTGGGTGGCCCGGCGCGGCGAAAACGGCAGCAATCGGCAGCTTCCCGTCGATTGGTGCGGCATCACCCAGCGCGGCGACCCATCCACGAATTTCCAGGTTATGCCCGGCGACCGCATTTACGTGAAGGCCGACAAGTGGATCACCTTTGACAATGGCCTCGGCAAGCGGTTGGCGCCGGTCGAACGCGTCTTGGGCGCCACGTTGCTCGGTAGCCAGACGATCAACTCGATTCGCAATCGAGGCACGAGCGGCAGCGGCAACGGTTTATAAAGAACCTACGGACGGGCGATTCCGGATCGCTCGCCCGCCAGTCGGGTCGCGAGCAACCTTGCTCCGCACCTAAGTGGAACGCGACTCCGACTTTTTCGTTCACGAGCCGGCTTGATTGCGTTACTCTTATAGACGGGTAAGCAATTGTCAGGCGAGTTGGAGAATTAACCATGGGCCGTATCCGCTCTGTCTTTTGCCTGGCTGGTTTCTCGATCCTTGTCGCCTCAAATTTTGCCGGCGCGCAGGTCAATTCTCCCGTTTCGCAATTCTCGCCGTATGCCCGGCCCAATTACAGCACCGGCGCGCGGCCGGCATTGAGCCCGTACCTGAACCTCCTGCGCGGCGGCAATCCGGCGGCGAACTATTTTCTGGGCGTGTTGCCCGAATTTGAGAGGCGGGCCAATGCCGTTCAATTCAGCACGGCCATTCAGGACCTGGAACAACGCAGCGCCATGGTCGGCGACACCGGGGAACCGTTGGCAGTCACCCTGACCACCGGCCACCCGACCGCTTTCGGCAACACCGCCGGCTACTTTGGCAACGGCGCCGGCCAGCGCGTCTCGCCTACCAATGCGCCAACCGGCGGTAGAAGAGGCCGCTGACGCACAAATTCTTTAGTTGCGATTGGTAAGTGAGGCTGCGTGCTTAATACGGAGGGTTCGCCGGTCGACCAATCAAGGCAATAGATCATCCGCCTCAATCCACGCGATTCGTTTTCCACTAATAACTAACGGCACTCTATTGCCTGCGAAATAATCATCGCGCTGCTGATACGTAAAAGATGCGCGGCCTGACGGTCTGGAGTAGACCTCTACGGCCGAGTCAATCAAATTGATAATCCAGTAGACGGGAATTCCACCTCGAGCATAGATCCGAGCCTTATCAATTCGATCGAGATCAAGTGTCGAGTCGGCAACTTCAACGGTCAGAGCGATGTCCTCTGGGTGGGGATGTGCCGCGAGATAGCGGCGCGCAGGCCCGCGAGCGACGACCAAGTCGGGCTCCGGTTCACTGTCCTCCGTAGTGATGGCGGACTGGACGCGCACCACCCACCTTTTCGATAGCGCCGCCAGAAGACTGGCATGCGCCAAGGAGACCGCGCAATCGTGAGGCGGAATGTGGGTCGTCTTGGGGACCACGCTGCCTTCCAGCAGTTCCACGCGGTCGTTTTCGCCCAATACCTCCGTTTGAATCATGCGGTGGTATTGGCTGACCGAAAAGTGATGCGCAATCATGCCGCCCGCGCTCCTTCTCTTACGACACCGAGGCCGCGACCGGCTCGGTGGGCGATTGCAGAGTCGTTTCCGCGTGCTGTTTACGGGAGGCGATGCGGTTAATAACTTGCAGGAAAGCCAAGGCACTGGCCTCGATGATGTCCGTGCTCACCGCTCGGCCGCGAATCGATTTGCCTTCGTATTCCGCTTCGACCTGAGCCTCCCCTTGAGCGTCTTCACCGATCGTGACGCTGCGGACGCGGTAATCGCGCAGAGTCACGTCGATGCCGGTGATGCGCTCCATCGTCTTGAAAACGGCGTCAATGGGCCCATCGCCGACCGCGGCATCCTTCAAAATCGTGCCATCCTGGTGCCATAGACAGACGGTGGCGGTCGGTATGCCGCCGGCGTTGGCCTGGAACGCTTCCAGGGTCCACACGGCGGGGCCGTCGTGCATCTGAGCCTCGCACAAGGCCTCTACGTCGGCGTCGTAGATCAGCTTCTTGCGATCGGCCAGGACCTTAAAGTTTTCGAACACTTTCTGCAATTGGACGTCGTCCAGGTGATAGCCCAGATCGCGGATACGTTGGCGCAGGGCATGGCGGCCGCTGTGCTTGCCCAGGACCAGCTCGGTTTTCGGCAGGCCCACGTCTTCGGGATTCATAATCTCATAGGTGGACCGATCCTTGAGCATGCCGTCTTGGTGGATGCCCGCTTCGTGGGCGAAGGCATTTTGGCCCACAATAGCCTTATTCCGTTGCACCTGGATGCCGGTGACGTGGGAGACCAGCCGGCTGATCGGATAGAGGCGGCGCGAGTTGATGTTCGTACGCAGCTTGAAGAAGTCGGTCCGCGTCCGCACGGCCATGACGACCTCTTCGAGCGCACAGTTGCCGGCGCGCTCGCCCAGGCCGTTGATCGTGCATTCGATTTGCCGGGCGCCCTCGAGCACGGCGGCCAGGCTGTTGGCGACGGCCATGCCCAGGTCGTTGTGGCAATGCACGCTCAATACGATGTCGTCGATGCCGCGAACCGTCTTCTTCAGATGGCGCATGGCCGCGGCGTATTGGCTGGGCACCGCGTAGCCCACCGTGTCGGGAATGTTGACCGTCGTCGCGCCCACTTCGACGACGCGCTCGACCACTTCGGCAAGGAAGTCAAGTTCCGTGCGCGCGGCATCTTCGGGTGAAAACTCAATGTCGTCGCAATAACTTTTGGCGCGTTTGACGCTCTCGACCGCCCGGCGAACGATCTCGTCCTTGGCCATGCCGAGCTTGAACTCGCGGTGGATGGCGCTCGTCGCCAGGAAAACGTGGATGCGCGGCTTGGCCGAATCCTTGACTGCCCCCCAGGCGCGGTCGATGTCGTCCTCATTGCAGCGAGCCAGGCCGCAGATAACCGGACCCTCCACCTGCCGGGCGATGGCCTGCACCGCCTCGAAGTCCCCCGGCGAGGCGATCGGAAAGCCCGCTTCGATGACGTCCACGCCAAGGTCCTTAAGCGCGAGGGCCACCTCCAGCTTCTCGGCCAGGTTCATGCTGGCCCCGGGCGATTGCTCGCCGTCGCGGAGGGTGGTGTCGAAAATGATGAGGCGCTCGCCCTCGGCCGCGGGGTGAGCCGGTTGGACCACATGGCCATTGCCATTCTGATTGGCGTTCATAGGAGATCACCGGACAGTAAAGGAACACGGAATCAACGAAAACGGCCCTGAGACTCGCAGGTCCCAGGGCCGGTAACAACTTACTGTAGTAGGTTGGGGTTCGGCGGTCCTAGGCCTGGCTGCCTCCTTGGCTAAGGAGTAGCTCTGGCAACAAAGTTAAAAGCAGGATCCGCGTCATGACAACATATTAGAACGGTTTAGGGCCGAAAGCAATGCGAATTCGAAGAAGGTACGATGAAATGGCAGTAAAAAGGGCCCAAAAATGCCTTACCTAGCGAATCACGCGCCTAGGTTTGCCAGTGTAACCGCACCCCAGCGCGCCAGGCCAACTGCGGGGCCGCCTTAGTCCAACGCTGGCCACCTTGGAATCAAAGAACGCCAAAGACGCCAACTGAGCGCATAGGTTTACAGGTGTAAACCCTGTGGCGCAGTGTTGGGGGACCAGAGGGTGGGTCACTTGGTCCACAGGGCCAAAGAATTGGCCCAGAGGGTCTAGGGCTAGTGAATCGCCATCATTCGCTGGGCATGTTGTCCTGCACCGGATCAGTAGCGGGATATGGCCTCATGCTACCAAGGAGCGTGATACAATATCCGAAATGATTCCTCGATTCCAGAAGTTCATCCTATCTCAAGGCAAGACAGAGTAGAAACAAGATATGAAGACGATTCATGCCATCTACGAAAACGGGGTATTCCGGCCCTTGGATCCCGTAGACTTGCCCGAGCATGCCCGAGTTAGGGTTGAGCCCGATGAGCCGCTTAATGACTTGGTGGACGGCGATGACGCAATCAACAACATTTTGTCCCGCCGTTATCGCTCCGGCCACTCCGACACAGCCGCACGCCATGACGAGCACCAGCCATGAGGATGGTCTTTCTGGATACGGTTGGCGTTATCGCGCTTTTCTTTATTTCAACAAGGCGACAAAACCGGCTTGTTCGAAGTGGCGGTCTGCGGTTGCCGCCTCCAAGATGCCTTGCTGTTTCATGACGACAAAAGAGATGCAGTCGGTCAAGGACCACTCTTTGTCTGGACGCTCCGCGTATAAGGCAAGACCATCGAGCAGGAGGGCCCGCTCGGCAGGAACTATGGCCAGTGCAGCCAGCGTGGTCAATTGCTGATAGAGCGCCACAAAGCGTTCGCGGTTGGGCGGACGGGCGAAGGCGTCCGCCAATTCAACAATGACCCAATCCGTTGTCACCATGCGGCCGACAAAAGTATCGGTAAAGGCAACAGCTTTTTCGAAGGAGATGTCGCTCGAATTGAATTGGGCGATGAAATAATCCGTGTCGGCGAAGACCGTTTTCATCGCTTAGGCGTCCCGTGCAAATAGTGGTCATGCTGGTCGGCCAAGTCGGCTGGCAATCCGGTCATACAGCCGGCTTTCTTCTGAAGAAACTCCCGAAGAGCCAGCGCAGCCGAATCCTCGCCCTCGACGACAACTTTGACCTTCGTCCCTTCGGACAGCGAATGGCCGTTTTGCAGGACGATGACACCGTTTTTCACTTGGCCTAACATTTCCATTGCGGAATCCTCCATAGCAGCCATGGCATATCCCCGGTTAAAGCTTCTATGAACTCTCAAGCAGAAGGGCTGTGCATCCTGCTTGGCGAAAATGAATGCCGGCCGTTAAGGCTTCTGTTACCGCTTCTTTGGCAACATGCGCCCGATGCCGGCAAGCTCTCCCAAGGCGTGATCCGCTAGGGAAAGCTGCTTCACCAAGGCGGTGTCAAACACTAGGGCAGGAGGCAGAGGCTCCGGTTCAAACGTCCAATACCCGCCGGGATCGCGAGTCACCTTTCCGGGAGCAGTCTTTTTGAAGTCCTTGGGACGCAATGTTCTACTCGGCTTGCCAATAGGATGATTCTACTAAAGTACAATGACGGCGAAGGTCATTGTACTTTTTGGCGGAAAAGTACAATAGGAAGATTTCACGGAAAGGCCCATCATTGATGCCGCGTTCAAGGAATTCGAGCAAATGGTAGAATCCCTGAACTGCTAAACCTTGCAGCTAGGTACATACAATGGATTAGGGCCCTGCTTACGAGCGAAAGGTGCAGTGCTTTGGGAGCCGAATGACACGTCCAGCCTTCAACATGGATCTAAGCAAACAGTTCCCTCACCTGGCGGCTGCCCCCATTGTTGAAGCGGTGATTCAGTGGAACGCGCGGGCTCAATTGCCGTTTGAACCGGACGCTTTGCAAAAGAGGCTGGAATCTCTACTGCCCGGCTATCCGAATCGAGAACCGCAATATCACCATGAGTTCTTGTTTCAAGGATTGGTTGCTGAAAATCAGCCGCAATCTACTTCAAGTCACCAGGGTGGATGGCACGGGTTCAGAGTCTCTACAGCCGACAAACATTACATTGCCCAGATCACGCGTGACGGCCTCGTATTGAGCCGGCTGCACCCTTACGAAGATTGGCAGCGATTTTCCGCTGAAGCCTTGCGTGTCTGGAAAGTATACCTCCAGCTAGCGGCGCCAAGCGAAGTGCAACGTCTGGGGGTCCGATTTATCAATCGCATCGCAAGCGCCCGAATCGACACTCTCAACGAATACTTGAATGAGCCACCGACCTGCCCAATGCCTCTAAAGGACTTCCTTTATCAAAGCACCTATGAGGTTCCGGGGCAGCCTTTCCTGATCCGCGTTGTGAAAACTATGCAGGCGGGAATCTCGGGCGCGTCCGAAGAATCAGGACTTATTCTTGATATTGACGTTGGCACCACTAAAGCGATCGCCTGCGACGAAGAAGCGCTTCGAGAGCCTCTATCTAAGATGCGATGGCTTAAGAACAAATTCTTCTTTGACTTGCTGACTGACAGCGCAATAGAGAGCTTTAAGGGAGGTTAAAGTGCCAACAGAGACTTTGGCTAGCGGCGTCAGTAAAGAAGCGAGGGCGGTCGCCAAAGCGACCGAAATAGCCAAAGGCCGGCTGTCTCGAACAAATTACTTTGGCAACTGGGCAGCTTTCGATGAGTTGGCAGCCGTCTGGGAAGAATGCCAGCGACCAAATTGGGATGGTTACGAGGCTGTTCCGGTCAGCCGGGAAACGTTGACGACCGCGCGCCAATTCCTGTTTTCCTTGCCGCTTAGTTATCCAGTACCCTCAATTGGAGCTGAGCCGGACGGCGATCTAACGGTGGAGTGGCACTTCGGTCCTCAGCGCACTCTTTCCGTCAGCATCACTGCGACCGGTGATTTGCATTATGCGGCTCTTTTAGGGCCCAGTCGAGCCTATGGAACGGAGCCCTTTTTCGGTGAAGTTCCCGACAGGATCCTCACTCTTATTCGCCAGGCGGCTGGTGCATGATCGATCCCGGTAATGTGCCCGAAGTGACGCCGGAGGAAATGCTGGCGCGTTACATTTTCCAGAGCAGTCACATTCGGCGCGGCAATGGAACCGTTAAGCCGGATGCGTTTATTCCACCTGCCAATTTGCAATGTTCCGTAACGCGTCACCTTCAAGCGACGGAAGACGAAATCTGGACGGTAGGCGAGAGCCTTGGCCGCCAAAGACAGCAGACCCTTCACGGCCGCGCCGACTTCGCAGCGCAGACTTGCATTAAGCAAGGCCTAGCCGTGCGCAAGGCTCCCCTTGAAGGTAATCCGAATCACGCCAATGTGACAAATTGGCCGGTTGACAAGCCGACTCAGAAGATCATCGCCCAGGAATTGGGCGGGGTTGGCGCTAAGAGCTTCTTGACGTTAGTCTGATCGCGCAAGCTGCCATTCTCTTGTTTCCGATCCGATGTGGTTGTATTCTTTTGTTCAGATGGACCTTTCCCGCATCTGCTGGAGTTGTTGCGCTATGGATGTTTCGGGCCAGCACGAGAGAAAGCGCCTCTTGTCCGTGACGGCCGGCAACTTGCGTAATAACCATCTTTACGTCAATAAGCATTACGACTTCTTTCCATCCGATTGCATCGGACCCTGCCGTAAGCGAGCCAATAACGAAGCGCCCCAGATAGAAATCTGGCTCGACGGCTTGGAGCAGCTTATCAGGACCGATATTCCTCGGGATGCAAAGACGGGCAAGCCTCGTGGGTTCTTACGGGACCGCAAATCAGTCGGACGCTTCAATAAGGACCACGATGTCAAGGGGGCGAACAGTTCGCGGGCGCAGCTATCGGCACCTCGTTGCGCCGAGGAGACTGGAGCCGCCTTAGCCGCTGAGTTCGTTTCAGGCATCGGTCTGTTCGGGCTTGCGGACGGTTAACGATTAAATAGCAGAAGTCGCGAAACCTTTCAGAATCGTCCGTGTCTATCCCTTTGGGCAATCATCATTCCCAAGTCCCGTCAAGGAAATGACCATGCCATTGCGTCACGGACTTTATCGAACCGATGACAAAGTCCAAAAGAAAATGTCCAACGTTCCTCACTGCTTATTTGGACTAAAGACCGTTTTTGAAGCCGTTGCCTTCCGACCTCCATTCAAGTCACGTAATCTATCCACTTCTTACCTCGGTTCGCCGGAGGAAAGATCAACCGGTATAGCTCGGCACTTCAGTATTGTACTCGACCGGTTGCTGCACTCTCTTGACATCATACAACGTACTATTGCCAAGCGGCAGGACAACTTTGATCACGAAGGGACCGATTGGACTCCGTGGATTCAAACAGAAATCGCGGCTGATAGCGTGTTGACCTACCTTGGTATTCTGGTGGACGACATTGGCAAGCTTGTTCCTCTGGTATTCGACAATGAGCGGCTCAACAACAAGGGGGAACCGATTCTTGATTCATTTTCCAAACTGAAGGACGAAGTCATAAATCAATCGTTTTTTACGCCCCTCCTTACACTATTTCAGGAATTGGACCGTGCTCAATCATGGTGGAAGCTCGGCATTGAGCGTAGGCAAGGCATTCGCCAAAGGCTGGTTCATTATTCCGATCTTGTGAATTTCCAAGTTGAAAAAGCGGACCAAGAGAAGAATTGGCGCGTCAAGGGATACCTTGTCGAGGCATCAAATGGCGTCGCGAAAGTTGATTTCCTAGAAGCGCTGAGGCGTGTTCTCCATGGGCTATTCGACTGGCTCGACCGCCTAGAACAAGCGCTAACAAATCAGCTCATTTCGAGATCGCAGGCGGAGAATGTGGCTTGGTCTCCATCAAAAGAATGTCCGCTTGTCTGGTTGCCGATTGAGAAGCCGTTTAAGGAGAAAAAAATACCGGATTCCAATTTCTTGTATCTGCCGGTTTGCTCGGGCTCTGCCCCTATCGGTTGCAAAGTGCATTTTTCAAAAGGGCGAGATAACAGATAGATTCGTCCAACGAGCTACCATTTCATTTGCTAGAAAGCGACTCAATGACTCTCTTACGTAAAGTGTGGGCAACTTCCAGGCACTTCGCTAAGTCGGTATTTATCTCATCCCAAAGCGTCCAATAGTTAGCCCAGAGGTCTGGATCCAGAATCTTCTCGAATTCAATTCTGACAGGAGTTCGCCATCGCTCGTACGCCTCAAGCCGCATAATTCTCTCGGCAATATCCTTTACCCCTCGCTTTGTGGGTGAGTTATCCGCGTTGGGATTCAGCACCCATTTCTTCCATTCCCAGTTGCCTTTGCTCTGGTTGCACTTCGCACACGACGGAACAAGGTTGGCAATTTCGCTGATGTACCCGGTTGGCCGGTGATTAACTACAAGCGGACGCAAGTGGTCCCATTCTGTCTTTGGATTTCCGCAATAGGCACAGACGACGGATTCGAAATCCATGCCCAAGATAGCAAGTGCTTCCTCGACCTCTTCAAAAGTCGCTTTTACAGGCATTGGAAGAATGGAATTTGCAAAGGCATTGGTTATGCTCGATTTACGAGATTTCATGGTCTGGACAGAGGGCATTCGAAAGACCGAGCGAAGCAGTTTTCGGCGTAAACGGGCGTCATTGGGAGTAGTCATTTTGAGGGACCTCCCTTAAGACGAGATTGACTGTGGGTCAGACGCCGAACCAGCCTGTTGGTGAGTCCGATAGGGTCAACCCCGCAAGCCGCCACAAACCAGCAAAACTCCACCAAGTCGATGCGGCGTTCGCCGGATTCAACTTTCGCCACCCAACTATGAGGCACTTTTAGCCGGGCGGCTAAATCGCGTTGGGATAGGCCAGCGCGCGCACGCGATGCGCGTAGCTCGGATTTCAGCGACGCATATTCCGGAGTGTGTACCGACTTTTTCATTGCCCCCATTATCGGAGCAAGCTAGAATGCTCCCAAATTCGGTACACGGGTTACGGACTCATTGGAGAATAGATTTATGAACGCAGATCAGCGGGATGGCCAAATGTGTGGCCGGTGCGGTCGAGAGATCGAGTATTCCGGCGACTGGTATGGCGACCTGTGTCCAGTCTGCGCTGATAAGACAGAAAGGCTATGGGTCTGTGGGGCGTGCAGTAGGCATGGTGACTTCGAGGAGATGGGAGGAGCGGCAGCCATCAACCCAACATGTTGTGGCTTGGCTTGTAAACACTTTCAGGAAACTTCGCCCAGTGAGGTAGCAGCTTCAACCGGTCTGCCGATACGCCAATTCAAGCTCTCCGTGCCCACGTATAATGGCTACTTTTATTCGGAGGAGGTTGACAACGGCACCATCGAGGAGTTTGGCGATCCGACAGTGCCTGTTCTTGTTCATGAAGCCGATGGCGTGCGCGTTGTGCTGGGCACCCACTGTTACGATGATCTGGAAAAGCCGGACATTCAGATCGAGCGTCAACCGAATGGATGGATGATATTTCTGCATCCCTTAGGAGGCAGCGACGCATGCGGGTACGTGTTCTTTGCAGACGATGGAAGGAGTTTCCTAAGCAAAGAGTACGATTTCGGACCGACACCCGCGATTCAAATTCTTGAACCGGCTGAGGAAATAGCTGAGATCAATGGTCCACCACCGAAGCCCGCATCTGACGAAGCGGGGCCTGCTATCATCGTTCCGAGCGATCCCGCATCATGGGGGCCGTGAAGTCAAAGGACACGACGCCGGGCTTCCGCTTCCGGCTGCCCTGCACCGAATGCTAGCCTTGCATGCATTACCATTGTGGGTGTACAATGGGTACACAACGGAGGTCCCCATGCCAAGAAATCGTTCCGGACCGATCACCAAGGAAAGCAGGCTGAGCATCCGCGTGGATCCCGTGCGGAAGGCGGTTCTCACGCGGGCCGCGAAGCAGCAGGGGGAAACTCTCAGCGATTTCGTCCTGGAAAATGCCTTCCAAGTGGCGACCCAACTGCTGGCTGATGAAGGCACTATCTCGCTCAGCAAGAAGCAGATCGCCCATATTTTTGCCACGCTCGATCACCCGCCTGCCAAAGGCCTCGCCGCTATTCGCAAGCTACTGAACCACCGGTCGATCCTTGATGGCTGAAACCCCGTTCGCTCCGCTCGGCCCCCTGGACGCCGGCCATGACCGGAGCCAATTCGACTGCGGGGTTCCCGCTCTCAATCTCTACTTGCGAAACTACGCGCTGCAAAACCAAAAACGCGGCATCGTGCGGAACTACGTCGCCACACCCGGCAATAGCAAAGTAATTGTTGCCTACTATTCGCTCGTATATGCGCCCTTCGACCAAAAACGGCTGCCGGCCAAACTTATCAAAGGACTCGGCAAATACGACATCCCGATCATGCTGCTGGCCCGTCTCGCCGTGGATCAGCGTGAACAGGGCAAGGGACTGGGAAAAGCCCTGCTTAAGGACGCCGTCCTCCGAACCATGCAGGCTGCAGAGATTGCCGGCTTAAAGTTCCTGCTGGTCCATGCCAAAGATGAAACGGCTGCGAAATTCTATCGGAAGCATGGTTTCGAGCCGGTCCTCGATGACTCGTTAAAACTGTTCCTCCCGGTGCAACTCTCGTCATGACAAGGGAATGTTGGGGTGTTTCTCTGTGCAACCGATGCGTTTCTGTGCAAAAAAGTGCGTTTCTGTGCAACAAGCGTCATTTCTGTGCAACCAGAGGGGTGTCTGTTTTGCACAGCAATTTGCACACAAACGTAGCTCCAAAGCCGTGGCATGGCGATAACGGTCGGTAGACTATTCAGTTATGGCCGACATCTTCACCCAATCCGAGCGATCCCGCATCATGGCGGCGGTGAAGTCGAAGGGCACGACCCCGGAGTTGATTGTCCGCCGCCTGGTCCACGCGATGGGCTATCGCTATCGCCTGCACCTCGCTTCCCTGCCCGGCAATCCCGATCTGGTGTTCCCGCGGCTGCGGAAGGTCATTTTCGTTAGCGGCTGTTTTTGGCACAGGCACGGCTGCGGGCGCTGCCGCACTCCGGCGACACGCCAAGACTACTGGGTGAAGAAGCTAGAAAAGAATGCCGCCCGCGACGAGCGCGTCCAGCGCGCGTTACGGCGGCAGGGTTGGAAAGTGCTGGTCGTGTGGGAATGCCAGACGGTACGGGCCGGGGTGAACACGTTGAAGGGCAGGCTCACTCGATTTCTATGCCGTCCAATCCTCCACCGATAAGGTGGTCGGTATCCAAAAGAACGGGCACGCTCTCTTAGCCTTTTAGTTTGCCGCGACGGATCTGCCGCCCCAGGCGAATGATTTCGGCAAACGCTTTGTCCTTGGCAAAGTCGCCAACGATTTGGCGATACCAGGGCTGATGCGAATGCTGATTGAGAGCCGTGCGCAGCTCGCTTAGCTCTCGTTCAACGCGTTCCAAGCGTTCTTCAATGTTGGGTAGATTTCTAGACATCACCTATGTTGTGGCGAAAGACAGGCTTTTGGACAAGACGAATTACTTCAAAGCGCCCCGGATTACCCGTTTAACCTCAGTGGCGGCAGCCGCTTGCTACGAGCGCGGGCCTCAGCTTGGCGTACATTGGCAAGCTAAGCGTGCGCAGCCTCACTTTCGCTGGTGCTCGAAAATGAACGTGCCCTTCTTGTTGGACACAATCACGTCAAGCAGCTTGTCGCCGTTGAAATCGTCCACGACGAACTGAGTGCCGACACCGGAATCATTGTCGATCTCGTGGGGCACGAACTTGGTGATGCCGTCTTTGCCTTTTTGGGCTTCGAACCAGTAAAGCATGGCGGGCTTGTTCGAGCCGGGTTCGGAGGTGCCGTGCGACCACCAGCGCTTGCCGGTGACCAGGTCCTTGAGACCATCGCCGTTGATGTCCACGAAATGCAGAGCATGCGTCTCGGAAACGAGGTCCTTGAAGAGGTCGTGGAGCACAAACGTCGGGCCGTCGTTGCCGGGTTTTTGCTGGTGCCACCAAATGCCGAACTTGTGGGCTGAACTGCTGATGATGTCCGCCTTACCGTCGCCGTCCATGTCGTAGGCATAAATATCGGAACAATCGGGTCCCAGGTCGGCCGGGTGGAATTTCCAAGGCTTGCCGTCACCCTTGGCGGGCTGTTCCCACCAGCCGCCGGTGCAGATGACGTCGAGCTTGCCGTCGCCGTTGACGTCGCCGACGCCCAGGCCGTGCGAGAAGCGAAACGTCCCCGGAACGGGGTGCTTGTCATCGGGGCTGGGCTCGCTGATGGGATGCATGTCCCAGGGGGTGGTCGGATCGGCGCCGGGGGTGAAGTAGGCCATCTGGCCTAGGTTGCCGTTGGGGTCCTTGTCCTTCGGCTGAAATCCCATGATGAGCACGCGCTTGCCGGTGCCCAAAAGATCGATGTATTGCGGGGTCTCGTTGCAGGAGCTGTGCCAGAGCAGATGTTGCTTCCAGTGGCCGTCTTTACCTTTGGGGTTTTCGTACCAATACATCGGCTCGCCGGGGAAAGGAACAACGAGCAGGTCGGGATAGCCGTCGCCGTTGAGGTCTTCGGCCCAGCAACAGAAGCTCTTGCTGTAATTCTTGGGATCATAGCCTTCTTTGGGGCTGGGGCGGATTTCGTGGATCTTCCAGTCGGGCGCCTCATACCAAACGTCGCCCACCAAAATGTCCATCTTGCCGTCTTTATTGACGTCGGCAATGGCGACGCCCTCGCTGCGGAAGGCTTTGTCGACGACGGTTTTCTTCCAGCTGGTCTTGTCGGCCGCGACGCCGGTTTCCGCGCCCGCCTGAACGAAGAGAACGGCAAGAATGGGGAGAGAAAGCACGCCGCCCGCCAAAAGTCGCCAACGCATGGGTCATCCTCGCATCATTGAAGTTCATTCAATCGCACTGGGATATCGGGGTTGATTATGGAGCGCCGCGCGGCACTTCGCAAGGGTAAGGAAGGGGGCGGGGGAAACTGCGTTGGCAATCGAGGATAGAGGATCGAGGATCGAGGACGGACGGTCGTTGACAGACAGTGTCGTTTTGTTCACGCCATCGATCCTCTAACCTCCATCCTCGATCCTCCATCCTCATTCGCCGCCTGGGAACAGCCGCCGCGGTCGATCAACCTTTGCCCCGCTTGGGTTCATTGCGTAGAATTGAAGTGTCGGGGGTGTCAGAAGTTTGGATTGATCTGTTCCGTGCCAGCCGGCGTTCGGAAACGGGGGAAGAACTCCGATGGATAGAGAACTGATGGAGATAGTCTTGCCGCGCCTGGCACGCCGGCTCTACAAGCAACTGGAGCAATACCGACTGGGCGAGATGAACCATTCCCAGTTTTCCCAGCATTTCGAGACGTTGCTTCAACGCCAATATGCTTGGCTTTCTAAACAGGGCGTTCCCGAATCGCAGGCCGCCATCGCGATCCATGCGGGAGTGCTGGTCTTAAGCGGCCCTGGATTGCGGGCGGAAGCGGAGCAGGATAAAGTCCCCTTGGAATTGGTCGAATTCAAGGCCGTCCGCATGGCCGCGGAAGATATCGCCCGCAATTATGGCATTCCGAAGGCGCGGGCCATCAAGCAAATCTCCTCCATCGTCGCGCAATATGCGGAATAGAACGATTAGGCTCAACCATTTCCTCGTACCCCTACGCAGGCTTCTCCGCAACGAACAACGAACAACGAACAACGAACAACGAACAACGAACAACGAACAACGAACAACGAACAACGAACAACGAACAACGAACAAATCACCGAATCACTTTCCGACTAAAAGCCACAATAAATAGACCCCAGAGCAACGTGCCCAGCAGCGATTCCACGATGAGAGGCACGTTCATCCAGCCCTTGGCGACGTCGCGAATGCCGCTCAAACCCGATGTAAAGACAGAGACGCTGGTAAATAGCCCCAGAACCGTGCGGTTAGCGAGGCTGTCGCGGGATAGGCCTTCAAAAGGCACCTTGTCGATGTAAAAACTATCAAGCCCGGCGGCGTAAAGGAGGGCAAAGATCAAAATGATCAGCCCCGCCGTACGCACGGCGCGCATCGGGTTGGTGCAGTAACCACATCCCTGGTCGAGCAGCAACCAATCGGCAAACTGGCCGAGTTTCGTCCACGGTCGCCACCACGAGCGGTAGCAGCAGCGGCGCTGGCTGACCTTGAATCGGTAATACGCCCAGTCTTCTTGGTCATGGCGATGCAGGCCGGCGTACGACCGTTTGAGGAAAGCGTATTCCTGCATGGCCGTCTTGTAATCCTGTTTCTGTTCGCTGGCGAGCCTACCCGCCAGTTGCTCCGGTTGAACGAGAATGCGTTCGCCGACCGCGTTCAAGAAGGCAAACTTTTGAGCCGGACCTTGTTCGATGTTTTCCAAGTAAGCGTAGTCATGCAGCTTCGACTTCGAAAAATCGAGCAGGCCTTCGAACCGCGAGGCGCCTAGATCAAACTTCTTGCCGACCGACGAGCCTCGAAAGAGGACATCGGCCTTGAACTGGCAGCGCTGTAGGACGAAACCCTCGACGGCATGAAAGCTGCGAAAGTCCGCTTCCTCGGTGAAGGTGCAATTCTTGAATTCCGTCCAGCCCCGGAATTGCGCTTCCCAGAAGCGGACGCGCTCGAAGGCGGAGTTGGAAACAAGAAACCGTCCGCGAACTTGAATATTGTCGCAATTAAACACGCCTTTGATCGTCGCTTGGCCCATTTGAAACCGAATGAGCGTCGAGCCGTTGAGCGCCAGGCCGTGCACAAACTCGTTGCGACGCGCAAACAACGGTCGGTCCAGCGTGCACTGAGCGAATAAGACTTCGCTTTGAAAAGAGGCGCCTTCAAAGCGCGGGTTTACCAGGACGACGTGCTTGAAGCGCACCGGCTCGGTAAACTCGCCCTGGAAGAGAAGCTTTTTGATGCGAACATTTTGAATCGTCTGGCCTTTGCGCAGCCGTTCAAGAGCCACTTCCGCAGCAAGCGTCGGCTGGGCGGCTGCGGTCACAGCTTCTTCTTCAGCCTCGGCGAATTCGGCTTGTTTGAGAATCTCTTCGGTCGGTTCCATAACTAGGCCTGCGTTAGAAGAATGGTTAGCAGCCTTCCAGGAGCTTTATGGCTCGCTGGGTTTCTTATCATGTGAGATCAGCAGACGCCTTGGGAAAGATGGCGCGGGCTTCCTCCACGAGCTGTTCGTAGCGCCCGGCATAACGCGGGGCAAAATGCATTAAAATTAGCTCTTCGACCTTCGCCAGCCGAGCCAGCTCCGCCGCACAGTCCGCCGTCATATGCTTGTGCAGAGCGGCCTGTTTGGCCTGAGCGGGGGCATAATACGAATCACAATAAAGCCGTTGGGCTTTGTTTGCCAGCTTTATCAAGCCGGGCCGCACGGCCTCGCTCCAGACGGTATCCGTGACGTAGGCCACACGGGCGCCGCGCGACAGCGAAAAGTATTGTTCTTCCAACCAACTCAGGGCGAACGGATGACCTTTAATTGTGAGCATTGTCTCCGCGGCCTGTCCCTCTCGCAGCATTTCTAAGGCCTTGCCTACCCAATCTCCCGGACGAAGAGGCCCTGCCGCCAGCTTGGCAGGGTCGGGATGATAGCCGCTCTTCTCGACTAGGGCAAAGGCCAGGCACGGTACGGTATGGTCGCTGAAGGCCGCCTCGATTTGCAGGTCGGCGTTTTCATAGAGCACCGGGCCAGTCCAAGACTCCTCACGGATTTCCGGCTCAGGAAAATGGCGCGTACATTCTAAGAGCGCCGAGCGCAATATACCGGGGACCAGTTCATGGACCTTGATAACCAGCTTTTGAAACGGAAAGAACGGGTGCTCGTAGCTCTTAATTCGATCGTAAACCTTTTGAATGGTCCCTTCGGGTCCATAAACAGAGAGAGACTTATCTTGATCCAAGTTCGCGCGAACGATGCGATCAAAACCGATGAAGTGATCAACATGATGATGCGTAATGAAGACGGCGCACAGGTCGCCAAGCCGCGTAGTGTCAAGGCGGCAATTCTCGCCGGCGTCAAAAAGATAGGCGTCGTTTTTTCCCGGATAGTCGATGAACAAGGCCGGATCGCCTATGGAGCCGTTGACCAGGCGGATTTCGGAAAAAGTGCGCGACGATGGCATTAAGGTGAGTCACCCAAGGGTGGATCCATTGTGGCCGCTATTCAATCGTCACTTCTTCTCTTCCAACCGCTTCACGAACTCCTTGAAATCGCTTCGCTCGCGGAGAGGATCGAGATCCTTATCGGTAATGCGGCGATCATCCTTGGCGAGGTTTTTGAAATAGCCCGCGTCCTGTGCTTTGGTCAAAAGTTCAACGGCGCGGGCGCTATACTGATCAACCAACTTGGCGCGTTCACCTTCCGCGAGTTTCGGGTCCATCTTGGCGCTAGCGGCTGCCAAGGCCAGGACACCCGCGGCGTCTTTAAGATTCAATGCCGTAGCCGAGGGCTTCTTTACTATTTCCTCCGCGGTCTTGGCCGCGTCAGCATGCTCGCCTTTCCGAGCAACCGCATAGGCGCGGTACAGAAGAATCCAAGCATCGTCCTTTTCCGGATAGATCTTCAGCGCCTGATCATAGTTGCGAATGGCTTCTTCATTTTGGCCGAGGTACTTGCTTTGAACCAACCCTAAGCCCGCGTAGGCAGCGCCTAAGGCCCGGTTGGCTTCTTTTTTGCGTCCTTTCCTTCCGGCCAAAGGGGTCAGATGTTCGATGGCCTTATTATTCCACTTCAAGGCTTCCGCAGGCGTCTTGCCTTGACTCACATACAAACCCATACCGGTATAAAGCTCGGCCAGATCAATCGCCCAGTCTGTCTGCGAAGTCGCTCCCTTAACCATTTTCTCCCGGTAGGAAATGGCCTTTTCCTGTGCGGCCAAGGCCTCGTCGTTTTGCCCCAAACCCCCGTAGGATCTCGCTATTTCTCTATAACTTCGGACGACATAATCTTGATAGCTCAGGTTTTTTGGGTCACTCGAGGCCAATTCCAAGTACTGTTCGAGCGCACGGGAATGAAGTTTAATTGCGTCATGAAAGCGGTAGATTTTGTGATAAAGAACGCCCAGGTTCTCTTGGGTATGGGCGAGATTCGCTTTGTATCTAACGATCTTGGGATTTTTGCGACAAAGATCAAAGCCGATTTCCAAAGCGCCCTCATACAATCTCTGAGCTTTGTCATATTGATTTCTGACTTGGTAATTGTTGGCCATGGTATCCAAACTGGCCATCAGCTCGTCTTGATATTCGGCAATTCCAGGGTAGTCCTTCACCAACGACCGACGGATAGCCACCGCTTTAGCAATGACCTGTCCGGCCTCCGAATTCTTCTGATTGCTATTAAAAAGGGCCGCCATGTCGTTATACGCCCAGGCCAGCTTGCTCTTGTAATTCGGATCGTTGGGGTACTCGGTGCTCAAGCCGTCAAAAACGGCGATGATTTTGGGGTACTCCTCAAGGGCCATTTCCATTCGGTCGGTATTTTGATAAATCCAAGCAAGCTGATAGTAAGAGTCGGCAAGCTCGCCTTTGAGATCCGCAAGGGCCGGATGCTGCGCGACCAATTTCCTTCTCAAATCCAGAGCCGCTAGATAATTCGCTTCCGCTAACGACCATTCCGATCGAAACTGGTAAGTCATGCCGAGGAAATGGTATCCCAGAGCCAGGTCTCCCTGGAAATGAAGTTGCCTGGGATTGGCCTCCACGAGTTCCTTCCAGATCTTGATGCCTAATTTCCTCTCAGGCACAACGAGCTGGGCTCTTCCAGTCAATGAATACAGATAGCCCAGGTGCGTGTGTACGTTGGCCAAGCAGGACCAAGCGAGCCCATCTTTACCGGTTTTTGAACAATTGTGCGTGACCGGTTCAATGATCTCAAGGGCGTCTTTGAAAGCCTTCTCTGCTTCGTTCATACGCTGGGTGTCCCGATAGATGACTCCCAGGTTCGTTATGGTCATCGCCAAGACGCGCTTAAGCTCCTTGTTTTCAGGGCGGACTTGGACGAGGCTTTGTTGAATCACTTGGCCCTTGAGGAGAATTTCCTCCGCCTTACCCAGGCGCTTCAAGTCCTGGGAAAAGAAGCCGATGTCGTTGTAATGCTGTTGTAATTCATCCTGATAGCGTAAGTCGTCGGGAAATTCTTCTCTCAGTTGCTCCAAAATTGCGACCACCGTTTCATAATTGTGAACTCCCTCTTCGTGGTTTCCCAGAGTAATGTTGGCCACGCCCAGCTTGGAATAAGCCATGGCCCGTTCGAAACGAAAGGCCGGCTCCTCACCGCGCAGGCCGACAAACTTCTCGTAGAAATTGGCCTCCGCTTGCGCAATTTTTTTCCTCAGATCCTCCAGCTTGCCGGACTTAAGGCGTTCGTCATCTTTGATAGCAACGGCCGCTTCGAGACCCTGCCGAGCTAACCGGTAGCTCTCGGTCGCTCGTTCCTTTTGAGCGACCGCGTCCTCCTTGGCCGTACGTTCATTCTGATTAGCCACATCGAGGTCATGGTTGGCGCGGGATAGGAAATAAGTCGCCGCGCCTAAGCTAACCGCGGCCACAATCACTGCCGCCGCCACACCGGCCACCGCGGTGCGGTGCCGGTTGACCCAGCGCCGCGTCTTGACGGTCCACGGCTCCGGCCAAGCGCTAACGGGCTCGTCGGCCAGCCAGTGTTCGAGGTCGTCGGCCAGATCGCGGGGCAGAGGATAGCGGTCGACGGGCCGGACTGCCATCGCTTTGAGGCAGATCGCTTCCAGGCCGGGGTTAATGGATTTGTCCAGCGAGCACGGCGTCGCGAACTCGCCTTGTTGGACTTGGCGGAGAAGTTCGCCTCGTTCTACGGCCTTGAACGGCGCCTGGCCGGTTAACAAGTTGTACAGAGTAGCGCCTAGGCTGTAGACGTCGCTGGCCGGGCCCATTTGGTCGAGCCGGCCGGCAGCTTGCTCGGGGCTCATGAAGGCCGGCGTGCCCAGGACAGCGCCCATTTCCGTCGGCCCGGAACTGCTCGAGGTCGGCACCAGGCGCGGATAGGTTGCCCCGGCATCCAACTCTTCTTTATCTAGAGCCTTGGCCAGTCCCCAGTCCACGACGAGCGTTTCACCGAAATCGCCCAGCATGATGTTGGCCGGCTTTATATCGCGATGCAGGACACCGCGGCTATGGGCATAGGACATCGCATTGCAGACAGCCAAAAAACGGCCGAGCAGTTTGTGCAATTCCAACGAATGTTTGCCCACTTCGCGGGCTGCGTCCTTATGGAAGCTGGCGATGGCCTCCTTCAAGCTAGCGCCCTTGATGAACCGCATCGCATAATAAGGCCGGCCGTCGACATACTGCCCTAGCCCGTAAACCGGCACGATGCCCGGATGTTCCAAGCCCCCCGTAATTTCAGCCTCAAGCAGAAAGCGCGCCCGGCTCGTTATGTCGTCCGCATGGCAGGTCTGGATTTCCTTTAAGGCGACCTCGCGATGCAATTCTTCGTCCAGAGCCACGAAGACCTCGCCGAGGCCGCCCTTGGCATGTGGCCGCAGAACGCGGAACCGTTGGCCGGCGCGCACGCCTTCATTGAAGCTGAAATTCCGCGTGGCATGAGGATCGGCTTTGTCGCGCCATGTAGACAACTGGGCCAAGCTCTCCTCGAGTTCGGAATCGGCCAGGCTCTTGAGCTGCTCGTGCACTCGCGATTCGGCAGCGAGCGCGGCCAAGCTTTTGGACGGAGCGTCCTCGTGCGCCTTGAGATGTTCGCGGACCAACGACTCCAGCAGGGTCCGGCGCTCGCTGGAAAGGGCATTGTGTCGGAGCAGGATCTCACCCAGCGGCTTGCTTTTTTCCAGCACCCAACTGTTCATGGCATGAATAAGCGCATCGCGGCTAATGAAATCCATCTGCAAAGCCAAGATGCCGAAAAGCAAATTACGGTCGGTATTGGCATGGGGCATGGGCACATCCCCCTATTGAAGAGCATGAAAGTAAAGAAAGGAACGCAACGTGATGATAAGAAGATCAAAAGGGCAATACGAGAAAAAAAGCGCACCAAGAAGGGTATAGAAAGTGAAGATTGCGAGCTGGGACTGCGTAAGGTGGACGAGTCTTCGAGTTCCACCGGCACTTGGTGGAGCAGACCTCGTTATTTGCTCAAGGAGCGCAGACAAGAATGTCTGCTCCACCAGGTGCTAGCCTCTGCTCCACCGAGTGCTGAGTGTCTGCTCCACCGAGTGCTATTTGTAGGCTAATCCATTCCGATGGCCCGCTTTGACTCGTCTTTCCAAATCAAGCAGGTACTTTTTCCGCCAGAGGCCGCCGCCGTAGCCGCCCAGCTGGCCGTCTTTGTTGACGACGCGATGGCATGGAATGACGATGGCGATGCGGTTCATGCCGTTGGCCGTGCCGACGGCGCGCTGGGCGTTGGGTGAACCGACTGCCCGCGCAAGGTCTTCATACGAACAGGTTTCGCCGTACGGAATTTGCAGCAGACCTGACCACACCTTTTGCTGAAACGGCGTACCGGGATAAACCGAAGGCACATGAAACGCGGTAAGTTTGCCCGCCAGGTATTGGGCCAGTTCTTCCTCCAATTGCTCCAAATGTTCATGATTGCCCGGCACAATGGCGCACTCAAACCGATTGCGTAGCGTTGTAAACTGGGTTTCCAGCATGCGCCGGTCGGAAAATTCCAACAGGCACACGCCTTTATTCGTGGCGCCCATGACTAGCGGGCCGAGCGGGCTTTCCAGCCAGGAGGTGACAATGCAATCGGCCTGGCGGCTGCGGCCGGGCGGCTTGCCGAAGGTCCGGGAAAACGCCTCGCGGAAACCGCTATGCGAATCGTACCCGTTGCCCAGGGCCACTTCGTCTAGTCCCACGCCGCCGCGAATTTGCTCGATGGCTTTGCTCATGCGTCGTCCCCTGCAATAGGCTTGAAAGGTCATACCGTATTGTTTTAGAAAGTAGCGCCGCAGCCGTGCCGGGTCTACCTTGCGCGCCCGCAAGCACGCCTCCTTGAGGCGCGTAGCCGGGTTGGCTTCCACTTCCTTGAGCAGCGCCTCCACCCACTCCGGCGGACGGCCATCCGTTTGCATAGGCCGGCAGCGTTTGCAAGGCCGGTAGCCGGAAAAAATGGCTTCGCGCGCCGTGACGAAAAACTCCCGGTTTTTTGGCAAGGTCGGCCTTGAGCGACAGGATGGACGGCAGAAGATCCCCGTGGTCCGGACGGCAACGAAAAAGATGCCGTCATAAGAAGCATCGCGCTGTTCAACCGCACGATGCATTTCTTGAAGAGAAGGTTGTGCGCTCATGTAGGCATGCTATCCGGATTACCTACGCGATAACCACCGATTTTCGGGCGCGCAATTGGATTTTTGCCCCTTGTCACTAGATCTCATGGCACGATGAATCCGTGGGAGTGCTACCTCAAAAAAACGAAAAGGTGGATATGAACCCCTCGATTCCGTATTTGGATTGAAGAGCATCTTTGGCAAAGAGGCTAAGGCGCAAAGATAAGGCAATCCGAATTTACGAGTGGATCGCATGCTTGACAGAAGTATCATGTCCGGTCAGCATCATCGCTAGAATTTTCCCTCTAAAGATCGTTGTTCTTCGTTTGAGTCTTAGCCCTTGGCGAGAGATTCTAACCGCAGGTATCCCATGATGAAACCGGCGTTTTCTCTGCCGATCCTTCTCTTGTCACTTGCATCCCTCCAGGCCGCCGAGCCGCTTTCCGGCACCAAGCCGCTGACTGCCGACGGCGATCTGGCGGCTAAGATGGTGGAAGGGATTGACAAGTACCTCATGCGCGAGTTAGCCGACTCCGTCTTGAAACGCAAGGAGCACTGGAAGCCGGACTACTCCTCGGTTGACGCCTACACAAAATCGATTGAGCCCAATCGGCAGCGGCTTAGAAAGATCCTCGGCGTGGTGGATCCGCGCGTAACGCCCGTTGAAATGGAATACGTCGGCACAGCCAAGCGGCCGGCGCTCATCGCGGAGACAGATGCTTACAAGGTTTACACGGTGCGCTGGCCGGTTTTGGAAGGCGTGGATGGCGAAGGGCTGCTTCTGGAGCCCAAAGGCAAGGCGCTGGCCAACGTCATTGCGCTGCCGGATGCGGATTGGACGCCGGAAATGCTCGTCGGTCTGGCGCCGGGAGTGCCGAAGCAATCCCAATTCGCTCGCCGCCTGGCCGAAAATGGTTGCAGAGTCATTGTGCCCGTGCTGATAGACCGCAAGGACACGTGGTCAGGCAATCCTAAAGTCGGCCGCATGACCAATCAGCCTCATCGCGAGTTTATCTATCGCATGGCGTATGAGATGGGGAGGACGACTCAGGGGTCCGAGGTTCAGAAAAACTTGGCGGCCATCGACGCACTCAACAGCATTAGGAAGGACCTACCGATTGGTGTTATCGGCTATGGAGAAGGCGGCCGGCTGGGATTGTTTACGGCGGCTTTGGATGATCGTGTGAAGGTCGCCAATATCAGTGGCACTTTGGGATGCCAGGAGCCCCTATGGCAAGGACCTATTGACCATAATGCCTGGTCCTACGTTAAGGAGTTTGCCGACGATTGGATCGAGACTCTGGTGGCGCCACGGTTTTTGCGGGTCGAACGTAGCCAAAGCCCCAGTTGGAATGGACCTGAGCTAACTCGATCGGGGCGAACCGGCGCTGCTCCGGGCCGCTTGGTCGCGAAAATAATCGAAGCGGAAGATCCGGTATTTGAGCCCGTCAACCAAACTTTTCACATGCTCAAATTGATGGAAGCGCCTAACTGGGGCTTTTTGCTATTAGCTCCGGGCAAGGGAAATTTGCCGGGAGCGGATCACGGTCTCCGAGAGTTCGAAGATCGCATGCTCGACCGAGTCAAGGCCGGCGCCGACGGCAAGTTGCCAACCGATTTCCCAGACGGCCCGGCGCCTAAAGATTTACGTGCCAACTTCGATCCTGCCCCCCGTCAAAAGCGCCAATTCGATCAACTCGTCGCCTTCACGCAGAACTTGCTTCATCAATCCGAATACCGCCGTCAGGAAACGTTCTGGGCGAAGTTCGATACCTCCTCGCTGGAGAAGTATCAGAAATCCTGCGAGCCATTTCGCAAGGAATTCTGGGAGGAAGTCATTGGCAAGCTGCCTGCGCCGACGATGCCGGCGAATCCGCGGACGCGGCCGATCTACGATGAGCCCAAGTGGAAGGGTTACGAGGTCATGCTGGACGTCTATCCCGACGTCTTTGCCCAGGGCATTCTCCTTGTGCCCAAGGATTTGAAGACAGGAGAGAAACGGCCCGTTGTCGTTTGTCAGCATGGGCTGGAAGGCCGGCCGACCGACGTGTGCAATCCCAAGGAGAAGACGAAGTATTACAACTCGTTTGGGGCGCAACTGGCCGACCGCGGGTACATCGTTTATGCGCCGCAGAATCCGTACATTGGGCAGGACAAATTCCGCGTCCTGCAGCGCAAGGCCAATCCGCTCGGGCTATCCCTCTTCTCCTTCATCGTGCGGCAACATGAGCGAACGCTGGATTGGCTTGCGGAGCTGCCCTTCGTCGATCCAGAGCGGCTGGCGTTTTACGGCCTGTCCTACGGCGGCAAGACGGCCATGCGTGTGCCGGCCCTGTTGCCTCGCTATTGCCTGTCCATCTGCGCGGGCGATTTCAACGAGTGGGTTTGGAAGAATGCGACCATCGACTGGCGCGGCAGCTATATGTTTTCGGGTGAATACGAAATGCCCGAGTTCAATCTCGGCCACACATTCAATTACGCCGAGATGGCGGCGCTCATCGCGCCGCGGCCATTCATGGTAGAACGCGGCCATGACGACGGCGTTGGCCAAGACGAGCAGGTCGCTTATGAATATGCCAAAGTCCGCCGCCTTTACGATAAACTGGGAATAGGGGACCGCACGGCCATCGAGTTCTTCAACGGCGGGCACGAAATCCACGGCAAAGGAACGTTTGAGTTTTTGGACAAACACTTGAAGTTTCCCAAATAGAGGCCTCTATGTCTGAGATGGAACATTGGGACAACCGCTATCACATCGGCGATACGCCTTGGGATACGGGCCATCCGTCGGCGGAATTGATGCGAGTTTTGGAAGAGGACAAGATCGCGCCGTGCCCGGCGATCGACTTGGGTTGCGGCACAGGATCCAACGCGATTTGCCTGGCGGAGCGCGGCTTCGACGTGACCGCCCTGGATATCAGCCCCACGGCGCTGGACCAGGGCCGATGCAAAAAAGCCAAGGCCGGTGTTAAAACGCGCTTTGTGCTCGGCGATGTGCTCAATCCGCCCGAGGACATTGGCGGCCCCTATGGATTTGTGTTCGACCGCGGCTGCTATCACGTCGTGCGGCGGATCAACGTCGAGCCATTTATGCAAACATTGGAGCGAATTACACAGAAAGGATCGATGGGCTTATTCTTGGCCGGAAACGCGAAGGAAAAGCGGGAAAAGGGGCCGCCAACAGTTAGCGAAGAAGAACTCCGCGCGGAGCTGGGTAAACTTTTCGACATAATCCGATTGCGGGAATTTCGCTTCGACCCCATCCCAGGGATGGATTTCGAACCACTGGGTTGGTCGTGTCTAATGCAAAGAAAGTAGCCTACTCGACTTCCAGGGCAGGTTGAAGAGCCTGGCCGCGCTCATCGTAAAACGCTTCATGCAACAGGAACAGTTGTTCGGTGCGCAATTCCAGCGTATTCAATAAGCGGCGCAGTTTGAGGAAAGAATGCGGCAACAGGCGGCGGCTGATTAGGCCGCGGAAATGATCGGCGCATAGATCCATTTCCACCGGATCGGTGGGGACAAGTGGAAATGTGATGTAGCGAACCGTCCCCAGGTGGCTGCAGACGGTGCAGCGATGTTTTTCCGTGCGCTCAATAAACGGCTCGCCGCGTCCCAGGGCCAAATCTTCTTGGCAATCTGGGCACATGGCCTTGCCGGCGATTCGGTCCCATTGGCACCCGGTCGCCCGGCAGCGCGTGCACGGCGTCGGGGGAGTGACGGCGTTCCAAGCGATCTTCCGCATTCCGGCCATCGCCTCTGCCTCGCGTCTTAGCCTTGCTTATCGGTAGGGCTCCTTTCTTTTTCGGCTATCGAAGGCAAGCGGCGTGATGGTTTTTCGGAATCAGGAAGGGATAGAAAGTGTACGATCGGAATCTGGTGGAGCCTGTAAGCCCCTCTCCCCTTACTCGGGGGAGAGGGGCGGCCCCAAACTAATCCCGGCAATCCTCGAGCATCGTTCGCCGCGTAGTAGAGAGGGCTCATGAAAATTCCCTCTTGGCGGGATTGCCGATCTGCGGGATAGTAAGCCGGGGGTATTGGCGCGGCGGCAACCATTTAAGAAGGAGTCGATGGGTCATGATTACAAATCTCCGAGGCGTGGCGGCGACATTCTTCACCCTGACAGCGGCGGCGCTGGTTTGCGTGCCGCTCTTTGCAGCCGCCAAAACGTCGTCGGACATGGTGAAGGTTGAATCCGCGGCCGGCAAGATCGGCGCCGATGGCACCCAGGAGATTACGCTGACGCTCAATGTCGAGGAAGGCTGGCATCTCTACGCCAACCCCGTAGGAAATGACGACCTTACAAGCGCTCAGACAACCGTCAAGATCACCGGTGAAACGAAGCCCAAAGATGTGAAGGTCGTGTATCCGAAGGGGAAAATAATCAAGGACGCGACCTTGGGCGATTATTCAACCTATGAAGGCAAAGTCGTCATCAAAGCGCGCGTCAGCCGAGCCAAGGACGACACGGGCCCGCTGCAAGTTAGCATCAAATTGCAGGCGTGTAATGAGAAATTATGCCTGCCGCCGGGGACGGTCAAACTAACAGTCGAGTGAGTCCTGTACGGTGGGACGAGTCTTCGTGTCCCACCATGTCCGTGTAAAGGATTAGGTGGGACTCGAAGACTCGTCCCAGCTACGACCTACGGCGGATAGGGGATTTTGATGAAGCGGCACAGCGTGGGATGGGCGGTTTTGTTGTGTTTAGCGGCGATCGTCGGCGTCCGAGCCGATGACAAGCCGACGAAAGACGACAAACCGAAATTCACGAACAAGCTGGCTCACGAGAGCAGCCCGTATCTGCTGCAACACGCGCATAATCCCGTGAATTGGTATCCGTGGGGCCCCGAAGCCTTTGAGAAGGCCAAGAAGGAAGGCAAACTCGTCTTTGTCTCCATCGGCTATAGTTCGTGTCATTGGTGCCATGTCATGGAGAAGGAGTCGTTCGCGAATGAGGAAGTGGCCAAGCTGATGAACGATTGGTTTGTGAGCATCAAGGTCGATCGCGAAGAACGTCCCGATATCGATCGCATCTACATGACGGCTTTGGAGACGTTGAGCCAGCACGGCGGTTGGCCCCTGTCGATGTTCCTTACCGCCGACGGCAAGCCTATTGTCGGCGGCACTTATTGGCCGCGCGAGGACAAAGAAATCCAAGGCGAAAAAGTCCGCGGCTTCAAGACGCTCCTCAAAGTCGTTCATGAATACGCCAAGGACCATCCCAAGGAACTTGCTGAACAAGCCGATAAGCTAGCCGATGCGACGCAGCACAACCTGGCCGGCGCCCTACGGGGCGTCGCGCTAATCGATCTCAAACGCGATCTAATCACCGCAGTGACCGACGGGTACAAAGAGCAGTTCGATCCCGTCTACGGCGGCTTCGGATCGCCGGAGCGCAAGTTCAAGGGGACAAAGTTTCCCTCGCCTCCTGGCCTGATGCTTCTGCAGGCTGAGGCCGAACGAACCAAGTCTGACGAAATTGCCGGCATGGTGACGCTCACGCTCGACCACATGGCCCGCGGAGGAATTTACGATCACTTGGGCGGCGGCTTTCACCGCTACAGCACCGAACGTACGTGGACCGTGCCGCATTTTGAAAAAATGCTTTACGACAACGCCCAGCTTGCCGAGGTCTATGCCCTGGCGTTTCGCTCGAGCAAAAAGCCCGAGTACAAAAAGGTTCTCCGGGAAACATTGGCCTTCGTGGCGCGCGAAATGACCAGCCCCGAGGGCGCTTTCTATTCCGCGCTCGACGCCGATGTCGACGGCGAAGAGGGCTTGTTTTACGTCTGGACCGATAAAGATATCGACGCGGTTTTGACGGAAAAGGCCGACGCCGAATTGTTCAAGAAAGTCTACGGCGTCGATGGCCCGGTGAACTTTGAATCGAAATATCATATTCTCGTTCTCCCCAAGCCGCTACCGGAGATCGCCAAGGACCGGAAAATGACGGAAGATGAGCTCGAAGCCAAGCTGGCTCCGCTTCGCAAAAAGTTGTTGGATGCCCGGGCCAAGCGACCCAGGCCTTTCCTAGATACCAAGGTCCTGACGGCCTGGAATGGCGAAATGATCGCCGGTTACGCCGCTGCAGGCCTAGTCTGCGGCGATAAAACGTACCTGGATGCCGCCGCCAAGGCCGCTGATTTCATTCTCAAGAATCTGCGCACCAAGGACGGCCGGCTGCTGCGCACCTACGGCGCCCGCCCCGGCGAAAAGGC
Organism: Gemmataceae bacterium; assembly: GCA_045802525.1. Lineage (GTDB taxonomy): Bacteria > Planctomycetota > Planctomycetia > Gemmatales > Gemmataceae > JBJMQT01. The sequence goes on from JBJMQT010000139.1 coordinate 97,497, forward strand.
GGAATCCCGCCTCAACGCCTACCTCGACGACTACTCTTATTTCGTCCACGGCCTGCTCAATCTGCATGACGCCACCAAAGAAGCCAAGTGGCTTGAAGCCGCGAAGGCTCTGACCGATCAGATGATTGAACATTATGGCGACAAGGCGGGCGGTTTTTTCTACACCTCAAGCGATCACGAAAAGCTGTTTGCCCGCTCGAAAGACCAATACGACGGCGCTCAGCCCTCCGGCAACAGCATTGCTGCTCGCAACCTGACGCGCCTGTGGGTTAAAACAGGCGAAGACAAATATCGTGCCGCGGCCGAGAAGACGTTTAAGGCTTTCGCCGGCGCCCTGAAAACCAATCCAACCGGCCTGCCCGCGATGGCGGAGGCCCTCGCTTTGTATTTGGACGCGTCTAAGAAATGACGCAACTGGTTAGAGTAAGCCAAATCACGTAACACGAAGCTCGCTGTCGAAAGCACGCAAAAAGACGTGAGGGATTCTTTTCATCCGTTTTTCATGGGAGTAGGCCGTTTTTCATCGGGGGTTAGGGGAGTATGAAAAACGGAAACAGGGGACCCACGCCGCCCGTAGGGCCCAAACGTGCCGGCCCGTAGGAGCCGCTAATCGGGATCTAGTTTATTCAGTCGCAAGAACTCGCTTGCCCACCGATATTGATCCAGCAGCCCCGCCGTTGACCGCCCTAAAATGTGATAGGCCAAGTATAGGGCTTCCACCGTTGCCAGGCCGTTGTCCGGATCGGTGAACAACTTGGATCGGCGTGGATACGCGGTCTGATAGCCGTGCAGCGAGCGCGGCGGCACTTCAAGAAAGTCGCGGGTCATCGTTTCCGTCCAGCGCCAACTGCCGTCGAGCAACAGCAGGCCGCAATCGGCATCGGCAGCGGAGAGTTCCGGTCCCACGGCGGCCAGGCGGATGTAGCCTTCCAGGTTGGGTCGCACTTGAACGGGGTGTTCGAGAAAGAGCATGTCCGGGCGGCCGCGCAGCGGCAAGATGCTGCATTTGGCCGGCACTTCACGCGGATGACGCACGACGATTGTGATCGGATGAAGCTTGTCCATGGAGACTGCGGCCCTTCCTTGATGTTCCGGGATGCCAGCCATAGTATTTCAGAGGAGGAGGTCTTCGGCAAATCGAAGGATTTGGTTTCCCACTCTTAGACGAAAGGAGCAGAGCTATGAACGTCGAACTCAAATATTGCTCGATGTGAAATTACGAGCCGCCAGCCGTCAGTCTGACGAGTAAATTGCTGTCGGAGTATAAGCAGCAGATCGGCGAGATGAAGTTGATTCCATCGGGAGGCGGGTGCTTCGAATTGAGCGTCAATGGGGAATTGGTTTATTCGAAGCTCAAGACCGGCGAGTTTCCCGACGAAAATTCCATGGTGAAAGCCGTCGGCGCCCGCTTGAAAAAGAAGAAATAGGGGTAGGGTGGGACGAGTCTTCGAGTCCCACCACGATCCCGCAAGATAAAAGGTGGGACTCGAAGACTCGTCCCACTCTACATTTCCTGCTCTGCTGCTTATGACCAAAAGATCCAGTCCCCGGCACGTCTTGGGACTTTCACTAAACTGAATTAGCGAACTTACAAGGTCACCTGTAGCAGGGCAACACTCCATGCTGTTTTTTGGTCGAAAGAAGCGCCTGATCGACTACGCGTCCTGCGCGGGTTGAGCGGGTAAGCTGCCCCCGACGGGCATTGCGCAGGTTCTGCGCCATCTACCCAAGAATGAAGATCCCAACCTCCTCGTGGGCACCGAGACTCACGATGATGCAGGGGTGTATCGTCTTACAGACGACCTCGCCATCGTCCAGACCATTGACTTTTTTCCCCCTGTGGTCGACGACGCCTATATCTACGGGCAAATTGCCGCCGCTAACGCGCTTAGCGACATCTATGCGATGGGCGCCACGCCTCGCACGGCCCTGAACCTGGTTGGTTACCCTGACGACAAGGATCCGAGCCTGCAATGGCTGGGCAAGATCCTCGAGGGAGGCGCGGAGCGGTGCGTCCGAGCCGGCGCCGCAATCCTGGGCGGTCACACCGTGCGCGACGCCGAGATCAAGTTCGGGCTCGCCGTGACGGGCACCATCCATCCGGACCGCATTTTCACCAATGCCCGCGCCAGGCCGGGGGACAAGCTCGTCTTAACCAAGCCGCTGGGCACCGGATTCGTGACTACTGCCGCGAAAGCGAACGATTGTCCCGAGGAGACTTACCAGGCCGCCCTGGCCGGCATGGTGCAATTAAATGACATCGGCCGCGATGCCATGATAGAAGTGGGCGCGCACGCGGCGACTGACGTGACGGGCTTTGGCCTGGCCGGCCATGCTTTCGAAATGGCCCAAGGCAGCGGCACGACTCTCGTTCTCGACCTGGGAAAACTGCCGTTGATCCCCGGCGCCGAAAACCTAGCTCACAAGCCGTTTTTGACGCGCGCCAGCGCAACCAACGCCTTGTATGTTGCTCCGAGCCTGCGAATAGAAGGGAAGCCGGATCCGGTGCGCCTGGAGTTTTTCTACGACGCTCAAACGTCGGGCGGATTGTTGATAAGCGTGCCGGCGGATAAGGCCGATGAGCTAGTGGCAAATGCGCGCAAACGCGGCGCGGAGGCGACCTGCCTTATTGGTGAAGTGCGTGAACGCGAAGAGGTGGCGCTCGTTGTGCGCGAATAATATTAAGAATCGTTGGAGTCCCGTCTTCAGGCGGCCGTTCTAAAGCCGGGACTCCAACGGCGGTAAATTAAGCGCTGGCTTGCACGGTCTGAAAAAGGTCGGCGATTTTCACACCGAGGCCCAGCGAGATGCGATACAGCGTCTCAATCGAGGCCGAATTCTTGCCCAACTCGATTTGCGAAAGATATCCCAGCGACACGCTGGTGCGCTGGGCCATCTGCGCCAGCGTTAGGCCCAGCCCCTTGCGGCGTTCGCGGATAACGGCGCCGAGGGATTCCCGCAGGGCTTCCTCCGACATGCGCAATAACCCCTTGCTCTCCAGGCAGCGCGTTACGATCTTTTGCAAATGCGTGATCTGGAACGGTTTGGTCAGGTAGTCATGGGTGCGGGCCCGCAGGCAGTTGAGCGCGCTATCGATCGAAGGATAGGCGGTGACCACGATGATGCTGGCATCAGCCTGGCACTCGCGGACCCATTCCAGCACCTGTTCCGATTGGAGCCCCGGAATCACATAGTCCAGAATGATGATGTGATACGCTTGACGGCGCAGCGCGGCTTCCATTTGCTCGGCTTCGGACACCGTGTCCACGGTGAAGTCGTTGTTCGCCAGAGCCGCTTGGATGACCCGGCAAACGGATTGATCATCGTCGAGGACGAGGATCTTGACTTCACTGGCGCAGTAGAGTTCGCCGTGACCTTTGTGTTGGCGGCGAACCTCGGCGTCGCCATTTCCCGACCCATTGTGGATATCGGGAAGTGCGGGCACAGCCCCGTTCGGTTGTAGTTGGGTGCTAACCACTGGTTGCTCCTTCGAAAACAAAAGAGAAAAACGTTCAAGCGGGACTGCCGGCGGCGGCCGGAACGCGACGGGCGCCCCGTTCCAAAGCGCTGCGCACAGCGCTCAATAAACCATCAGGTCGAAAAGGCTTGGCTAGAAAGTCCAGAGCTGCCCCGGGCAGGTCTTCCTGAGCCATGTCGGCCGAGACCTGGCCGCTCATCAGCAAGACATTGGCGTGGACATCGTGATTGCGTAGCCGGCGCGCGAGATCAATTCCGGTCATGCGGGGCATCAGGATATCGGAAATCACGAGCCGGAATGAATCGGGGGCCGCGGCAGTGTAAGAGCTTAATGCTTCGGGACCGCTCAAGGCGGTGTGCACCTCGTAGCCGGCGCGCTCCAGCGTCGTTGAACAAAGCTGTAAGATGATCGGATCATCATCTACGATCAGCACGCGATCGCCGCGGTTTTGCTTGGCATGGGAAGGCGCGAGGCTGGGCGCGGCCGGCAAGTAGACCTTGACCGACGTGCCTTGTTCGGCGCCGGGATCTAGGCGCAAGCCGCCGCTGTGCGCTTGCAGGATTCCGTATACCATCGCCAAGCCCAGGCCTTTATGGCGCGGCTTGGTGGAGAAGAATAATTCGTTCAAACAGCGCCGGCTTGCTTCCGGGCTGAAGCCGCAGCCATTGTCGGCGATGGTTATTTCGACAAAAGAACCCGGAGCGACGTTGCCCATCAAATCGAGGCAGTCGTCTTGAGTCAGTGCCGCTGGCTTGGCGGTGATGCTTACCAGCCCTGGTCCCGTTATCGCTTCCCTGGCATTGGCCAGCAGATTCTTAAGAAGCAGCGTCAGCGGTTCTGCACCGATCGACACTTGCGGAAGGCTGCTCGGTAGGTCGATTTGCAGTTGAAGATCTTTGCCCCAGGCCGAGCGCAGGCCGGGTTCTTCTTCCTTCAAGAGAGAAACCAAAGAAGAAGGCCGAACAGCGGCCGCGTTGCGCCGACTAAACCAGCGCAATTGCGACGTCATTTGCGTGCCTTGGCGGGCGGCTTGCAAGATTTCCGTAACGAAAGGCCGGGCCGGCGCTTCCGGAGGCAATTGGGCCAAGGCCAATTCGCTGAAACCCATAATGCCGGTCAAGACGTTGTCGAAATCGTGCCCGAGGCGGCGCGTCAGCGGAGCGATTTCTTCCAGCCTCCGTTGGCGATGGATTTGGTCGAGCTGCTTCGCCCAGCGAGCCCCGTGGCCATAAACTGCGGCCTGGTGCATCAGGGCGCTGCCGGCTAGCATCAAGGCCGTGCCTTCGGCGGCGCTGCGGGAGCGGTCAGTACGGTCTTCTAACCACCAAAGCCAACTGGCGCTCGTCGAACTTCCTGTTTCAACCACGAAAAACGACCGGCCGTGGCCGCCTGAAATACGCAAGCCTCCGCGTGAGGAACGCACCGAGTTCAATAGCTCGGGTCGGTCATGCCAGGGCAGGGGGGATTGCTGAGTGTTGGGATGCCCTGTCCGAGCCACTACGGCGCCTGTTGGCCATTGCGCCAAGCCCGCTCCCGAAGCGGCAAACGCTTGGGCAAGTTCATCCAGCAACTCAACTAGCGAGCTACCAGCTGACCGGGAATCGGCCACCAACGAATGAACAAAATCCAGCCCCGCACGGCTTCGATCGTCCTCAACCGAAGCCGGATTGATATCGATGCTTGGCATTCCCATGCTTTCCAAAGCCGGGCTCAAAAGATTGAGCCGAGGTCATTTCCATAATTCAGTTTTGGCGTGAAACTCTAGAACAAATTTCGGTGGGAAGTCAAATCCGAGGCGTAAAAAAGACAAAAAAGTGGCTAAAACGGGATCGAAGGCCAGAAGTGACAAACGTTGTTAAACGGCGAGTGCGCAAAAGAGCATTTACGGCTTCGGCCCGCTGGTTTCCTGCGGGCGCAAAACGTAATTCGGGGCGTCGCTTTCAAAGACCTACGGTTCGGGCGGCAGTTTCTTCAATGCTTCCTTGGCCGCGTCCCTTACTGCCGCCACGCTGCTTCGGGAGGCGGCAGTAAGGGCTTCAATTACCTCCTTGGAATTCACGCCCAGCGCGCCCAAAGCTTCAATAGCGGCCAAGCGCACCTCAAGGACTTGGTCGTCCTTGAGTCTTTGAATCACATCGGGCACGGCGTCGGCGCCTTCGTTTCCGAGACGGCCAAGTAAGTGCAGAATTTGGCTGCGGACGAATTTATCGTCGTCTTTAAGCGCGGCTTTCAAATCCGGCAATACCGCCTTCGCTTCTGGGTGAATCCGATCTAGGGCGGTGGCCGCTGCTCGGCGGATGTCAACCGTTTGTTTGGTCGGCTCCTTGGTTAAGGCGCTTACAAGAATCGGAACTGAATCGGCAGCGCTGCGGCCGATCTGGCCAAGTGCTTCCGCGGCCGCTTTCCGCACATCGGAGGGACAGGCGGGATCCGCCAAGGTTTCGGAGAGCGCTGGGACGACCACGGCGCTGTCGCCTTCAGTGCGACCCAAGGCGAAGGCGGCGAACATGCGCACGAACCGATCGGCCTTTTTGTCCTTGAGGCAGTCCAAGAGCGCGGGGACCGCCTCGCCGGCGTCACGGCCAATACGGCCTAGGGCCTCGGCTGCGGCGGCGCGGGTGGTGTCGTCTTTATCCTTCAGCGCGGCAGCGAGCGCCGCCACGGCCGGCGCGGCATCGGGACCCAGGCGGCCGAGCCCTGTCCCCGAGGCCGTTCGCACTTTGGCGACCTTGTCGGCGCGCAACGCTTCCATGAGGGCTTCTAGGGCTTGTTTGCGATCTTCAATCAAGCCGACGCGGACGGCGCCGGTGGCGTCCTGAAGAAGATCAGTCGCTTTGAATGCCAGACGTCCGAGCAGTTGGGCCGCCGCTTCGCGGACCGTAGCCGATTCGTCTTGACGCAAAGCCAAGGCAACGGCAGGCACTACTTTCCGCGAGCGGAGGCCTATCTCGCCCAACGCAATGAGAGCCGCGCGCCGATTCTTATCGGTTTTGTCGCCTTTGAGCGTGGCCAGCCATTCGGACAGGGGCCTTTTGTAGACAACGGGCTCCTCGTTTTGGGCGAGGCCGATTTGCAGACAACAAGTGAACCAGGTCAACGCAGCCAGAATGATCCGAACCGGCGCACGCGCCATGAAAAGGCTCCTGAAAGGGCGTAACCTGAAATGAGATCAGCAATTTTTGATAGTAGCTCAAACATACCGGGCTATTAGGGCGCAAGCAAGAGAAGGGAATCTTTGCGCGTAGCCCGCCGCTCCGCGGCGGAATCCGCCGCGGAGCGGCGGGCTACTATGCCGAGGCTTGACCGTCCAACGGCGGCCCGCTACAAAGACGAACGTCGTAAAAATGCGTAACATAAAGACGGCCCGAGGCCATGTTGGTCGCGGGCGTTTGCATGTTTGCTCCGCACTCGCCGCGGCTTCACTTTTAGAAACGCGGCCCGGAACCGCGTGGGATGACCGCCATGGGCTGCACTTGTGTCGTCGGCCTGCAATGGGGCGACGAGGCTAAGGGCAAAATCGTCGATCTGCTCACCGATCAGCACGACTTTGTCGTTCGCTACAACGGCGGCGCCAACGCCGGCCATACCATCGTTCGTGACGGTCAAACCTTCAAGCTTTCACTTTTGCCTACCGGCGTCTTACGGCCCGAGCAGGTGCGCTCGGTCATTGCCAATGGCGTGGTCGTCTATCCGCCGCGCTTTCTCGAAGAAGTGGACAACCTCCGCAAGGCGGGGATCGCGGTCGGGGACAATCTCGTGGTCAGCGACCATGCTCATGTCATTTTCCCGTACCACCTTGAAGAAGAGCGCCTGAGCGAACTGAAGAGCGATGCCTCGATCGGAACAACTGGCCGGGGGATCGGGCCTTGTTATCAAGATAAGGTTGGCCGGGTGTGCGGCATCCGTGTCGGCGAATTACTCTATCCCGATCACTTTCGCACACGGCTGCGCGGCGTCGTGGCGCGTAAGAATCTATTGCTGCAAACGCTGGCGCCAACCTACAAAGCGCTGGATGCCGACGTCGTTTGCGACGAGTATCTTGGCTACGCGGAGAAAATGCGGCCGTTCATTGCGGACACGGTGCGCTTGCTTCACGAGGGCTTGCGACACGGCAAGCGCATTCTCTACGAGGCGGCCCAGGGCAGCTTGCTTGATGTCGATCATGGCACATACCCGTATGTGACAAGTTCCAATAGCTCTGTGGCGGGCGTCTGGAGCGGCTCCGGGGTGCCGGCGCGGCATTTGACGCGCGTCGTGGGCGTCATCAAGGCCTACAGCACCCGCGTGGGTAAAGGCCCGTTTCCGACCGAATTGCACGATGGGATTGGTGAACAGATTCGCAAGACAGGCCGCGAGTACGGCACAGTCACCGGAAGGCCCCGGCGATGTGGCTGGTTTGATGCCTTGGCGACACGTTATTCGGCGGCTCTCTCGGGCGCTGATGAGTTGGCCGTAATGCTCCTGGATGTGCTAAGTGAATTAGGCGAGGTTCGCATTTGCACAAGCTATGATTTGGACGGCCGGCGCATTGACCACTTCCCAAGCGACGCGTTCTTGCTAGAACGGTGCAAACCCGTGTACAAGACGTTGCCCGGCTGGATAGTCGACGTCAGCAAGGCTCGCCGCCGGGCAGATTTGCCGGCAAACGCCCGGCGCTATGTTGACCGGCTCCAAGAATTGCTCGGCTTACCGGTGCGCATCATTTCCGTAGGGCCGGATCGTGAGCAGACGATTATGTGTTAAATAAGGTAGTGGCAATTGCCATTGCCTTTACTAGAGTAAGACGCCTCATGCTCCCGGCTCCTCCTCTGACACCTGAAACGCTTGAGCGGCTCGTCGCCGCCGGTCTGAACCCCGCACGGCTGCCGGGCCATATCGCCATTATCATGGACGGCAATGGTCGCTGGGCCAAACAGCGCGGCTTGCCGCGCGTTGAAGGCCATCGCCGGGGCACGCAGAGCGTACGCGCCACGGTTGAAGAATGCTGCCGGCTTGGCATCGGGCAATTGACGCTGTATTGCCTCAGCGTCGAAAATTGGAAACGACCTCAGGCCGAACTCGATTTCCTCATGGCCTTGCTGGAACAATACCTCATCGAGGAGCGGGCCGAGATCATGGAGCAGAATATTCGCTTCACCATGATCGGACGCCGCGGGGATCTGCCGGCCAACGTGTTGCGCGAGCTGGATCTTAGCATACGCCTGAGTCAGAACAATACAGGCACTGTTCTTTGCCTTGCCATCAATTACGGCGGGAGAACCGAGCTTATCGATGCCCTCCAGCACTTAGCTCGCCAAGCTAAAGAAGGTAAACTCGATCCCGACGACATTGACGAAGACGCTATTTCCAACGCGCTTTACACGGCCGGCATGCCCGATCCCGACTTGCTAATCCGCACCGCCGGGGAAATGCGCGTCAGCAATTTCCTTCTCTGGCAAATCTCGTATGCCGAGCTCTGGGTAACTGAACAATGCTGGCCCGATTTTGACCGAGAGACGCTGCATCAGGCGTTGCGCGATTATGCGAGTCGGGAGCGAAGATTTGGCGGATTGAAGTAACCATTCAAGACTGGAATCCGGTTCTATAATGCAGTTACAATTGGAAGTACCGATCATTTAACTCGCGCCTACGTAGTCCAGGAGCCGATGTTTTGCGTGCACCTGTCCGATACCATTTTCTTGATGTACTACGTGGGCTGGCCGCCCTGTGGGTTTTTGTGCATCATTTACCTTTCCGTTCTTCGTATCCAGAGAAATATCCTCAGCTCGAAGCCTTTTGCCGCCTCGGCCACCTGGGCGTGCCCATGTTTTTCGTTATTTCAGGTTTCTGTTTGATGGCGTCGCTTCGAAGTGCCCAACGCAAAGGCGAGGGGCCGCGATCATTTCTGTACAGGCGTTTTCGACGAATATATCCTCCTTTTTGGTGTTCTCTAGTTGTTTTTCTTGGAATGCCTTACTTGCTGGAGCTGATCAGCTCGCTAAGGACCGGCAGCTTCCTTAGGCCGGCCTTTCCTTTCGCCGAAGAAGGCAAGCTTTTTTGGATTCGAATAGGCACCCTGAGCCAAGTATTTGTGCCGGGTTTCCCGAATCTTCCTACCAAATTTTCAGGGATTAATCCTCCGAATTGGAGCTTAGCAATTGAGGTCCAATTCTATGTGGTGATGGCGCTCTGCTTGGAATTTAGCCATCGAATGTCGAAATGGATATTGCTTACAGTCACGCTGGTTTCTGTACCGCTCACTCTAATTCCTTGCGCCTACAATATAGGCATCTTTTTGCCCTACTGGCCGATGTTTGCAATAGGCATCTTGCTCTATTGCGTCCTAGAGGGCAATTTCTGGCCGACAAGAATTCTGGCTAACCGAGTGGTCGCGGCCATTTGCCTTGGTGTACTCCTTGGTTTGATTTTGTGTTTCAAGAGCCTGACAATCGGCTCATTGGAATTGAACCATCATTTGTTCGCTATCGGCCTCGCCTTTGTGCTGTGGTTGGGCCACTCATTGGATTCACTTTGGTCCAAGGCAATTGTTTCCCAAAACTTGTTAATATTCAGCATTGCGAAGGTCTTCACATTTCTGGGCGCCATGTCGTACACAGTCTATCTGTTGCATGGCGCAGTCACATATTTAGCGGCGCAACTCATTAGACAAGTTATGCCCGAAACCTCAATGGGCTTCCCGCCGGCTATTGTGGCGGGGACTTTGGTGATGTGTATCCCGTTTTATTTTTTGTGTGAAAGACCCTTTATCAAGCCGAGCGAAAGTACAAAGCGGCCGTCCTAAACCAACCGCACCAATTGAGGCGGGTTTTCATGCTTCAAACCCGGTTATGGATGGGGGCGGTCTTAGCCGCCATGGCGGGGGGCGTCCTTTTCCTCGATCAGTGGCTGGCGCCCTGGTTTCCGTTCTTGCTTCTCTTTTTGCTAGCGGCCGGCCTCACTGCCTGCATTGAATTGAGACAACTGCTCCCGAGCACAGGCCGGCCTTATGCCTGGCTCACCGAAGCCTCTGTGGCCGGTCTCATCATGTCGAACTGGCCTGGCCATTTTCTGCAAAGTGATCCTTGGCCTTGGGTAGCCGGAACCTTTGCGGCAGTTGTCCTGTCAGCATTCCTAGCGGAAATGGCGACCTTTCATGAACCCGGCGAGTCGATTACGCGCCTTGCTTTGACTATTTGGATCGCAGCCTATTTGGGGCTACTTCCCTGTTTTTTTGCCCAATTGCGGTGGCTGCCTGGCGGAACAGATGGCGTCTCTCGCAGCACGCAGGCTCTCGCTATGGCTATTTTCGTTCCCAAATCTTGCGATATTGGCGCTTATTTCACAGGCCGTCTGCTCGGTCGCCACGCAATGACTCCGATCTTAAGTCCGAAGAAGACGTGGGAAGGTTTTGCGGGCGGCATGGTAACATCAGTTATAGTTGCGATCGGCTTGGGCCGGCTTGGTCCTGCCCTGGATAACTCCGATTTACGCGCAATCGGCTTTGGCTTGACGGTTGGGCTGGCGGGCATCCTTGGCGATTTAGCGGAATCACTCATTAAGCGCGATTGTCAGAAAAAGGACGCTTCGCAAATCATTCCCGGATTTGGCGGAACTCTGGATGTGGTTGACGCGGTCATATTCGCCGCGCCCGTGGCCTATTGGTGGTTTCAATGAAGAACAAGTCAATTTCATGGTGCACATGCCTCAAGAATTAACCATCACTCTCAACGATCGTGACGAGGCTCTTTTGCTGTTTGGCAGCCGGGATCAATACCTGCGCGAGGTGCGTGATGCCCTAGGCGTTCGGCTGGTCGCACGGGGCGATACGATCCAAATCAAAGGCGACGAGACGCCGGTCGATCAGGCCGACCGCGTCTTCCAACAGCTTCGCTTACTCTTGAAGAAACAAGGGGCGATTTCACCCGAAGACGTTCGCACCGTCATCGAGGTGGTGCAAAACGGCGCCGATCGCCTTGGTCCTCCCCCAGATAAAGCAGCGGCTAAGGAAATCCGAGGCAGCAAGTATGTCCGCCCGCGGACGGATGGCCAGGGCCGTTACGTCAAAGCGATGCAAGACAATGATTGTGTCTTGTGCGTCGGCCCGGCCGGAACTGGCAAAACCTATCTGGCCGTCGGCATGGCCGTTAGCCTATTGCGGCAACAGGAGGTCAAGAAGATCGTGCTTGTCCGGCCTGCGGTGGAGGCGGGCGAGCGGCTCGGTTTCCTTCCTGGCGACTTGGTAGCCAAGGTAAATCCTTACTTGCGCCCGTTGTTCGATTCGCTCAACGACATGATGGAGCCCGATCAGGTGAAGCGCTACATGGAAAACGACATCATAGAAATCGTGCCCCTCGCTTACATGCGCGGCCGCACGCTCAATAACGCCGTCATCATTCTCGACGAAGGACAAAATACCACCATACCGCAAATGAAGATGTTTTTGACGCGCATGGGGCAAGGGTCAAAGATCATCGTCACCGGAGATGTGACACAGACCGATTTGCCGCGGACGACGCGGAGCGGCCTAATCGACGCCATCCACCGCCTTCGCGAGGTGAACCGGATTGCTATTGTGTATCTCGATGAACACGATATTGTCCGTCACCCGCTCGTGCAGCGGATTCTACGGGCTTATGAAAAGGAAGGTGAAAAGGGCAAGAAGGGAAAGACTTAGTACTAACGGACGTCAGCAAGGACGCTGGGCCGTATCTTTGTTCTTCTAATTCCCATTGTTGCCTCGTCTCCGCGCTCCGCGCGGGAACGCGCTGACCGCGACGCCTTGCGTCGCCGTCCATGAAACGCCAAGGCGCCTCTTCTGGGCGTCGCAATCGGGATGCCCGTCGTCCCGAGCAAAGCTCACGCGGAGCGTGAGCACGAGATTGAACCGTTATGTTCGGCGCTATCAAGAAGCAATCGCGGCTGGGCCAATGGAATGGCCGGCGGCGGTCCTCACGGAGCGACGATCCGGTATTGCCCGACCTGGGGCAACGGCACGTCTGGCTTCGGCTTTTGGCTGTGCTCGGGGCGACCCTGGCGGCCACCCTCTTTGCCTATCTTTGGGGGCAACCCCTTCCCTACCGCGTCGGCGAGGCCAGTCCGCGCGACTTGCGCGCGCGGGTCAACTTTGAAGTAATCAATCAACCGCAAACCGACCTGGCCCGCGACAAGGCCGTGGAAAAGCTGCGCCAAGAAAACTGTGACGATCCGGCCGCTTACGAAGAAGCGCGGCGCGGCGTTCCGCCCGTCATGGAGACTTATCCACGCGGCACCCCTTTGGTCCAGCGCGGCGAAAAGATCACGGCCCAGCAATGGGCACTATTGGAAGAAGAGCACCAGGCCCACCGCGATCAGCAGACCGCCGGCGACAAACTCCGCCAGGCGTCGGCGCTTTTTCTTATCATGAGCCTGCTGGCCGCGCTCGTCTTCCTCTACGTGATCCGCTTTCAAAACGCCCTGGCGGAGAGCTTGCCGAAAATCCTCGGCGTTTGTGCCCTCGCTGTGCTCACCTTGGCCCTCGGACTGCTCTTGAGCAGGCCGCCCTGGTATGCCGTTCTGATTCCTCTGACGGTAACCACCCTGATCTTGACGATTTCGTACAATCCTCAATTTGCTCTGCTCATGTCCTTGAGCCTATCTCTGGCGACGACCGTTGCCTTGGGAAATGATCTTCACCAACTGGTCCTGCAAATGGGGGGACTGTCCACGGCAGTTTTATCGCTGCGGAATGTCCGCACGCGCACCCGGATCGTGGAAATAGGCATTGGTTCGGGCGGTGCTTATTTGTTTCTGACCTTCGCGATTGGCCTCTTGGCCAATCAGGATTACCGTTTTGTGCTTGTCGATGCCGGGCGCCATTTTCTGTGGGGAACGCTCGCCGGGTTCATTGTCAGCGGCTGCCTGCCGATCATTGAACGCTGTTTTGGCATCGTGACGGACATTAGCCTGCTCGATCTGGCCGACGGCTCCCACCCGCTTATGCAGGAACTGGTGCGCCGCGCTCCCGGCACTTACACCCATAGCATGACCGTCGCGACGCTTGCGGAGTCGGCCGCCGAGGCGATTGACGCCAACCCGTTGCTGACGCGCGTCGGCAGTTATTTTCACGACATCGGCAAGATGCTCAAGCCGCATTACTTCATCGAAAACCAGACCGGCGAGAATCGCCACGATGCTTTAGAGCCGGCTTTGAGCACCCTGATCATCATTGGTCATGTCAAGGACGGGCTGGCTCTAGGCGAGCAATATGGCTTGCCCCGGCCCATTATTGACTTCATCCAACAGCACCACGGCACCACCCTGGTAGAGTACTTTTACCGCGAAGCGATGCGCCTGCAAGAGACCCTGGGCAATGGGACGCCGGAACAGCTTGAGCCCGCCTTTCGGTACCCCGGTCCCAAGCCACGCACACGCGAAAACGGCATAGTCATGCTTGCTGATGCCGTGGAAAGCAGCAGCCGAGCCTTGTCCGATCCCACAGCCAACAGCCTCCGCAAACTTGTCCATGACCTGCTCATGAAGCGGTTGCTCGACGGTCAATTCGATGAAAGCGGTTTGACGCTGACGGAATTGCACCGGATTGAAGAGAGTTTGTGCAAGAGCTTGGTGGCGCTCTATCATTCCCGGATCAAGTATCCGGAAGTGAGGGAGCGCGGGCTGGCTTCCTAAGAATAACAAACGTTAAGCGGCGAGCGCCGGGCGCTCGCCGCTTAACGGGGCAACGTTACGGATTAAGCGCAGGCCGTCTCACGACGCCGCTCCAAGTGCTTGCGCAATCGGTTGCGAGCGACGTGCAGACGCCGCTTGATGGTGCCGACAGGCGTCTCGAACTCGCGGCTCATCTGCTTGAGCGAACGGCCCCGCAAATAGAAAGCGGCCAACGTCGCCCGGTCAAGCGGCTTGAGCCGGTCAAGGCCACGGTGCAAAGCGGCCGATTGCTCCGCACGGAGCAGCGAATCGAGCGGGCTGGCGCCTTCCGACTCGGTTTGCTCCAGAAGCTGAGGATCCGTGCCCAAGAACGGGCCGCGTCGCGTCAAGCGATTAAGCGCCATGCGCACCGTGATCTGACGCAACCAGCCGGCGAAGCAGTTGGCCTCGCGTAGTTGGCTCAGCTTACGCATGGCATGCAAGAAGACCTCCTGCGCCAGCTCCTGAGCTTCCGTTGGATTGCGCAAACGGCTCAGCGCAATCGCGTAGACCGTGCCCTGGAAGCGCTCCACGAGCGAACCGAACGCCGACCGCTCGCCGGCGCGAGCCCGCTCCACCAACTCCGTGATTTCATCCCAGCTCATTCTTCTTTACCCATCTCGATCCAAGCGCGGATGCTATACACCCCGTGCGAAAAGCCTTAGCGCGCCCAAGGATCAGCGATTTGGCGGCAAGGAAAATTCCGCATGCCTTCGGCAAGTGGTCGGTGGCTAGTTGCTAGTGGCTAGTGAGAAGCAGATGCCAATCAGTTGCCACGAAACGACACGCCACGGTTCGCTTGGGAAAGCTTGGGGACAGCGACAACTAGGTCAGGCCGGAAGAGCCATTGGTTGAGGGAGCGAAAAAGTGGAAGTTGGAAGAATGAAGTATTGCAGGTCACTCTCCACTTGCCACTAGCCACTCCTCTAGGCTCAAAATCCCCGTATCAAAGTCCTCCGCGTCTTTCCGGCCATCGTGCGTTTACTGGCCCTATAGCAACGGGACAAACTTTTGCGTTTGCTCGTTGCCGGCCAGAATGCCGAGGCCGCTAAACGCGGACTCTGAAGGAGGACACCAGCGAGGCTGACGAGCCGACCGGCTCGTGGGGCGGCATGGCCCACGTCGAGATTATCGACGTGGTCTTGCCGCTGTACGGGTTCGGTAAACCGAACCTGACAGCCCATTGACGGGTGTCGCATCGAGAAGGGGATCGTCGGCGCCTGTGCTTGGCCCTGATACAGGGAACCAAGGCGCACCCAGCCGGCCTTGCCGTCGTTTAGGACGGAAATGCCACCAAGGACCCAGGAATTCGCTGTAATTACGGCCATGACAGACCTCCGGCGATCAAAAAGAAATAGAGGACGAGCGCCCGCTCTTGAGCAAGCGATTGTCGCCATACGAAGACTGAATCGGCGGACTAACACCCTCAAAAAACCAACAAACTGTTGCCTGCTAACTCAAATACGTCAAACCGCGCGGCTTTTGCGCAAAAACGCGAAAAAAGCGCTCGGCCAGGACGAACATTGTAGCAGACGTGTCAAGTAGGAATAAGGTTCGCGCGGAAAATGGAATAATGTGGAATGTTTTTCCGCGTCAAGCCGCTTGGTTAGGTTCTTGCCAATCCGAACCAACGGGCTGATCCAGAAGGTACCAAAGGTCGGTCCCCATAGCTTCGAGAAGTGGCGAAAGAGCACTTTCCAATAATTCTGATCGGGTCAAGCAAGCCCAGCTTAAGCAGGTGAAGTTCCATAAAAGGCGGACCGCGTAGGAGTCCTCCGCCCAGCGCTGAATGCTGATGCCGAAACGCTCGGGCGCGGGTCCGGCTATCTGTACGTCTTGGGGAAAGTCCCAAACCCCTTCCCATTCGATGTTTGCTTCCAAATCCCAGCGCAGGCACATAGCAGGCAGGCGGGGAGTGAATCCGTTATCGAAGTAGCAGCGAACCACTTCCGGCTGCGGCAGCGCTTTTAGCATGGCATTCTCCATCTTCTTTGACCGGTGGCCGGATGGATATGCCGTCGCCTTCGCTTTCTGTCAAGTCAAAGCCGTTTAGCGGTGAGAACGTTGGAATACGGTCTTTAGGCGGCAGATCGGGTAAAGCCGCGGCTCCAACGCCTGCTAATGGGTTGTTATTTTTCGGTTTTTGTCGTGTCGGGATGCTGCTGGCAATACCAGGCTAGAGCGGCAAAAAAGGTCTGCAACTGGGCGACGTAGTTCTCCGCTAGACGGGGAGCCGAAGGACCGAGCATACGGGCGACCAAGGCGGCTGCGGTGCTGTCTGTTAAGACATACAAGTCCGCTTGGTGGCGGATCAGGCACCGTCCCTTGAGGTCGTGCCCCTCGGTGTAGTGAAAGACGACGACAGCCCGGATTGGCACCGTCGGCAAGAGCGTGCCGGGTTTCACCTTACCCTCGGCGTACCAAATGCGCATCTTCGGACCCTTATATACCGTGTCCCAACCGATATCATTGCCGCGTTCATCAGCCCAGCCGAACCGGCCTTTGCCGCGGTCGGTAATGGTGATGCACTTGGCGCCCAGCTTTCGCCACATTTCCACGGCTTTATCAGGTCGATCGAGGAACTCGTGGTATTGGGCGGGCTGGCAGGCGAAGGTTTCGGCAGGCCCAGTCGTGCGCAAGGTCGGATGCTCCACGACCGCTCGCACCTTGTCGCGGGCGCGGGCCGGAAGCTCCTGCATCGGTATGGTCGAAAGCGCGGGCGATTTGCCTTCTTCAGCACGGATTACTGCCGGTGCCAGCCCGAACGTAATGGCCGCTAAAATCAAGGAGCCGATCCGTTTGCGTCCCCACTCCATCAGACACCTCAGGGTACGGGGGCTTGCAATTAACGCGCTGGCGGCCAATCGAATGTCAACTCATGCCGGAATCGAAGCCGTACGTTGTATCATCGAACAGGGGCCTCGGCGGACATTAAGGAATTTGCCAGAAGCGCTCAATTTGCCGATCCGGGGATTGGCCTTGCCTTCCAGGGTTTTCCAAACCTATATCGGAGGCGCGAAAATTGGGTGAGAAGTTGGCCGGGAGATCAATGAATGCTCCGCAGAATCGCAGGCAATAAAACAGTTCTTGGTCTGACAAGCGTTGTGCTCTTAGGCTGCGCGGCCCTTTTATGGTTCCAGTGGGGAACGGCCCAATCCTGGTATTACTTGCGCGGCCTGTCCAAAGCGACAGACAGCGATCGGGCTGTTTGGGTGAACCGCGTAGTGGGCCTGGAAACCGCTGCTGTTCCTGGCCTTATCAAGGGCTTGGAAGCAGATGACCGTCAATCTTGCGCCAATTTTAGTGAAGCGCTAGAAGCCTTAACTGAGAAATGGGCCGTCGACGATCGCCGCACGATGGCCCTGGTGCAACGCATTGCGGAGAATTTCTCCCATTTCAGCTCCGCAGGGCAGCAGACAAGTTTGGTTTTGGTTGGAAAATGGCAACGCGGGCTTCCTGGCGATTCTGAGAATGCCGAACGATTTTACAGCGTCGCTGAAAAGATCCTTGCGGGCGTTGTTCCCACAAGTGATCCTGACGTTCGCGCGGCGGCACTTTCCCTGATCGAAAGCTTGATCGCCTTTCGGCCCGGTCGTCAAGACGCCATCCGGGATGTGCTTAAGGCAACCCTCCACGATACGGCTCTCTCTAATCGGCTGAGGGCCATGGAATTGGCTTGCCAACCTGGGATGGAACTCTTCAAAGAGATCGTGACACTCTTGAATGACCCAGCGGCTGAAGCGCGGCGTCAGGCTATGGAAGCGGTTAGACGTCAACCAAAGGCGGCCGAGGTGCTCGGTGATGACGATTTATTGCGTTGGCTTAATGATCCCGACGAGGAGGTTCGTCGACTTTGTGAAGGATGTCTGGCCGAGCGCGGATTAACTGTAGAAGCGATCCAGCTTGGACGTCTGATCACTAATTCCAAGCCCACTGTGCGCTTGGAAGTGCTCCAATACCTCAATTCGAGTTCCGATTTAGACGCCAACACCTGGATTCGCCATCTTAGTCACGATGAATCGCCCGCGGTGCGCAGCGCTGCCATGCGGGCGGCAATCCAGTTGGACTTGCGAAGCCTAAGCGACCGCCTCGACCAGATGGCTAGGGCGGACCCGAGTCCGACAGTACGTCAGCTGGCACACCACTATCTAGGCATCCAGAAGCGGGAGTCGCCTGTAAAGGCAGCGCAGTAAAATCAAAAAAGATTTCCAAATTGCCCAGATTGCCCCGGAATCCGTTTATGACGTATCTGCATAGCGGGACCAATTATGGCAAATCTTCTGACAGCTGACTGGCTTTTATGCTTTTTGGCGGAATCCGTATATTGACAAGACGGATGGCAAATCGATTTGAAATAAGGAGGGAATGAGTGCCCATTCGCTTGACGGACGTAAGTCACACGAATAAAATCACTAACGATGACGTCTCAACGGCGACGGAGTCCGCCAAGCCAAAAAAGCCCTAGTATGCAACCCGTCCCCTGAGACCCACACCTGGTTCCTACAGGATAAGGTCGAGTTTCGCCGGTGTGCTTCCTTGCTGTCTTTCGGCACGTGGGAATCAGCAACTAGATAGGCTTCCCAGTTTAGAAGGATAGGCAGCGATGTTAGTACTGTCCAGAAAAAAAAACGAAAGCATCGTAATTAACAACGACATCACCGTGACGGTCGTCGAGATTCGCGGCGACAAGGTCCGGCTGGGCATCGTCGCCCCCAAAGAAGTGCCGGTCCACCGCCAAGAGGTCTTCGATGCCATACATGGCAAAGAGCAGGCGGATCCCGCTCCGTCGACTGTCGTGGTTAACGCGAAGCCGCTTGACCCGACCGGCCACGCTATTTGAAGATGGCGGGACGGGACAAAGTCCTCACCGTTGCCTTATAATCCAGAGGCGACCGTGAGGACTTTTTTTTGGGTCAGTTGTCAGTTGACACTGAACGCCCTTGGCGTTGCAAAACAAAAAGAACTATATGGCTCAGAAAACTATTGCCATCATTGGCGCCAGCGCGGATCGCGGCAAGTTTGGAAATAAGGCGGTCCGCGCTTATGCCAGTCAAGGGTATGAAGTCTTTCCCGTACATCCCCGGGAGACTGAAATCGAAGGTCATCCCGTTTACCGTTCGGTCTTGGATGTGCCCGCGGCGGAACTCGATCGGATCACCATCTATTTGCCAAAGGAGCCGGCGCTTGAAACCCTGGAAGAAATTGCTCGCAAGCCGGCGCGGGAAGTGTGGTTCAATCCCGGAGCCGACGACCCGCTCGTGGTGGCCAAAGCCCGCCAGCTTGGATTGCCCGTTGTTATCGGCTGCAGCATAGTGGCTATAGGCGTGAACCCGCACGCCTTGGAACAATGATGGGGCTTCACAAGCCGTCTTTTTCAATGTTGTATTTCTTCATTTTCGTGCTGAGCGTGTCGCGGTGAATGCCCAGCGCCTTGGCGGCCTGGCTGAGATTGCCTTTCGTCTCGGTCAGCGCTTGGCAAATCGCCGATGCCTCCAATTCTTCCAGATTCAAGCTCGGCAGCTTGGGCGGGATTTCGCTTGAGACTCCTGAGAGCTTTAGATCGTCTACATCAACTGTATCTCCATCGGTCATAGCGACGGCATGTTCGAGAACGGAGCGCAGTTGGCGCACGTTTCCCGGCCAATTGTAGGCTTGGAGGCGGTCCAGAGCGGATTCTGTGACGTGGATGGGCCGGCGGTACTCGGTCGTCAGCCTATTGAGAAAATGTTTGACGAGAGTAGGGACGTCTTCGGCGTGATCACGCAAAGGCGGCACGCGAATCGGAATACCCAATCGGAAAAAGAGGTCTTTGCGGAAGCCGCGGTCCTGGACTTGCGTTTCCAGGTCGCGATTGGTGGCGGCGATAATACGCACGTCGGTCTTGATATCCTTTTCGCCGCCGAGCGCCTGGAAGGGCTTTCCTTCCAGGACGCGGAGCAGCTTGGCCTGGCATTCAAGCGAAAGGTCGCCGATTTCATCGAGAAATAGAGTGCCTTCATCGGCTCGTTCAAACATGCCTTTTCGGTCGCCATAGGCTCCGGTGTAAGCGCCTTTGCAGTGGCCAAACAGCTCTGATTCTATGAGCTGGCTCGCGATGGCGGCGCAATTCACGGTTACGAGGGGCGCACCGCCGCGCAAACTATGCCGATGAATCGAAAGGGCGACCAGCTCTTTGCCGACTCCGCTTTCCCCGACGATCAATACGGTGGTCTGGCGGGGGGCGATGCGGGCGATCTGTTGACGCACCTTCTGCATAGGGGTGCTGGCGCCCAAAAGGACCTCGTCCTCTGCGGGCCCGTGACGGCGTAGGCGCTGATTTTCGGCTTCCAACTGCCGACGAGCTCGCAACACCTGTAAGCCGTTAGCTAGAAACCCGGCCACGGCTTCGCAAAAGCGGACTTCGCGGTCGCTAAAATGCTTGCCGGATTTATAAACATGCAGCGCCCCAAGGGGCGCTTTGCCGGCGTTTAAGGGAACACAAACCGCGTCCGTAAACGCCAACAGGCTCTCGTTCTCTTCAGCCTGTGCGGCCTGGGAGCTCAACCAAACGCGTTTTCCTTCCCGCTGAACCTGCTGCGTTAGCCGACGGCTCAGATGCACATCAACCCGGGTCAGTTCGGGATGCACCATTTTGGGCAGGGGGTCTTCTTCATCCAGGCTGAGAAATCCTACGACACCGGCGCCGGTCTGTTGATAGATCGCAGCCAGCGCCCGGGCCACGATGGTCCGAGGCGTCATGTCGTCGACGGGTCCGGACAGCAGCGTACAAAGAGCCGCCAACTCATCGGTCTCGCGGCCGATGTGTTCTTGGGTGCGAGCCAAGCCGGGATCCGGACCAGAAACGACTTGCGGATTGACCGCTGCCAGCGCGGCGGCTGCCGTATCGGCCTCCATTTCAGTAACGCAAAATCGAAAGCGCGTGTCCCCGATCCGGATCTCGTCCCCCTCGGAGAGAGGCATCGGCTGCGCTATCCGTTGATCGTTTAGGCGCGTGCCGTTCATGGTGTCGCAGTCGCGCAGCATCCACTGGCCGTTTTCGCAGATGATCTCCGCGTGGCACCGCGAGGAATGCTCATCGTTTAAGACGATTGAATTCGAACGATTGCGGCCCAACCTGGTGATCTGGTCCACCGAAAGCGGATGACTGGCGCAGCCACCCCCGGACTCGAATATCAAGCGAGGTCTCATGCGGACTTACTCCTCTAACGTACCGCCTGAAGATATCCAGGTTAACTCATAGAAGGGCTCCAAGTCCAGAGCCTAAATCAAGGCTCGCTTAAGCCGCCTTTTAATCGCAGCTTCACGAAACAGCAGGCAAGGAAGGGTGCGGACAATGCATTGAACTAGCCGAGTACAACAATCTTGCCAAGGTTTGCAGCCATATTCCCGGTTGGGACGTACAAAGGCTCAGAGGAATGTGATGACAATCAGAATGTTTCCTAGAAACTATGTTTAGCCGCAAAACCCGTCTCGGCAGACTTGCAAGGGAGCCCCATTGCTATGCGTTTTAGTCTAATCCCGCGTGAACAGAAATTCTTCGATATGTTTGACGACGTGGCTGCCGTCATCAGCCGGGCGGCCGGCAAATTCCTGGACATGGTCACCGAATTCGATCGGCTAACCTCTCGCAGCAACGAACTGAAACATGAGGAGCGGGCCGGAGACGAACTGGTTGAACGGATCATTCAATCATTGGACCGCAGTTTTATAACCCCGATCGACCGCGAAGACATTCACGCATTGGCCACGTCGCTGGACGATATTCTGGACAACATGGAAGAAACCTCGCATCGCTTCGGCGTTTTTCGGATCGAAAGACCGACGCCCGAAGCGGTTGCTATGGCCAAGATTATTCAAGACTGCTGCTTGCATCTGGAACATGCCATCCGCCTCGTCCGCACCATGAAAGATCCCGAAGCCGTGCAGAGCCATCTTAAGGAAATCACGCGCTTGGAAAACGAGGCGGACAAAATCTATCGCGACAGCGACAGCGCCCTTTTCGTCAACCCGCCGGACATTTTACAGCTCATCAAATGGCGCGAGCTTTACGGCTGGTTGGAAGAAACTGTCGATGCCTGCAAGAACACCGCTTTAGTTATTTCGGAAATTGTCATTAAAGGATCTTAGGGCCTTGTACCGAGGGTTCGGATGCACTTTCTCGAAAGCGCCGGCAAGAATTTGGGAACAGTCCCATTCGGGGAGCTCAGTTTAGTGGTCTGGGGCTTGATTGCTCTGGCGCTGGCGTTTGACTTTCTCAACGGATTTCATGATGCCGCTAACTCCGTCGCTACGGTCGTTTCGACGCGTGTTCTGACTCCACAAGTAGCGGTCATTTGGGCGGCATTTTTCAACTTCATCGCGTTCCTGGTTTTTCACCTCAAGGTGGCGGCCACCATGGGCAAGGGCATAGTAGATCCTGCCATTGTCGACAATCGGGTGATTGCCTCCGCTCTCATCGCCGCCTGCGCCTGGGACCTGGTTACTTGGTATTGGGGCCTACCGACGAGTTCATCCCACGCCCTTATCGGCGGTTTAGTTGGAGCGGCAATGGTCAAGACCGGCACGTCGGCTTTGGAATGGGATGGGATCGGCAAAACGGTCGCGTTCATTATTCTGGCGCCGATGATCGGGCTTTTCTTGGGTTTGGCGGTTGCGGTCGCCGTCACCTGGATCTTCCATCTGGCGACACCGCGGCGCGTGGACAAGTTCTTTAGAAAAGGTCAATTATTCTCTGCATCACTTTACAGCCTGGGCCATGGCGGCAACGATGCCCAAAAGACCATGGGCATCATCTTCGTATTGTTGATTGCCGCCAGCGAAGGCGGATCGAAGTTTGCTACACCTACCGAGGTTCCCACCGAAGTTGTCTTGGCGTGTCATGTGGCGATGGGTTTCGGCACGCTTTTTGGCGGTTGGCGAATCGTGAAGACCATGGGCCAGCGCATCATCAGGTTGCGGCCCGTTGACGGGTTCTGCGCCGAATCGGGTGCCGCGATTACGCTGATCATGACTATTTTCGGCGGCATCCCCGTCAGCACTACGCACACGATCACAGGATCAATCATCGGCGTGGGCGCTCTAAAGCGGCTAAGCGCCGTCCGCTGGGGCGTTGCTGAACGCGTGATGTGGGCATGGCTTATGACGATTCCTGCTGCCGCTTTGATCGCCGCCGTCAGTTGGTGGGTTTTGCGGGTGCTTGTCTAGTTCCTCGGCTAACTCAGTCCTGAAATGTTTTGTTCCCTTATCAAGCGGGGCAGTCGGAACCGACGGTGTCCACGCACCGCGTTTCGCACCTTGGCTAAGCCGCCAATTCGTTCCCCCTGGACAGAATTGAGGGAATAGCGTATAGTTGAGTATCTTTTAAAGATTTAAAGGACGTGTAATACGGCAAGTTTGATTAGGTTCGGGAGGTTTGTTTGACGACGGCATTGTTGGCGGAACCGCAGAGCGGTTTCCACGGATTGTCCCTTTCTCGTTCGGTTCTTGCGGCTCTGGAGCGTGTTGGTTACCGGGATCCTACCCCCATTCAAGCCGCTTTAATTCCTGAAGCAATATCTGGACGTGATGTAATTGGCCAGGCCCAAACCGGCACTGGCAAAACGGCCGCCTATTTGGTGCCGTTTCTTAATGCCTGGCGCGACAAAAATGAGCCGGGCCCGCAAGCGCTCGTCTTGGCGCCGACGCGCGAACTCGTCGTACAAGTCGCCGAGGAAGCGGTCAAGCTGGCCCCCAGCAAGCACTTCCGGCCGCTGGCGGTCTATGGCGGCCAGCGCATCGGCACGCAACTCGCGGCCCTCAAGAAGGGGTGCAATCTCGTAGTCGGCAGCCCTGGCCGTGTGATCGATCATTTGCAACGCGGTACGCTCAATCTCGATCGCGTCCGCTACGTCGTTCTCGATGAAGCCGACCGCATGCTGGACATCGGTTTTCGGCCCGACATTGAACGCATCTTGCGGCGCTGCCCCAAGGTCCGCCAAACGCTGCTCTTGTCCGCCACTTTGCCGGCCCCGGTTTTGCGGCTGGCCCAGCGCTACATGGTCGATCCGTTGCATATCAACCTGTCGCCCACGCTGGTAACGGTGGATAACATTCGGCAATCCTATATCACGGTCGATCCCCACCGGAAGTTTGATCTGCTCCTCAAAATCATTGATCGCGAACAACCGCGGCAGTGCATCATCTTTTGCGAACGCAAGCGGTGGGCTGACGACGTTTATCAGCTTCTTCGCGACGAACACAAGCGCGTGGCGGCCATGCACGGCGATCTGGCTCAGGCCGAGCGCAGTCGCATCATGAGAGATTTCCGCGAGGGCAAAATCGTCTACCTCGTCGCCACCGACGTGGTCGGCCGAGGCATCGACGTGACCGGCATCTCACACATCATCAATTACGATCTGCCGATGGACCCGGAAAACTATGTACACCGCATCGGTCGCACAGGCCGCATGGGCGCCGACGGTGTAGCCATTGCTTTCGTGACCCCCGAGCAGGGCGAACAATTGACCGCCATCGAATGTTTCATGAATCAGCAGGTCAATCGCTACGCCGGCGCGGAATTCGCCGAATTCGCGCCGCGCCGGGCGGCAGCCCCAGCCGCGCAAGAACGCAAGCCGCTTATCCCCGTTTTCGGCCGCCGCGTCAAACGGTATAGCAACCGGCTGTAAACCCGCTTCGATCACCGAAAGCCCACGGGTCTCGACCTGTGGGCTTCTACCTTACGCTTTCCTTTCCGCTTCTTTATCACTTCCCTTCGAAGTACAATAATTGTGTGATTTAAGCCTTGAAAAGCTTCGACAGCCGTTAGGAGGCTACGCGCTTTCATGAGTATTTTGACCAAGCTTCCCAAACGGGAGGACATCGATTATCCCGACAGCGACGGGCAGCCCATGTCCGATAACACCTTGCAGTTCGAGTGGATTGTAACCATAGAAGGCGGGCTCGAGGCATTGTTTCGCAACGATCCCAATGTGTTCGTCGCCGGTGATTTGCTTTGGTATCCGGCCAAGGGAGACAACACGGTTCGGACTGCGCCGGATGCCATGGTTGTCTTCGGCCGACCTAAGGGCTATCGCGGTTCCTACAAGCAATGGGAAGAAGAAAACATCGGTCCGCAGGTGGTGTTTGAAGTGCTTTCTCCCGGCAATCGCTTGGCCGATATGGTTCGCAAATTTCAGTTCTATAACCGTTTTGGTGTAGAAGAGTACTACGTCTACAATCCCGACAAGATCGATTTGGAAGGCTGGCTTCGTAAGGACGGGGAGCTTCAAGAAATCACCGATCCGCTTCCCTGGATCAGTCCTCGTCTGCAAGTCCGTTTTGAGCTGGCCGAAGAGGCCCTCCGGATTTATGGTCCGGACGGCAAACCGTTCTCCACCTATGTCGAATTGGTGGACCAACGGGAAAAGGAACGCCTTCGAGCCGAGCGCCTGGCCGCTCAATTGCGAGCCTTAGGCCTCGAGCCGGAGGGCTAAGTATTTCCGCAAGCTGCGATTGAGTAGGCAGAAAAACGGCATAAGAGACCCCTGCCGCCTCTACGGCCGGTCGCTCCTTGGTCCTATCCAGCGAATCTACGGGAACCCCGCGGATCTCTCGTAGTCCCGCCGCGCCTGCTTCGCAACGTTCCACAGCCTAGTACCTCATGATCCCGCATCGAAACATCCTGGCGTGGATGTGCGGATACGGCGGATGAGGTCGTCGGTCGGTTGGCTTAGGTTGGGTACGTCCAGTTGGGCCGCGGTCCGTAGGTGGTCCAGAGCAAGGCTAAAGCGGCCGTTTTCGTGATAGTGCCGACCGAGCAGGAAGTGATAGTGAGCGGCATCTTCAGGGAGCTGTTGCAGGCCGCGGTTCAAGAAGGCTTCGACGTCGGCCGGTCGGTCGTCGAAGCGGGCGTTGTCGGCCAGACCGTCCAGGGCGGTCCGGCAAGCGGCCCTGGCCGCCTCTTGCGTCGAAGCCAGCGGAAGCATCTTCTTCAGAGTTGCCGCGAATAGCGCGTCGCTTTCGGCCCAGCGCTCCTGGTTTTGATAGACCGCGGCCAGCATCAGCGACGCGGTGTCGTTATCGGGGACGATGGGTCGGAGGAGAGCGGCGGCGTCGTCAAGTCGCTCCAATCGGACGAACACAACGGCTCGGGACACCCGATCGGCAGGCATGTCCGCCGCGCTAAAGAATGGCTGGTCCACCTGCCAGCGCAATTCGGCCACCGTGGCGGCCAGACGCTTGCGCATTTTGATCGGCGCCGCCGTGCCAATGGGCCGATTGCTGCCCAGCTCGCACAGGCCCGTTACAATCCCTTCGGCTTTGACTAGTCGTTCGTTAGCAAGCAGGCGGGCGGCCTCCTGCGTTCGATCCGCGAGTGCGGTCTCGGTGTACATCGCGCACGGGACGACTGCTAAGCCGATGGCCACAACGACGGCGATTCTTAACGGCCAACGCCGGGGTATTCCGACAGACCTGTCCAGCGCCGCCACGCACCACGGCAAAACGAGGAGGAATGCCAAGGCCGAACGCAGCAGCAGGCGCGGCAGGGCGCCTAAATGCGCCTGGTCGATTGCATCCCCAAACTCCGGAAGCAAAGCGGTCCCGATGCCCGCCACCGTGGCGCCAAGGACCATCCACGGCCAGGGCGCCGAGGAAGCCAGCGTTTTGGAGGAACGAATCCAACCAGCTATAAGGAGAGCGAGCGGCAATGCGGCGGCGAGGTGGGCGAGCAGGATGCCACGCCAAGCAAACGGCGCTGCCGAAAGCTCAGCGGCCCGGCGGAAATCGTCGTTGCCCAGGTCGAGCACGGCCGCCGGGACGGCAACCGCTAGCACCGTCCCGACCAACAGGCGCAGATCCGACCGCTTCATGGCGTCCCCACACCCAAAGCAGCAGCCGTCGCCGGCCGCCGCAGTTTCCAAATCATTCCGTCGTACGCGTAATGCACGAACGACGCCCACAGGTTAAGCCCTACCCAAAGCATCAAGAGACCGCTGTCCGGACGCGCCATCCAAGCCCCCGCCGAACCCAGGATGAGAATGTAAAGCCCCAGAAACACCAACCAATGCCTCGCCAGGACGCGGAATCTGCTGTCCGAACCGACGGTCTCACGCCGCCGGGCGTAGTGCGTGACGATGGCTAGGTACTCGATTGCGTGGAACATCGATCCCGAGGCAATGAACACCAGGAACAATCGAGCCCATCCAAACCGCTGACTCAGCACCATGCCGGTGTAGAGCAGGCAGACGCTGCTGAGGTAGGCTAGCTTCCCCAGCCGTTCACGGCCCGCGCCGGCAAGATTCGAAAGGAGCATTGCGATGGGGATGAGGAGCACAGCGAAATCGACGGCGTGCAGCCAGTATAGGGCATCGGGGTCCGCTTTCATGGCGCCGGTGGCCCAGGCGGCGGCGCGGACGCCCGCGTAGGTTACAAACCCTCGCAATCCCCAGCGCTCCAGCCATGGCGATCCGCCGCCCACTTTGCGCGCGTACATCCGCAGCACGCCCGCGTGCTGGCTGCCGAAGTGCCAGGCATTCCAAACATAGTCAACCAGAGCCAGGCACAAGAACGCGCCCGTACCGAAATAAGCGCCGATGACGATAGCGGCCGACAAGACGGCGATTCCAGTCAACTTCCAGCCTCTGCCGTCGCGGCGGTCCGAGTCGGTCAGCACGAGAACCATGGTGACCCAACGGTGCGGCAGGCTAAGAAAGTAAATCTGCCAAAAATCGATGGAGGTGTCGCCTTGGGTATTGCGGGCCAGCAGAAGGAGTGGCCAGCCGAGATTGGCCAAAAAGAGCAAGTCGAAGACAGGCGAGACAATCCAACCTTGTGAGTGCGGCGGTTGGGGCAGGGGCGTTGCTCGTTCTTCCTCTTCCACGGATCGCCCTTCTTTCGCGAACGGTCGCTTTCCGTTTTCTCGGTCGCGCAAAGGCCCGTTCGCCCGTTACCTCGTGATGCCCTTTGAATTAATGTGCTTAGAAAAACAGCCTATCATTGCCAGCCGGCGCTCGCAATAGGCAGGAAATCCCGCATTACCAGGTTGCTTGCCGCCCGCCGACTGGCTTGGCAAGCCTTCGCGGAGCAGCAGAATCCTTCGGCTGCGAAGCTTTCCGCGCCAACGAAAAGACGTCTGGGCGGTTCTATTTCTAGCGGGGCCGCGCATCAAAAAGTGCGGCTTTGAAGGTGGAAAGTGGAATGTGCCACGCGGATGGGGTAGTTTGAAGAGGGAAGTGGACGCCGGAATTCAAGGAACCTTTACCCAGGACACCCCGTGGCGGGCGAAACGCACGCTTCGACTGGCCCCAAGGGATGGGCACGCGTGGCGAATCGGGACGATTCCTGTCGGCTCCTGGACCAGGAGCCGGTATTGTTGCACGCGGCCCGAAACGGCGACCGCAACGCCTTTGCCGTCTTGGTCGAGACCTATTGGGATCGGCTGTTTCGCTGGCTGATCCATCTGGCGCACGATCGGCATACGGCCGAAGACCTGACGCAGGAAGCGTTTCTGAAAGCCTTTGCCGGATTGAAACTGTTCCGCGAAGGGAGCAACTTTCGAGCCTGGCTGTTTCGCATCGCCCATAATTGCTACGTGAACCTGCAGCGGCGCGGCTCGACTCGCAAAGGCCAGCCGTTGGTCGATAACCTGCCATGCCCCGGCGATGGTCCCGTGGATCAAATCCTGAGCCGCGAGGCGCTGCAAGCGCTGGCGCTTGCGGTGGAGCGTCTTCCCGAGGATTTCCGGGCCGCCTTCCTCTTGCGGGCGGTAGAAGGGCTGTCATTCCGGCAAATTGCCGAGGTGCTGGATCTGACCGAGGAAACGGCCCGCTGGCGCGTTTTCAAGGCCCGGCAAAAATTGCTCACCGGCCTGGCCGGGCAACTCGACGGAGAGCGATCATGAAGTGCAATGAAATTCATGCCTGGTTGCTTGGCTGCGAACGGCCCGACCGTTTGCCCGCCGATCTGGCGGCCCACGTTGCCGAGTGCGCGAGTTGTCGCGCCTGGCAGCGCCGCCTACTCCGCCTGGAACGCCTTGTTCGCTCCATGCCGGCGCCGGTCTCCACTGCCAAGGCAGAGTTCGTGCGTGATTTCGTTGGCGGCATGCCGTTGGGTGAGGAACTCGAAAGCATCCGCGAATGGAATGCGGAAGAAGACGCGCGCGAAGCGTTCGCAAACACCGCGGATGACCATACGGCGCCCGCGACCTTGATCGACGGCTGGAAGCTGGCGACCGTGACGGCGGCGATCCGCGCGGCATTGGAAGCGCCTCGCGTGAAGTTGCACCAAGTTCCGGCGCCGGCGCGGCGGCGCGTGGCTACGGTACTGGCGGCGGCGCTGCTTCTCTTTGCCTTTAGCTTCTGGTCGGCGGGACCCAATAGCCCCTTTAACCCACCTGCCGGCAAGCCCAAGCCTGGTCCCGATCCTTTTCTCGCCCGCCTCGTCCAACATGAGGTAAAGCTGGCCGCCGCCACAGAGCCCAAGGTGAAGATTCTGGCGCTCGCCGACATGGCCGATGATCTGCGCCGAACGCAGCAACTGCCCGAAGAGGCACGCGTGGAAGACCTCGATAGGATGGCGATGCTCTACGAGAAAGTAGTGCTCCAGAGCATCATGAAGCAGGCTGAATCCGTGCCGGATACCGAACGCGCCGACCTACTCTCCTCTATCGCCGACCGTCTAGATCAGGCGCGCGATGAGGCCCGTGTTCAGGCCCTGGAGGCTTCGGCACTGCGCCGCAATCCGCTCAACAAGATTTCGGCCGCTGCGAATCAAGGGCAGGACCGGCTACGCCGGTTGATCGGGAGGAAGTCATGAGCCGCTTCTTCCTCACGTCAGTGGTTTTCGTTTTTCTGGCCGCGCTGGCCTCGGCGGACAGTCCGTTGTGGCCCACCGCGGCCGAGCAAGCGCATCACCTCGAGCGCAACGCCGACCTCATCGAGAAGCTGGTTGATGGCGGCCTCGACTTGGCACAGCAGAAGAGCGCCCTGGACCGCGCCAAATCCTGCGGCACTCTAGCTGCCCGCCTTTCGGATGAGATCCAGAAGGCGGCCGCCGACAGAGACTCGGCTCGCACTCTAGAGCTGTCGCAGCACCTTCGCCTTGTCCTCCAGCGAGGCATCGCCGCAAACCTGAGCACCGCCCGCCGCGAAATTCATCCTGGTTCGGCCGAAGAAGCCAAGCTCTTCGAGGGCACCAGCCAAGCCAGCCAACTGATTCACGATCTCGAACAGCAACTCAAGCGGGCGCTTGCCGGCGAGGAAAACCGCATGTTGGACCAGCCGCTGAGCCCGGCACGTCGCGGCTGCGAATCGGTCGAAAAGGCAATCCGCGAGTTAGGCAAGCCGTAAACGGACTTGCGCCTATAATCCTCCACTAGCCACTTTCTCTTTGTGGAGGACCTCTCCCATGGGCCGCCGACTAGCTTTGGCAGTTGTCCTCGCCTTTCTACTGGCCACTCCGGTTGGCGCCGCCAATAAGGTAACGCTTGAAAATTTGCTGAAGCAGATGACGGACCTGTCCCTCTTGGCGGAGTACCCCGATCCGCCTTATGTGGCCAAACAATTCAGCAGCTACGATCGCCGCAGCGAGACGCCGGTCAAACAAGGGCCCAATGAATGGTACGCCAACGACGACCACGGCTTCATGCTTTACGACGGCGTGCTCAAGGAAGCGACGGCGTTTCATTTGGGCAAGCCCAATGCCGATAAGCCCAGCGGTTTTTTCAAGGCGGGGACTAAGGTCGGCATCGCTCCCAATCGCAAGCCTGAGGGCGATTACGTTTGGGTGTATTCGACCGCGCCCGATGGACGTCCCATTAGCGGCAAAATCCCGCAAGGCTACGTCGTAAAATCGGCGATCACGATGGATCCCCAGGGCCATGTCCTGGCTGAGATGGACGGGCCCGGCTGCGTCACCCGCATCTGGTCCGCCAATCCTGACGTCGCCGGCAAAATTCGGATCTATCTCGACGGCGCGGATAAGCCAGTCATCGAAGCGCCGATGAAAGACCTCCTGGGCGGCAAGTGGAAAACCAAAACACATGACGAGCCGGGAGCGTCAGTGACCGGAGACTGGACCCCATTCCCTGACCCCATCGCCTGCGAACGCTCGCGCGGCTTCAACCTCTACTTCCCCATTGCGTACGCCAAACACTGTAAGATCACGACCGAGAAGCAGGACATCTATTACCACGTCGATTACCGGACATATCCCAAAGAGACGGAAGTGCAAACGTTTGGGTTGGCAGTTCTCCAAGATCTATCGCGTCAAGTAAAGACCGCACTGGAATACATGCGCAAGCCGGAGGTGCAAGAGATTCAACTCAAACAAAGCCGGGGTGCATCTGCGCCGATTGACCCAGGCGGCGGTGTAAAAGTGGAATTAGATGGCCCTGGCTCGGTCCAACTTCTTAACGTGCGGCTCGATTATGCAGCTAACCGGACCGATGCATTGCGGAACCTGGTCTTGACGGGAACCTTTGATGGAGCCGATAAACCACAAATCTGGTGCCCCATCGGAGATTTCTTCGGTTCAAGCCCAGGGGAAAATCTCTATTCCAGCCTTCCCATTACCGTGGCCCAAGTGGACTCCACAAACAATACCAAGAGGGTTGACATGTGGACTCGTTGGCCGATGCCATTCCGTAAATCGGCAGTCTTTGAAGTGCGAAACCTGGGGACAGGCAAGCTAATCGAAGTCGACCTTACCGCATTAACGACTCGATACAACTGGTCCGATCGCTCCATGCACTTCCACGCCAAATGGCGCACCGAGACAATGAAAACCCGTCCCTTCCGCGATTGGACGTATTGCGACGTCAAAGGCAAGGGCGTCTTCGTCGGCGACATGCTCAGCATCTTCAATCCCAAGACCGCCTGGTGGGGCGAAGGCGACGAGAAGATTTACGTCGACGGCGAAAAGTTCCCGTCATGGTTCGGCACCGGCACCGAGGATTACTACGGCTACGCGTGGAGCGATCCCAAGCCGTTTCAGCACGCCTACCACAATCAGACGCGCTGCGACGGCCCGGTCACCAAGGGACATACCAGCGTCAACCGGTTCCACATACTTGACGCCATCCCCTTCGAGAAGTCGTTCAAGTTCGACATGGAAGTCTGGCACTGGATCCCGGATATCAACGTGACCTATGCCGCCACGAGCTACTGGTACGCCCGGCCGGGGGCGACGGACGATTTTAAAGAAGTCGATGCCAAGACGCTGCAAGACATCCCCAAGTTGCCGCCGCCTTACAAAATTGCAGGCGCCATTGAGGGCGAAAAGATGAAGATCCTTGCCAAGAACGGCAAATCCGAGGCAGGCCCGCAAGATATGGAGGAGTTTGACGGCCAATGGAGCGGCGACGAGCAGTTGTGGGTCCGAGCCGACAAGCCCGCTTCGCTGGATCTGGAGCTGCCCGTCGCGGCCGACGGCGAATACCAAGTCATCGCTTATCTCACGAAAGCCCGCGACTACGGCATCGTGCAATTCAGCTTGGAAGGCAAGAAAATCGGCAAGGAGATCGATTGCTTCGAGCCAGAAAGGGTCGTCGCCACAGGTCCCGTTGATCTGGGCGTCGTGGAACTCAAGAAAGGGAAAGCGACGTTGCGGCTGGAGGTTAGCGGGACCAACCCAAAGTCAGTCGGTTCCCGCTACATGGCGGGATTGGATTGCCTCCTGCTGAAGAAGAAATAACTCGTTTAATGGCAAGCCGTCGGCCCGCATGCCTGACGCCTGCTTGCTCCGTTCCCTGCCGAGTTGGAGTTGTATCTCGTGAAGCGTCCTAAGACTTTCTCTACCGAGCGATGAGTGAAGATGCTGACCTTTTAATGCCGTAAGGCCTTTCCTGCCAGCACGTCTCCGTATTTCCCATCCTCGATCGCCAATTTGCCGTTCACGAACAGATAGCGCACGCCGGTCGCCAATTGATGGGGATTGTCAAAGGTTGCCTTGTCGCGATAGGTCTTGGAATCGAGGACCACGATGTCGGCGAAGTAATCCTTTTTCAGGTAACCGCGCTGGGGCAAGTGCAGAATATCAGCCGGTAGGCCGCTCGCGCTGCGGATCGCTTGTTCGACGAGGGTCAATTTTTCCTCGATGGCAAAAAAGCCGATCTTGCGCGCGAAGCAGCCATAGCTGCGCGGGTGGGGGATGGTGTTGCTCTTGGGATCTTGGGAACTGCCGTCGCTGGCGGTGGCGACGAAAGGCTGTTTCATGATAAGGCGGACGTCCTCATCGCTCATGCTGAAATGCACGATCTGGGCGCTGCCGTTCTTCTCGATCTCGACGACAATATCGAGCACCGGTCTCTTTTCTTGTTCGGCAATCGCGGCCAGGTTCTTGCCTTGCCAGGCGGGTTTTGGTTTGTACCGGGCAATGCGGATGGCTTGGCCGTTTTGGCAGGCTTTGATTTCCTCCGCGATGGCTTTGCGCAAGAGCGGACCTTTTTCTTTGTCGTCGAAACGGGCTTGATAATCCTTGTCGCTTCCTTCGCGAAAGCGGGGCGGCACGACGGTCGCCGCCAGTGAGGTGCTGCTGGCCACGTAGGGGTATTGGTCGGCCGTTACCACGACGCCTTCCTTGCGCGCTTTCTCAATCAAGCCGATCTCGTCGGCCGCTTTGCCCCACGCTTTGCGTCCCGACGCTTTTAGGTGGGAGATGTGGACTGGCAATTGCGCCTTGCGGCCGATGGTGACGGCTTCATCGAGCGAAATGAGGACATCGACGCCCTCGCCACGAATATGGCTGGCATAGAAACCGCCGTGCCGGCCGGCGACCTGGGCCAGGCGGATTAGTTCGTCCGTTCCCGAATAAGTCCCGGGATTGTAAATGAGCCCGGTGGAAAGCCCCCAGGCGCCATCCTTCATGCCTTTATCAACTAGAGCCTCCATCTTTGTGAGTTCCTCGGCAGTGGGTGAACGATTAACGTTGCCCATGACCTGGCGACGAACATCATTGTGCGGCACCTGATGGATGACGTTGCTGCCAATGCCGTTCTTTTCCAAGTTTGTGTAATAGGCCGCGACATCGACCGGGCCCGAGCCGCAGTTGCCCGTTACAACCGTAGTAACGCCTTGCATCAGGTAGCAGAGATTGGCACGTGTCACCGCCTCGGCGAGCGGGTAGTCGCTATGCGTATGCAGGTCGATAAAGCCAGGCGCCACAAGCAGACCTGTGGCATCGATCCGGCGCGGTGCGCCGGCGACTTCAAATTTGCCGACCGCGACGATCTTGTCTCCGAGGATCGCCAGGTCGCCCAGGACGCCGGCTTTCCCCGAGCCGTCGTACAATAGGGCGTTTTGGACAATAAAATCCGCTTTTACGGGAGGCAGGGCGCTGGAAAAAAGGCCGACCATCAAGGGCAACGCGGCAAACATGGAATGTCCCCGATAAGCGCGAATATTTATTCGATTAGAAAAGAGATTATCACACAACCGACTGGGAAACCCAGATATTCAATGGCACACTTGACATCACATTCAAAGGGTTACCCAGGAAGGGCCTCCGCGGCGTTCCGAAACCGGGCTGTTATTCCGGCAGCTATTTCGATTTTGCGGCCCGCACCGGAAATAACCTTGCGGTCTGGAAATTCGGCATTTACCATAACATAATCTTCCTCCCATTCTTAGACTCGATGGGAACCGCTTCTAAGTCTCCTCCCTGTAAAGCCAACAAGGAGTAATTCCTTTTATGCCCATTCAAGCGACCTGTCCGCAGTGCGATGCTTCCTACAATCTGGCTGATGACCAGGATGGCAAGAAGGTGCGCTGCAAGAAGTGCCAGACGGTTTTTAGTGTAGGAGGCGCCAAGCCCAGGCGGGCGGAAAGGGCCGCGGCGCCTGCCGCCGAGCGACCTGTCCGTGCAGCGGCGGCTAAGACGATTCCTGCCGCTCGCCGTCGCCGCGATCCGGATGAAGATGAAGACGATTACGAAGAGGAGGAACGCCGGCCGCGACGCCGGGGCAAAGAGCCAGTCAAAAAAGGGCCGCCCATGGCCCTCATCCTGAGCGGGTCCGCCGCCGCTGCTGTCTTGCTCGTCGGCGGCGTCATCGGCCTGATAGTGTGGACCAAGAGCGGCAAAGAAGAAAAAAAAGACAATCAAGTTGCGTCCACGCAGCCGGCTGATACCGGCAAAACTCCCGCGACCACCCCGGCAACGAATCCGTCGATCACGAATCCGTCGACCACGAACCCGACTGCGCCGGGTTTGGCGCAGGGCAGCCCGCCGGCAACCAGTCCGACGACGCAACCCGAACCCCTTGCACAACAACCCAAAATTGAAACGCCTATTGAGCGTGATCCCCCTCCCACGTCGCCTTCCACGGCTTCCGCGGGCAACGGCGAGTTGACTCAGGAAGTCCTGGACCGGGTTAAGCGCTCTACGGTGTACATCCATGTCACGTCCAACGATGGATCCCAGGCTTCCGGGAGCGGGTTTTTTGGGATTGAAAACGAACTTGTCCTCACCAACGCCCATGTTGTCGACATGCTCTCTCCGGAAAGCCGTCCGCCCAAGAAGATCGAGGTGACAGTTTTTAAAGCCACGCCGGAGGAATTCAAGTTGGATGGTTCGGTCGTCGGTGTGGACCGCAATTCGGATTTGGCTGTTCTCTCGGTAAAAAGCCAAAAGGCCACGAAGCAAACCTTTCCGCCCCCCCTTGCCGTGAAATCGGCCAAGACGCTGGTGGAAACTCAGAAAGTCTTCGTGTCGGGATTCCCGCTAGGCGAGGAAATCGGGAAGGAAATCTCCATTCGGCCATCGCAGGTCGCCAGTTTCCGCAAGAACAAGGAAGGGAAACTCGACAAGATCCAAGTCGAAGGCGGCATGACGCACGGCAATTCCGGCGGCCCGATTGTTGATTCCCGCGGTGACGTCATTGGAGTCGCGGTTTCCGGGTATGATGGCCTTAACATCAATTTCGCTATTCCCGGTGACAACGTTCAAAGCTTCGTGAGCGGCCGGTTCGACGACTACACCTGGGGGCAAGCCTACAACAAGAGTAAAGACGTGGTTGTGCCGGTCACTATCTCCATGCTCGATCCGCTTAATCGCGTGAAAGACCTGGCCTTAGAAGTGTGGGTCGGCAACGATGGCAAGACCGACGCGGAACGCATTCGCCAAGGCATGATTGGTACTGCTCCTCCTACGCTGCCGGGCGACTCCCCCCGCATCAAGGGCAAACTCGATTATCAAAAGGGCGAGGGCAAAGGCGAAGTAACCTTTCCGCCGATTCAAGCCGGCAAGGAATGGTGGGTGCAGCCGAGTTGGACCAATGGCAAGGGCAATCGGGTTTATGCGACCGCTTCGGTTTACAAGCCTCTTTCTCCACCCGTGGATCGCCGCTCGGCGTTGCTGGCCTTTCGGCCAAAGGGAGGCAATCGCCGGCTTGAGCTGACTTCGGCATCCACCCTGGGTCTCAAGGAAAAGGGTTCCAAGCGCAACCTCAAAATCATATCAACCGCCAACCTCCAGGAGGCGGTCGCGGTCGATCCGGGCCGCGGCACGGCCATCCGGCTTAATTACGATAAGTTCAACCTCGGCATGACAATTGACGACCAGCCGCCGCCGGAAAATTCACCGTTCAAAACCATGTTTGACACCGTCAACACCTATATGAAGCAGATCTCCTCAAACGTGTTTCAAAACGCGCGCGGCGAGATTCTTACCGATGGAGCCATGACTTTCCCCAATGGCCTGCCCGGCCCGCTGCAGCAACAACTCAGCAGCACGCATCAGGAGATGTTGCACACGCTTGAATCGCTCACCATTCCTTTGCCCAATGAGAAAATGGAATTCGGCAAGTCCTGGGTGGAATGGCGCATTTTGCAAATCGACGTCGGCAAGTTTTCCGAAAACGCCCGCGTCAAAATGACCTACACCTATCTCGGCGTCTGCCGGCGCAATGGCCGAGAGGAAGCCGTGGTTCGCCTGGAGGGGCAGGTGAGAGGTCCGGACGGCGCCGAGGATAAATCAGCGGGCGTTTGGGAGGGAACCGCCAACGTTAGCTTGAGCACCGGCACGGTGGTGTTGGCCAACGCGAAGGTCAGTTTCGATGTCACGGGAATTACCCGCTCAGGAGAAATCGTCAAGTTAGCCGGGCGGACGGAAATGCAGCTGAAACGGCCCTAACCCGCCGGTCCGCTCCTCGGAAACAATGTCTTCTCCCCAAACGGCGAAATGGCCGGCCTTGTCGCACTAGCGATAAGGCCGGCCATTCGCTTTTTGGCGCTTCTCTATTGAGGAATTTCCTCCTGTTTCCATCTCTTAACGACTTTACGGTTGCAGGTAAATTAGTCGTAACCGGTCGCCGCAGCTAACACACTCTTTCGCACGGATAATTACGACGCAATCGACCGTTTTCATAGTATTTCGTGTGCATTGGATGTTGAAAGCCGGCGCCATGCAGACCTTGGCATGCCAATTGCCATAGCGTAATTGCTCCTTCCCGGTTCCCCGGGAAGAGATTGTCACAGGACCGACATATCCACTGTCCCCCCGGCGCACGCGCGCCCTGCCTCACCGGAACTGAGGCCTCATTAGACCCCAAGGAAGAGCAACCGCGTTTTCCGACGATGGTGCTCCCGCTCATTCAGGCAAATCTGCTATGGCTCCATCCCGCCTAGCTCTAGTCGCCTTATCGGCTTTGGCGATTTTTTCCTCTCCGAGCAGCGCCGGTTTTTGGGCCACAAAGGGACCCAGAACCATGGAGGCCGCCGGCTGTTGTCTTTGCACGCCGGTTGTGGACTGTTGCGGCATGTTCGATTCCAAAGGTCACGTTGAGTCCAGAGAGCCTCCGTTGGCGGAGGGGTCATTCCGTTCGGCCTTACTTGTGGTCGATCCGGGAAGTGACCCGGCAGCCCAATCGCCGTTGTGGGGCACGATTCGGGATACGGGTTTTATGCCTTCGTTCGGTTCGAATCAAATGACTCACCCATCAGGAGCTTGGTTGTCCAGCGACGCCCATTCGGGAGGAGGCGGCTTAGGAACAAGAAGCAGTCAATCGACTAGTCCTTTTCTTTTGGGACTGGGGAGCCATGAAAGTGGGGCATTGGGTTCGTTTCACGATGGCCCGGGCACATCGCCGGGGAGCGGCCAGGCGTTTACGCAGGGACCTAGTTTGGAGGTCGGTCTGATTAGCGGCAGCAGCGACCCTGGCGGGGACTTCCCTGCATTTGACTGGCCCGGCGGCGGCCCGGGCGGCGTGATTGCTTTCAATCTGCCCGGTAGCGGCCCGCTGCCGCCTCCTTACGTCCCGCCTCCAATTAATCCCATCCCCCCGCCGCCTGTCACGCCGCATCAAACTCCACTCAGTGCGGTCCCCGAACCGGCTTCGTGGGTCTTGGCCTGTGTCGGCGCGCTGCCTGTTCTCGCCAGATGTCGAAAAAAAGGCAGATTAAGTATCGCGCGTTCAAAGATGTTCGGATCTTGAGTGCCAAGCTCTTTTCCATCCTCCATGCTCCATCCTCGATCCTCGCTCCTCAACCCTCCAGCCTCTTCACCTCATCTGCTTCTAATTCCCGCCACGCTCCGGCCGGTAGATCGCCGAGCATAATCGTGCCAATGGCTACACGGACAAGCCGCCTTACCTTGTGACCTACGGCGGCGGCCATGCGGCGGATCTGCCGATTGCGGCCTTCGGTTAGCACGATTTCCAAGTCTGTGTAAGCCGCTGCCGGTTTCAAGACGCGCACGCCGGCGCGGCGCGTCGGTCCATCGCTCAAGGTCACGCCGTCGCGCAATTTTTGCAACGTTTCTTCGCTTGGGCAGCCGCGGACTGTGACGTGGTAAGTCTTGGGAACGTGGTGATCGGGGTCGGTGAGGCGGAGCGCCAATTGCGCGTCATTGGTAAGAATGAGCAAGCCTTCCGAATCGGCGTCTAATCGGCCCGCAGGGAAGATCCAGGGCAAGGCGGCCGGCAGAAGGTCGTAAACCGTCTGGCGGCCACGTTCGTCCTTTCGGGTCACGACGATGCCGAGGGGCTTGTGCAGCACCAGTGTGAGTGGGATCAGCGTATCGGCTTGGACGCCCCGGCGCGTGATCCGCTGCGTTTCTACGTCCACCCAGGCAAGGGGATCGGTGATCCTACGGCCGTCAACGCACACTTCCCCGGCCCGGATCCAGTCCCAGGCCTGGCCGCGCGAGCCCCAGCCGAGTTTGGACAGTGCGCGATGCAATTGCACTCGCCGACCTGGTTGTTTCGATCCCTTCGCCACAATTGGCATTCTCCTCCCTTTTGCGGAGCACAAAACTATTGTAATCCCTATGCGCCAGGCATCCCGGCCAGTAAACTCTCCCGCATGCCCCTCGGCTTGCCGAATCGGCCCGAGTACCGGCGCCAGACCCTTAAGCAAGCCTGCCTTGGGTACGAATAACTACCAGCGGGAACCGGGCTCCCTTCGACCTTACTACCTCTGAGGAACTATGCCTGAAGTCGTCACCTGTCCGCAATGCGAGCGCCAGCTTCGCGTCCCGGACGAACTGCTCGGCCAACGCGTCAAATGCCCAACGTGCGGAACCAACTTCACGGCCGCGGTCGGAGGGGTAGCGTCGCGGCCGCCCGAAGAACAGCAAATTCCTTCTGCGGGAATCCAGCCCCAAGCCGGCAGCCGGTATGGTGACGATCCTGGCTTTGAGCCGGGATCCGATCAAAGGCGTTTACGGAGCCTGGCCTCTGTTAAAGCGCCGGCGATCTGTTTGTTAATCGTTTCAATAATTGGTCTGCTCTGTGATGGGTTCAACTTCATAAGAGTGCTAACCATGCCGCCTCCGAGGGCGGAGGATGTAATTCGGATATTTCCAGGATTCAAGGGTCAAGAAAAAGAACTTGACGAACAACTTAAGACCATAACAGGCCCGGTCGCGGCCGTGATTTCCGCGGTGTTCCTCATTTTGTGCTTAGTTACCATATTCGGAAGCGTGGCAATGCTGTCGGGGCGCATGCGTTGGGTGGGAATTCTCGGTAGCATTGCCGCAATGGTCAACCTTGGCAGTTGCTGCTGTGTGCTCGGCCTGCCCTTTGGAATATGGTCTCTTGTCGTGCTTCTTAATGAAGATGTGAAGAATGCCTTTCAGTGAAAAATACGGATGCGCTATCCTTCAGACATAGCTCGTCAGACTGCTTCAGGCGGTTGGGAAAGCAGGTAATTCAATGTCCACAATTATCAATTGTCCGTCCTGTGATCGCAAACTAAAGGTCCCGGACGAATTGCTGGGCAAGAAGGTCAAGTGCCCCGGCTGCGCGACGATCTTTGCCGCTGAGGAGTTCGAGGAAAAGGACGCCGCCGCTGAGGAGCCGTCCCAGCGGCCCCGACGCCCGGCGCGCGAGGAAGCGATCGAAGAAGAAGAGCGGCCAAGCCGCGAGGGACGTAAAGCACGGCGTCCGGAAGACGAATATGAGGAGGAGGAAGACCTGCCGCGCTCACGGCGCCGGCGCGATCAGGACGAGGACGAAGACGATGAAGCGCCACGCCGAGAACCGGTTCGAGCGGATTGGGGAAGAGTGGCCAAAGGCCTGACATTTGTCTTGATGGCTATTGTCATTCAGATTGTCGGGGTCATCGTTTTGGCAGGCATTGGCGGCGTGATCGGAGGGGCGGCTGGGTTTGCAGCGGCCAAGGAAGCGGCCCAAAAAGGCAATCAGGCTGGGGCAGCGCCCGTTGTGCTTGGCGGTGCTGGTTTCATGGTGTTAACTTTTCTAGGTATAGCTTTGGCATTGACTTGCCAGGGTTTAAAAGTCTTGGGGCTGTTCAACTGCATGTCAGCTCCGACAAAAAACAATGCTCAACAACTTGCCCGGGTGGCACTAATACTAGCGTGTGTTTATCTAGCGCTTTCGCTAATCACTCAAGTGATGGGACTCATTAATCCCGCCGTCGCCGTAGGAGCTAATCCCTTTGCCGCCCTCGCGGCGGTCAGCATATCCGGGATTCTCTCGATTATCGCGATGTTTGTATTGTTGGGGGAACTTATCGCGTTCCTGATGTTCCTTCGGGCGACCGCCTTGAACATCCGGAAGCATGGTTTAGCTCAAACATCCAAATACCTGTTGATTTTCGGCTTAACGATTGTAGGCCTATTTGTCGTTAGCATTGGTGTATTGCTTGCGGTAGGCGTGGGCGCTGTGGCCGCCGCCGGCGCGGGTAACGCACCAGCCGGGGGCGCCTTTGCCGGCGGGATGCTGCTTAGTGGTTTGTGTATGTGCGTGGATGGGCTCATGGCCTTCGGTTTCTTTATCTGGTACATCGTCAACCTCGTCCAGGTGAGGTCCGCAGTCGCTGAGTATGCTAGTAGACGGGGCTATTGAATTGGGAATAAGCCCGAAAGTGTGAAACCATGGCTTCACTCTTCGCCGACTGTCCGTCTTGTGGTCGCAAACTCAAGGTTCCGGATGATCTTCGCGGCAAGGAGGTCAAATGCCCCTCCTGCGGCAAGATCTTTACGGCCACCGAGAGCCAGCCTTCTGCGCCGCCTGAAGGAAGACAACGCCAGGAAGATGAGCACGGACAAGTATCCCAAGGCGAGCCGCGCCGCCGACTCCGACCAATTGGGGATGATGACGATTACGATGTCGTTCGCCCAAGCAACGCCAAGCCGGGCAAAATACAAGCCATCTCAATTATGACGTTTGTCGGAGGCATCATTGCGCTCCTTAACGCGGTGGCCATTCTCGGATACACCGGCATTTTTGGCATCGCGACCTTTGGTTTCGGCCTCCTTTGCTGTCTTTGGCCCGGCCCCTACTACGGCCTCATTATGGGAATCTTGGCTACGATGAAGGGGTCCAAGTTGCTCGGTGATCGGGCCCACTTCGAGTCGCCGCCGAAGACCATCGCCATTATGCAGATTATTAACATCATTAATTTCGACGTGATAAACTGCGTATTGGGCATCATCACACTCGTCTTTCTCAATGAGCCGGAAACTCGACGCTACTTTCGCGGTCGCTAAGGAATGAGCCCCGAGCCAATGTCCGAATGACTCATGCCAACCATCATTTCTTGCCCTGCGTGTCAACGGCCGTTGCGCTTGCCCGACGGCTGGTTGGACAGGCAAGTCAAATGCCCGACATGCGGCGCTGGCTTTAGGGGTGGCGATGGGCCCGCTCCCCCGCTTGCTTCCCCCGAGCAGCCGGGCGCTCCGGAGGGCGAACCTCAGCTCGTCCAGCCCGGTGAGCAAGGGACTCCGACGTCGGCTCATTCTGAACCGCGCCACCAGCGCTCGCCCGATCTCGACGACTGCCCTAAGTGCGGCGAAACCATCCGCATCGGCGCCCGCGCCTGTCGCAACTGCGGCGCGGTGCTAGTGTACGAGGAAGCGGACGCCGACTCAGATCGATCCTGGGAACGCTATGACCTGCGCCGCGACTCCGAGCCCCATCGAGGATCAGCCGTCCTAGTAATGGGATTCATAAGTCTAATTTGCTCCCCTCTAGCCATGCTTTTCGTTTGCTGTCCGCCGCTGAGCCTGGTTCTGTGCGTTGTTAGCATTGCACTGGGCGTGCCGGCGTGGGCCATGGGGCACGGCGATCTCAGAAAGATCGAAGCCGGTACGATGGATCCACGCGGTCGCGGGCGCACTCAGGCCGGAAAGATTCTCGGCGTGATCGGCACGCTCCTGAGCGTACTTGTCATCTTGGCGGCTATCGCATTCCTCGTTTATTGGATAAACGCCAACGGCAACATCGCCAACCGCTGGTGGTGGGGACCGGGTGTTGGGCCGGCGCCGGGCAGGAAGGGCGGGAATTGAGGTTTGACCCTTGAAGGCCGGGGGCGTGTAGGTTCGGAGGCGAAGCAGAGCTTCGCGGCAGTGCGTGCCCAAGCGGAGCTTGGGCACGAGGACTTTCGATTCTCGATCCTTGCGCTTGAGAGCTATCATGCCAATTGTCATGAACTGCCCGTCTTGTTCGCGCAAGTTGCGAGTTACCGATGACTTGCTTGGGCAGACCGTGCGCTGTCCAACATGCGGGGATACCTTTGAGGCCACCCGGCCTGCCGACTCCCATAGCCCGAGTTCTAAAGAACCGGCCGAGGAGCATCATGCTCTCTTCGATTTCGAAGGCGAAGAAATCGAACGGGAAGGCCGCCGTAACAAGCCGCGCGACAAGAGCGAACGCGAGACCGAGTGTCCCCACTGCGGTGAAATCATTAATGCTTGGGCAGCTCGCTGTCGATTTTGCGGCAAAGACTTGGATGAGGAAGACGAAGGCAGCCCTGGAATTCACCAACGGCGACCGCGGCGCGATTGGGAACCTCACCGCGGCACGACAGTTTTGATCCTGGGTGTCATGAGCATCGTCATTCCCGTGCTTGGCTTGCTTTTGGGCATTGCCAGTTGGGTCATGGGCAGCACCGATCTGAAAAAGATCAGGAACAACCAGATGGATCCCGAGGGTGCAGGCAATACCCAAGCCGGCTGGATCTTGGGCATTATCGGGACCGTGTTTCAAGCCGTGGTTTCTCTGCTGTGCGTCGGCTACATCGGGTTGCTGATGTTTCTCATGAGCGCCGCGGGAAAGGGAGCGTTCCCGCCACCTGCAAAGCGGCCGGTTCCGCAGAATGGCCAGCCTGGACAGCCACCGGCAATGGACGACGATGATAACGACAATGGCGATGATTGATCGTCTAGCGGCGAGCCTCCCCCGCAGGCTCGCCGCTAAACCGCGCCTTCGTTATTCGGGAAACAGCGGCGTGCTCAGGTACCGTTCGCCGAGATCGGGCAGGACCACAACGATCAGCTTGCCGGCGCTTTCGGGGCGGCGGGCGACTTCGACCGCGGCGACGGTGGCGGCGCCGCAACTGATGCCGCACAGCATGCCTTCCTCGCGCGCCAGCCGGCGGGCCATCTCGAAGGAGTCTTCGTCCTTAACCTGAATCACTTCATCGACGATATTGACGTTCAGCACATCGGGAATGAACCCGGCGCCCAGTCCCTGGAT
Organism: Gemmataceae bacterium; assembly: GCA_045802525.1. Classification (GTDB taxonomy): domain Bacteria; phylum Planctomycetota; class Planctomycetia; order Gemmatales; family Gemmataceae; genus JBJMQT01. Next base: position 141,545 of record JBJMQT010000139.1, read on the forward strand.
CTTGTGCCGGCCCGGCTTGAGTTCCTGGCCCGCTTTGCGCTGCGTGATGACCGGGCTGCTCACCGGCTCAACGGCGACGGTCCGGAAGCTTGGTTTGCGTTTCTTGATGACTTCGCCAACGCCGGTGATGGTGCCGCCGGTGCCGACGCCGGAAACCAGGACGTCCACCTGGCCGTTGGTGTCGTTCCAGATCTCCTCAGCCGTGGTGCGGCGATGGATTTCCGGGTTGGCGGGGTTCTTGAATTGTTGCGGCATGAACGAGTTGGGGTTTTCCTTGAGGATTTCTTCGGCTTTGGCAATGGCGCCGTTCATGCCTTTTTCGGCCGGAGTGAGGACCACCGTGGCGCCGAATGCCTTGAGCAAGCGGCGGCGTTCGAGACTCATGCTCTCGGGCATGGTGGCGATGAATTTATAACCGCGAGCGGCGCAGGTGAAGGCCAGCGCGATGCCCGTGTTGCCGCTGGTCGGCTCTACGACGACCGTGTCCTTCTTGATCTTGCCGTCGCGTTCGGCCGCATCGATCATGGCCACGCCAATGCGATCCTTGACGGACCAGAGCGGGTTAAAGTTTTCCAGTTTGGCGACAACCTGGCCTTTGCAATCCTTGCCGACAACGCGCCGCAAACGGATCAACGGCGTATTGCCGATCGTCTGGGTGATGTCTTCGTAAATCCGGCCACGAAACGTAGGGGCTGCGGCTGCCATGGGCTCCTCCTATAGACGCGGGAGAGGGTGATAATGTTAATGGTAACTTCGGTTATCATATTCGTGCGGTTTATGAGCTGGTAGGCCTTCGTTGTATGCTACGCTAATTCTGCCGCCGGCCCCGCTTGGAAATCGACGACTTCCAATTCCACGTTTCTCCGGCCTTGCCATTCATTGATTTTGGGCGTGAACGCCAGGCAGCATTGACCCTGAGCGGACATCAATTCGTCGAGGCGGTCCGCCATGCCGAAGGCCACGGCACGCAATTGGGCATTGCCCTGGCGGACGCGGAAATGCAGATGGCGTTCGCCGTTGCCCATTTTGCGCGGGTCGCCGGTGATTTGAAGCCCGCCGGCCAAGAATACGGGACGCGCATTGGCGCTGCCGTAAGGTTCCAACCGGTCGATATCGCGCAGTAGACCCGGCGTCAGCGCGCCCAGCGGCGTCTCGGCATCGAGAGTCAGGCGCGGGGCAGGGGGCCCGGTGGGGAATTGCCGGGTGGCGTGGGCGATGAACGCTTCCTTGAAGCCGTCGATGCGGTCGGCATGCAGGCGGAAGCCGGCCGCCATGTGGTGGCCGCCGTGCGTGAGCAGGTGGTCGGTACACGCCCCCAGCGCTTCGTGGAGCGGATAGCCGGCAATCGACCGGCCGGATCCCTGGCCGATAATGACGCCTTCACCGGTCTCGGCCCGGATGGCGATGAGCAATGCCGGACGGCCGTAGAGATCGACGAGCCGGCTGGCGACAATGCCGAGAATGCCGACATGCCAGTCGAGATTAGCCAGGACAATGGCGGACGCCTGCGGGCCGCCGGTCCCGATCATCTCCTTGGCCTGAGCAAGCATGCGCCGTTCGATCTTTTGGCGTTCCTGGTTTTGTTCCTCCAGATAGCGCGCTAGATCCTTGGCGCGTTGCGGCGAGGTGGTCGTCAAAAGTTCGACGACGAGACGAGCGCAACCCAGCCTTCCGGCGGCATTGAGCCGCGGGGCCAGCCGGAAGCCAATGTCGTAAGCGCGCAGGCTGGACCCATTTTGAAAGCCGGCAGCCTCCATGAGCGCCTGGATGCCGGGGCAAGGGGCTTGTTTAAGGCGCACCAGGCCGTGGCGGACGAGAATGCGGTTTTCATCGTGCAACGGCACCACATCGGCCACCGTGCCCAGGGAAGCCAAGGCTACCGACTCCAGCAGATACTCACGGAACTGGGGCGTGACTTTTTCGCTGCCGCAGGCCCGCTGCGCCAGCGCCCACGCCAGCTTAAGTGCCACGCCGGCGCCGGAAAGGTGGCCGAACGGGTAGTCGCCGCCCGGCAGTCGCGGATGAACCCGCACGGCCGCATCCGGCAATGTGGCGCGGGGCTCATGGTGGTCGGTAATAATCAGCTCAAGACCCAGGCGCTTGGCTTCCTCGGCTTCTTCAAGGCTGGCAATGCCGCAGTCCACCGTGACCACGACCTTGGCGCCGCCAGCGGCGATTTGCCGGAGCGCTTCGGTATTGAGCCCGTAGCCTTCTTCAAGCCGATGGGGGACGTACAGGTCCGGCTGGGCGCCCAGGAGCCGCAGTCCTTGAAGAAGAATGGCGCTGCCGGTGATGCCGTCAACATCGTAGTCGCCGTACACGCACACGCGGCGATTGTCCTTCACGGCCGCCAGCAGGCGGTCGGCGGCTTCGGCAACGCCGGGCAGGAGGTTGGGAGGATGCAGGCCCGAAAGGGGAGCGTCCAGAAACCGTTTAGCGACATCGGGAGCTTCATGCCGGCGATTAATCAACAGTTGCGCCACAATCGGCGCAATGCCCAGCGCGGCGGCCAAGCGTTCCACAGCCGTGCGATCGTGCGGGAGCAAATGCCAAGTCTTGGCTACGCGCAAAACGACATCCTTTCGTCGCGTGCTTCGTGCGTCTTAGGAGAATTTTACAATTATAGCAGGCGAAGAGGGGCATGCCCAACGCTCCTTCCGCCAGCGTGCTCCGCACCCAGACCCTTACTTCCGTAAGGCATTGGTGGATACTGAACCGGTCGTTGGATTAACTTTGTAAACCCGGTCTTGGTAGACGCGGCCTTGATCGTCGTAGTTGTCCGAATTCGACAGTGCTTATCTATGCGTAATCCGACTGTGCCTGGGTTCACGCGGGTCGCATTTTTTGCGGGATCAGTTGATAATCTGCTACAATTCCCTCGTCATGAGCGGTTTTTTGCGGAGGTGTCGCCGATGGCCTTTACAGTCGAAGCCGTCTACGAAAACGGGGTGCTTAAGCCGGCCCAGCCGTTGCCGTTCAAGGAGCACGAGAAAGTAAGCATTACCGTTGAGGAGAAGCAGCCAACTTTGGCTGAGCGGATCGTCGCCCGCGCCCGTGCGCTGCCGCCGGAAGTCCTGGCTGCTTTGCCCGACGACCTAGCCGCGCAACACGATCACTATTTGTATGGCACTCCGAAACGACCGGAATGAGCTGCCATGCCGCCGATGGTCTTCGCGGACACTTTCTATTGGCTCGCCATGGCCCGGCCGCGCGATCCCTGGCATGCCGCGGTTTCGCTTTGGACGGGAATGCAGCCATCGATCACGATCGTCACGACGGACGAGGTTCTCACGGAGTTTCTCAACGCCTTCGCAGGCGCAGGCCCGACCGGTCGAGCTTACGCAGCTATCACCGTTCATGATGTTCGCAGCGACGCCCGCGTGACGGTGCTGCCCCAAGGCCGCGCCGACTTCGACGCCGCTTTGGCTCTGTACGAAGCCCGGCCCGACAAAGGCTATAGCTTGACCGACTGCCGTTCGATGGGCGCCTTGCGAGCGCTAGCCATTTCCGAAGTTCTGACACACGATCATCACTTCGCGCAAGAAGGATTCACGATCTTGTTCCCTTGACGCATGAGCGCCAGGTCATGGCACTCCATCAATTGGACTGAGCGCTCCCTCGCTCACGGCCCTTTTCGCGTCGGGGGCGCTGGGTCGGGTTTGGTTTCGGGGGAAAGAAAAGGTGTCAGGAACCGTTCCTGACACCTTTTATTCCCTGGGCTCACGCGGGTCGCATTTTTTGCGGGATCAGTTGATAATCTGCTACAATTCCCTCGTCATGAGCCGGTTTTTTGCGGAGGTATCGCTGATGGCCTTTACTGTCGAAGCCGTTTACGAAAACGGCGTGCTTAAGCCGGCCCAGCCGTTGCCGTTCAAAGAGCACGATAGAGTTCAAGTCACCGTCGAGCCGGCTCGTCCTCCGATCTGGGAGCGGATTGCCGCGCTTACCGCGGACGCGCCTTCTGAGGAATTGGCGAAGCCGCCCATCGACGGGGCTTCCCAACACGACCATTACCTGTATGGAACGCCCAAGCGGCCGGAGTAAACCGCCCATGCCGGCCGCCTACTTCGCGGACACTTTCTATTGGATCGCACTTATCTTTCCGCGCGACTCCTTCCATGCCGCTGTCATGTCGTTCAGCCGGAGCGTGGGAGCCGTTCGCTTAGTGGCAACCGACGAGGTCCTTAGCGAGGTCTTGAGCCATTTTGCCGGTCTTGGGCCGTATTGGCGGGCGAAAGTCGCGGCGCTGGTCGACGATGTGCGCAGCGATCCAAACTTGGCTGTGCTTCCGCAATCCCGCGCCGATTTCGACGCCGCGCTAGCTCTGTACAAGGCTCGGCCGGACAAAGGGTACAGTCTGACCGACTGCCGATCCATGATTGCGTTGCGAGCGCTAGCCATTTCCGAAGTTCTAACCAACGATCATCACTTCACGCAAGAAGGATTCACGATCTTGTTCCCTTGACGCATGGGCGCCACGTCATGGCACTCCATCAATTGGACTGAGCGCTCCTCGCTCACGGCCCTTTTCGCGTCGGGGGCGCTGGGTCGGGTTTGGTTTCGGGAGGCTTCAGCGGCTCTACCACGGTTTCCTGTAGCGCGATCCCCTCCTGATACCGCCCTAAACGGACGAATATGACTGCCAGATTCTCCATGTTTGTCAACGTGTCCTCGTGATCGGTACCGAGCTTGATTTTCCTTCGCTCCAGCGTCTTTTCCAAGAGCTGCAAGGAATCTTGCAATCGCCTTGCCGGTCTTCGAACTCTACACACGGATGACCGCGCGGCGGGCTGCGCCGAAAAAGCCGGTGAAGCGTAAAGCGGTAGGACGCGTGAACAAACCGACGCTGCGAGCCAACCCCAACGGGGCGACCGTCAATAGCCAGGCCGCGAGCCCCTGAAAGAAGGGGACGCAACAATGGCCGCTCAGCCCCGAACGGGGCGGCAGTGGCGTTATCCGTACACTGCCGCCCCATTCGGGGCTAACAGCGGGGCCCGCCTCCTCATCCCAGGGGCTCACGCCCCTGGCTATTGACGGTCGCCCCGTTGGGGCTGCCATATCACGCTCCATGAGAGGCGAGCCGCCTTTGGTCCCACCAACACTGGCCCACCGGGATGAAGGCCCCCGTCACCGCCGCAAACCCTCACTGCCGGGTGCCGGTGACTTTGTGGACTCGGCCTCTTTGGTCGGTGAACTCGCCGGCGAACTCGGTCAATTCTTCATTGAAGGTAAAGGGAATGCCCGAATCTTTGTCGTGATTGTTGCGATCATAGTGGATGCGGATTTCGCGCGGGCCCACGACCCAATAGTTCCACCTCCAGGAGTGAAATGTTCCATCCGCGTTGAACTGAAAGTTTTCGCCGGGCGGGTAGAGATCATCATGATAAAACCACGTGTTATCCCGAAGGATTTGCGTAAGCACGGCCTCGCCGTCCGGAGTCGGGACATTGGCCGGCGGCGCCGAATCCTGCTGAACGATCGGTTCCTCCGGCAAGGGCTCCAGGTTGACTTTGATGGGTTGGCGCTCGCCGGCATCGATCTCCAATTCTTTGGCGAACACTTGAAACCCCGCCTTCTTGACTTTCAATTGACACTTCTTTCCCGGGGCGACGCTGATCTCGGCGGTTTCTCCGTTCCTGGTCGTGAGGGTCACGGCAGCGCCGTCGACAATGACCTCGGCGTCCTCCGGCAGGTTTTCCAATACGATGATGCCGTCTTGGTCTTCCCCTTGAAGACGCCTCCGGCCCACATGCCAATTAGGCCGGCCAAGAGGACGCCGGCCAACGCAGCCAGGGCGACAAACGTCTTGGTCTTTCCCACCCGGGCGATCATGGTGGAAGCCTGGGCAGCAATCCCGCTCTTGCCCGTCCGGCTCGACTTGAAATTGCTCTCGGTCAAGGTGTCCCAAGATGGAACTCTCGTTTTCTCGCGTGCCGGTTGCTCCGGCTTAAGATCTTCGATGATTTTTGCAACGGGTACGTGGGACTGTCGCGTGTGTGGGCGATCGGCTTCCATGCTGGGCGGCGCCAAACCTCCCGCCGGAGGTTCGTGCAGGGACTTGGTCGAGGAGCGCTTCGCGTCCGCTCGGAAAAACGGCGCGAGAGCCTTGGCTACTTCGACCGGCACTTCGAAGCGCTTAGCCGGGTCCTTGGCCATCATCTTTGCGACGATGGCTGCCAAGTCTTCCGGGATTTCGAGCCTTTCCTGGTTAAGCGGCTTGGCTTCCATGGATTGGTGGGCCAGCAAGATCTCAAAAAGGCTCTTGCCTTTGAACGGCGGATGGCCGGTCAGCAGATAATACAACGTGCAGCCCAGGCTGTAGATATCGGCGCGAATGTCGGCATGGGTCGCGTCCAAGGTCTGCTCGGGCGCGATGTAGTCGGGCGTGCCCAGCATCTGGCCATGGCCGGTCAGTTCAAAAGATTCCCCTCCTTCGCGGACAACCTTGGCCAGTCCGAAGTCGAGGACTTTGATGACGTGTTTCTTTCCCTCCCGCGCCAGGATCAAATTTTGCGGTTTAATATCCCGGTGCACCATTTTCTTTTCGTGGGCGTGTTGCAGGCCCAAAGCCGTTTGCTGCGCGTAAAAGCAGGCGTTTGGCGCCGGGAGAGGCCCTTTGGCTTTCACCAGTTTTGCGAGATCTTCGCCCTTAACATATTCGATCACCAACACCATGAGATCATTCAATTCCAGGGCGGTGTACATTTTGACGACGTTGGGATGATCGAGCAGTGCCGCCGACTGGATCTCGCGCAGAAACCGTTCCTTGCCCGCTGACCGCAGCAATAGCTCTTTGTTCATGACCTTGAGGACTTCAAGCCGTCCGGAAAGGCGATGGCGAGCCAGGTAGACGACTCCCATGCCTCCCCGGCCTAGCTCGCTCAAGACTTCATACTGAGGGTGATTAAGAAGTTCGGAAGGCAGCCCGGCCGGCGCGGTAACCGAACCGGTGGGCGGAAGCGTGGCGTATAGGCTGCGGGCCAACTCCGAGAGCGATTTGCCGGGCGCCGGCGTGCCGCTTTTGTCGCGGACTTGCCTTAGCCGGTCGAGAAAGTAGTCGCCCGTGACAACGGCCACTTCTTTTTGGCAGCCCGCGCAGCCGTCAAGATGATTCATCACTGAGACTGCCGTCTGTTCGTCTAGCTGCCCAAGACTAAAGGCTCGGAGCGTGTCGGCCGACGGATGGGTGGCTGCGCTCGTTAACATGGAAATGGGCTCCTGGGGAGAGAGCCAATTTTGCCAGTCTTACCATCCAAAGTCCATATTGCGGATCCATTTTTTTCGGAATAGTCATTGGCAAGCGTCAAAACGCCAACGCGACGTGGATTGGGCCGCTGTCATGTCCTTAGCCACAGAAAATCCATGGGGACGCGGACAAGCTCCGTAAAACGGTCCGCACTCGATTTGCGACGCAAGGCTCCGTTTTTCATCAGGTGGGCCCGTTTTTCATCAGATGGATTCCGTTTTTCGCCGCGTAGGTTCCGTTTTTCATCGGGGGTGGGTGGGGGATGAAAAACGGAAAACGATTGCTCGTTTCGGCCGCACAAGGCGGCGATGGGTCCTTGCATGTTCTCCGTGTCGTAGCAGAAGCGGGCTTTCAGCAGCAGGGTATGCCCCCAAATTACTTTCCATTTCTTTCCCGGGAGGTCAGGCGAAATGGAGAGAACCAAATCTGAGGGGCCTTCCCGGCGAGCGAGAGCTTAGGTTCCGTTTTTCATCAGGGGTGGGTGGGGGATGAAAAACGGAAAACGGTTGCTCATTTCCGCCGTCACAACGGGGGAAGGATCTCAGCCGCAGATCGCCAGTAATCCCTGGTTCATTTCGTAACACGGGCCGCCCTTGGCCGTTTCGTAACATTCGTCTAAATGGGTGCTGCCAAGAGGTTAGGTCAAAAGGGCTCGGTGTGTGTTATGAATCAGATGAAATGAGTGTGCTCCAGATATACCCTCTGGACCAACCGTTGCGACCCTAAGGGCCTTAGGCCGGCTTGCGACTGCGCGATCCTATTATTCCGCCCACGACCGCTCCAAGCATGGCTGCTCCTAGCCCGGCGCTTATCACGAGCAAGCTGGGGTCCTTCATCTTAGAGCCGCCGAATCCACATAGGGTCACCGGCAATACTACGTAAAGGAGTATTGGAAGAAAAAGCTTGCCGGGCCTGCGATGGTGAAGAGCGGTCGCCATCCGGCTCCACATGCAGTCCCCAAATATGCCTTCCAGGCTAAACGGCAACACAAGCATGGAGATAAAAGAGCTAATCGCAAAGATGGGGGCCAAAACCACGCCTGTAAGTGCCGCCAGGATGACGCCCCGTAGGAAAAGCGGGACTACCGCGCCCATGTTGGCCACGGCTGCGACTGCTCCTATGCCAACTGCTGCCCCTGCGACCACTCCCAACCATAGCCCAGCCGTGTTGCTGGGCCCGTACTCCGGCTCCGTGGGACCTGGCAGCGACTCGGCAAACGCCGGTGGCCGGGTGGTGCGGGAGCCGCGTGCCAGAGGGCCCATTAACAATTGGCCGCACTGGCCGCAGAGCTGTTGGGCGGCTGCCAAGCAACTTTGCACCGAAGTCTTTTCTCCGCAGGTTTGACAGGTCACTTCGATCATAATCGAGCCCTGAATTGAAGTAGCGATTTATTCGAGTTGGGGCGTCAGAAGCATAGTTCAAGCTCCAATTTCAGGCAAACGGCGCTTCCGAGACTTGGAAACCTGAAATTTCGGGCCGGGCCTCGACTTGCCGGCGGTTGGCGACATTAGGCGACCCTCGGGACCGACCGTTTCGAGTCCAGTGGCCCATCTTTTTGCCTTTGACACAATTTTTACGCCCTACGTCTGCCTTTTTATCCTGCCTTTGCGCGGCCTCTGCTAACAATAGTGTCGTTCAAGCTCTAAGCGTCTCTAGCGACCGTCCAAGGAGCATGGGGATGGACTGGCTTTATGTAGGCATTGCCCTGGCTTGCTTTGTGGCGACCTGGGCGTTTATGCACCTGGTGGATCGCGTTTAGGAGGTCGTACGTGACTGCCATCTATCTGATCGGCGGCATCCTGGCGGCGCTGCTGTTCGTCTATCTGCTCTTTGCACTTTTGAAGCCGGAGTGGTTTTCATGACCCTCAATGCTTTCTTGCAGATTGCCTTCTACTTGGCGGTGCTCCTTGCCCTCGTCAGGCCGCTGGGTTGGTACATGGCCCGGGTTTATGAGGGGAAGAGCTTCGGGCTCAATCGCGCGCTGGGTTGGCTGGAGCGCTTGATCTATCGCCTGGGCGGCGTACGGCCTGAAGAAGAGATGGGCTGGAAGACGTACGCAGCGGCCATGCTGCTCCTTAATATGCTGGGCCTGCTCGCCGTTTACGGTTTTCAGCGGACCCAGAACCTCCATGGCTCGCTTTTCAATCCGCAGGAGCTGGGGCCGGTGAGCCCCGATTCCTCTTTCAACACCGCCGTCAGTTTCGCCACCAACACCAATTGGCAGGGCTACAGCGGCGAATCGACGATGAGCTACCTCACCCAAATGGCCGCGCTCGGCGTGCAGAACTTCCTGTCGGCGGCTTCGGGCATGGCCGTGCTGATCGCGCTCATCCGCGGGCTCACTCGGCGAACGGCTCAAACCATCGGTAATTTCTGGGTGGACCTGACGCGTTCGACGCTTTACATCCTCTTGCCCTTGTCTTTAGTTCTGGCCATCGCCCTGGTGTCGCAGGGCGTTATTCAAAATTTCCGTCCCTACGAAACAGCGGCCTTAGTTTCTCCGACCACGACCCAAGACGACAAGAAGGAACCGGTCACCGAGCAGACGCTGCCCATGGGGCCGGTGGCTTCGCAAGCGGCCATCAAACAATTGGGCACCAATGGCGGCGGATTCTTTAATACCAATTCGGCTCATCCGCTGGAGAATCCGACGCCGCTGAGTAATTTTCTGGAACTGCTTTCCATCCTGCTCATTCCCGCCGCCTTGTGTTACACCTTCGGCCACACGGTCGGCGATCCGAGACAAGGCTGGGCCGTGCTGGCGGCCATGTCAGTCATATTCGTCCCTCTGCTGTTCGGTTGCACCATCGCGGAACAGCGAGGAAATCCCGTTCTGACTCACCTCGGAGTCGATCAGCAGGCAAGCGATTTTCAACCGGGCGGCAACATGGAGGGCAAGGAGGCGCGCTTCGGCATTACCAACTCCACCCTGTGGGCCAGCGCCACTACGGCCGCTTCCAACGGCAGCGTCAATTCCATGCACGACTCGTACACGCCTCTGGGCGGGCTTGTACCCATGTGGCTTATTCAACTGGGCGAGGTCGTCTTCGGTGGAGTTGGCAGCGGTCTTTATGGCATGCTGATCTTTGCCATCGTCGCCGTTTTCATCGCCGGCCTCATGGTAGGCCGAACGCCCGAGTACCTCGGCAAGAAAATCGAAGCGTTCGAAATGAAGATGGCGTCGCTGGTGATTCTCATCCCGCCTTTGATCGTGCTGGCGGGAACCGCTGTTGCCGTTCTGGGGCCGGGTCTGATTATGGAGGACAAGGACGGAACGACGAAGGACACTCTGACTAATACGGGCGCCCATGGATTCTCCGAAGTGCTCTACGCTTTCTTGTCGGCGGGCAACAACAATGGCAGCGCCTTTGCCGGCTTGAGCGCGGACAACCCGTTCTACAACGTGGCCTTGGGCCTAGCCATGTTCTTTGGGCGTTTCTGGATCAAGGTGCCCGTGCTCGCCATTGCAGGCGCCTTGGCCCTGAAAAAAACCACGCCAACAAGTGCGGGAACGCTGCCCACGCATACACCCTTGTTCGTTGTCTTGCTCGTCGCCACCGTGATAATCGTCGGCGCCTTGACGTTTATTCCCGCCCTGGCCTTGGGCCCTATTGTCGAGCACTTGCAAATGATGCAATAGCGTCTTTGGAGTTCGGCTTTTAGCCGGAACACCAATGTTGGCGCTAAACTGGGGAGCAAGGATTTACATGTCCACATCTGCAAAAGGTCGACCGCTGTTCGACCCGCCGATTCTTCGACGCGCCGTCGTCGATTCCTTCCGCAAGCTCGATCCGCGCATCCAGGTTCGCAATCCGGTCATGTTTACGGTATTCGTGGGCAGCCTATTGACGACAGGGCTGTTCATTCAAGCTTTGGTCAGTTCCGGTGAAGCGCCTGCGGCCTTCATTTTTGCCGTATCGGCGTGGCTCTGGTTCACGGTGCTTTTTTCGAACTTCGCGGAGGCCATGGCCGAAGGCCGCGGCAAAGCGCAAGCGGACACTTTGCGCAAGGCTCGAAAAGAAATCACCGCCAAGAAACTAAGCGAACCCAATCGGGAAGCCGCCTTCGATCTGGTGACCGCCCCTAACTTGCGCAAGGGAGACTTCATTTACGTCCAGGCCGGCGACTACATTCCCGCAGACGGCGAGGTGTTCGAAGGCGTCGCCTCAGTGGATGAAAGCGCGATAACCGGGGAAAGCGCCCCGGTCATTCGCGAGAGCGGCGGCGACCGCAGCAGCGTCACCGGCGGCACGCGCGTCCTGTCCGACTGGCTGATCATTCGCATTACGGTCAATCCGGGCGAGACGTTTCTCGACCGTATGATCGCCATGGTGGAAGGCGCCAAACGCCAAAAGACACCCAATGAGATTGCCCTCAACATCCTGCTGGCCGCGTTGACAATCATCTTTCTGTTGGCCTGCGTCACGCTCTTGCCGTTTTCGATCTACAGCGTCAATGCCCAAGGGCAGGGCGGCAGCCCCATTACGGTCACGGTCTTGGTCGCCCTCCTGGTGTGCTTGATTCCGACTACGATTGGCGGCCTATTGTCGGCCATCGGCATCGCCGGCATGGATCGGATGATCCAGGCCAATGTCATTGCCATGTCCGGCCGGGCCGTGGAAGCGGCAGGCGACGTGGACGTCTTGCTTCTCGATAAGACCGGCACCATCACGCTGGGAAATCGTCAGGCCGTCGCTTTCCTCCCGGCGCCAGGCGTTTCTATCCAGGACCTTGCCGATGCGGCCCAGCTCTCCTCCTTGGCCGATGAAACGCCCGAAGGCCGCAGCATCGTGATATTGGCCAAAGAAAAATACGGACTCCGAGGGCGTGATATTGAGAACCTGGGCGCGACCTTCGTGCCTTTCGCCGCCCAGACCCGCATGAGCGGGGTGGATCTCAACGGCCGGTGCATTCGCAAAGGCGCGGCGGACGCCATCGAATCCTACGTTCAGGATAAGGGCGGCTATTTTCCGGCTCCCGTCCGCACTAACGTGGACGGCATTGCCAAGCAGGGCGGTACGCCGCTCGTCGTGGCTGAGAGAGCTAAGGTTCTCGGCGTCATTCAGCTCAAGGACATCGTCAAAGGCGGCATACAGGAGCGCTTTGCGGAATTGCGCCGTATGGGCATCAAGACGGTAATGATCACGGGCGACAATCCGCTCACTGCCGCCGCCATTGCTGCCGAGGCCGGCGTAGATGACTTTCTCGCCCAGGCAACCCCCGAGACCAAGCTCAAATTAATTCGCGAATACCAAGGCGGCGGCCGGCTCGTGGCTATGACCGGCGACGGCACCAACGATTCCCCGGCCCTCGCCCAAGCCGACGTGGCCGTCGCCATGAACAGCGGCACGCAGGCCGCCAAGGAAGCCGGCAACATGGTCGATCTGGATTCCAATCCGACCAAGCTACTGGAGATTGTCGAGATCGGCAAACAGCTCTTGATGACGCGCGGCGCTTTGACCACTTTCAGCATTGCCAACGATGTTTCCAAGTACTTTGCCATCATTCCGGCCGCCTTCGCGACTACCTATCCCGTGCTCGATCACTTGAACATCATGCATCTGGCCACGCCGACCAGCGCGATTATGTCGGCCGTCATCTTCAACGCCCTGATTATCATCGCCTTGATTCCGCTGGCGCTGCGAGGCGTCCGCTACCGGGCTATCGGAGCAGCTACTTTGCTGCGTGATAATCTGCTGATCTACGGACTGGGTGGTCTGATAGTGCCGTTCATCGGCATCAAACTCATAGATTTGATTCTCGTCGCTCTGCATCTGACTTGAGGAAAACGACCATGCTTGCTCAATTACGAGCCGCCTTCGTAGCCTTGGTTCTCTTCAGCTTGCTAACCGGCGTAGTCTACCCCTTCGCGGTGACGGGAATTGCCCAGGCATTATTCCCCCGTCAAGCGAATGGCAGCTTGATAGAGAAGGACGGCAAAGTTGTAGGCTCTTCGTTGATCGGTCAAGCATTCGAAGAGCCGAAATACTTTTGGAGCCGCCTATCCGCCACGTCTCCAGGCCCCTACGACGCCGGTGCGTCAAATGGCTCGAATCTCGGCCCTACAAACCCGAAACTGGAAGAAGCAGTGAAAGAACGTATTGCTGCCCTTAGAGAGGCCGATCCGGACAACAAGAATCCGATTCCAGCAGACCTTGTGACCGCCTCGGCAAGCGGGCTCGATCCGCATATCAGCCTTGCTGCGGCTGAATATCAGATCTCGCGCGTGGCCCAAGCACGAGGCATGAATCCGGAACGAGTTCGCCAACTGGCAGCTGCGCATACCGAAGGGCGAACATTTGGTTTGCTAGGCGAGCCGCGCGTCAATGTGCTTCGGCTTAATTTGGCTCTCGATGAACGAGGAAAATGACGTCAAGAAAGGCAATCCGGCAAACCCGGTGAGTCGGGCGGGGGAATCGGTAGACAGCCGATTGCCTCCGCCTTTTCAAGCCCTCATCGATAACTCGCCCGCTCCTTGCCTCCTATCTAACGCATAGGCTACACAAGGCAAGGGGCTGGGCGAGATTCCGCTTTACTCAAGACCAGTTGCCCTTGGACGTAGTATTGCGTTTAGAGACGCTTTCTCAGGCAGAGAAGTAGCCAAGTCAGCGCTAAAGAGAGAAGCATCACTCCCCAGAACTGGCAATTCATTAAGTTCCCCATGCTACCTTTTTTTGAACGTGAAAAGGCGGGGGCAACCGGGTGTCTACCGGTCCCCCCGCCCGGCAATCCGGCGAGCCGGATCACCTTTTGATGGTCACTCCTTTGACCTAATGGGACGGAATCCATGTCACGCGCATGCTAGCGGACACGGCATAAAGAAAGGCTCAAACTTGAATGTGGTAGCGCAAAAACGCAATAAAGATCCGATCCCATTAGGTTTTCAGCAACGGTTCAAGGAAACGGTTGAAGGCGGAAATGAAGCAAGATGCGTAGGATCGACCGAGGAATTCGCTAATCGTAAATCCGCACATTGTGCCGGTGGTAATTTTCCTGATGAGTTTTGCACTTCTTTCCGATTTTAGACTAAGTTACCCGGCTTGAGGCGGGGATGTATCCCCTCGTGTCTCCTTGGGAACGGGACTTAGCGGCCCTTGTTGGGGCCAACCAGCTAAGGGAGACATCATCTCTGTAGCTATCTCTCTCGTAGTGGGTATGACGCTTGCCATTGGCCAGGCCGAGCCTGCGGTTAAGTCAAGCACGCCAATTCAGGACTCTCCCCAACATGCATCACCCGAGACTACGGCCCCCAAGGAAAATGAGCCACCGGATGCCAACTCCAAGGATTCGTCCGGCTCGTCCGAAGACGAGGGCCGATTCTTCCACCGGTTTCTCAAAGCTTATTGGGATGAGTTCAAGCCCAAGAACGAGCCGGTCGAGGAGGAGACGGCGCCGGCGCCCAGGCGAGCCCTGCCCGGGCCCTTCGAATCTCCTCCTTTTCCAAGTGCCGAGTACCAGGGATATCCGCTTGTCGGGGTCCCGCCCGACTCCTCGGTTTATCCGTTGATGAAGGCGATCTATGGCTGTCCTGGGGGCGAGCAAATCAAGGAAAGCCGAATCAAGGTTTACGGCTGGATCAATGCCTCGGGCAACTGGAGCACCGCTAAAAAGTCCAATTTGCCCGACTCGTATTGGATTGTGCCCAACCGATATGAGTTGGACCAGGCCGTGCTTCGCATTGAGCGCCAAGTCGATTCGGTCCAGACGGACCATATCGACGTGGGATTCCGCTCCACGCTGCTTTATGGCATTGATTACCGCTTCATGACTGCCGGCGGCTGGTTTAGTGAGCAATTGCTCAAGCACAATGCCCTGTACGGTTGGGATCCCACGGAACAATACATTGATGTGTATTTCCCCGGCGGCATAGGGCAGGGAACGATTGTTCGCGTCGGCCGATGGATCGCCTGCCCGGATATTGAAACTCAATTTGCTCCGGACAACTACATGGGGACTCATTCCATTTTATTCACGTTTGACACCTACACTCAAACGGGCGTAATGGCTACGACTATGCTCAACCAGCAGTGGACGGTGCAAGCATGCCTTAATGCGGGCGATGACATGGCCCCTTGGTATAAGGGCGCCGTTGCCTGCGGCATGTTTGGAGTTCGCTGGGTGTCAAAAGACAACAACGATTCGATCTATGCGGTGTTGAATCAAATCGACACGGCGAAATTCCGGCATTTTATTCAGTACGGACAGCCACTTGGCGATCCACACCAAGACGGAAGCCTACTATATGTGGCAATTTGACGCCGAGTTAGGTGGAACGCCCAGCGCAGGCCCGTTGAAACCCTTCGGAGGCGGGGGCGGCGACGGCACGCTGCTGCCGGGCTTATCCCAGACGTACGGCGCGGTGAATTACACGATGTACAAAGTCTCAAAGAAGGATTTCCTCACGTTCCGCAATGAATGGTGGAGGGATGAACGGGGCATGCGATCCGGCTTCCCGGGAACCTACACCAGCCATGCCATCGGATTAACCCACAATTTCAACTCCTTGCTCCAGATTCGTCCTGAGATCGGTTATTACCGGAATTGGCACGAGCCGGCCTTCGACCTTGGCGGCAGCCGCGGCTTGTGGCTCTATGGCCTTGATATGACCCTTCGGTTCTAAGAATACTAGACAAAAAAGGGGCAGGACGTGCGATTTATGCAGTCCTGTCCCCTGATTAATAAGAGCGGCAAAGTCGAAGAATAGTCAACGATCAAGAGCAACAGGGATGCGCGCAAAGACGTGCATGCGGCCGGCATTTTCCAGCCCCATGACATAAATCTTTCCCTCACCTGCAGTCCTAAGCGCTTCAACGACGTCATCGAAAAGATAGTCGTCTATTGTGATCTCCAGTCTAAGCTTAGTTACCAGCCGGCGGACCTTCGTGCCTCGATAAATCTCAGCAGAACCTTGGTCCTGACCGCAGTCGAGCACTTCACTTACAGTCATCAGGTCCATATCTCGTTTGTTCAAAGCCGCTTGCACAGCCGACAGATTCTCGGGCCGAATGATCGCGATGATCAATTTCATAAGTTGGACCAACTTTCTTTCAAGGAAAAGGAGAAACAGCGAGAGACACTTCGACATTCGATTTATCAGGCGCTCAACACCTGGGCTGACGCAGGAGGCGGGCAATCCCACGGTGATGGCCTACCGTACTTCTCGCGAAATTCGGTTGAATCACTCCACTGGAGCTTGGGGCTTTCCTTCTCTCGGCGCGGTTGCCCTCGCTTTCCCAGCAGCAAATCAAGCACCCAGCAACCGCGCACGTGGGCCATTGGAGCCCGACAATGTGCAAGGATTTCTTGATTATCGCAGCCCGCTTGCATTAGGAGATGTGCAAGACGCGACAGATCCTCGCATCGACCCCCGTCATAGCATTCCTGAGCCGCCATCTCTACAATGCCATTTTTCCATCTAAGCCAAGAAGATTTTAGTCGAAGCATCGGAATGAACGGATCGGGGTATATATCTCGGAGCAGTTCACATTGAAGCTGCCGATGCCGACGCCATGCTGAAGCTGCAATATCGTCGACAGGCGCCGTATTGTCTGATATGAGACCAGAGCGGGCTGCCGCTTCTGCAGCCGCTTCAGCGGCCCAAGTCGGCACCCAAGCCGCAGCCACCGAGGCATCGAATCCAGCGGTTTCAGCCGCTGCCCATGCAGCCAGCCATCCTCCCGTTGCTGAGCAGCGCACGTCTTGAGCGGCTGCTTCGGCTGTCTTTAGGACTAATGAAGAAACCAAGCCATCGGCAAACCTCTCGCTCGCAAGCACGGCCTTTCTGCTTCTCTCATCCACAATAAGCGGCCAAACCTGGCGGCAACACGCGCAAGCGAACAATCGCAAACATCGATCGTTCGTCCTCGCGCGAAGGGAATACAACAGTTGTTCCGGCTCGTTGCAGAGCCCCCACTGAATCTCAATCATTGGAGAGGCCTTTCTCAATTCAGACGTCGAGAACTTCGAACCGCGCGAAACTAGTTAGATTGAAACAACCCAGATTCAGATTAGAAGCTCCCAGAAGTCAACGCGCGCCTTTCCACTGTCCATGATGTTGGCGTATCATTGGATTCTTGCCTTTAAAGAATAAAGGCTCCGTAAAAAGTGGATCAGCGCGCATTAAAAAGCCATCAAGTCAACTTCAAGTGGCCAGTTGGTGGTTTGGAGCGTGCTTTCGCTGACGGCAGCAAATGGCTCGGCTTCTTGGGCCCGTCCCATTCGTCTTCAGGCCAATTCATTCGGTCCAACCCGCTCCAAAACCCCATCACGAAACCGGCCACCGCCCCAGCGCCGGCCAGGCGCAACCCGCATTTGATAGCGAAATTCACTGGGTCCTGGAACGCGCTCTGTGCAAAACCGCCCAATAAACCGAAAACTCCGGCGAGAGCACCCACGATTACCAAACCCGCTAAGGGCCGAATAACCACACACAATGGCCGAGAGTCAAAGGCCAATTTGAAGTAATGCCACATCTCGCTGACTCCTCGGTAATACTTGCGTGTAAACTGGTCACAAGGTCGAGCTTCAAGACAAATAAGGGGGGAACCGCCTCATTTGACGGCGCCCCTCAAGGGTGTCCGATGATGCTATTATTTGTCTTTCGGCTTCACTTCCTTCTTGCCCAACACCAGCTTCAGAGTTGATTGATTGTCCCCTGGCCCAAGGTTGCGGACCTCAAGGGTGTACTTGCCAGCTTCTTTGGGCGTGAATTTCAGATCGCAGGACGGGCCGGGGCTGTCGTCCTTGGCAATTTCCTTGCCGTCAGCGTCGTAGACGAAAAGGTGGATGTCCGTTTTCTTCTCGCTGCGGACTGATAGCGACGCTTCCTTGCCTGCGGGGAAAGCGAGCGTGACGCTCGACTTGCTATTTCCCTTCAAGTCAAACTTCTTGCCTTTGAATTCCTCTGCCTTTCCATCATCAGTTTTCTTGTCGTCTGCGGCTCGCGCGCCGCCTAGCATTGCGACCGCAAAAAGTCCAATCAATGCGAACACCGGCCAAATCTTGCCGCTCATTGAGATTCCTCCTTTGATGGATCGTTGCCACATTCACAAATGTGAAGCATCTTGTTAGATCCTACAAAAGGAGGTGTAAAGGCTGCATAAAAGCCGATCAGTGGGCTATAAAAAGCGCGCAAAGGCTTTCGGCAGGCAACCCATTGATGGCGAAGGGTGATAAAATAAGGACACTTCAACCGGACTCGTAGCGGTCTTTTGCCGCTTCCATGCCGAGAGAGATCTATGGCAGCCGTCACCGACAGGCCCAATCCGGATGAATTGCTGGCGCGCGTGAACGCTCAGGAAGCGCAGTCACGGCGCGGGAAGCTAAAGATCTTCTTTGGCGCTGCGCCTGGCGTTGGCAAGACCTATGCCATGCTCGAAGCCGGCCGCAAAGAGGGCAAAGCCGGCGCCGACGTTGTTGTCGGCTATGTCGAGCCTCACGTTCGTCCCGAGACGCAGGCCTTGGTCCTCGGGCTGGATTTATTGCCGCGGCGCAAGGTGGAATATCATGGCGCCGTCCTACAAGAGTTCGATCTTGAAGCGGCCCTCGCGTGCCATCCGCAGCTCCTTCTTGTCGATGAACTCGCGCATACCAATGCGCCCGGCGGCACCCATGCCAAGCGCTGGCAGGATGTTGAAGAGCTGTTGCAAGCCGGCATCAACGTCTATACGACGCTTAATGTCCAGCACCTGGAAAGCTTAAACGACATCATCGCTCAGATCACCGGCGTCATCGTCCGGGAGACCGTGCCCGACTCCGTTTTCGAAGCGGCGGACGAAGTCGAACTGGTCGATATCGCGCCCGACGACCTCGTCGAACGACTGCGCGAAGGCAAGGTCTACGTTCCCCATCAGGCGGCTCGAGCCATCGAGAATTTTTTCCGCAAGGGCAACCTCATTGCCCTGCGTGAATTGGCTCTGCGCCGCATGGCTGAGCGCGTCAGCGCCCAGATGGAGAAGTATCGCACCGAGCATGCCATCTCCGATACCTGGCCGACCAATGAACGCTTGCTCGTTTGTGTCGGCCCGAGTCCCCTGTCCAGCCGGCTCATCCGCACGACGCGCCGCATCGCGGCAAGCTTGAAAGCTCCCTGGTTGGCCGTCAATGTGGAGACGCCGGCAACAGCGCGTTTGAGCGCGACCGATCGCAGCCGGCTCAATCAAAACCTCCAGCTGGCCGAACAACTGGGCGCGGAAACCGTCACCGTTAATGGCGCCAACCTGGTCGAAGAGGTCCTGGCTTATGCGCGCAGCCGCAACGTCACCAAAATCATCGTCGGCAAATCGCATCGGCCGCGGTGGTTGGAAATCGTAAACGGCTCCTTCGTTTATGAATTGACGCGCCGGAGCGGCGACATCGACATCTTCGTGATCAGCGGCGACGAGGAGGAAACCGTTGTACCGGCGCCGCGCCCAGCAGCCGCGTTTCGTGCCCCGGCCAACTATTTCTGGGCCGTTTTAGTTGTCGTCTTGTGCACCGGTTTGTCTTACTTGATGTTTCTTCGCGATTTTGGCGCGGTCAATATTGTCATGGTCTACCTCATTGGCGTAGTGGCCACCGCGCTTCGTTTTGGCCGCGAACCGTCGATTCTGGCTTCTTTCCTCTCCGTGGCCGCTTTTGACTTTTTCTTTGTCGAGCCCTTGCACTCCTTTGCGGTCGCGGACACGAAATACCTGTTCACCTTCGCTGTTATGCTCGCTACCGGCTTGGTGATTAGCACGCTGACGGCGCGTATCAAAGCCCAAGCGCAAATTGCCCGCCAGCGCGAGCGCCGCATTGCCGCCTTGTATTCTTTGAGCCGCGACCTGGCGGCCACGCAAGAAGTCAATGAGATCGTCGACGCCGTCGCCCGCCATAGCGGCGGGGCTTTTGACGCGCAGGTTGCCGTTTTGCTTCCCGATGCCGCCAGGCGCATCGAAATTCGAGGCGGTTTGGCCGCCAACAGTTTTCGTCCCGATGAGAAGGATCGCGGCGTCGCTCAGTGGGTGTTCGACCACGGGGAAAAAGCGGGCTTTGGGACTTCCACGCTTCCCGGCGCGGACGCCGTCTATTTGCCGCTCAATGTCAAGAGCGGCACGGTCGGCGTCATGGGTGTGCGCCCTTCCGCCCTTAGCCGTCTTTTGGAGCCGGACCAGGTGCACCTTATGGAGGCATTCGCCGGCCAGGCCGCGGTCGCCCTGGAGCGCGCCAACCTCGCGGCGGAAGCCGAGCGTGTCCGTGTCTTAGTAGAAAGCGAGCGCTTGCGGAATTCCCTCCTAAGCGCCGTCTCGCACGATTTGCGCACCCCTCTGACCGCCATCGCCGGCGCCAGCAGCACGCTCCTCGAAGGAGGCGAAGGCCTCGCTGCGGATGCCCGCCGCGAACTCTTGGAATCCATCGGCGATGAAGCGGAAAGCCTCAACAACCTCGTCGGCAACTTGCTCGATATGACCCGCCTGGAAGCCGGCGCGTTGACCGTACAAAAGGAATGGCAATCGGTGGAAGAGTTGGTGGGCGCCGTCCTCAATCGTTTGGGCCGAAAATTGGCGGAGCGAGCCATCGTTACGCGCGTACCGGCTGACTTGCCGCTTCTTTTTGTTGATGGCGTCTTGATCCAGCAAGTTTTGGCTAATTTGCTGGAAAATGCGGAGAAGTATTCACCGCCCAATGGGGCGATCGAGATTTCCGCTTCTCCCTTTGGCCGGGCAGTTGTCATTAAGGTTGCCGATCACGGCCCGGGCCTGCCTCCCGGCGATGAAAAGCGCGTCTTTGAGAAGTTCTACCGTTCGCCGGCGGTGCGCTCGCGGTCGGGGGCGGGGCTGGGATTGACCATCTGCCGCGGCATTGTCGAACTTCACGGAGGCAAGATCTGGGCCGAGAACCGTGGCGAAGGGGGCGCGGTCTTTGCCTTTTCCCTTCCGGTGGAAGAGCAGCCCTCTCCTGTTCCCTTGGAAGCGATTACAGTTTAGGATTTCGGCTATCGAGTCTTCATGGCAAGTGACTCTGCACGCCTGCTGGTGATCGAAGACGAGGCGCCCATCCGGCGTTTTCTGCGCGTTTCCCTGGCCAATCAGAATTACCACGTCATCGAAGCGGAGACGGGAGAAAAAGGGATCAAGCTGGCCACGTCGCAGCCGCCCGACTTGATTGTCCTCGATCTTGGTTTACCCGATCTCGACGGCATGGATATCATTCGTCAACTCCGCGAATGGTCCACCACGCCGATCATCGTCTTGTCGGCCCGAGGTCGCGAAAACGACAAGGTGGCCGCCCTCGACGCCGGCGCCGATGATTACTTGACGAAACCTTTCAGCGTGAGTGAATTATTAGCCCGCGTGCGCGTCGGGCTTCGCCGTGCGGCGGCCAATGCCAATGAAGCGGGCGAGCCGGAATTTACCGTCCAGAACCTCCGCGTCGACCTCGCCCGCCGCCAGGTTTTCCGGGACGGCGAAGAGATTCACTTAACGCCCATTGAATATCGCCTTCTTACCACGCTCATGAAATACGCCGGCAAGGTGGTCACTCACCGCCAGCTATTAAAAGAGGTTTGGGGACCCAACAGCGTCTTTGAGACGCATTACCTGCGGGTCTACATGGGCCATCTCCGCCACAAAATCGAAGCCGACTCCGCCCGCCCCAAGATCCTTCTCACCGAACCGGGCGTCGGGTATCGTTTAGCGTATGAGTGAACTGATTCACCCGCACGCGATTTACTATTTATCTTAACCAGACAGGCTGTCCACCGTGGTTCCACCCGACAGGTCCCGACGTTCGTTTTTGAAGACATCGGTCGCCCTTGCGGGGACGGCGCCGCTTGTAGAGAACTGGCTGCAAGCGCAATCCGAGAAAGCTGCCCGCCCCCTTTTGGCCTATGTCGGAACCTTCAGTTCTCCGCTCCGCGATGTGTTGCCAACCCAGGTTGATTTACCTCCCGGCAATGGTCGGGGCATTCATCTCTTTCACGTAAATCGAACCACCGGCGCCATGGCGCCTGCCGGCGTCCACCAAATGGGTACGAGCCCAAGTTGCCTGGCGTTGAACACTACCGGGACTCTCCTGTATTCCGCCAATGAAACGGATCGGGTGGGCCAACACAAGGAAGGCACCGTCAGCGCCTTCGCCATCAATCGTGACGGCGGGAAATTAGAACTACTCAACACCGTTCGTTCGGGCGGCGCCGGTCCTACCTACGTGAGTATCCATCCGTCCGGCCGGTTCCTCCTGGTAGCCAACTATTTCGGCGGCTCCGTCGCGGTGCTGCCGATTCGTGACGACGGGCGCTTGGGCGATCCATCCGACATCAAGACGACCACCGGTAAAGTGGGCCCCGCCAAAGCGAGCAACGCCCCGACCGGCAGCTTCGCCTTCAGCGGCCACGACCGGACGCACGCGCACATGATCCAAGCAGATCGGACCGGGCGGTTCGTGCTGCACGCGGACCTCGGCCTGGACAAGATCTTCGTCTGGAAGTTCGATGAGAAGAAGGGCACGCTGACCGCGAACGACCCACCTGCCGCTTCGCTTCCGCCCGGCGACGGGCCACGGCATTTCCACTTTCATCCCAAGGGCCGCTGGCTTTATTCCATCCAGGAAGAGGGCTCAACCATCGTGCGGTTCGAGTACGAGGCCAACGCCGGTCGATTGACCACTCGGCAGACGGTCTCCACCTTGCCGGCCGAATTTACCGGAAGCAATTTCTGCTCCGAGATCCTGGTGTCAAGCGACGGCAAATTCATCTACGCCGGCAACCGGCTGCACGACAGCATCGCCGTCCTATCCATCGGCTCAGCGGGCGACATGAAATACGTCGGGGAAGAATGGACCCGCGGGAGCTATCCGCGAAGCTTCGCTTTCGACCCCAGCGGGGAATTTCTCTATTGCTGCAACCAGCGAGGCGACAACGTGACCGTCTTCCGGGTTGATCGTAAAACCGGTGGACTCTCATTCACCGGCCAGTACGTGCCCGTCGGCAACCCCTCATGCATCGTGTTCTTGGATTTGAAAAAGGAGAATTGATTTGCAGGAAGCGTTCAATTTCCCTCGGGAGTATGCTGTGCTTCCCAGACGAGGTTCTTGGCCGACGGCGGGACAGCCCCCGTTGAACGGCTTCATGCGCACTTGGTTTCCGTTTTTCATCCCCCACCTACCCCCGATGAAAAACGGCCTTACAGGATGAAAAACGACC